>SVJM01000001.1 GCA_015068975.1 Oscillospiraceae bacterium | reverse complement strand
GCACAGATCGTTAAAGCGGATGGGGTTATGCTCCTTGATATAATCTCTGTGCATGCGTCCCCAACGACCAATAGGTCTATTTTCTTCCGGTAAGCGAATATCGGGAATATAGTAATCACCGCAACGGGTATAGTTCAGTTCCTGCATCATATGTACCTCCAATAAGATTCAAACATTCTGTTAAAGATAGAAAAAGGCGATACCTAGTTGTGAAAACCAAGTATCGCCAATTTTTCTTGTCGCACTCCTGTACGGCAGCTACCCTATGCCAGTAATGTTCTCATGCTGTCTTATTGGAAACTACCTTGACGGATGTCTTTTTTGATGGAAGAGCCGAATGGTTTAGATGCTGCTTACTATAAGTGAAATATCAACTTCGTTGATGTGAAATAATTTACTGCGTAAATTGTGAAATAGAAAGCTATCGCTTTCTGTGAAATGAAATAAATCCACACGCCGTAGGCGTATTTCACATTGCGAAGCAATATTTCACGCCCGAAGGGCATTTCACAAATCCTGAAAGGATTTATTTCGTTGAAAAAAGCACTTGCAAACTGCAAGTGCTTTTTTCTGGTGAGCCATCGGAGATTCGAACTCCGGACACCTTGATTAAAAGTCAAGTGCTCTGCCGACTGAGCTAATGGCCCGTATTTGGCTGGACTGGCTGGACTCGAACCAGCGGAATGCAGGAATCAAAATCCTGTGCCTTACCGACTTGGCTACAGTCCAATGTAAGTTAACAATGGGGTGGATAGACGGATTCGAACCGTCGGCCTCCAGAGCCACAATCTGGCGCTCTAACCAGCTGAGCTATACCCACCATACAGTTAATGCCAGGCCAACCCGCGGTTGAACTGTAACATAAAGCCAAAATGGCGCGCCAGAAGAGACTCGAACTCCTGACCCACTGCTTAGAAGGCAGTTGCTCTATCCAGCTGAGCTACTGGCGCTTATGTAATTTGGCTTCGTGCATTTATAATAAATGCTGGAGCGGGTGATGGGAATCGAACCCACACGACCAGCTTGGAAGGCTGGGATTCTAGCCGTTGAACTACACCCGCATACATCGTTCATCTAAAGCTCGCCTGTCGGCTCACTTCGACGACTTGATTATTATAACAGTTTTGTGTTCACTTGTCAACAGTTTTTTTACATTTTCAAGCGACTTTGCTATTATATCAATATAAAATGCTTTTGTCAACAGTTTTTTGAAAAATTTTACCATATATCAAAAGGAAGACGCTTATATTATAAACATCTTCCTTTTATATTATACCTTATTTTATTTCTACCGAGATCTTGTCGTTTTTCACTTTGACAGATACTGTCTTTGAGTGAGTATCATCCTCTCTGAATAATGCGTCGGTAATAGGGTCTTCCACAGACTTCTGTATTTCCCTTCTGATAGGTCTTGCACCATACTTAGGATTGTAAGAATTGTCGATGATCTTTTTCTTGGCATCTTCTGTGATGGTAAATTTCATACCCATATACTCAAGCTCTTCTATAAGGTCCTTGAGCATAAGGTCTACAATCTTTATAAGCTCATCCTTTGTAAGCTCACTGAACTCTATAATCTCGTCAATTCTGTTCAAGAACTCAGGGCGGAAAATCTCCTTGATAGCAGTGTCTATCTTTGCATTGAGTCCTGATACAGTGCTCTGATTAAAGCCCATACTGTTGGCACCGACACTGGTACCTGCATTAGATGTCATAATAATAATTGTATTTTCAAAGTTTATAAGTCTGCCCTGACTGTCTGTTATCCTTCCGTCGTCAAGGATTTGCAAAAGGATATTGAATATATCATGATGCGCCTTTTCTATTTCATCAAGAAGGATTACCGAATAAGGCTTGTTTCTCACCTTTTCTGTGAGCTGCCCTGCTTCGTCATATCCCACATATCCCGGAGGAGAACCGATGATCTTGGATACCGCATGCTTCTCCATATATTCACTCATATCAAGTCTTATAAGTGATGATTCATCATCAAAAAGACTCTCTGCAAGAGCTTTTACAAGCTCGGTCTTACCCACACCTGTAGGTCCTATAAACATAAAGGAAACAGGTCTTTTTTTGCTTCGTTTAAGCATTCTGTTTCTTCTTACAGCCTTTGATACTGCCTCAACTGCCTTATCCTGACCGATTACTCTCTCGTGAAGCTTGGCTTCAAGATTTAAGAGCTTTTCTTTGTCAGACTGCTTGATACTGTCTACAGGTATTGATGTCCAAAGCTCTATTACCTTTGCCACATCATTTAAGGATACTGTCTGTTTCTTCTGAAGGCTTCTTAATTCATCTATTTCTGTTTCTTTCTTGCACTTTTCACTCTTGAGCTTTGCAATTTCTTCAAACTGGGTGTTTTCTGTATCTTCCTCCAGCTTTTCTATTTCATAGCCAAGCTCTTTTGTTTCCTTTGCAAGAGCAATGATTTTTTCTGAATAAGGATTTTCGATATTAATCTTTGAGGCAGCCTCATCAATAATATCTATAGCCTTGTCAGGCAAGAATCTGTTTGCAATGTATTTGCACGAAAGGTCTATTACATCCTTTAATACATCATCAGAGATAGTTACATTGTGATAATTTTCGTAATATTCTTTGATGCCTGTAAGGATTCTCAGTGTATCCTTTCTTGAAGGCTCATCCACAGTAACAGACTGAAAACGTCTTTCCAAAGCAGCGTCCTTCTGTATATGCTTCCTGTATTCATCGGGAGTTGTGGCTCCAATTACCTGGATTTCTCCTTTGGACAGTGCAGGCTTTAAGATGTTTCCTGCGTTCATTGCACCATCTGCATCTCCTGCTTTTGTGATTGAATGGATTTCGTCTATTACGAGAATGATATTACCGCTTTTTGCTTCTTCGATAATGTTTTTCATTCTGCTTTCAAACTGACCTCTGTATTGTGTACCTGCCACAACAGAAGACATATCAAGAAGGTAAACTTCTGCATCTATAAGCCTTTCAGGGACTTTGCCCGACACTATTCTTTGTGCAATTCCCTCTGCAATGGCAGTCTTACCCACACCGGGAGCACCCAGAAGGACAGGATTGTTTTTGGTTCGGCGGTTCAGTATCTGAATCGCTCTTTCTATCTCACGTTCTCTGCCCACTACCTTATCAAGAAGCTCTTTTTTTGCCTTGTCGGTAAGGTTTACACCAAAGTTTGAAAGGCATTTTCTTTTGTTCTTCTCGTTTTTGATATTCTTTTTTGCATTTTTGTCATTTAATGGGATTTTGCCGATGGTCTGATCGTCATCTTCTTCATCGTCCATTTCCCCTGCCATTTCCATCAGGTTTGACCCCTGCAGAAACTCCTGAAAACTGTCCATAAGCTCACCCGGATCAAATCCGCCAAGGTTGATAGCACCATTCTCAAGCATCTCATCAAGCATCTCAGGTGTCATACCTATCTGCTCTGCAAGCTGATCCTTGGTGGTGATCCCCTTCTCAAGGGCACACTTAAGACAATAGCCTTCGTTTATTCTGTTTGTTCCTTCCATCTTTGTGACAAAAACAACCGCAGGGTTCTTCTGGCACACTGTACACATCTTCATAATCTCTTTTTATATCCTTTCACTACGATGAAATAATTTTAAGAGAGTCTTTCTTCCATAATCTTGGCAAGTTCTTTTGCCTTTTGTTCTATAACCGCCTGATCTTCACCTTCTATCATAATTCTGATGAGAGGCTCTGTGCCTGACGGTCTTATGAGGACTCTTCCCTTTGAATCAAATTCTTTTTCTATATCTTCTATTGCTTTCTTGATAACTTCATCATCCATATAAGTCTTTTTGCACTCATTCTTCACCTTGATATTTACAAGTGTCTGAGGAAGTATCTTTACTGTAGTTGCAAGTTCAGAAAGCTTCTTTCCTGTATTCTTTACAATCTGTGCTACCTGCAGACTGGACACAAGTCCGTCGCCGGTAGTGTTTATCTCAGTAAGGATAATATGGCCTGACTGCTCGCCGCCGATGATATGACCGTTTTTGAGCATATTTTCAAGTACGTATCTGTCGCCTACCTTTGTCATTTCGTAGCTTATGCCATTAGCCTCAAGAGCTTTGAAGAATCCAAGGTTACTCATAACAGTTGCTACTACGGTATTGTTTTTAAGTGTGCCCGCTTCCTTGAATGCAATGGCACATATAGCCATCATTTTGTCACCGTCTACAAGCTCACCATTTTCGTCAACAGCCAGTACTCTGTCAGCATCTCCGTCATAGGCAAAGCCAAGGTCACATTTCTGATCAACAACAAATTTCTTAAGTCCCTCAATGTGAGTAGAACCGCAGTCTTTGTTGATATTTACACCATTTGGCACATTGTTTATCATAACTACCTGTGCACCAAGCTCTTTGAATGCAAGTTTTGATGATTCAAAACTTGCTCCGTTTGCACAGTCAAGAGCTATCTTCATACCTTCGAAGGTACAGCCTACTGTTCTCTTTGCAAAATTCACATAATCTCTTAATCCTGTCTGACAGGTAATGATTCTTCCGAGACCTTCTCCTTCGGGAAGTTCAGGAAGCTCTTTTCCGTCTAAAATATATTCTTCGATTTCGTTTTCTATGTCATCACTTAGTTTGTAGCCTTCGTTTGAGAAAAACTTGATTCCGTTAAACTCAAATGAATTGTGAGATGCCGAAATCACAACACCTGCATCCATGCCATATTCTCTTGTAAGATATGCAATTGCCGGAGTAGGAATGTATCCTGCAATATATGCATAGGCTCCCACTGACAAAAATCCTGCCACAAGTGCACTTTCCAGCATATCTCCCGATACTCTTGTATCTTTTCCAACAATAATCTTAGGATGTTTGCTGTTGGTGGCTTTTGTAAGCACGATAGCTCCTGCCTGTCCCAGTTTAAACGCCAGTTCCGCAGTAAGCTCCTTGTTTGCAATACCTCTTACACCGTCTGTTCCAAATAATCTACCCATATAAATTCCGCCTTTCTGAAAGCTTTTGTGTAATATCACATATAAAATATCGGATTTATTTTGTTATATTAAATCTGATTTTTACTCTTTGCATATCATAGTCTGTCTCTATTCCTTCAGGTATAATCACCTTAAGGTCAAGTTCACTTCCGTCGGAGAGTACCGACACATCTACAGGCTCGGTATAAATTTTGTCTATATTTTTTACCACATTTGCCGGTCCCCATATGGTGAGCTTTTTGTCCGAAAGCACAGTCCATTTCACATCAGCTGCGTTTTCTCCATGCTTCACCTTGATATCAGGGACAATTTCTATTTCCTTTTTGTTGGTAACTGCAAAATGAACATTGGCTTCGCTTATGTCGATGCCTACATTTGGAAGATCGGAATCTTTGTCACCAAATGTAAGTACCTTTCCTGTAACATCCACAAGATTTATCTGTGCATTGGTAATAATATCCGCATCATTGTCCGAAATGTCCACAACCGCTTCTGCTCTGTCTACTTTGTTTACATAGCTTTTCGGTCCGGTAATTTTTACCTTGGAAGGAGTGATCTGTGCATCACCATTAATATAGAAGCCCTCACTTAAGTTTCCTTCTGTTCTGACGGTTATCTCTCTTTCTTCCACTACCACATCATCAACTACAATTATACATCTCTGGGGAGTCTTTTGCAAAACAGATACTCCGTCTTCGCCAAAGTTCACTGCTATCTGCAATGAATAGTTACCCGACTTGGTCACACTGATCATATCCACATTGGCAACGATATCATCCTTTTTGATAGATGCTACGTCATTTCTGTCACCTTTTATCTCTACAGAAACGGAATCACAGTTTGATTCTATTATTCTAAGCTTTCCGCTTTCAAAATCTGAAGAAAGGTTGTTGTATACAATAGGGATATCATTTATCTTTTTTACATAAGTGGGATTAACCACATAAGATACATATATCCATATAACTATTGATACAAGCAGTGAAATCAAAAGCAAAAACCAGTTTTTTCTTACTACTTCGTTCATCTTTTTTTCACCAGCCAATCTAACAGTTTGTCCTTGGTTGACTTTTCTTCTT
Source organism: Oscillospiraceae bacterium (assembly GCA_015068975.1). Classification (GTDB taxonomy): domain Bacteria; phylum Bacillota; class Clostridia; order UMGS1810; family UMGS1810; genus SIG435. The sequence continues at coordinate 171,174 of SVJM01000001.1, read as the reverse complement.
CTTTGTCAACCTCGTTTTCTACAAGGATCGCCTTGAGCTCTTCAGGTGTGAGATTTGATTTAAGAGCCCCTTCTTTTGCCACAGAAATCTTACCCGTCTCTTCCGAAACAACCACTGCGATACAATCGGATATTTCCGATATACCTATAGCAGCTCTGTGCCTTGTGCCATACTTGGACGAAATCTCCGTAGTGGTAGAAAGAGGCAAAACAGACGCCGCTGACCTTATCTTTCCTTCGCTTATTATCACTGCACCATCATGAAGAGGAGACTTTGGTACAAAGATATTTTCCAGAAGTTCTCTGGTAATCTCTGCATTCATTTCTATGCCTGAATCAATTGCTGCAGAAAGCTTCACTTCTTTTTCTATGACTATGAGTGCACCTGTCTTTGTTGCAGAAAGATTTTTACTTGCCTCACTGACTGCATCAGAATAAGGCGTACAATCTGTATCTGAGTCGTAAATAATCCTGGAGATAGAACTGTTTCCCATCTTTTCAAGAGCACGTCTCAGCTCAGGCTGAAATACAATTATAATAGCAATAAGTCCCACTTCCAGAGTCTTTGCAAGGATGAAATTTACTGAGTTTAATTTGAGCCATCCGGAAATGTACATTATCACCACCAGAAACGCAAGTCCTTTTATAAGATTTACCGCTCTGGTCTCCCGTACAAACTTTATAACACTGAATACAAGAATGGTTACAATAAGGATATCAAGAATATCTGCAAGTCCTATTGTCTGCAAATTTCTGAGAAAAACTGCAAAAAAATCTACCACTGGTTTTTCCTCCTGTATATTTTTACTTATTAAGTATACTACACATTACTTATATTTGCAAACATTTTTTATGTGATTGCTTACTTATCAGGCGAGAATATCCGACAAAGCCTTTGAAACATAATCAATTTCCGACACAGTATTAAAGCATCCCAGACTTATCCTTACAGTACCTGTATCATATGTGCCGAGAATCCTGTGGCTTAAAGGGGCACAGTGATAGCCTGCTCTTACTGCAACATAATACTCATTGTCAAGAACAGATGCGATTTCTTCGGGAAGCATTTTTGGCGAAGTAAATGATATCACACCCAAACGACAGGTTGTGCTCATATATCCCGCTATATTTACATTTTTTATAACAGATAGATTTGAAAGAAGTTTTGCACAAAGCTCCTTTTCGTAAGACAGTATACTGTGGATACCTCTTTTCTTTATAAACCTTACTCCCTCTCCGAGACCCAATATCCCCCAACCGTTAAGGGTGCCTGATTCAAGGCGGTCCGGGTATTCCTCAGGCTGAAACATATCCAGAGAATAGCTGCCCGTACCACCTAAGCGAAGAGGACGGATATCTATACCCTCTTTTACATAAAGACCTCCTGTACCCTGTGGCCCCATAAGTGCCTTGTGTCCCGAAAAAGCAAGTATATCCACAAAGTCCTTTTCCACATCTATCGGAATAACCCCCGCACTCTGTGATGCATCCACCATAAAGGTGATATTACGTTTCTTTAAGTTTTTGCCTATTTCTCTTATATCGTTTATTGTGCCGCATACATTAGATGCATGAATAACTATACAAAGGGAGGTGTCGGGACGGATACACTTCTCTATATCCTCCCACCTTACACGACCATACACATCTGCATTGCACACAGTATAATCTATGCCCTTATCCTTCATATAATTCAGCGGACGATACACAGAATTATGCTCCATTGGTGTGGTAACTACGTGATCACCTTCTGATAAATAACCAAGAATAGCTGTAGAAATGGCATCTGTTGCATTGAAGGTAAATATGAGACGTCCGGGATCAGAGATATTAAAAAAAGAACTTATTTCCTCTCTCACTTCATATACCTTCTCCTGAAGAAGTCTTGCCATTTTGTGAGATGCCCTTCCGGGATTTGCACCGAAGTTCAGCATACAGTCGTTTACTGCTTTGTACACATCAATGGGCTTTTTTAATGTGGTGGCAGAGTTATCAAGATACACCATCCTTATTGCCTCCTTTTATAATAGATTCTTCAAACAAGCCTATAAGATTTACATCTAGTCCCTTTATAAACTCCCAAACCTTGTCTTTATTCTCTTTGTTTACAAAAAGACCATAGCTGCAGCCGGGGATTATTTTTGAGGCAGAAACCTTATTTATGTCAAAGGACAGACCCAGTTTGTTCTTTATAAGAAATCTTACCCTGTTTGCAGTGGTAAGCGACGCAAAAACAAAAACATACATTCATTTTACTTCCTTTCGTATTTTGTTAGCATTTTTCTATTAATATTTTATGTATTGTGTCAAAATATGTTACTTTGTGACATTTTGCACTACAAAGATATGGCAAAAGACTTGATTTTGGCTTCAAAAATTTATATAATAATCCTATACAAAAAAACAGGGAGGTGTGTTTATGTCACTTATCAGATCCTACGATATCGCCATTGATTTCGGCACAAGCACAACACAAGTACATATTAAGGGCAAGGGTGTCACATACAACCAACCATCATGCATCGCCTTGAGCAAAGAGACAGGCAAGGTTGTGGCAATAGGAACCAGAGCAAAAAATATGATTGGTAAGGTGAATGACAAAATCACCATAATTCAACCTGTAAAAAACGGGACTATAGAAAATATCGAAGCCGCACGACTTCTTATGAAGCATATACTGGACTCCATAGGCTTCGGCACAATCAAGGGCTCTGTAGTAATGCTCAGTATCCCCTGCACACATACAGAAATAGAAAAAAGATGCCTTATTGACATGGTACTACATGCCGGTGCAAGAAAGGCTTATATCATAAAAAAACCCGTTGCCGTAGCTATCGGAAACGGGATCAACGTATCAAATCCATCTGCATGGATGATAGTTACAATCGGAGCAGGTATATGTGAAGCCGCTGTGGTAACACTGGGCACTACTCCTGTATTTTCTACCATAAAAACCGGCACAGATGATCTTGATTTTAAGATCATGAAATATGTAAAAGAAAAACATGGACTCCTCATAGGCAAAAACACTGCCGAAAAGGCAAAAATGGAAGTGGGAAATGTGTTTAGTCTTGAGTCGGAAATGTCTGCTGAAATTTCAGGCAGAAGTCTTCACACTGCTCTCCCCTCAAAGGAGACAATCACCGGTGAAGAAATGAAGGATTTGTTCAAGGAATCAGTGGATGAAATAATAAATATGATAAAAGACCTTATATCGGATACTCCACCTGAGCTTATGCAGGATATCAGACAAAACGGCATAATCCTTGACGGTGGCGGTGCAAATCTCAAAGGTCTTGGTGAGCTTATAGTATATGAAACAGGACTTAAGGTAACCAAATCCCAGGAGCCTGAGCTGTCTACAGTAATGGGTACAGCCAAGGCACTTAATCAGCTTAAGATACTTATTAAGACGGGGATTGTGTAATTTGTGTATTCAGCGATATGCAGACTCTGTCTGCACGATATTTTTGTTTCACAAAATCGATATGTTTTCGCTTGGCTCAAACTCGATATGATATAAATCTCGTTGCCGCAAGGCAACATATCGAGTGCGTCAGCACATATCGTGCCACTTGTGGCATATCGAAAATCTCGCAAGAGATTTATATCGATGAAAAAAGCACCGACAAAGTCGATGCTTTTTTCTGGTGACCCGTACGAGAATCGAACTCGTGATTGAGCCTTGAGAGGGCTCCGTCTTAACCGCTTGACCAACGGGCCGTATTCATTTTGTACGTTGGATATTATAACACAATGATTTGGTAAATGCAAGAGTTTTTGAAATAAATATTTTAATACTCAAAAGGAGACAGTCACATGAAAAATATACTTGTAGTTGGCAGTATAAACATGGATATGGTTATGAATACTCCATATATCCCTAAGCTTGGCGAAACAATAAACGGTCTGGGGTTTATGACAGTATGCGGAGGAAAGGGTGCAAATCAGGCATGTGCCATAGCACGACTGGGACTGGATGTATCAATGATAGGATGCGTTGGTGATGATGTATATGCATCTACATTAAAAGACAACCTCACAGAATCCGGTGTTGAAATCTCAGGTATTCACACTGTAGAAGGCTCAAGCGGTGTGGCACAGATTACTGTCTGTGACGGAAATAATTTTATCATACTCGAAAAAGGTGCAAATGGTCTTTTGTCACCTGAAATCCTTGACAAAGAAGAAGAAAAGTTCAGAAATGCCGATATTGTTATCCTTCAGTTCGAAATCCCTGAAGAAACAAACATATATGCAGCAAAACTTGCAAAAAAGCACAATGCAAAGGTGCTTTTAAACCCCGCGCCTATGCAGAAGATCCCCCAAGAGCTTCTTAAGTACGTTGATATATTTGTGCCAAACAGACACGAAGCGGCAGAGCTTCTGGGATATGAGCTTGAATGTGAAGCTGACTATATAAAAGCTATATGTGAGATAAAGGCTATGGGTATCGGACAAGTAGTCATCACACTTGGCTCAAAGGGAAGTGTGTTTAACAAAGGGGATGAAATATACCTTCAGCCACCGGTTAAGACCAATGTAGTAGACACAACTGCCGCAGGGGATAGCTTTATAGGAGGTTTTTCTTCCAAGTATACAGAAGGATGTGAGCTTTTTGATTGCATAACCAATGCAACAAAGATATCCACTATAGTAATAGGAAAGAAGGGTGCTTCCACATCAATCCCGTCAAAAGAGGAAGTAGAAGGTACACAATTTGATATCCCTGAAATGGTAAAACTTAAATAAAATATCAACATCCGAAATGTTTTTGCAAAAAATCCGTCAATATTGATGAAGAAATGCAAAAACATTTCTGTTATAATCAAGTTATAGAATTTATTATCAGGAGGTAAAATTATGAAAAAAGTAATCAGTTTGGTTCTTTCAATTGTAATGGTTTTGTCAATGGTATCAGTTTTTGCTGATGCAGACATCAATGTTACAATTGACGGAAAAGCTCAGAACTACGATGTAATGCCTGTAATCGAAAACGGCAGAACATTGGTGCCTATGAGAGGTATTTTTGAAGCATTGGGCGCAGAAGTTAATTGGGACGATGCTACAAAAACAGTAACAGGCACAAAAGGTGATATAAAAATCACATTGCAGATTGGAAACACTGTAGCAAAGGTAAATGACAAGGATACAACACTTGATGTTGCCGCAACAATCCTCAATTCAAGAACAATGGTTCCTGTAAGATTTATTTCTGAATCCTTAGGATGTAATGTTGGTTGGGACGATGCTACAAAGACTGTAATCATTTCCACTTCAACCGAATCAAAAGGAAATCTTGCAGTCCTTAAGTCAGATTTCCACAGACCAATCCCTACACAGTTTGAAAAATCATCTTCATATGATGATATCCTTCACTTTGCCGGAGTTTCTATCGAAGATCAGGAAGCAGCATATGCTTCACTTAAAAAAGATGGAACTCTTGTGTGTTCTACAGACGATTTCTTCAACGAACTTGTACCTGTAAAGAAGGATGCACAGGCTTACGGCTCATACAAGGTAATCGATGTAGAAGGACAGGCATTCCAAAAAGCACTTCAGATTACATGTACTGAAGTTCCTGAAAAGGATGCTAAATTTATAGTATATACAAACGCAACACCTGAAAAGGTAAAGGGTGAAGGCATATCTGCAAAAGAAAAAATGCTTATGGCATTCAGAATCAGACTTGTAGATGGCGGAGATGGAAACGGTACCGGAAAAATCAAGATCCAGGTTCAGCATCCTGAAACCTACAAAAAAGCAATATTCACAGAAGTCTCTGCTACAAAAGACTGGACTATTGTATATCTTCCATTCTACGGAAAAGAAGATGCAACAGATATCGGTATCAGACCGGGTTATTACAAACAGGTAATAGAAATCGGCGGTGTTGAAATCCTCAACTTCGGCGAAGAATATGATGTTACTAAGTTCCCTAACAGCACAACAGTAACTCTTGATGATCTTGATCCTGATGCACAGTGGAGAAAGGATGCATTCAAGAGAATCGACGAAATAAGAAAAGGCGACTTCACAGTAGTTGTAAAAGACGAAAACGGAAACATCATTCCGGATGCTGAAGTAAAGCTTGATATGTTTGAGCATGAATTTCTCTTCGGTTCAGCTATATCAGGTAACTTCACTGATACCAGCAAAGAAAAGTACGCAAACTTAAGAGAAAAATTCTCCGAAAACTTCAACTCTGTTGTAAATACAACTAACTTTAAATGGAATAACCTTATCAAACGTCCCGGATATGCACAGAATGAGCTGAAAACTGCTCAGGACCTTGGCGCAAAGTACATCAGAGGACATATGCTTTTCTGTGAACAGGGCATAGGCGGAAACGAAGCAAACAGATTCCCTGATTATATGTGCGCAGACGAAGTGAATGGCAACAAAGAAGTGTTTCTTAAGCTTTGTGAAGAGCATGTTGCAGATGTTGCAGAGAAATTCAAGGACTTTGACATTGAATACATCGATGTACTTAACGAAATCCTTATGCATGCAACACAGAGTGAGCACTTCGGTGATGATATCTGGGTAAACTTCTACAACTATGCAAGAAAGTATTTCCCTGATGCAAAGCTTTATTACAACGAAAATGACGGTGTTCTTACAGAAGATTATATAAAGCTTATAGACAGATTTGTAGAGCTTGGTGTAGACTTTGACGGTCTTGGTATCCAGTCACACTATGACGGAGACTTCTATCTCCCCACAAAGCAGGTAGAATTCTACGAAATGCTCCGCAACAGATACGGAAAAGAAATCCAGGTAACAGAATACTCATGCTCTGTAATCGACACTGCACTTCAGGCTAACTACACAAGAGATACAATGATCGCAGCATTTGCAGAACCAAATATGACCTCATTCGTTATGTGGGGATTTGTAGACGGTCTTGCTACTGCATCACATTCTATCATCTATGATGATAAGTGGAACTTAAAGCCTGCAGGTAAGGTTTACCAGGATCTTGTATACAACAAATGGTGGACAAAGGATGCTAAAGCAACAACAAATACCGAAGGTAAAGCTACTATCAATGGTTTCTATGGTGACTATGATGTAGAAGTAACTGCTAACGGTAAGACTGTAAAGACTATGGCAGCATTCCATAAGGGATATGATAATGTGCTTGAAGTTGTAGTTAAATAGAATATAAAAAATAATCATAACAATATTTAATGCAGAAAACATTGCGCTGAAACGTGCAATGTTTTCTTTTTTTACTGCGAGAGAAAGAACCCGTGAAATAGGAAAAATTTCTCAGATTGGACAAACAGAGCCATTGTAGGGACAGATGCCCTCATCTGTCCGTCTGTGTTCGTCCCCTTACGGGTCGATGAGGCATCGACCCCTACACCGAAGGTGAATGTTTGTTCAAAGCAAAATGGCATAAAAATAAAGGAAAGTATCTGAATGGTTACTTTCCTTCCTTGAAAATATTATCTTTTTATCTTGGTAAATCCACCCATATTTTTCCTTACCGTTTTGCGTTATGAGGAATTTTTACATTTCACGTAATACTTCTTTAATGCTCGGATATATATACTCCGGCTTGATATCACTCTTTTCCACATCATCCATGGTAGTTTCCCCACTGAGCACCAATATCTGACTTATCCCTGCATTTACACCGCAGACAATATCTGTATAGATTCTGTCCCCGATAATAATGGTCTCCTCCTTTGTAAATCCTGTCTTTTCCACAGAAAGAAGTGCCATCTCAGGCTCGGGCTTACCGATAAATTTGGGTCTTTTGCCACTGCATTTATAAAGCATCTCACAGAACGACCCACAGTCGGGAACATAGCCAAAGGCTGTTGGGCACACCCAGTCAGGATTGGTTGCCACATAGTGAATGTCATCAAGAAGAAGTATGCAGGCATCTTCAAATTTCTTAAATGTCATTTCATTGTCATTTGCTATGCACAGACAGTCAATTCCTTCTTCCCTTTTGTCCGTAATATTAAGTCCTGCATCACTTAACTGCTTTTTGAATGACTCTGTACCAAAGGCATATATCTTTTTGTATCCCATTTTCTTAAGATGAATAATTGTGGCATCTGTGCTTGTAAGGAAATCATCTGCACAAGACTCTATACCAAGTTTTTTCAGTTTGGATATATATGCATCTACTCCCTTGGAGGAATTGTTGGTCATAAAGATATATTTGCCGCCTATTTCTTTTATCTTAGCCAAAAAGTCAAGAGTAGACTCAAAAAGATTGTCGCCAAGGTACATTGTTCCGTCCATATCCATCAAAAATAGCTTTTTATCCTTAATACTCATATTTTTCTCCTATTCAAGTATATTTGTGGTGATATAATCTACTCCCATATTCACAAGATTTTCAGCATCGCCCTTATCATCACAGGTCCAGCAGTTAACTTTAAGTCCCATACTATGTACCTTATCAACCACTTCTTTTGTAAGAGAGCGGTATTTGATATCAAGGTCAAACCGATGCTCCTTCATAATATCAAATATTTCTTCGTCTATATTTTCCTGTCCTGTAAGAAACTGGATCTTTGCATCAGGAATAAGCTTTCTAAGTGTGATAAGATTATCCATCTTAAATGATATAAACACTGTAGAATACACATAGTCAAGCTGTTTTATTTCGTCTACAATCTTCTGTATATATTTTTCTTCCATAAGATTTTTTATTTCAAGGACAGCTATCTTGCCATATTTTTTGCAAATGCTTATGTAATCATATAAATCCGGCATATAATAATCAGAACGATTCTCATCAATACGCGGATTTTTAAGAAGCATTTTTTTGAGAACAGAATAACGTGTCTTTTCTATAATTTTTTTCTTGCCGGTCATTCTTATAGTATTATCATCGTGAAACACAATGATCTTGCCATCTTTTGTTACGTGAACATCAGTTTCTATACCAAAATAGCTTCTGTTTGCTGCCGCAACAAATGCCGCACATGTATTCTCACATTCAAGACCGCTTAAGCCTCTGTGGGCAATTACCTTCACCTTATCTTTTTTAAAATTTACCGTATCCATATTATCCTCCCCAAAATTTTAAATCCGTAACACTTATATTTCATCATATTTCATAATTTTTACAATATGCATCCTGCAAATCTTATCTCAAATAACAAAAAGACATACCGAAACAAAGTATTATGCTCTTTGCTCCGATACGTCTCCAAATCTCTGTATCAACACAATATAAGTATAGCAGAAGTTTTCATTTTGTCAAGGATTATCTGCAATAGTTGTCGATATAGTTCTGAATAGCAGCTTCTATGATTTCTTCTGCATCTTCCTTGCCCTTAACCTCATTTACCACAGTATCCTTCGCTTCAAGCTCCTTATACACTCTGAAGAAATGTGTCATTTCTTCAAATATGTGCTTAGGGATCTCAGAAATATCCTTATAGGAATTGTATGTAGGATCCTCAAAAGGAATAGCAATGATTTTTTCGTCAAACCTGCCATTATCCATCATTGTGATTACACCTATAGGATAGCATCTAACCATTGTAAGAGGATTCACCCTCTCCGAGCACAATACAAGTACATCCAACGGATCAAGGTCGTCTGCATATGTCCTTGGAATAAAGCCATAGTTTGCAGGATAGTGCGTGGATGTATACAGGATTCTGTCAAGCATAAGAAGTCCTGTTTCCTTATCCATTTCGTATTTGTTTTTGCTTCCCTTTTCGATTTCGATTACAGCAACAAAATCACTTTTTGAAATCTTTTTTGGATTGATATCATGCCATATATTCATATAAATTCTCCTTTTTTGTACCTTTAGTCAACGAAGTCAAATTCCTCGCTCATTCTGTCCTTAAATACATCAAAAGCACGGTCAAGCTCATCATCGTCTTCTATTGCTACAAGCATATCTTCCCCATCTACACTCTCAAGTCTCATAAGGATAACGTCTGCATCATCATCGCTCCCGTCATCAGGCTCAACAAGTGCTACATATTCCTTAGAATCCATTTCAAAAGCATCAATAAGCTCAAGCTCTATTTTGTTTCCGTTTTCATCCTCGAAGGGAATAATCTTTGTTTCTTCTGCATCATTTTTCAAAAATTCGTCTTTCATTTTATTGCCTCCTTTTATTAGAACAAAATTGACTTCGTCAATTAAATGTTCGCTTCGCTCACCTTTTTATAAGGTAAATTTTATTGTTACAAGCAATTGCTGCCGCAATTTCCTATGTAATAAAAAATCATAGATGTATATTTTTAGATCCTTCGACTTCCCCTTGGGCTACGCTCAGGGTTCGCTCAGGATGACGTTTGTTTTTTAATTGTCATGTTGAGCGGAGTGAAACGGAGTCGAAACATCTCATCAGTTTCATTTAATCCTTTATATCTCTTCAAGGTCTGTATAAAATATTATTCACCTTGCCTTTTTGCGTTCCAGGCGCTTTTTACATCTCATTTACTGTCAAGGTAGCTTTGGAGTATAATAGATGCCGCTACGGTATCTACTACCTTTTTTCTATCCTTACCCTTAGTACCTGTCACGTGAAATATCCTGTCGGCACTGACGGTAGTGAGTCTTTCATCCCATAAGACTATTTTAGCATCATTTGAGATTTTTTCAAGTCTTTCTTTAAATTCAAGTGTAATTTCTCCGCGAAATCCTATGCTTCCGTCCATATTTTTGGGCATACCAAGCACTATTTCAGCAGGTTTGTATTCCTCTATTATCTTCTCTAAGTTTTCCATCATTTTTTCGAAGACCTTGTTTTCCAGAGTGCATACTCCCTGAGCAGTTATTCCCAAAGGATCGGAAACACTTATCCCCACTCTTCTGTCGCCATAGTCTATACCAAGTATTCTGCCCATTGTTTTTCTCCTTATTTGTCAAAATATTTTATGATCGTCGGCACATTATCATTCATAGTTTTCATATACGACAAAAACTCTTCCTGATATTCGTAATCTCTGTCTACAATTCCCTTGTTGGAATCTATGTTTGATGAATGATTGTTTTTGTATCGGGGATCATTGTCCATATATCTGTACCAGTGCCATCCTACAAAGACCTTTGATTCAAGCATAGAGAGGACAAAGCTCTGATAGTATGCCCCTCTCTCTTTCTGTGTTTCAACAGTCCAGCCAACACCTGCCTGATTGGTCAGTTCTGAATAAGGTGTGCAGGCATCCATACCCTTTACATACCATTCAGCATTGATAAGAGGCTTACCTGCCCAACGATACCACTGATCCACCTGAGGCATATCAGCAGTCCACGCATTACCGTAATAGTCATATAGCACCACATCAACATACTTCTGAAGTCCTCTGAAGGAGCCTTGGTGAGGCTTGTCAAGCTTAGGTCCCATTATCATATGGTTTGTATCATATTTTCTTATGGCATCGAAGCATACCCTCATATATCTGTCATAGACAAATTCTACCCAGTCATTTCTGTCTTCATCAGTAATATCCGATGTTGTGGCATTTTCTCCATGACGGGACTTAAGCCACTCCCATGCGGTGTAATAGCTGTATTCATTACCCTTGACCTCGGGATCACAGGTAAGGTATGCAATAAGCATATCATCACCTGCAATAGGTTCATTATCTGTGCACCAGCCTAAAATATAAGGATTGTCCTTATAAGGTGCAATATATCTTTTAGCCAGTGAATCAGCATGTGTTTCAAAATCAGGATCAAAAACATCCAGCATTTTTGTTTCCAAAGAATCTGTACTGTATCCATGGACAAAGCTGAATTCTCTTACAAGCTGAGGGAGCGGTGTGGTGTCAGGTGTGATATCATTGAGAAGTATCTGATACTGACTTGTTGTTCCGCATCCGTTAAATCCGTAACTTCTTAATTCATCAGGGATCGCACTTGCCCAACCCTTGATATCTCCGTATTTTGCCTGAAACTTATCTGTCTTTGTGGAATGATTATATACCACATAGGCGATACCGTTATAAATATATTTATATCCCTCAGGATCTATTATCCACCATCTGCCGTCGATTAATTCTGTACGGAAAAAGCCTGTGGCATTGTATCTTCCTTCATCAAGGAAGCTTCCGTATTTATTTACCTTCGGGCTTTCGGTTACTTTATTATAATCTTTTATAGAATCAAGAGTTCTTGTGGGTGTTGGTACAAAGACATCTGAAGGGGTTTTCTTTCTCTTCATTACATCACTATAGTTGGAATAATCATAGGAAGATACCTTCTTTTCTCCCTGCTTCATTCCCAAGCCCTCAAGGATAAGTGATGGTCTGAAGGATTTCTCGGATGTTTCCTTTGACGCAAAGGAAATATCGCCATTATCTGTCACGATTGCAACGCTCAATGTTTTTTTCCCTTCCATAAGGTACTTATTTACCAATGAGGAAACATCATACATATATACTATAACGGGATGGCTGATTTCAAGAGAAGATATCATCTCGCCTTTTGTGTATGAATTGTATGATCCGTCATTTTCTCTCCAGTCATTTGTCACTTCGTACATCTGTGTCATACCGGGAGATCTCACATTCTTTGCATAAAGGCTTATATATGCGTGAGATGTACTTTTGTAATCACAGGATGAAATATCAAAATTCAAAAGAGCATCACTTTTTGAAGATACTGTAAGTAAGTCTGCTTTTCCTGCCATATCAGAAAGCTTTTCTTTGTCATAAAAAGCATCATCTGTTGTAAAGAAATAGGCATCCTCTTTCATAAGACCTTCATGTAGCGCATCTTTATATGTAGCAGTGGACATTACCAACATATCTTTTGCTCTCTTGATCGCCACATCTTTTTCCACCATTTCGTATTCTGAGGGAAGATCCACAATCTCTGACATATTTGAAATTGCATTATTATAATCATTGCCGAATACTACAGAGTACACTTTTGAAGAAAGGGAATGTCTCTTATAACTGTGACTGCTTTTGGCTGTGATGGGCCCCTCTTTTGTTTTTTCCTTATCGCCCACATAAGCTCCTACAAGTCTGCTATTTTCGTATTCAAAAATACCGCATCTTGCGTATTCTTCTTTTACATTCTGAGCATATCTTACATTAATGCTTACATCTTCTCCGCTTACAGAAGTGTCAATCTCTGCCCCCACTTCTTCCACTGTAACATCATCTATATAGAAGGTATCAAGAAGCCCTTCGTTTATAGAATACCCTATCCCTTTCTGCCAGATTCTGAAGCTGTCAATATAAGGATCAGAAAGGTTATCCATACTGCCGTTTGAAAGATATCCCATATCTACAGTATAATAAAATGATACCTTGTTCCACTGGTTCCATTTGATAAATGTGGTTGTGTGAAGCTTATTTTCACCCTGACGGTATTTGAAATTATCTCCGTTAGGACCTGCCATAGTCACAGTAATCTGTGTTCCTTTAGAATCATTGTAATCTTCAGATGAAAAAATACAGTCATCCATATCATCATCAGATACATTTCTTATATCTTTTTTGTATATACCCGCATTTTTGTCAGGATATATCATAAAGGATATGCGGAAGGTTTTACCCACGTATGATTTGTCAAGCTTTCGCCCGAACACATCTATAGCTTTAAGACCTGCGGATTCGTATTTTCTTCCTGAAAGCTTGATGGATTTCTTGCCCGAATACACATACTCATCCGAAACTTCAGCATTATCGGCAGATCCGCCGAACTGACAGTAATTGTCCCCGTACTTGGTAAGGTCCTCTGTCACATAGGACTCCATGTCATCTGACACATAAAACTTACCGCTGCTACTATGTGCAAAAATCTGAATGCTTCCAAGTGATGAAAAAACCATTGTGGTCAAAATAAGATACGCAACAATCTTTTTCATTTTATATCTCCTTATTGAGCATTTTTATGGCATATGTCACATTGTCATATGCAAGATTTTTCATAATACTGAGATTCTCTTCTATATCATTTCTGATAGTATCCATATTTGCATAACAATAGTCGAAGGTTTCCTTCAGATTAGACATACTTAGCTTCTCTACATCCACATAATAAGGACACTTCACATACTCAAGGAAGCTCTTTACCTTTGGGTCATAGGATAAACCTATCACAGGCACCCCTACACCAAAGGAATATATAAGCGAGTGAAGTCTCATACCCAGAGTGATGGTACACTTCTTGAATATTCCTTTAAGGAGAGCACCGTCATACTGTGTATCAATAACTGCACCCTCTGTTTTCATCGACGAAAGGATTTTTTTCGAAAAATCAAGATCATTTGGATACTGCATAGGGATAAACAACGGGAAAAGATTATACTTTTCACAAATTTCATCAAGAGTAATTGAAATTTCTTTTTCAAAGTACTTCCGTGCAGTTTTCCATTCTCTTAAGCTCACCGCCATTATCCCTTTGTCCTTTGGCACTGAATACATATCGAGCGCCGCCTGTACCTCTTCGTCAGGTGCACTGTCCAGTGTGAATGTAGGATCTGCTGTCACCGAGATATTATCATTTGTCACACCGATCTCTCTTAAGAATTCCATAGAGTCCTTTTCACGCAATGTGATAAGGTCTGCTTTGTTAAACTCCTTTACGGTGCTTTCGATATTTTTCTTTTTGTCTATAGGCCCAACGCCATTTGCATATACCATAACGGGAAGATGCATACATTTTGCAAGTCGCATAAGGAAGAGATAGTACATTATAGACTTGGTACTGGTCACGTCCTGTATAAGACTTCCGCCACCGCTTATAAAGGCCTTGGTCTTTTTCATAGCAGAAAAGATTTTGAAAACATTGATTCTTTTTATTGATTTCACCTTATACTTTTCTTGGGTTTCCTGAGGATTGTCCGAAAGGACCATAATGCTTAAATCCTCATCACACTCTCTGAAGCTCTTGATCATTGCAGAAAGAAGGGTGTCATCCCCACTGTTGTTGAAGCCGTAATATCCCGAAATCATAAAGTCATAGGATTCTCTTTTTTCTCTGTCAAGCAAGGCATCATAAGCCACAATATTACTTTTTGCCATAGCCTTGATGGAATAGTTGTCTGTGACAATCTGTTTGCCAAAGGATATAAGCTTGTCCTTTTCTTCCTCACTCATTTCATATACCCTTATGATGTCATCATAAAGCATATGGGATGTCATTTCCTTACATCCTCTGCCTGTGAAGTTTGTATCAAGGCAAAGCTGAAGCTTGTCCTCTTCAAACACACCTATATATCCGCCAAAGCCACCAAGTATTACCACATTTCCCGAGCTCATAGCCTCCAGTGCCACACGGCTTATGCCGATAACAAGGTCTGCCATAGCAGTAAACTTATACACATCTGTCCTTGCACCTGCAAGGGTGAAGAGCTTTGTGCCGTGACCTTTGTTAAATGCCGACGTCCTTCTGTCTATAGTATCATACTCTGTACCGTCTCCTACGATGATTATTTTTGCATTTGGGATGTTTTTGAGGATATCCTCGCCCTTTTCTATAAGCATAAATGCTCCGTCGCAGTTGCCTTCATCAAGTCGTGATACATATACAATTTTGAAATCGTTATCTGATATATCAAATTCTTTAAGCAACTCGGAATAATCCACATCAGAAGAAAAAGTATCCTGATTTATACCATTGATTGTAAGATGTATCCTTTCGTCAGGGATAGAATATATATCTTTTACGTACTTCTTTACATCTTCACTTACACATATTGTTTCCTGTCCCCAGTTGGTAAGAAGCTTAAATAGAAAGCTTGTAGAATATACCCCATGAACAGTGGTAATAAAGGGGGTCTTTGTGACCTTGTTTACAAGAGAGCATACAAATGCAGGGATACGCGCATGGGCATGGATAATGTCTATTCTTTCTTTCTTCACAATTTTCTTTATTGTGCGGTAGGACTTAAGGATATCAAGGGGGCTCTTTGCTGTGAGAGGGGCATAGTAGTGCCTTATGCCAAATTTTTGAAGTTCATTTTCATATACACCGCCGCTTGATACCGCATATACAGTGTATCCGTTCTGAGAAAGATACTTGGCAAGTTCTACCACATGGGTTTCTGCGCCGCCAATCTCCAAGCCCATAAGTGCCATAAGGATTCTTCTGTTTTTTTGCATAATATTTTGCTCCTTTCTCATCAGGTCAAAAGTTATAAATATCCATTATATTTATTTTAAAATTAGTGAACGATGTAGTCAATGTGCCACATCGTTAATGGAAAATTGAAAGTTGAAAGTTTAAAATTATGGTGGAAAATCGCCTTGCAATTTTCTTCATTAATTGTCCATTTTCCATTTTCAATTTATACCGACTGAACGATTTAGATGCCGATTTTCTGTCGATATGCAAACTAAAGTTTGCTCGATATATTTACTTCGTAAAATCGATATGTTTTCGCTCCGCTCAAACTCGATATGATATAAATCTCGTTGCGTCAGCAACATATCGAGCCACAAGGCATATCGAGTGCGATAGCACATATCGAAAATCTCGTCAGAGATTTATATCGTTGATTTCAAGCTCCGCTTGAAATCATTTTATCACAATCCTTACATTATTTCAACATTTTGCTTATTTACATTGTATATTATATGATGTAAAATATAATATACCAATCATCGAAAGGAGTACATATATGAAAAGAAAACTTTTTACACTATTCATGACAATTATTATATCCTTATCACAGTTTGCATATGCCGCACCAATATATGAAATGACAGAAAGCGAAAAAGCGGCAGGAAATATAGAGATCATTACAAAGAAGATGCTTATGAATGCAGGATTTGTAACAGTAAATATCATAAAGGCAAACCTTAGCGATAAAGATATCGACCTTACATTCCTTAAGGATGAAAATAACATAAAAACTCTCTACAATACCAAAACCCTCACAGATAAAATGAATGCTACTGCAGGTATCAATGGAGATTTCTATGCAAAAAGCTCTACTTCAAACGAAGCATCAAGCATAGGTGTGGAGATAAAAGACGGGGAGCTTCTTTCAGGGTATGCCCTCTCCTCCACACAAATGGGTGTGGGAGCAAGATTGAATGACGGAAGCTTCTACTTTGACTACATAGACACTCTTACCACCATTACCGCACCAAACGGCGAAGGCGATGTGATAAAAGCATACAATAAATTCGACTCGTTATCGGGAATAGTAATGTATGACAGAAACTGGGGGGCTTTAAGCATAGGCTCTACGGGAAATCTGGAAGAAATGGTGGTAGAAGAGGGGATAGTTACAGCCATAAATCACGATATGGGACAAATAGAAATCCCTGAGAATGGATATGTACTTGCTTATCTCAAAGACCTTAATTCTTTTATCCCTGATAATTTCAAAGTAGGCGATGAAGTAAAAATAGACAGAGTGATAAATCCTGATATAGAAAGTGATATAGACTTTGCCTTAGGCGGAGGAACTATCCTTGTGACAGAAGGTCAGAAGGCAAAAATCACCCATACTGCAGGTGTGAGAGAGCCAAGATCCGCCTGGGGAGTTGACAAAGAAGAAAGATATGCATATCTTGTAACAGTGGACGGAAGATCAAATAGAAGTGTAGGAGTAACTCTTAACGAATTTTCTGAAATTCTTATAGATATTGGCTTATACAACGCTATAAATCTTGACGGTGGCGGATCATCCACTCTTGTAGCAAAAAAACAAGGCGAGGATAATACATCTGTAATAAACACCCCATCCGATTCACATTTAAGAGGAGTAATAAATGGTGTGGGGATCACATCCTCTCACCAAAAGGGGAAGATTTCACAGATAAGACTTGACTTCGACAAAGAAAAAGCATTTGTAAACACCTCTGTAATGCTTTCTGTCACTGCAATGGACAAAAACTATCTGGGTGTTGACTTTGACAAAGAAAAAGTCATATTCTCTGTGCCAAAGAACGCAGGATACATAAAAGACTTTGTATTCTACCCGCAAAAAAGCGGAGAAATAACCATCACAGCCGAATATATGGGTATCATATCTTCTGAAAAGATAACCATCCTTGATATGCCACACTCCTTAGAACTTGCCACAAAAGAAAAGAAAATGAAATCAGGCGAAAAGTATCTGGTTACACTTAAAGGCTATGACAAAGACGGCTACAGTGCTCTCATTGACTTAAACCACGTTGGAATAAATGTATCCGATGATATCCTCTCATTTGATGGTAACACAATCAAAGCAACAAACAAAGGAACTTCTGTTGTGACATTTTCTTTTGGAGATGTAAAAACTCATATGATCATCCGTGTGGACGATGACACAACAAATATATCCCTTCCTTTGGATATATCCAAGACCGATGAACAAAATGTATCCAAAGATGTGAAATCCACAAGCCGGAACTTCTCTGTAGCGTTTTTCGGAAATACATTTTACAACAAAACCATGCTTGAAAAAGCAGTAATGAAAAAACTGATTGAAAAAGTGAAAGAATCCTGTGATATGGTATTTTTTGCAGGAAAAAATGTGAATGTTACCACAAAGCTTATCCCTCTTTACTCATCAGACAAATACTCTCACATAAGCCACAAGGGTACATCCTTCTTTACACTGAACAATTCCTCATCGTCCATCCATACACCTGACAAAAATCAGTGGAAAAAATTTATGGATGATATAAAAAACACCGCCGACAAAAATATATTCATCATTATGCCAAATAAATATAACTTCTCATCAAAAACCGAGGAAGAGCTGTTTGATAAGCTTCTGTCGGATTATGCGCTAAGCCTTGGAAAAGACGTGTATATTTTTTCAAATGGTATAATGGAAAGCTACCGCAAAAATGGCAAACATATGTTTACTGTTGACGGAGTAGGCAATCTCAACAAACAAAATGTACTCAGCAATGCTATGTATCTTAAAGTAAACTCAGAAAATGGAAAAATCACTTATTCCTTTGAAGAAATTTTCCAATAGTTACAAAAATTGTTACATTTTGTCCACAAATAAACCACGTAATTTTGATTTAGCTATCATAAATTGCGTGGTATTTTTGTGCAAAAGACATATATTTAGCATATCTTTATAAATACTCTTTAAACTTTGTTAAGAAAATGTTAAAAAAGTTTGACAAAAATATTTTTTTATGATACAATAGTCCTCGTGTTGAATTACAGGAGGTATTTATGAAGAAATTTATTTTTATGTCCATTCTTCTCATAACCATTTTTTCAATTATGAGTGTTCCGGGTTATGCGGCAGAGAGTGGATATGTGAAAGCAGACGTTTTGAATGTAAGATCTCAGGGAATTGTTAATGAAAACAGTATCATCATCGGAACACTTACCTACGGTGACAAAGTCACAATTATCGGCGAAGAAAACGGTTGGTACAAAATTGTATACAACGAAATGGCAGCATTTGTAAAAAAAGACTACATAGTAGCTGACACAGAAAGTTTCTCTCCGGATTACCAGGGACAGCCTATATATACCAAGGGAGATCAGCTTCTGGATATTGCAGCTCAGTATCTTGGAACACCATATGTTTATGGCGGATCAAAGCCGGGCGGTTTTGATTGCTCAGGATTTACCATGTACTGCTACAAGCAGATGGGTGTATCACTTTATCGTACAGCCAATGATCAGCAAAAAAATGGTGTACCTGTATCAAGAGCAAACCTTATGCCGGGGGATCTGGTATTCTTCGGAAGCGGAAACTATGCTTCACATGTAGGTATATATGTTGGTAATGACACTATGATTCACTCGCCGAGAACAGGTAAGACTATTGAATACACTTCAATAGCTTCAAGCTGGTATACATCAAGATATATCGGTGCAAGAAGAATTTTTTAAAAACACATATTGATGCGATTTGTCGCATTAACTAAAAAAGAAACGCCGTTCGTTGTATAAATGAGCGGTGTTTCTTTTTTTGTAAATAATTTAAAATATCTATTCTTCTTTCGTTCATAACAATAAGCTGTAATCGAAATATCCTGATCGGATTATCCCTTTAGCACACACAATGTTTTGGTTCCGATTGCCTTAAATATTTCTATATCTTCTTTGGTGATTATCTCACCAGGAGATACCACAAGCACTGCAGGAGGGCAGGCTACCGTAAGCTGAGAAAGGATCCTTCCTTCAGCATTTTCTACAGAGATTTCTTCGTAAATTCCCATTACTGCATCACGTATGCTTATTTTCTGTATATGATTTGTATTGTAAATCTTTTTATCAACAATCCTGTCTTTTCTCCTGATACTAAAAAGAACTTCAAAAACTCTCTCTAAAGAGCTTTCAGGGCTTTCGGGAGTAAACATCAGCACTATAAAATCATTATCATAAAACTCACAAATTATCTTTTTTTCATAAAGCTTCTCTGCTATTTCTTCCCCACTGCAGCCATAAGACTTTGTTTTGATTGTAAGCTTAAGGATTTCTTCTCCGAAAATGGTATATCCCATATCAGAAAGTCTGGTTTTTAGCTCTGTAATCCTTTTTGCAAACAAAGACAGCTTCTCTCTGTAACCTTCTGAAATATATTTATTGAGGTGGTCAAGAGACTGAAGTATCAGATAGCTTGGGCTTGTACTTCCAAAAAGGGAAAGAGCATTTTTTGCATATGAAGAAAGGTGGTTGCTGATTTCTTCTCCCATATGAAGATATGCTGCCCCCGTAAGTGCAGGCAGGGTCTTATGAGCAGAATCACAGCACATATCTGCACCAAGGTCAACAGGGTGCGCTGAAGGGGTTAAAAACTTAAGATATGCCCCGTGTGCATTGTCGCAAAGAAGAAGCACACCGTATTTTTTGCACACATCAGAAATAGCTTTTATATCCTGAACAGTCCCCAGATAATCGGGAGATGTGATGTATACCGCAACAGGAAGTGTGTCTGCATTTCCAAGCT
Source organism: Oscillospiraceae bacterium (assembly GCA_015068975.1). Lineage (GTDB taxonomy): Bacteria > Bacillota > Clostridia > UMGS1810 > UMGS1810 > SIG435. The sequence continues at coordinate 150,354 of SVJM01000001.1, read as the reverse complement.
CGTTGTCAAGATGATCCGCATTTATTCTGCAGCTTAAGTATGAGTCGTCACTATTCGAATAAAGCCACTTCACCTCAAAATCCGAAAGGCTTACTGCAGATATGAAGCTTTTGTGCACATTTCTTGCGGCATATATAAGCCGTTTTCTGTTTATCTTCTGAGCATATAGTCCTGCAAGGTATACCATAGCTTTTATACACTGTGATGAGCCTTCTGTGGAATAATATGTATCACATCCGAAAAGCAAGGATGCATTTCTTTCGCTTTCTTCTATGATACCTGATGCTTCATAAAGACTGTCTGCACCATCTATCTCTGTGATATCGTACTTTTCCATGCCAAGAAAGACCTCACCCTTGTGTCCGGGCATATGAAGTCTTGTGGGATTATTTTGTATGTAGTTTTTTACAAAATCACATATTGGTGTAGTCATTTCTTCTTATTTCCCCCTTGCATTTTTACGTTACGGGTGATTTTTCATTAAGGGATAGGAAAAAGTGTTCGGAGCGGACAAACTGAGTCGTTGTAGGGACAGATGCCCTCATCTGTCCGCCTGTGTTCATTCTCTTACGGGTCGATGAAGGCATCGACCCCTACAGCGATGGCGAATGTTTGTTCGCAGTAAAAAGGCTCATAATCAAAGAAAAATTACATTGAAAATGTGATTTTTTCTTCCAAATGATAAATCTTAGATATTTATACTTATTTCAGTACTCTATCTTATTTTCCCCTCGCCTTTTTACACTCCGGGCGCTTTTTACATTCAAGATTTTTTAGGAATCGGAAAAAGTGCTTGGAGTGGACAAATAGAGCCGAAGGTGTATGCGATACTCCGATGGCGAATATTTGTTCACAGTAAAAAGGCTCATAGTCAAAGAAAAAAATACATTGAAAATGTGATTTTTTCAACCGAATGATAAACTTTGGACACTTACACCTATTTCTGTGCTCTGCCTCATTTTACCCTTGCCTTTTTACGCTCCGGGCGCTTTTTACATTCCTATCTAAGTGCTCTGTGTACTGCCACAGCTATAGCACACTCCATTCTCTTCTTGAAAAGCTCGCAACCATATTTATACACACCGTTAACCGATCCTGTGGAATGGTACGCATTTGCCGCACAACCACCTGAGCAATAAAGCTTCGCCCAGCAGTCCCCACATTCCTTCCTTGCATAAACATTACAGTCACGGAACATCTGTGTACATTCTTTATTTGTGACACCCTTGTATATATCGCCAAGCTTAAAGGACTCTTCCCCCACAAACTGATGACAGGGATACAAATCTCCCCAAGGGGTAACTGCCATATATTCTGTACCTGAACCACAGCCCGAAATCCTTTTGTATATACAAGGTCCGCCTTCAAGATCTATCATATAGTGATAGAAGGTGAATGGGTCATTCTTTTCGTCATATTCTATCATAAGCTCAGCAAGTTTCTCATACTGATCCATAACAACCGGTAAATCCTCATCAGTAAGGCATGAAGGATCATCTGATGCACATACCACAGGCTCCATACTAAGCTCTCTGAAGCCGAGGGAAAGCATTTCCTTCACATCTTCAAGGAAATCAGGATTGTGATGGGTAAATGTGCCTCTCATATAGTAGTTTTTGCCACCACGTTTCTCAACGAATTTCTGAAACTTAGGCACAATCTTCTCCCAGCTTCCTTCACCGTTGTAATCTACACGGAATTTATCGTGGACTTCCTTCCTTCCGTCGAGGCTAAGTACCACATTGCTCATTTCTCTGTTTGAAAACTCTATTACATCATCATCAACCAGCACTCCGTTTGTAGTGAGGGTAAAGCGGAAATTCTTATTCTTTTCCTTTTCGATGCTTCTTGCATATTCCACAAGCTTCTTTACCACATCAAAATTCATAAGTGGCTCTCCACCGAAGAAATCCACCTCAAGATTTCTTCTGCTGCCCGAATTTTCCACAAGGAAGTCAAGGGCTCTTTTGCCTACTTCATAGCTCATAACTGCTCTTTCGCCATGGTATTTGCCCTGACTTGCGAAGCAATATGAACAGTTAAGGTTGCATGTGTGGGCAATATGCAGACAAAGTGCCTTTATTACCCCTGCAGTTTTGGCTTTGAGTGTGTCTGCCTTATCCTCAAAGGTGTCCTCTGTAAAAAGCTCCCCATTATTTTTGAGCTCTTCCACCTGATTGTAACATTCCTCTATGTCCGATGCATCAGGATATTTCTCCTTCATTTTGCAGACAATCTCCTCCTTTGAACTTTTTTCAAACAAGGAGATAATATCATATGCAATATCGTCTACCACATGCACCGCACCTGATGAAATATCAAGAATAATATTGTATCCCAAAAGTTTATACTGATGTACCATCTCGTCCTCCGTAAATATTGTTGATTCAAAAAACAAACCTCTCAAAAAGGACAAATCTTTTCCATTTTGAGAGGTTAAATTTTCGCAGTGTCCTTAAAACACTAAATATATTGCGAAATAAAATTATTTGTTTTCTTTGTTTTCACAAGCCTGGTTAGCGATACCGCAGCTTGTCTTACAAGCAGACTGACATGATGTCTGACATTCGCCGCATCCGCCTTTTTTTGCACTTTCACAAAGATTTTTAGTTTTAAGTGTTTTGATATGTTCCATAATATTTACCTCCAATGGTTAGAATTCTAATTTCTAATGAGTGTATTATAGCACAAGTAGTAAATAAAGTCAACAGGGACTGTAAAAATAGATTTTTTACAGTCCCTCAGAAAAAACTACAATATTAATTTATAAACGGCATCAGCCATTACCTGTACTTGTTCTGTTGATTACGTTGAATTCAGAATAATCCTTTTCTTCAAGTCCCGGAATCTTTCTGAATGCCTGTCCGATGTTGTATTTGTTATCTACGAGAGTTCTCTGAAGCTTACCTACATTAAGTTCTCTTGGTGTAACACCTTCCTTGATAGAAAGTGCACAAGCTGTACCAGCTGCTTCACCAAGGCTCATACAACACATTACAAGTCTTGTACCACTCTGTCCTGGGATATCTGCAGAGATGTTTCTTCCTGCTGCAAGAACGTTGTCAAGTCTTACAGGAAGGATTGAACGGTATGGGATATCATAGCAATACATTGATTCATCATCAAGAAGCTCTTTCATATTGATTCTTCTCAAGCCGTCTTCCGGTGGCATCTGTGAACCCCAGCCTGCTCTGTTTGATACATATACTTCTTCTCCGTCAGGAAGTGTACCCTTAAACCATTTCATATTACCGGGGCCTTCAAATCCGTGAAGGTCAAAGCCGTGCTGACTGATAGCAATAACATCATCAAACTTCTTAGCAGTAGCAATATCCATACCTGAGAATATGTATTCACCAACGATTCTTCTTGATTCTCTTACACCAAGAAGGCTACCTGTCTGTGAAAGGTAACTGTGTTCAAATCCGGGGATATTTTCCTTGATCCATTTAGCAAGGTATTCTGCCTGTTCTCTACCTTCAAAATACATTCTTGTAAGGTCTGTGTTTTCTGTAGGGAAGCAGTTTCTTGAGTGAGCCATACAGATACCGATCATATCATTTCCTCTGTCTTCTTCAACACCGGGGAGATATGTCATCCAGTTAAGATGGTTGTCGATTGGTTCCAAAGATCCTTCTTCGATCTTTTCTGCGATAAGCTTTTTCCACTGTGGATCAGTCTTGAAGAGTTCACTGCTTCTGTACTTGCCGATATCTACACCGCCAAGGATGAAGTCAAGTGAGCAACCCATACTCATATTGTCGATGTCTCTGCCTGTCATTGTTTCGCCGCCTGCGAAATATACAAGGTCAGAATCACCTGATGCATCAACAAATCTCTTACCCATAACAGCCATATCGCCTTTTTTGGTATGAATAACGATACCCTTAACTGCATTGTCTTCCATAAGTGTATCTACCAATGGTGTAACAAAGAGAACTTCTACACCGTATTTCTTAACAAGTCTGTCAAGTGTAAGCTTCTGCTTTTCCGGATGTGTGTTTGTTCTTCTTAAGCCATCTATTGCATCAAGCTCTTTGAAGAATTCATCACCAACACCACTTACGAAGTCCATACAGATATTTACGATACCCATTGTGGATATACCACCAAGAGCAGATGTGTTTTCTATAATGATGGTCTTCATTCCCATCTTTGCAGCTGCAACAGCGGCACCAACACCTGCCATACCACCGCCCACAACTACTACATCGTATTCGCCGTACAAAGGTACTTCTCTTTTGTCAAGCTTTACAAATTTTTCGTTTAATTCATAATTTTTCATTTTAAAAACTTTCCTTTCGTTTTATTTTCATTGTCTTATACGTTCCGGGTGCTTTTTACGTTCCGGGCGCTTTTTACATTCAAGATTATTTAGGAATCGGAAAAAGTGCTTGGAGTGGACAAATAGAGCCGTTGTAGGGACAGATGCCCTCATCTGTCCGCCTGTGTTCGTTCTCTTACGGGTCGATGAAGGCATCGACCCCTACATCGATGGCGAATGTTTGTTCACAGTAAAAAGGCTCATAATCAAGGAAAAAATTACATTGTAAATGTGATTTTTTCAACCGAATGATAAACTTTGGACACTTACGCCTGTTTCTGTGCTCTGCCTCATTTTACCCTTGCCTTTTTACGTTCTGGGCGCTTTTTACATTCCTATAATGCGTATCTTTCTATTGCTCCCGGCTGACACGCATTGTAGCATCTTCCGCAGCCTACACATTTTGTTTCATCGATTTTTACAGATACATTTTCTATAATGCTGATTGCTTTTACAGGACATTGCATAACACACATAAGACAAAGCTGACATCCGCCCTCTACTTTGTATTTGTATTTCTGTGCCATTGCCTTCACCTCCATTTACCTTGAGTATATATCTTCTTTTCTCTTAATTCAATAAACTATAATACACAAAATATAAACAAATTTCCCAAAAAATATCTTGACAAAACTATCTCCAAGCTATAAAATCAAGTCATAGAAAGGTGTGATTTCCTTGAAAATATGCCCAATTTCCCAATTGTCGCAACAAAAATTTATACTGTCAGACATCATTTCATTTAAGAAAAATCCTGAGTACAAAAATCTCTCTGTAAACAAAAGAGGTGTAAACGGATTTCTTCTTGTAGAAGAGGGTAACTGTATATACAGCTGGAAGAATACTGAGGTTACTATGAAAAAAGGATCTCTTATATATCTCCCATTTGCATCAACTCACACTCTTAAGGTGCTGTCAGATGAGTTCTCTTTTCACAGAATAGACTTTTCTGTAAACACCCCCGAGGGAGAATCAATAATATTTTCTGATCACCCATTGCTTATCACAGAGAAAGCCGACGAAAGCATCACTGACCTTGTGCACAGAATGTCCAGACTATTCCTCGACCATTCGGACAACTTTATGCTTACATCCACCCTTTATGCACTGTTTGAAAGAGTGTTAAAGGTCACAAATGGGAAAAAGGCTACCGGTATTCAGGGGGTTATCAACTATATTGAGAGAAACTTTGCAGAAGAAATAGACTGCAAAAAGCTTGTGGAGATATCCTTTATGAGTAAATCAAAAATGTACAGGGAGTTTAAGGCACAAACAGGACTTACACCTATAGAATACAAAAACAACATCCGGATAGAGCGGGCAAAAATAATGCTTGAAAGTAATTCCTATACAGTAGATGAAATATCAGATACTCTTGGCTTTGAGTATCCTTGCTATTTCACAAGAATATTCACAAAGATTGCAGGACAGTGTCCTACAGAATACAAAAAGAATCCTCAATAAGATAAAAAAATTACCAAAAGGGACCGTCCCTTTTGGTAATTTTTTTACTCATCTATATCCATATATACAAGTCCATCTCTTGCATCTTCTTTTTCTGTAACTATATTTACATTATGAACCTTAAGATTCTTTATATGTCTGAAGAATATTCCGCTTGAAGGAAGTACCTTTCCGAAGCCGTTGCTTTCGGGGTAATTCTTTTCATTTTCAGGAGGAATGATACCTCTTGCTTCTTCCTCTTCTCCGCCCGGTACAGAAATAGTGATATTTGAAAGAGTAATATTCTCTATTTTTTTATCCTTATGTCCTGTAACAGAAGATGATACCACTTCTGTCACCCACATTCTTTCCCCTTCCCACTTAGTAGTGGCTCTTGGTGCAAGCCATGGCTCATCATAGGGGCCTGTAGCCACAAGATTATTTATTATAACATTTTTTAAGCTTCCCACATCAGTCCCTTCCGGTGCCCTTCTTCTGTCAGAGAGAATCACATATATGGGAGTGCCCACATTTTTCATAGATATATTATCCACTGTTACTCCGTCAAGATCTCCACCGTCTGTTATCTCCAAAGCTACTCCTGCCAGAAATGTATTGTATACAGTACAGTTCGAAATGGCAATATTTTTGTATCCGCCATTTGACTCTGTACCAAGCTTTATACCGTTGGTGCGTGATGTGACCACACAGTTAGTAATAACCACATTTTCGCAAAGCATCTTTTTGTTTAATGCATATGAACTTTTAAGTACAATTGCATCGTCACCGCTTCTTATGTTGCAATCAGAAATAATCACATTTTTGCAACAGTCGGGACTTATGGCATCAATATTTGTATCCACAGAAAGCCCCCTCACCTTAACATCCTCACAGCCTAAGAAGTAGCAGGCAATGTCTGTGCAGTGCTCTAAGGTAAGGTCTGTCACATTGACTCTCTTACAGCATTTGAATGCAAATATCTTTGCACATCGGAGCATACACCATTCTGTGGCTCCCGGTGTGGGGGTATTTTCCCACACGTGCTGCATATCTATCCTTCCAAAGCCTGAGAAAGAAATATTTTCTTCATTTTCTGCATAAAACATACTTCTCTTAAGGTATGAATGGGAGGGATCCTGATATAAAGGGAAATCCAGCTTTTCTCTGGGGCAGAAATCATCGGGATTTTTGCTTCCAAGCAAAACTGCTCCGCTTTCAAAAACAACATGTATATTACTGCAAAGCACCACCGAGCCGATAACATATGTACCCACAGGGATAAACACTGTACCGCCGCCATTTTCTCTACATTTGTCTATTGCACTCTGAAGTGCCTTTGTATCATTTGTTATGCCGTCTGATACAGCACCGAAATCCTTTATATTGTACATTTTCGTTTTTCCTTTCGTTTATCTTTTTTAAAAAAGTTTTTCCAAATATATAATCCTTCCCAAAGGTGCATCAAGTGTCAGTTTTTTGCCACCATTAATTACTTCTCCGTTGTATAGCTTCCATTTACCTTCAGGAAGTATAACTTCTTTTTGAGTATGACCTTTTTTTGTAACAGGTGCTATAAGGAACTTATTTCCAAGCATAAACTGATCCTTAATCTCCGCATAACCCATATGAGGAAATTCATATTCCATATTTCTTAAGATTGGTTCGCCCGAAACTTCCGCTTCTCTTACAAGCTCTATGATATAGTCCTTAAATTTCATACGGGTATCTGCCGCGTTTTTTACACAGGCGTTGTTTTCTTCAGAAAGGGTACTCCATGGTGCTTTTGAAAACTGCATCATAGGAAACAGTGCACTGCACTCAGCCATTCTTACAAAAAGCTCCTCATCAAGAGAGAATCTGTCAGGAAGAAAAGCAAGATAATCACCGCCGCCTATCATATCAGGACAGATAAAGGGGTGCCCTATAAGTCCCAGCACGATGCCGTTAGGGATAAGGGTATTTAAGCCTTCCTTGTCCCATGAGTGCTGCTTGTCACGGATTCTCTGTATGACCGCCTTGCCGCCACCCTTAAATGTATCCTTATATTCGTGATAAGGATATTTCTCTCCAAATTCATTCCATTTGATATTGAGGATATCTGACGGGGTCTTTTCGAAATTGTCTTCTCCGTTTACAATATTTGATTTGTGATACATCTGAAGTGTTCCACCGTCAAGCTTGAAGCCGTCTATGCCATAGTCTGCAACAAGTCTGTCAAGCTGACTGTACAAAAACTCATTGTCTGCTTTTTTGGTAAAGTCAAGTATGCAGCTTACTCCGTTCCACCATTCCACCAGAGCAGGTTTGCCCTTTTCTGTACGAAGAAAATGCGACATATCGTCTTTGTATTTTCTGTAATACTTACCATCAGGGCACACCATAGGCACCACCCACAGCATCACCTTAAAGCCAAGAGAATGAAGATAGTCCGTCATATATTTGGGATCAGGAAATTTCTTCTCATCAAATGTCCAGTCCCCGTATGCTTTCTGCCATCCTTCATCTATCATAATCACACCGGGAGTATATCCCTCTCGGATGATGCTTTCTGCATATTCTATAATCCCTTGCTGATTCTGATCATATGTAAACTCTATCCATGTATTAAACTGTGGTGATGAAAAAAATTCGTCCATAACCCTTTTGCCCGAAAAGGGGAAGTACCTTTTCATAGCAGATAGATATGCATCTCTTAAGGTAGTACCGCCTTCATACATATTTATCTCATATTCTGACTCCATTGTGATTTCTCCACCTGAGATATCCACCTTAAACGGCTTCTCGCTCCATATATACCTTCCCATATCAGATATGAAAAGTGGCATAGTCTGGTTAGGTGCTCTGAGCCTGAAATCTGCCGAATATTCACTTTTTTCATCAAAGGGCATCCTGATGCCATGATCTGCAGTTCCGCCCCACCAGTGCTCATCTTTAAGAATTTTGAATAGATATTTCATACAATCATCACCAAAACTATTGTATCAAAAGAAATCTATTCAGTCAATAAACAAAAGTCCCTGTAATATATACTTCTTTCCACTTGGACAGAAGGCGAGAAAATAAAAAAAGGAAGTGTAAAATAAATTTACACTCCCTTACGAATTCAAAAATTTATGCTGTTGCTTCTTCAGTTACCTCTTCCGTTACTGTTTCTTCTGTTGCTTCTATAGAAGCTTCCATATCAGGTTTTTTCATCTCAGGGCATCTGCCTTTACCTCTGCCGAAGCCTTTACCTTTTCCAGGTTTCATTTTTTCTCTTCCCTGTCCCGGTTTCTTTTCTATCATTTTGTCATATTGCTCCTGAGTTATTTCACCATTTGCAAGCTTTTCATCAAGCTTAGCCTTTCTCTCGGCTTCCTTTTCTGCCATTTTTGCTTCCATTTCGGCTTTTCTTTCTTCCATCTTTTCTTTCATCTGAGCCTTTTCTTCTTCAGTAAGCTCTTTTCTTTCGCCGAATTTTTCTTTCAATTCAGCTTTCTGCTCTTCTGTAAGCTCTTTTCTTTCACTGAACTTCTCTTTTAATTCAGCTTTCTGCTCTTCTGTAAGCTCTGCTATAAAAAAGTCACGTCTGCCTTTTCCGGCAAATCCTCTATGACCTTTTCTGTGCTTCTGATGTATTTCAGGCTTTGTATCAGTATTTTCTTCTGCTACACCTGTTTCAGATGCAAGAGCTGATGTGAACACCAGTGTCGCTGCTGCCATTGTGGCAACTGTGCCAAAAACAAACTTTTTGATATTGATTTTCATTTCATCTACCTCCTTTTCGTGGTATTATCATGATACACAAGTAATATTATAATACTGTGTAAAGATTTTGAAAGAATTGTGAAAAAACAAAGGGGAGTGAAAACCCACATCCCCTCATTGCTCAACAAACGTTTTTTATTTCTGTTCCATCAGTTTTACGCTCTGTAAAACTGAGCATAAACCCACATAGCCCATTCTTCATCGGTAAAATTCCCCGGGCGGCTTTGTGCCACATCGAATCCATCGCCAAAAGACATATAAAAGAATGTATTGAATATGGTATTCATTTTGTACGGACTAAGCTTTTTAGCATCTATAATACTGCTGAATCTGCCAAGAGTGTATTCCTCCATAGAAGGAAGATTTTTATATAAAAACATCCCCTGATACAGATTGTTTTCGTCAACAATAGCAATACCTATCGGAGAAACATATGCCACCTTTTCTATTGTGCTTCCAACATATACTTCTCTGTTTTCTTTTAGTTTCTGCTCGTACTTTGCTTCATCAAGACTTCTTTCAAAATATTTGTCCGAATACTCATTGTCACCCATAGTTCCATCAAGATATCTTTCCTTATTTGTGACGGGAAAATATCCATCTAAGGTATTCTTGAATTTTTCTCTCGAATCAAGCTCTGCTTCGTATTCAGAAACTCTGCTTTGAATATCCTCATTAGAAAGTGTTGCATACTGTTTTACAACATCCTCGCGGTATTCATGAATAATAAGCTCTGCTACCCCGTATGTCTTATCCTCTTGAATACACCCGTTCAAAATCATACGAATGTTGGAATCATTGCACAAATCATACACCTTGCTGCCTTCAATGTAATATTCGGGAGCTTCTTCAATTTTGAAATGCAAAACACCATTCTCATCTGCATACATTCTGTCAAATTTTGAATGAGATACGGCTCTCATCTGATAAACAGTAGATAAATCCGCCTTTTTTATCTGATTGGCATTCCTTATGGCAGAAAAAGCATCTATATGATTCCACCAATCTGCAACCGCACCTTCTTCAAGCTCTGAACTAAGATGATTAAGCTCATTTATCATAGACTTTCTTTTTTCAATAATAGCGTCAGCTTCTGCATGCTGATTTTTTACCTTGATTCTGGCTTTGATTTCAAGAAATACAAGAAGGAAAAAGGCTGCCCCCACTATTATCTGGGAGCTGGTTTCTACTTTTACAGTTCCCTGATATGAAAACAGCACCTTATAGACAATGGGCAGAAGATTCATAACAATCCAAAAACCAAGCACCAAAAATATAAACCTGTTAAATTCTCTATGAGCGCCTTTAAGATGATAATATCTTTCAGCATTTTTTAAGTCAAATTTAATAAGGCTTTCTCCAAGGTTTCTTATTTTTTCCATATTCTTTTTCCTCCAAAAAAGGATGTAAAATAATCATATTTTACATCCTTTCTGATTGTCTTTATTCTTCAGTTGTTTCTTCTGCTGCTTCAACAACTTCTTCTGCAGCTTCTTCTACAACTTCTACAACTTCTTCAGTTGCTTCTTCTGCAGTTTCTACAACTTCTTCAGTTGCTTCTTCTGCTACTTCTACAACTTCTTCAGTTGCTTCTTCTGTAGCTTCTACAACTTCTTCAGTTGCTTCTTCTGCTACTTCTTCAGGAGCATTTGCTTTTTCTTCTTCTTCGATGATTGCTCTGATTGAGAGACCAATCTTCTTGTTTTCAAGATCAAGCTCAACAACTCTTGCAGTAACGTGCTGACCAACTGTAAGTTCGTCTTCTACCTTACCGATTCTCTTGTTTGCAACCTGAGAAATGTGGATAAGACCGTCAACTCCAGGGAAGATTTCAGCGAATGCACCAAATGGTACGATTCTTACAACCTTACATGGGATATCCTTGCCGATTTCGATTTCAGCTTTTACCTTTTCCCAAGGATTGTCCTCTGTTCTCTTGTATCCCAATGAGATTTTGCCTTTTTCTTTATCCATTTCGATGATGTATACTTCTACAGCATCGCCTTCTTTAACAATTTCAGAAGGATGTTTGATTCTTGACCATGAAAGCTCGGAGATATGTACCAAGCCTTCTACACCGCCGATGTCAACAAATGCACCGAAGTTTGTGATTGATTTAACCACACCTGAGTACTTCTTGCCAACTTCTGCTTCTGCCCAGAATGCTTCAGAAAGCTTAGCCTTCTGTTCTTTGATAACTTCCTTTACAGAACCAACGAGCTTGTTTCTGCCACGTCTCTTGGAAATTTCAATGATTCTGAAAGATACTGTAAGTCCCATAAGTGAGTTAAGATCTTCAACATATCTGTCACTTGCAAGCTTTGCAGGGATAAATACTCTTGCTCCCAGTACACTTGCGAGAACGCCACCGTTTACAACTTCAATGATCTTTCCTTCAAGGATTTCCTTGCTTTCGTAAGCTTCTTCAAGCTTTCTTGCTCCTGCAATGGAGTCAAGTTTTTTCTTTGAAAGAGTAACTTCGCCGTCAACGTCATTTACTCTTACAACGAATACTTCAACAACATCCCCAACATTTATTAAACTCTTTAAGTCTGCGTCAGGATCGTCTACAAATTCGCCTGCCGGAATAAATCCGTCTGACTTGTAACCCAAATTAACGCTGACACCATTTGCTTCGACGCTCATTACAGTACCCTTGACAATGTCACCTGTCTTAAGGGTTACCAAAGCTTTTTCCCTTTCATGTTCTTCCAGTGCTTGGGCGAAACTCATTTCGCCATCTTTAAGCATTTCTTCCATTTTGCCTATAACCTCCTTAATCATCCACGGCGGTGTTGAAGCCCCTGCCGTGATTCCCACAATAGAATTTTTGGGAATATCTATATCTTGAGGAATATCCTCAAAACAAGCAATCTGATAAACGTTGGCACAATACTTCTTGCATATTGCACTTAGTTTATTTGAATTGGCACTGTGACCTGCTCCGATTACAAACATATAGTCTGCCTTCTTTGCGATCATGGCAGATTCATCCTGCCTTTGTGCCGTCGCACTACATATTGTATCAAATATCAGTACCTTTTTGCAACATTTTTTTATAAAATTTTTTATATTTTCAAAAGTTTCTCTGTCAAGTGTGGTCTGAGCCACCAGACAAACCTTGTCATCGGGGGAAATTTTGCCTTCAAGCTCCTTTGTGTCAGTTGCCATAAGGGCAGTATTTTCGCACCAGCCGTTGATACCGATTATCTCAGGATGATTTTTGTCTCCTGCGATAACTATTCTGTATCCGTTGTTGTATTCTCTCTCTACAATCTGGTGATTTTTCTTCACAAAAGGACAGGTGAGATCGATATATGGAATACCCTTTTCTTCCATTTCATTTATGACGCTTTTCGGCACACCGTGAGCACGTATGGCAACAGTATATCCCTCCGGTGCATCAGAAACATTCTCTATAATGTCTATTCCCTTACCTTTAAGCTCGTCCACTACAGACTGATTGTGAATGATAGGTCCTAATGTGACAATCTTTTCGTCGTCTTTTTTCTCACGGAGAGCACTTACCGCTCTCTCCACTCCGAAACAGAACCCTGCATTTTTTGTAAGTATTATTTCCATAAACTAAACTCCCATTATTTTGAAAGCTCAATTATATTTTTGTATATATTATTTGCTATATCCTTAAGCTCTTCCTGATCGGGCTTTTTACCCTTATAATCTGACATATCCAAAGGCGCTCCGTATATGATCTTCACCTTGGAAAATATCACAAATTTATTTGCTTTTATGTATACAGGAAGCACGGTTGTACCGCATCTTGTAGCGATAAGTGCCGCACCTGACTTTACTTCTGCTGACTCTTCATCAGAATTTCTTGTGCCGGTAGGAAACATCCCAAGCACTTCTCCTGAGTTGAGTATTCCCATAGATTTCTTCACGGCTCCGATATCTGCCTTGCCTCTCTGTACGGGAAATGCACCGAATTTTAAAAGTATCCACTTAAGTACAGGAATCTTGAATACCTCTGCCTTTGCCATGAAGTTGATCTTTCTCTTGGTAAATGCCACAAGAAAAACCGGATCCCAGTTGCTTGAGTGATTTGCGCATATAAGACACGAATTGTCCTTTGGTATATTGCTTTCTCCGATGACTTCCACTCTGAAGAACACCCTGAGAAATCCCTTTACCAATGCTTTTACAGTTTTATAAAACATGGTTTTATCCTCTATATTTCGTTTAGATTTTTTATGATTATATCCTTAAGAAGCTCTACAGACTTTTCAAGTGTATTGCCTGTTGTATCTACCAATACAGAATCCTCTGCCTGCTTGAGTGGTGCAAATTCTCTGCCCGAATCATTGGCATCTCTCTTTTTCATATCAGAGAGCACCTCTTCAGGAGTGGTCTTGACACCCTTTTCTACAAGCTCTGCATATCTTCTTTTGGCTCTTTCTTCCACAGAAGCAGTGAGAAATATCTTCACATCTGCATCAGGAAGCACATATGTGCCTATATCTCTTCCGTCCATAATACAGTTGCATTTTTGTGCTAGAGCTCTCTGGATGTCCACAAGCTTGAGCCTTACCTCAGGTATCTTCGCAATATCCGAAGCACCCTTGGATACTTCTGCTGTACGGATTTTGCCTGTCACATCTTCGCCATCAAGATACACAATCTGACCATTTTCTCCGTGAGCAATCTCTATTTCTGTACTGTTCATCGCCTTTATAACAGAATTAACATCGCCGCTTATATCTATTTCTTTTCGCAGCATTTTTAGCGCACAGGCTCTGTACATTGCACCTGTGTCAATGTATACATAACCCAGCTCTTCGGCAACTGCTCTTGAAATTGTACTTTTGCCTGCTCCTGCAGGGCCGTCAATAGCTACTTTTCTGAAACTCATTTCGTCCTCCGTTAATCCGACATACACCGACATTATACAATATTTACACAAAATAAACAATAGTTTTTTGAAATTTTTATGACAAAAATGAAAATCTTGCCACTATATTGTATCCTCTGTGAAGATCCACAGGATATCCCTTCACATAATTTGTGATTTCTTTATCATCATATTTCACATCTATACTTGCACCACTGATATCTCCCTCAAAAAATATCTCCAGCACCGAGTCGGTTTCTATGATAACAGGCTTTCTTTTTTGGTCAAGAAATCCCACCCTTTCTCCGTTTAAGTATATTTCGGGAAGGGGCTCAGGAAGGTCTCCTTTGTATTCAACTACAATCTCTTCCTTGTTAAACATCTCTTCGTCACTGATAAACTCTCCCTCGAAGGTCTCTATGGCACTGAAATACTCCATCATACCGTCTTTTCGCATAAGAATCTGAGATACTACCATTGTGACAAAAATGAAAAAAAGGAGAAAATAATACCCTTTCTCCCTTTTTGTAAATATTTTGTATATAAACCTTTTCACATAAAACACTTCCCTTCGGTATATAAATTATATGCCAAAGAATGAGCATTTTATACATTTGCACCTGCAAGGTATCCTGTGGAATATGCTATCTGAAGATTGTATCCACCCGTATATGCATCCACATCTATTATCTCCCCTGCAAAATACAACCCCGGTACTATCTTTGATTCCATTGTGGAAGGGTTTATCTCCTTCACATTCACTCCTCCCGAAGTTATGATAGCTTCGCTTAAGGGTCTGAATCCTTTAACTGTCACATCAAAGCATTTAACTGCTGACACAAGGCTATGTCTTTCTTCCTTTGTGACTTCGTTGACCTTTTTTCTGGGGTTGATCTTTGCCTTATCTATCACGTGAGGGATGATCATCTTAGGGAGAAGCTTATCAAGAGCATTTATAAGGTCCTTGTTTTTTGTTTCTTCAAAATCTCTTAAGATCCTTTTGTCAAGAGTTGTATCATCCAGTGCAGGCTTAAGATCTATATTTATCTTTATATTATCATTTTTTACATCTCTTATGTGTGAGCTTGCAGAAAGCATCACCGGTCCCGATACACCGAAATGTGTAAACAGCATTTCTCCGAAATCGGTATAGATTTTTTTGCCGTTTCTCTCAACTGTTATTTCTATATTTTTAAGAGAAAGTCCCTGAAGAGAAAGATACTCCTTTTCTTTTATTTCCAGTGGTACAAGAGAAGGCTTAAGCTCTGTTATGGTATGTCCCATATTCTTAGAAAACTTATACCCGTCACCTGTAGAGCCCGTAAGAGGATAGCTCATACCCCCTGTGGCAATAATCACCTTATTTACTGTGAGGGATTTGTTTGAAGAAAGGATTATCTTAAAATTGTCCTCTTTTCTTTCTATGGCTTTAACTTCGCCATTGTATACCTTCACACCGGAATCTTCCACAGCCTTCTTAAGTGCGTCTCTTACATCTCTTGATTTGTCACTTGAAGGAAAAATCCTTCCCCCTCTTTCTACCTTTGTCTCCACACCATAGTCTCTTAAGAGATTTACTATATCATCGTTTGTGAAGCTGTAAAAAGCACTGTATAAAAAAGTGGGATTCACAGGTACACTCTTTATAAATTCTTCTGTGTCGGCACTGTTTGTAATATTGCATCTGCCTTTACCGGTGATGAGAAGCTTCTTGCCAAGCATAGGATTTTTCTCTATAAGAACTACTTTTTTTCCTCTGTTTGCGGCAGTCATGGATGCTATCATCCCTGCAGGTCCGCCGCCTATTACACCTATAATATCACTCATTCAGATACCCCTCATTCGTCGGAGTTTTTCTCATATACATCATATTCGTCCCAGATATCTTCAAGCTCTTCGTAGTTTCTCGCCACTTCGTCTTTTCTCTTCATAACAAGAGCTACTATAAGGGCATTTATCACACTAAGGGGTGCCACAAGAGAGTCAACAAAGGTGGACATATCGTTTCTCGCTGTAAGCACATATGTGGCATACTCTGCAATAGGAGATAGTGCACTGTCTGTAATAGCCACTATCCTTGCTCCTCTGTCTGATGCAAATTTAAGAGCATTGATTGTTCTCTTTGAATATCTTGGATAGCTTATGCCAATGACCACATCATCCTTGCCCACTCTGTACATCTGCTCAAAGGTCTCGCTTGCAGAGGTGGTGCTTACTTTCTTTACATTGTCACAGATATGGTTTAAGTAAAATTCAAGGAAGTTTGCAAGAGAATAACAGCTTCTTGCGCCAAGAATATATATCCTTTTTGAATTGAGAATAGTATCTACTGCGCCAAGGAAATCCTCTTCCTTTATCTCAGAAAGAGTCTTTGTAAGCTTGTCTATATCTGACATAAGCACAGTTTTTAGTATATCCTTGTCAGACATTTTGTCTGATATAATCTTCATCCTCTGCACAGAGGTAAGACGTGTGCGGATTTCTTCCTGCATAGCCTTCTGAAGACCGGGATAACCTTCAAATCCAAGCTCTGTGGCAAACCTTACAACAGTGGATTCACTTACATTTACTTCTTTTCCAAGCTTCGCCGCAGTCATAAAAGCCGCTTTTTCGTAATTGTTCACAATATAATCGGAGATAAGCTTCTGTCCCTTGGAAAATCCGGGATATAATTGTTTTATACTTGCAATCAAATCTTTTTTCAATTTATTTAACCCCTTTTTTGAACTAAAAACCCCCAATTCACATTGGGGGTTCTTAAGTTTGTAATTATCGAGCTATAAATATTGCGTTATTTATACTAAAATCCTATATAGAATGATTAGTCAACTTTAACTACATTAGCAGCCTGTGGGCCTTTATTTCCTTCGATAACTTCAAATTCTACCTTGTCACCTTCTGCAAGTGACTTGTAGCCGTCCATTGAGATAGCTGAAAAATGTACGAATACATCGCCGCCTTCTTCACATTCAATGAAGCCATAGCCTTTTTCAGCATTGAACCATTTAACTGTACCTTTCTGCATGAAACTGTACCTCCTAAAAAATATGAGAGTGAGTATGTATATACTCAAACATAGTGTAACACAGATGTATTTAAAAGTCAAACATTTTTTCGCAAAATATAAAATATTCTCTCACTTGATTTATGAGGTTTTTCAAAGGTTCTTTCTGCGAACACACCCAGCTTTTCAAATCCGTATTTGTGTATATATCTGTCCAGAAATTCCTCCGAATAATATCTCTGTACATGATGCTCATCAAATCTGTGGTACACATCATCTTCTTTTACAAAAAAGGTAAGATACATATTGTGAAGGCTATCTTCGGGGATATATTCATTTTCCCATGAATAAAAAATCTCATCATCGTCATATGTGAGGGTATTATTCGAAAGCACATTTTCGAATTTATAAAGAGTATTTGCATCAAAAATAAACAGTCCGCCCGGATTAAGATAGTTGTCCGCACCCCAGAAAAGCCCGTCGATACTGTCTTCATCGGTAATATAGTTTATACTGTCCTGAAGGCACACAATAGCATCCACTGTACCATAAAGCTCAAATTCACCTGCATCCTGATTGAGATAGAGGATATTTCTGTCCCCTCTCTTTTCCATAGCAACGTTAAGCATATCATAGGATGAATCTACCCCTATCATATCATAACCTCGGTCAGAAAGTATATTTGCCATACTTCCCGTACCACAGGCAAGATCCAGTATAAGCTCAGGCTTGTTATCAAAATATTTTTTAAATATTTTTTCTATGTAGTCGGCAAGGTGGGAATAATTCACATTTTCCGTCAGCTTGTCATATACATAGGCAAAGTCAAAATATTCTCTCATAGATATCTTCCTTTATTTTTTAATCTGCCGTCATTTCAAATTGCGTAGGATTTTTACAATTTCTTTAATTTGGCAAAAGATGCCATAAGGGTTCTTGTGCCCACATTGTCAAAGGAGATTTCTAGCTGATAGTCTCCGCCCATATCGGTAACGCCAACTATCATACCTTCGCCGAATTTCTTATGGGAAACTCTCTCGCCCTTTGTGTATGTTTCTGTCACGTTGGTTGCTTCTGCCGCCTTGAAGGTGGATGAAGAAATAATGGATGAAACCATAGCATCTGACATAAGAGAGGACTTTCCTCCAAGTCCCACCTTTTCGCTGCCATAAGAGAAGCTTCCGAAGTCATCATTGTCAAATGAAAATGCGGAATAGTTATCCCTCTGTGGTCTTCTTATCACATCGTCTATGCGGTGCACATAGTCCTTTGGAATTTCCTTTACAAAGTCGGATATAACCTTACTTTCGGTCTTGCCGTACATAATTCTCTGAAGGGCATATGTGATATATAGCTTTGACTTGGCTCTGGTGATACCCACATAGCAAAGACGTCTTTCTTCTTCAAGCTGTTCGTCTGATTCCATAGACTGATAGCTTGGGAAAAGTCCCTGCTCCAAGCCACACATAAATACAACAGGGAATTCAAGTCCCTTTGCAGAGTGAAGTGTCATAAGGACAATTGCATCCTGTTCGGAATCGTAGTTGTCCACATCGGATACAAGGGAAATGTTGTCTAAGAATCCTGCGAAGCTTCCCCCTTCTACATTGTCCTCATATTCCTTGGCTTTTGACTTGAATTCGTCAAGGTTTTCTATTCTGCCACGTGCTTCGGGAGAGTTTTCTGCAAGAAGGCTTAAAATATAGCCTGTTTCTGCATAGGTCATCTCTATAAGCTCTGTGACAGTTACATTGTCCACGCTTTCACGAAGCTTGTTTATGATATTTACGAAATCCGTAAGATTTTTTGCAGATCTTCCAAGGGATGAAAGATAATTTTCATCAGTGATTATATCAAACATACTCTTACCCACACTGGATGCAAGAGTATCGATTTTGTCAATTGTACTCTGTCCTATACCACGTTTTGGCACATTTATGATACGTTTTAAGTTAATATCGTCATTTGGATTGTAGATTACTCTTAAATATGCAAGGATATCCTTGATTTCCTTTGTATCATAGAATCGAAGTCCCGAAAGAACTCTGTAGGGACAGCTTAAGTTATCTTCAAATACACGGGTCTGGGCATTTGTACGATATAGGATAGCAATATCAGAGTATTTGTACCCTTCAGACACAAGCTTATCAATTTCTCTTGCAATATACATTGCTTCGTCTATCTGATTTTCACAGGTTCTGACAGTTATCTTATCCCCATCGCCCTTGTCTGTCCAGAGACGTTTTTCCTTTCTTTCCATATTGTTTGCAATTACAGCATTTGCTGCAGAAAGGATGTTTTGGGTAGAACGGTAGTTCTGCTCAAGCTTAATATTTTTTGCATCAGAAAACTGCTTTTCGAAGTCAAGGATATTTCTTATGTTTGCACCTCTGAACTTATAAATACTCTGGTCATCGTCACCAACAACACACACATTCCTTCTCACTCTTCCAAGCATACTCACAAGCTCGTACTGCATATTGTTTGTATCCTGATACTCGTCTACAAGTATGTATTTGAATCTTTCCTGATAATAGGATAGGGTATCAGGGTTGTCACGAAAAAGCTCAACTGTCTTAAAAATCAGATCGTCAAAGTCCATAGCATTGGCTTCTTTGAGCTTTTTCTGATAAAGTCTGTATACAGAAGCATACTTCTCTCCTCTGAAGTCAGGGTGAAGTCTTGCATACTTTTCAGGATCTATCATTTCGTCCTTGGATGAGCTTATTGCATTCATAAGGCTCTTTACGGGATAATTGTCCTCATTCATATTAAGCTCTTTAAGACAATCCTTGATAAGTCTTTTCTGATCGTTGGTATCATAGATATTGAAGTTTGATGTGTAGCCGATTTTTTCTATATCACGTCTTAATATCATAAGGCATGCAGAGTGAAAGGTCTTTACCCACATCTGTGAAGAAACGCCCTCTCCCACAAGAAGCTCTATTCTCTCTGCCATTTCCTTTGCAGCCTTGTTTGTAAAGGTGATGGCAAGTATTTCCCATGGCTTTGCAAGGCCCTTTTCCAGAATATATGCCACTCTTCTTGTAAGCACAGTAGTTTTTCCACTACCGGCTCCTGCCAGTACAAGAAGGGGTCCCTCGGTGGTGATTACGGCTTCTTTTTGTCTATCGTTAAGTCCTTCAAGTAATTTGCTCATAAAACTCTTCCTATTCCCTTATAACATAATTTGTAAGCTTACCAATTCCTTCAATTTCCACTGTTACCATATCGCCGTCCATAAGTCTGCCTACACCCTTGGGTGTGCCTGTGGCAATAATATCTCCGGGGTAGAGTGTCATTATCTTTGAAATATAGCTTACAAGAGTATATACATCTCTCATCATATTTTTTGTATTGGAGCTTTGCTTAAGCTCCCCGTTTACATATAGCTTAATGTCAAGACTTAAAGGATCTATATCAGTTTCAAGGCAAGGCCCTACAGGACAGAAGGTGTCATAGCCTTTGGCTCTTATCCACTGGGATTCCCTTTGCTGAATGTCCCTTGCAGTCACATCATTTAAACAGGTGTAGCCCATAATATAGTTTTTTGCATCTTCCTTTGACACATTTTTGCATACTGATCCTATTACCACACCAAGCTCCGCTTCGTAGTCAACCCTCTCGGATTCCTCAGGGATCACTATAGAGTCCCCATGAGCTATCACAGAGCTTGAAGGCTTCATAAAGATAACAGGCTCATCTGCCACTTCCGATCCCATTTCTTCTATATGCTCTTTGTAATTTTCGCCTATACACACAATCTTTGAAGGATTTGAGGTCGGAAGGAAATCCACCTGATCCACACTGTACTCAAGGCTTATATTAAGCTTTCCTGTGGCAGAATCTATCTTTTTTATCTTATCATTAAAAAGAATACCTTCACACACCTTGTTGTCATACATAAATCTTACAAATTTCATAATGTCCTCCTATTCAATCCCCAACACTTCCTGAATATAGCACCAGAACTCTTCCACACCCATATTCTTAACTGTGGAAAATGGGATGATGATATCATCGCCTGAAAGTCCGAGAGTCTGTATGATAACCTTTAAGTTTTCCTGAAGTTCTGTTTTTGAAAGCTTGTCACATTTGGTAGCGATAACAACTGCTCTGTCGCAGAAGCTTCTCACATAATTCATCATCATACAGTCATCCTCTGTAGGCTTGTGACGTGAATCAACCAGAGATATAATCTGCTGAAGTCCCTGACGGGTATTAAGATATGTTTCTATCATATCTGCCCATTTCTTCTTTTCTTCCTTGGATACCTTGGCATAGCCATAGCCCGGAAGATCCACAAAGTACATTGTGTCGTCTATATTGAAGAAGTTAATTGTAGCAGTTTTTCCCGGCTTAGAGCTCACTCTTGCAAGGCTCTTTCTGTTTAAGAGCTTATTTATCAGAGAGGATTTGCCCACATTTGACCTTCCTGCAAAGGCAATCTCTCCCGAAAGATTCTTAGGATACTGCTTGGGTGTTACTGCAGATATTGTCAGGGAAACATTGTGTATATTCATATCTATTTTCCTTTCCGCATTATTTATATAAGCGCTGCCGAAATCACATCATCTGCAGTTTCTGCAGGGATGAAGGTGATCTTCTGTCTGATTTCTTCAGGGATATCCTCCACATCACAAAGGTTGTCCTTGGGAATAATAATGGTCTTTATCCCAGCACGATATGCGCCGAGGCTCTTTTCCTTAAGACCGCCAATAGGAAGGACTCTTCCTCGGATAGTGATTTCTCCTGTCATAGCCACATCCTTGTTTACCTTCTTTCCTGTAAGAGCAGAAAGAAGAGCGGTGGTCATAGTGATACCTGCTGATGGACCATCCTTTGGTGTAGCGCCTTCAGGCACATGGATATGGATGTCCTTATTTTTGTAGAAGTCAGGGTCTACATTGTATTTCTGTGCATTTGAACGGATGAAGCTTACTGCCGCACGTGCAGACTCCTTCATTACATCACCAAGGCTTCCTGTAAGCTCAAGCTTGCCTGTACCATCGGTGATATTTACTTCCACAAAGAGAGTTTCTCCACCCACTTGAGTCCATGCAAGACCTGTTACCACACCTACAGTATGCTGTTTTCCCTTGGAATTGTGTGAATACTTCTTTTTGCCAAGGTATTCTTCCACATTTTTGGCAGTGATTTTTTCTGAGAAGGATTCTGTGGCATATACTTTTCTTGCCACCTTTCTCATCACCTGAGAGAGCTTTCTTTCAAGCTCTCTTACTCCTGCTTCTTTTGTGTAAGAATTGATAATCTCAAGTATACCTGTATCTGTAAATGAAATACTTGCCTTTGTAAGTCCATTTGCTTCAAGTGTCTTTGGTATAAGGTGTTTCTTTGCGATACAGAGCTTTTCTCTGTCGGTATATCCGGGTACGTGTATAACTTCCATTCTGTCAAGAAGCGGCTTGTCTATGGTATCAAGAGAGTTTGCAGTGGTAATAAACAAAACTCCTGACAAATCAAAGGGGAGCTCCACGAAGTGATCACGAAATGAGAAATTCTGCTCAGAATCAAGCACCTCAAGAAGTGCCGATGAAGGATCTCCCTTGAAATCCTTGCTCATCTTATCCACTTCATCAAGAAGGATAAGAGGATTTTTTGTACCTGCCTGCTTAAGGGCAGTGATGATTCTGCCGGGCATTGCACCTATATATGTCTTTCTGTGGCCTCTTATTTCTGCTTCGTCCTTTACACCACCAAGAGAGATTCTTGCGTATTTTCTGTTAAGTGCCTTTGCAATACTTGATGCAATTGAGGTCTTACCTACTCCCGGAGGTCCCACAAGACAAAGGATAGGGGACTTAAGTCCTTCGGACATGGAATGTACTGCAAGGAATTCAAGTATTCTGTCCTTTACATCCTTAAGTCCGTAATGGTCTTTTTCCAGAATCTTTTCTGCATTTAATATATCTCTGTTTTCTTCCGTTTCCACACTCCAGGGGATTTCGCAAAGTGTCTCCACATAATTCTGTATCACAGGAAGCTCCGCACTGCCAAACTGCATTCTGTACATTCTGGAAAGCTCCTTGTCAGCCTTTTCCATAACATACTCAGGAACGTTCAGATCAAGAAGTCTTTGCCTGAGTTCATCAATATCGCCCTTTATGCCGTCTCTGTCCCCAAGCTCATCCTGAATGACCTTAAGCTGTTCACGAAGGAAATATTCCTTCTGATTGCGGTCCATATTTATCTTTACCTGACGATCAATGTCTTTTTCTACCTTGATGATCTCTGTTTCTTCCCTGAGATAAAGGCTCAGAAGCTTAAGCCTTTCCATTATATCAACAGTGGATAAAAGCTCCTGCTTGTCCTCAGCCTCGAAGCCTACATTTGCACATACTGCATCACAAAACTGGTTTGGATTTTCAATATTCATAATGCCTGCAGTTGCATCCAGTGGGTTTTTGCCCATAGAGGAATAATATTCTGCAAGGAGATTTTTTATATGACGGATATATGCATCAGTTTCGATTTTTTCTTCCTGAGAAAATTCCTTCTTTTCTTCATATTCTCTTATCTTGCATTTAAAGAATCCCGAATGAGAAATAAACTCAGTAATTTCCCCTCTTTTGATACCTTCCACAAGGACTCTGCAATTCTTTTCAGGAAGCTTGAGCACCTGTTTTACCTTGGCAATTGTACCGAATGTATTGATCTCTTCCCTTGTGGGATTATCATTGTGGGGATTTTTCTGAGTAGTGAGAAATACTGTCTGATTTGTAAGGACTGCTGATTCCAGAGCTTTGAGTGCTGCATTTCTCTTCACATCGAAATGAAGTATCATATATGGAAATACAGGGAGACCTTTAAGCACTACAACGGGAAGGACTTTTTCTTCGGGTTGTGGCGCTGTATTTTCTTTCTCTGTGACTTCGGATACTTCTTTTGTAGTGTTTTCTTCTGTATTTATATCTTCAATTGTTTCTTTGATATCTTCTTTTTTCATACTATCACCTTCCAAGGGTATATCGTCCCATATTATATCTATTATATTATACATATTTGGTGGTCACTTCGCAAGTACCAATTTGCGTAAGGGGTGTAAAAATGTTCCGGATCGAAAAACCGAATGGGGGAATATTGTGTAGTTTTCTTAAACCTTGTTGTATTTTTTCTTCTGATGTGGAAATCCTCGCTTACACATCGGATTTCTTTGTTTTTATTCGTTTTTTCTTTGAACAAACATTCGCCTGCGCGGTATCGCATACAGCTTTGGCTCTGTTTGTCCAATCCAAACCATTTTTCCTACCCCTAGTTCCTGTGTAAAAATGTCCCGGACCAAAAAACCGAATGGGAAGTATTGTGTATATTCTCTATAACTTGTTGTATTTTTTCTTCTGATGTGGAAATCCTCGCTTACACATCGGATTTCTTTGTTTTTATTCGTTTTTTCTTTGAACAAACATTCGCCTGCGGAGTATCCAAGGATGGCACTTTATACGATGATAATGATTCGAAAAGCTCCTTATGTTTTAAAATAAGGAATTTTGTTATCAGACAAGGAAAACTCAAAAACAATACTCATTGTATGTTTGACGAGTTTTCTGTAGAATGATGCAAAATTCATATTTTAAAACCGTATAAAGTGCCATCTTTGGATACTCATTATACAGCTTTGGCTCTGTTTGTCCGTTCCAGACAGAATTTTCCTATCTCTTGTGGTGTAAAATCCGTCCGGAACGCATAAGCCAAAGGGGAGATAATAAGATAATTCCATAAAATTTGAAAGATATTTTTTGATGAGAGATGATAAGAGAATTCCTCAAATTTTAAAAGATTTTTAATAAAAAACTATACCATCGGTATAGCCCAATGGTATAGTTTCGGTTAGATTTATATTGATTTTTCGATTTCTTCTATTACTTTGTTGTAAAGTGTATCAAACTGCTCTTTAGTCACACGGTATCTTAAGTTGATTCCGGGCATTGCTTCTTCTATTATTTCGATTACTCTTTCTCTTCCCACCATACTTTCCAGTTTTTCCAGAAGTGATATATCATTGAAAGTTTCACGATGGATAAAGAGTCTTACCGAAGGTGTAGCACAGTCTTTTTCGGGATAAACAAGATATGATGTGCCGGCTAGAAATTCCTTGTTCATATCGGGAGAGATATACGGATTTATAATCTCTTTGCACAGGAAGGTGTGATGAGCATTAAAGCCCCACTGTAAAAATCCTTTTATACCGAAATAGTACATCTGCACACCGAGAATTCTCTGTCTTTCATAAGGGATACCTATAATTCTGTTTGTAAGATATTCTCTGGTCACTCCGCCTGTGAAATATATCCACATATCATCTGCTTTTCCGATGAAATCATCTGCGGTTGTTGTAACAGCAACAGGTGTTGTCACAACTTTCGACTCATAAAATCCATAGTCTGCCAAAGCATCACATATTATGTATCCTTTAAGCTCTTTATGGACAAACTCGCTTGCAGGGCCGTATGTTTCCATATGTTTAAGATGAGGTTCATCAGAAACGTGAAAAACAAAACTGTCTGTAAGTTTGTTTTCTTTCATAAACTTTTTGAATGCCTTTATATATTCCTTAAGAAATCCAAAATATTCAACCCCAATGGAATTTGTGTGCCATCCGAAAAGCTTTTTGTTTTTGCCATTTACCTTAACCACAATTTTCGGAGCAGCTTTTGCCCCCCATTGTGTGAAGAAATGACAGTGTTCAAAATACTTTATTCCACACTCTCTGCATATATCCACAAACTCCTTTGCCTTGGAAAAGTCAAATACATACCCCTTATCCGTCTTTTCTATATTTACAAGCTGTGCAGTCATTCTTTCGCATCCCACTTCTGTATCAAGTGCAGGTGTGAATGCAGGAAAAAGAACTGTATTCTGTCCGTTTTTTGAAGCAAGTGTTGCATAACTCTTAAACGCTTTATAAAACTTCTTTGAAAAAGGCTTTGCATCAGAGAAATACGATATGCAATCATAGTGCATCCAGTTGGTCACATATCTTTGGTGAGGTAAAACTGTATCATCAATCACCTTTACTCTCACTGTCTTTTCACATTCGTAGGTAAATTTTCTTTCACATTTTAACGATATTTTTATATCATATTCACCGGGATTAAGATTTTCTTTCTCTTCATTGATATTAACCCACAAACTTCCCCACTGATAGCTTACACATCTTACTATGTTGTTTTTTACTTTCTTACACACATCAGGGTACATTCCCGGTTTCCTTGACAGATACCAATCATCGGTTAATGCGGGTCCGATTACATTTGCTCCTACATTTTCTACCGAATAAAGACTTACATAATCTGAAATTTCCGATTCTACATTAACTGTAAGCTTTGGAGTGATATTAGCGGTATCCTCATCTTCATTTTCAAACAGATATGCCATCTGAAATGATGTGGGTTGATTCTTAAGTATTTTTATTTCATCAAAGGAATCTTCGTACAGAGAACTATCGTAGAATATTGTGTCCATTGATGACCTTATGTATGATTTTATGCCCATTTTTTCTCCTCTTTATATCGTATTATTCCTGCATTGTTGACGGCAAACTTTCAAGTGATACAGATGATTTGTAATTTATAAGCTGTAAGTCCTTGATTTCTACACTCTGCACACTTCCGCCAAGTCTTACTCCAACATCACAATTATTTACAATACCCTTAAACGGCATATAGCAAGTTACCCAATCGGTACCGTTCACTTCTGCAAGAGCAAACAATGCCTTTGAATATTTGTGCTCCGAATTTGCCTGTACCTGCCACTTAAGATAAGGTGTACCGGAATTTACCTTTACCTTGAAGGTAAGCATACATACATCGCCCTCGCTGATAAGGTCTTCAAGATTCTTTTTGAACAAGAGCATTATATTCTGATCTTTCTGAGAAACGGAAGTAACATTCAATGAAAGAACCCCATCCTTAAGATTGTATTCACCGTACTTTTTGGCAAAGGTGTATATCATATCGGAAAAGTCATTTGAAGAAAGGATAACTTCACCACCTGAGGGAAGATTTATATCAACAGGAATTTCGATTTCTGTTTCCTCTTTCTTTGGCTCTTCCTTGATTTCGGGGGTAGCTGCAGGTACGAATACTTCTGTATTTGCATTGTCAACTACTTCTTCTTTTACTGTATTTTCGCCTTTGATTGCGGCATACATTGTATCGTCGATATTTACTTCGAGGAGGTTTTCGTATCCTTTGTGGAATGCAGCCATAAGTTTTTTGTTTTTTCCATTGGCATCCACTGTCACATCATAGTTTCCGTAGAAACCGCGGATAACCGCTTCGCCGTTTACATCTGTTGTAACAGTTACATTATGTGTATACATCTTATTGTATATAATATCCGTCATCACTTCGCCTGCAGGTCTTAACTTTCCGTCATAATTCATAAAGCATTTATCACCTACACCCTCGCTTGTGGCAGATGATTTCATAAATCCCCAGAGATACATACCGTTGAAATATTCATTTGCCAGAGACGAAATCATAAAATCTCTTGTATAGTTGGCATCGTAATACTCGTCACCCGAATATGTGGTAAACTCCGTAACACTTGTAACCGCTTTGTATCTGTTGTAAATATCGGTATATGCACTGTCAAGACTGGTTGGATTAAAGTAACTGCCCGTTACATGCCCCTGAAATCCTACTGCACTGAATTTGTTT
The DNA here is from genome assembly GCA_015068975.1 of Oscillospiraceae bacterium. Classification (GTDB taxonomy): domain Bacteria; phylum Bacillota; class Clostridia; order UMGS1810; family UMGS1810; genus SIG435. The sequence goes on along the minus strand of SVJM01000001.1, from coordinate 122,305 downwards.
TCGTTTTTCATAAGTTCATCAAGAACGGGATATATCATCTTTGATCTTAACCCGTTGTCTGCAATACTGTAACCTTCTGTAACATGCAAAAGCGAATCGGGATTTACTTCCTTTACCCATGTATATATCTTGTCATAATATTCAGGTCCCAGTGTCTTGTAATATCCGCCTCCGATAGCGGTTACATCGTTGCCTTCATTATCCTTGTACACTTTATCCCCGATTGGGCAGACGGTTATTTCATTTGACACATCAATTTCATCAAATTCCCCGGCAAAAAGATCGGAAATTCTGTATATCCAGCCTTTGGTTCTTTCGTCAACATACTGGATATTACCATCCTTTATAGCCTTCATTACATCATCAGGGATAAGCCTCTGTGTGGATGAGTGCATATGTCTGTCATATATCATAGCATGGTCTCTTAAGTATATTGCACCAAGTTTCTTTGCCTCTGTCATATTTGTTCTTGCTTTATCGTTGTTGTCGATTTCAAAGGTACCCCATTTCATACATGATTCCATAACTGTACCATTGAAATATTTTGAAAATGCTTCTTTGTATTCGTCTTTTTTTGCCAGACCAATCTGGTATACAGAACCGAAAGGAAGTTCTGATTCGTACATATCAAATGTAACGGTTGCATTTGGAACGGGATTTCCCGAAGCATCAGTTACTTTGACTATGAAATCACCTTTTCTGATTTGTTCTATTCTCTTTTCTGCATCTTTTCTCCAGGATGCATCAGGCTCAAATTCATTTGTAGCATCGCCAAGATATTCCGGCAACGGATGGTCCTGATGAAGTTCTTTTCCGAAATTAAGCATACTGAAATCTGCTATTTCTACTGTCTGTGGCATTGAGCAATAACCGAAACGGATTGCAAAATCATCATAGCCCTCCTTCATCACCGCAGGGATGTATATTGTCTGCCAATCCTTCTTTACAGTGATTGATTTCCATATAGTTTTACCATATTTCACAGTTTCCTGAAGCGAAGCCCATATCTGACCTTTCTTTTCTTCACTTCTGCCTATATTCTCACCGCCGTCGGCAAGTCTTACTTTAAATGTAAGAAGCACATTGTCTCCTTCTTCAAATCTGCCTTTAAGCATTGTACCAAACAAAAGCACATGGAGATTCTTTGCAGGGGGTGTTTCAGATGTAACTACCTTAAGTGCCTTTGATGATGATATGCCTTCCTCCTTTATATCCACCGCTTCATAATATCCGTATTTGGTTTTGTCAGATTTTTCATTTACGTTATCAAGAGAACCATTTGTAAGGAGTTCTTCCTGACTCATTATCTCCTTTGACTGAGGGTAAAGAGTAGGGTTGAATCTTATTGCCTCCTCTTTTTCTTCATCATAATAAATCCAGTCTCCAAGTTCTGAAGATTTGGTAAATTCTCTCGGGATTGGTCTGTGAAATCTTGAATCAAGATGCGCAAGCTTATCCGATACTGCAACTTCCTTAAGATAATCAGAAGTGATTTCAACAGTTTTTGTATCCCCGTTCCAGTTTACAGTTTCACCGAATGATTCTGCAATAAATCTTACGGGGACCATTGTACGGGAATTGATAATCTGTGCAGGAACATCAAGCTTCTTTTCCTGTTCAACACCATCTACATAGTAAGAGTCGGAATTGATACGAAGCTTAATATGTGTGTTGTCCCTTGCACCTACAACTGTCTTTGTTGCATCAATCCAGGTGATTTCTGCACCCAAAGCCTCATAAATACCCCTCATAGGTACAAGTGTTCTGCCGTTGATAATAACCGGCATCACATCATAGTGTTGTTCTACACCGTTGATTACAACCTTGATACCGTCATCTGCAAGTGCGGGTACAGTAAACAAAGCCGAAATCATTGTAATTACAATAAATAATGATAGGATTTTTTTCATTTTCTGCTTCCTCCATTTAACAATATTACTTATATTATACTTTTATTGCACATATTTTTTCAATGGATAATAGCATAACTTTATGGACGATAGTGCCATTGACAAAGGATATTTTTAATGATATCATTTAAATATAAGGAGGATGGTGCTATGGAAATTCAATACGCTTCATATAACGGAGCGGTAAACAGTGACCGTACTTCAAATGAATATATCAAATTTAATTCCTGTGGGTGGGGTTTATATCCCAAAAATTTCAGTATGAAAAGACCTAACGGAAGACTTGATTATATGATAGCATATATATCAAACGGAAAAGTGAATTTTAACGATAATATTCTGTCATCAGGGGATATGTATATATGCCGTCCCGGACAGTCGCAAAACCTTCTGAGTCTTGAAGAAAACTATCTCCATTACTGGATTCACTTTACGGGAACAGCCGCCGACAGACTTTTTAAAGAAAGTAATTACACAGTGATAAAGTCAACACTGGGAGACAGATTTGAAAAATTCTGCAAAGAAACAGTCAGAACACACTCCATCCCCAAGATATCCCACTATGATAGTATGATTACCGAAGGAAAGCTTCTGACTCTTATTACATCCATAGCAAAGGAAATGGATGCCTCTGATAATACAAAAGACAATCGAATCGAAAGAATCATAAAGTACATCTGCGACAATCCTTCGGTATCACTTACCAACCAACAATATGCAGATATGGCAAATATGAGCAAATACTATTTTATCAGAAAATTTGTAACAATCGTGGGAACATCTCCCCAAAAATACAGACAGAATATTCTTCTCGAAAAAGCTATGCTTCTTCTGGAAAACACAACACTAAGAATAAACGAAATTGCATACTCATTAGGTTTTGACGACAGTCTGTATTTCAGCAGACTTTTTAAAAAACAATACGGAGTATCCCCTTCCAAATACCGAAAATAATTTTTTCAACTCAGAAACGGACTCCTTTTTTAAAAAAATTATAACCGTCAACCCCCGTCATATCGAGGGGAGTGAGAGAAAGTCGGAATATCTCAAAAAAAATCAAACCACCCCGGTATTCTTCACATTTGTGCAGAATAACTACGGGGTGGTTTTGATTTGAAATATGGATATGTACAATTAGGGAGAATTGTTTTTTGGTTAAAATTCTATCATGCAGCCATCTCTTTAAGGTCTTCTTCGCACTCACGGTATGTATCGCCGCTTGTGACGAATTTTCCATTCTCGTCATACACTTCATAGTGTCCTTTTACTCTTACGATTTCATATGTAACTGTTCTGATTTCCATAGTTTATATCTCCTTTGATTTTTGGGTTTCTTAACCTTATGATTATACTATACACCCTTTATTGTGCCATAAACCGTACAGTTGACTCATTGCCGCTTTTTTGCTATAATAAAGGTACAAATTATCCAAAAAAAGGGGAAAATCATGACAAAAGAACAGTTTGACAAATACATAAATAACATAATAGAAAAATCAACCCTTAATATAACAAAAGAGCACCTTGAAAAAGGAATATTCAACTTTGGAAATACCTTTCGCATAGAAAAACTCATTGAAAAAATCATAAACAAAGAAGAAATCACAATATGCTCCTTCGGAGGCTCTATCACAAGAGGCGCATCCCATCATCTTGCGCCAAAGGAAGAATATGGACTTAGCTGCAATTTCGAGCCAAAAAGATATCACGATGTGGTATGTGACTTCCTTGAAGAAATCTTCGGATGCAAAATCACAAGAGTAAATGCGGGAATCGGTGCTACAGACTCAGTCCTTGCCACCCACAGAATAGATGAGGATGTATTAAAATACAATCCTGACTTAGTAATAAACGAGTGGTGCTGTAACGACAGCAAAGAAATCCCCTTCAAACAGGGCACATATGAAAGTGTTGTAAGAAAGCTCATAGACAATGGGTGTGCATTTATACTCTATAGCTTCGGCGAAAAGGACGGCACCTCATCACAGATTCTTCACGAGCCAATATCCCGTCATTATGATGCACCTCATCTTTCATACAGAGATGCGTTTATAAGTCTTAATGAATATCAGTACCTTTCAAATGACAGAGTACATCCAAACACAACAGGACACACCCTTGCCGGGCTTCTCATCATCTACTACATAGGAAAAGTCATCCTTGAAAATACTCATTCAGAAAAGGATTTTGAGAAAAATATCACACCATTCTGTGAGGATTCCACATCATACGATGGTGCAAGAGTTATAAGATTTAAGGATATTTATGACGAAAAAATTGAGGGGATGAAGATCACCTCTATGGGATCATTTGAAATCGATAAGGAAGTATCCACATTTGCATACAGGGAATACTATGGCTTCAGCGCAGATTATAAAGAAAAATATGAACCATTGGTAATAGAAGTTGATTCTATGAAGACTCTGTTCTTTCAGATTTTCAGAAGCAACCAATCCAAAGATACTTCATTCTATGCTGAAATAAACGGTGAAAAAGTCGAAAAGCCAACCTTTACCTGTCAGCACGGAAATGATAACAGACAGATAGAGTTTTCATATCACTGGGCAACGGAAAGGGCGGTTAAATTTGATAAAGTGCAAAAAGCAACAATCAAAATTTATCCAACAAACAAAAACAAAGAAAAATGTGTTAAGTTATTTGCACTGTTAATATCATAAAAAATGGGGCTGTAAAATCTATTTTCACAGTCCCTCCCTGTTGTTGAATTAAGGGGATAGAAAAAAGACTTCAGAACGAAGAAACTGAGCCGAAACCTTTGGTTTCGGGTTACCCGAAGGTGTATGCGATACACCGAGAGGCGAAGTTTATTCGTAACAAAAAGGCACAAAAAAAGAGGAAATATTACATAAAAATGTAATATTTCCTACATAATGAGTAATTTGTAGGTTTTATTGTGCATTCAGGTTTTTGACTTATGTATAATCTATGCCTTTTTGCGATCTGGAGTTTTTTTGCATTCCCTTTTTTTATTTATCCACAATATCTACACAGTCTGAAACTCCGCCATTTTTAGAGTAATCCTGCTTTATATCTCTGATATTTGGCATACATACATTAAGGACCCCTGTTATATTTCTCGCTTCAAAATATGTGCCGTATTCGTCTGTCACATACTCTCCCTCATATGGAAGTGTGACGAAATTTCTTGAGCCTATTGCATCTGAATTATCAAGGAAATTATCCCCCGCCAGAAGCACCTTGAAATTATCCTTACAATAGTCCTCTGCAAATATTCTTACAGTAGCATTTTTGAGATTTCTGATAATAAGACGTCTCTTGGTCTGATATGCACCGGGATTTGCCTCTGCACAAAGAACTATGCCGTCTTTTTGCTCAACAAACACCCTACATTCCTTATGCACCGCTTTTGGGAAGCGGTATATTGCTTTACCATCCTTGATTTTTGTTTCATATCCCACAAGCACAGGTGCACCAAGAGGGTGGGAAAGAAGGGTATCTACGGTTAAGTTTCTGTTGTGCACATTAAACATATATCCGTTGTCATATCTTGTAATCACACTTACAGGGCAAAGCTCTTCCTTTGTCTTGTCAAATTCTATCACAAAGCCAAGACGAGATATTGCATCCGAAAGGAGGCTTTCTGATATGAAGTATTCCCTTCCATCACAAAATACAGTATTGTGCACACTTGTACCGGGGGTTATGCCCGACACAGTAGCTCTTAAGTAAATTACATTTCCTACTTTGTTTCCGATTACATATCCATCGGCTAAGGCATAAGGCTCTCCACCCACACTTACAGTATTTATTCCACCTGAAGAATAAAGGGTATTTACCTTCATTTTGCCCATATCCGCTCCCTCAAGAGAAACATTTACTTCCCCTGTGATTTCTTCTTTTATGGCTATTTTGCAAAGGTCTTTGAATTCATCGGTTGAATTCTGTGCATTACCATAGAATATTACTTTTCCTCCTGATTTTGCATAAGAAATGATTGCTTTTTCAAACTTTTCGCTTTTCGGAACCGGAGTAACAATCACAGACCCCTTAAACTTTTCCTTATCACACAGGACAAAGTCATCTGTATTCATTACCTGAGATACAGGCGCACCATTGTTGATAGCATTTACAATGTACCAGTCCTCTGCATTCATATTGTTAAGGTCTTTTTCTTTGTTTGCATCGGAATACTCACTGAATGGATATATCCATACCACAGGAGAAATACCGTCAGGCATATCCTTGATAGCCTTCTTTAAATGAGGGATAGGCTCCTCTGCACAGGCATCGGGAAGCTCACCATAGGAGTTGTCAACGGATAGCAGATTCATCTGTGATGCTGTGACAATGCTTCCGTCAGGCTCAATTTTTGAAAGTGCCGCAGGAAGATATATATCGTGTGGCTCTCCGCCATAACGGTCATACCATGGAGAGTTTATCCACCATGGGTCATGGATATAATAACGGAAGGTAAAGTACTTATCCTTGGGAAGATGTGCGATTCTTGAAAGATGCCCTGCGATCTCAAGTCCGAAGTTTCCGTTAAGTGCCGCCCATGGGGAGTTTACAGGTGGGACAAGTCCTTCCACCACATCATAGAGAGTCTTTAGCGGTACTCCATCTGTGGCAAAATCTATACCCATAGAAAGGTTTGTACCTCTTGTTTCTATAGGGAAGTCAGGACATTCTTTTCTGAAAAGTGTCCAGAAATCCAGTACTTCTTCTTTGATTTCTTCAAGATTTTTTATATCAAATTTTTCTCCGTCAAAAAGTGCACCATAGTGCTGCCATGTATCCCTGCCAAAACCAAGACCGTTTGAAAACCATATATAATCAAATCCCATATCTGTGAGAAATACCTGACTTTGTCTGCCAAAAAATGTGCCAAAGGGGGTGCCTTCTTCTATCCCCTCAGGGAATCCTGCATAAGGGGTTTTGTCCTTGTGAAGCTTAGCATAAGAACAAAGCATACAGTTTGATCCCATAGCATAGCCTGTACAGATTTCAGGGTGCTTTTTGTATTTGAAATCTGACTTTGCAAATTCAGGTCCCACATCGAAGGTTTCACCTACTCTTATGGGGATATCTCCAAGTATTTCTTTGCCTGTTTCTTTAATAGTGGAGATAATTTTCTTAAGAATACCATAGGTCATTTTTGGTGGATTGTCCGTATAATTATAGTTTCTTGCATGACACCTTAATCCCTTTGGGTCAATCTTTGAAGGTATCGGTACATCCTTTGGATTTGCTCCGCCGATGAAGCGACACCATTCAAATTCTTTATTAAGGTCTTTGTTGTATTCGAGGATTTCTGACCCGTCTGCAGTCCAGAGCATAACGGATACACTTTCCGCTTCTTTTACAAGTGGCTTCCATTGATAAAAAAGCTCCTCGCACACCTTTCTGATATATTCATCATCTGTCTTTTTGAAAGGCTTAAGGCTCATTTCTAAGGTAACGTTTTTCATTTCATTCAACTCCAAATATCAATTTCATATGTATTATATAGCATTTTTATACACTGAAACAATGGACTTTTTGCATTATAATAGCACAATATGTCCAAATTTTGTTGACAAAGTCTTTTTGATGGAGATATAATTTAAACAGGTGATATTATGGAAACTTCAAAGGATTTTTATTTAAGCATAAAAAGAATTATAGAAACAAATATCTGGACACTAAAAAAGAATTCCAGATGCGACTATTCCAAGGGACGAAATAAGTATGGACTTATATATTGCGAAGAAGGGTGTGCTGACTACCACTTCCCCAAAAAAGCTACAGTACGTATAAACAAAGGGGAGCTTCTTCTTGTGAAAAAATACCCCTATATAGCATACGGCATAGAGGATTTTAAGCATCTTGTAGTAAACTTTACCATAGATGAAGAGTCCTCCTTCGGTGATATGGCGGATGAAATCATCGAAAATACCGACCCCATCCTTCTTTCCACGCCCAACAGCAAAGAATACAGTGTACTTATGAAAAATGTGTGTGATACATTCTTAAAGGGAAAAATCGGTCATCATATGCAGGCAGTATCGGGGCTATATGAAATATTAAATAAATTTATGTTTGAAAAAACCCTCGATACTATGGACAAATCCGCCTACAGAGAGGTGCTTCCTGCCAAGATTTATATGGAAGAAAATTTCTCAAAGTCTATCACCATTTCTCTCCTTGCAAATCTTTGTTGTATGAGTGAAACGGATTTCAGACGAAAATTCAATTCGGTATTTAATGTTTCTCCTATAAACTATCTTAATTCTCTTCGAATCAGTCACGCAAAGGCGTATATTTCCGGAGGAATTTATACCATAAAGGAAGTAGCGGAAAAGTCGGGATTTGGCGATGCAAATTATTTCTCAAGATTTTTTAAAAAGCATACGGGACTTACACCTATGGAATATAAAAATATATGTTAAAATTACCCCATCAGGGACCGTCCCTGATGGGGTAATTTGATATTTGTATTATTTGACTATTGTTGATGGCAGTTTATCTATAGTTACTTTATCTTTGTAGTTTATAAGCTGGATGTCCTTAAGCTCTGTCTTATGAATATCTCCGCCAAATCTTATTGCCACATTACTCATATCATCAATACCTGTAAACGGCATATAGCAGGTCACCCATTCTGAGCCGTAAGAGGTCTTGTCAAAGAGTGCTTTCTTATAGCTGCTTGCTTTAGTTGCCTGCACCTGTGCCTTCACATAGCCTGTACCTGACACAAGACGAGCCTTGAATGTAAGCATACACACATCACCCGGCTTGATAAGGTCTTTAAGCGGCTTTTTCACAGTAAGCATTGCTATGGCATCGTTTTTTCCAAGTGTATCCACATCTACTGTCAGCATTCCCTTATCTGAAATCACAGAGCCTGTAAGTGTTCCTTTGAGGAATTCATCACTTGAAACAATCACTTCTCCGCCTTCAGGAAGGGATGCATCTGCTACAACCTCTGTTGGTGTTGCAGGCTTTTCTTCTTTCTTTGGTGGAGTAAATCCATAGTCAGTATATTCTGTATTTACCTTTCTTGTCTTTGGTACATAGTTTACAAGAAGAGTTGTTGAATTGTCTGCAGTTTCATCTATGGTAACTTCCAATACATTATCAAAGCCCTTGTGGAAAGCACACATAATGTTCTTTTCTACACCGTTGTGTGTAACCTTCACATCATAGTCACCATAGTAGCCACGGATTGTTGCACTTCCGTCTGCACCTGTGGTAGCCTTTGCATCTCTTGTCCACCATTTGTTATATACAAGATCTTCAAATGTAAATGCAGTAAGCTTTGGTGAACGGTCTCTGTTATACATAAGTGATTCAGGATACTTTGTAGATCCGTCCCAGAAGCTCCATACATAAAATGCATTCATACTGTCTGTAGCAAATGCGTTTATCATAAAGTCTCTTGTATAGTTTGACTGGTGTCTGTGATCTGCAAGACCACAGGAATATTCGGTAACGGTAAGATTTTTTCCGTAATCTCTGTCAAGTCTGTCATAAAATGCTTTCCAGTCGCTTGGCTGTCTGGTGGTAACCTCACCTGTAGAGTCTACATGAGACTGCATACCGATAGAATCATAATTTATTCCTGTTTCCTTGAAATAATCAAGAAGCTTTATATATCTGTCATCTGCAACCCAGTCATTGAGCATAATCTGAAGGCCGTCATATTTTACTTCTCCTGCCCAGTCATACCAGTCCTTCATTACCTGGTCTCCCCACTGTTTTCTCCAATAGGTATCCCCGGTAGTGCTATTTTCATTGGCAACTTCCCACACATCAAAGATGTCTTTGTATTTGTTAATCATATGATAGATATGGTCTTTAACTCTCTTGTCTGATGCTTCCTTATCGCCTTTTTCCACAAGCTCTAATACATCATCAGGAATAATGGTTTTAGCATTCATCATAAGAATGTGACCACGATAATATTTGATACCATAGTCAAGACACGCCTGAAGCAGCTGGTCTGCCCATTTACCCTTTTCATCACTGTAGGATTCAAGCTCGTAATATTTCCACTTGTGAGTGCCCTCACTTACCATAGCATTGAAATCTCTGGAAACCATAGGTGCATATATGCTCTGATTTTTGTTTATCATAGTGGTAGAAAGACATGTTCCGAATTTGAATTCGTGCTCAAACATATCAAAGTTCACATTGGCACCTTCTACTGGGTTGCCGTTTTTATCCTTTACTACTACCTTGAAATCCCCTTTTCTTATCTTTTCGATATTGGCATTTGCATCTTTTCTCCACTGTGCGTCCTTCTCAAGATCAGGCATATCAGGTGCTGTGGCAGGAAGCTCCTCTGTATCATAATCCTTACCGAAGTTAACTATTTCAAATCCACCGATTTCTATTTCCTGAGTATAGAAACCACATCTCACACCGATGCTTGTGGCATTTTCTGCAGCGCGATAAATAAAGTATACAGGTGTCCATTCCTTAGGTACAGTTACAAAGTCGAATACGTCTTTACCGTAAGTAACAGGCTTTTCTACCTGGAACTGGATTTTACCATTTCCGTTTTCATCTCCGCCTGACAAGGTCCTTACATAAAACCTTATCATGATGGTTTCTCTTTTTTCGATTCCGCCACCATCTTCAAGCTCAGGAGTAACTCCTGTTCTTAAGATATATGCCGCACTGCTTTCAGGGACAATCTCACATTTTACCCTTGCAGCCTTGTCAAAGCTTTGTCCTTCTACATCTACAATATCCAATGTTCCGTGCTCTCCGCCTTTGAGAGAAAGAGTTGAGAGAAATTCTTCGTTGGTTGCAACCACCTTTCCCTTTGTCTTTGCTTCGTTGTATCTTTTTTCATTTTCTTCATTGGTAAGTCTCGGATAATGATAAATATCGTTAAGATCATTTGACTTTTCAAACTCTGTAGGAACAGGGCGGTGATATGTATTGATAAGGTTGTCCATTCCCGCCTGCTTTAAGTCATTATAGCAGTCGATAAGTACAGTTTTTGAATTAGCCGCCCAGTCAACATTGCATCCCAATGATTCTGAAATAAATCTTACAGGAACCATTGTTCTTCCGTCGATAATCTCTGCAGGCACATCAAGAGTAACCTCTTTGTCACCTACATTAGCCTTTGTGTTACCTATCTGAAGGGTTACCTTTGTATCTCCCTTTGTACCGATAACTGTCTTTGTAGCATCGTCCCAGTTTATCTCTGCTCCGATTGCCTCAAAGATACCACGCATAGGTACAAGTGTTCTTCCATCTTTAATTATCGGCATAACGTCATAGCTCTGACTTACACCGTTAATGCGTACATTGATTGCATCCTGTTCGCCTTCTGCAAGTGCTGTAATATTACACACAAAAAGCGATGTGACCATACACATTACCAAAATAATGCATAAAAGTTTTTTCATATTTTCATCATTCCTTTCTTTATTTTCAGTATATCGTCTTTCATTGGCATTGCCAATGGACCATTCAACACAATTAGCACAAATCGGCAAAAATATATTGACAGTAAAATTTGTTTTTTATATACTAAATCTATGAGGTGATTGACATGAAAAATCCTGAAGGCTTTTATCTCAAAATCGATGAAATCATAGATGCCTGCAGAGGCATAGTCAAAAAAGACCGTTCATATACTCTGCCTAACGGAAGAAAAAACTTTGGATTTATATATTTTTTATCAGGAAAAGCCACTTATACCTTCGCCAATTGTGTATACACAGTTGGCGAAGGAGATATGATATTTTTGAAAGAATCTTCTGTGCCATATCGTATATCTTCAAAAAAAGGAACAGAAAATCTGGCTCTTAATTTCACAATTCACAAAGAAGCTTCATTTGGAGATGTTATAGAGGAGCTTATCAATGACCATTTGCCTGTGCTTATAAGCAAGAAAAAGGTCCCCAAATACCGCAAACTTATGGAAAATGCAATCAATACCGTCAGCAAAAACAACTTCGGCGCACATATGACAGCAATGAGTGTCGTATATGAGATTACACAGGATATGCTCTTTGATCTGATGCTTAAGAATATAAAAAGTGATGACTACAACATAATACTTCCTGCAAAAAGATATATAGATGATAATTTTAATAAAGAGATTTCTATAGTGGAACTTGCCAACAGATGCAATATGTGCGAAACCAATTTCAGAAAGAAATTTTCATCAATCTTCGGTATATCTCCCTCAAAATATATTTATTCTGTCCGTATAAACAATGCAAAAAACCTTTTTTCTTCGGGAGCATATTCTGTAGAAGAAGTGGCGAAGCTTTGCGGATTTAATGATGCAAATTATTTCTCAAGATTTTTTAAAAAGCATACAGGGCTTACACCTATGGAATATAAAAATATCAGTTAAAATTACCCCATTAGGGACGGTCCCTAATGGGGTAAAAAATTTACAAAAAGGACACGGAAAAAATTTTTACCGTGTCCTTTTTTGTGAGATATGAAAAATATTTATTTGATTGTTGAAGGCAAATCTTCTATTTTCAGAGTTTTACCATAGTTTATAAGTCTGAAATCCTTTATCTGTACATTCTGAATCTTTCCGCCGAATCTGAATGCTGCCTGAATGATATTTGATTTTGCCACAAATGGCAGATAGCAATCCATCCAGTAGCCTTCAGCCACTTCAGTTTCTGCAAACAGAGATTTTGCCCATCCGTCGGTGGAACCAGCCTGAACAACACCCTTGATATATCCCGTGCCTGATGTAACCTGCGCCTTAAATGTCATAAGGCAGATATCTCCTTCACTGAATTTACCCGAAAGGTCATTCTTAAACTCCATATTCACACCATTATCCTTAGTCGGAAGTGTGGTTACACTGAGCATTACCGTATCATCGGATACACTCTTGGTACCATTTGCCTCTGGTACATTCCAGGTGCCATTTATAAAGTCGTCATTATTGATAAGGATTTCTCCTCCTGATGGAAGTGTATATTCCTTGAATATCACCTGTTTTTTAGTATAAGGCTTAATATCATTCATATTGTTCCAGAGGAAGAAATCATATTCTTTGGCACCGTCAACAAATCCAAGTTCTGCGGATACTTCCTTTGAACCGTCTGCTGCATACATCTGCACTTCACTTACTTTGCTCATTCCCTTGAGGTTTCCGTTGTCATCATATGCACATACAAAGGCAATTGCACCGAATCCCTCTTCAAAATCAGGAATATCCGTAAATGTGGCTGTTCCTTTGTATCCTGACGCAGATACAGAAGTCTTAACCGATATGGTTGGCTTTTCTTCAAACATATCCGTATCAAATTTTATAAGTCCCTGATAACCTGCAGGCAAAAGCACATATGTATCCGTAGCAGTCATCATATCAGGATTTCCCGCTATCTTGAAGGATTTAAGCACTTGCGGTTTTTCAATATTTGATATGTCTATAAAGTGAACGTCACCTTCCATTCTTTCGGAAAGCATAAGTACATTTCTGTGGATTGAAGGCTTACCGATAACGCCTGATTTTGTAACAGTTCCCGATGTAGGAAGTGCGGTTACTGATTCTGCCATATAATCTGCCGGATTATATACTACGATACTTCCGTTCTTAACTGCTATAGCCTTGTTTCTGTAAGCCGCGTGACCGCCGTTAAGTCCAAGATTTGTAGAACCGAATCTCTTTACAACAGGTGCATCACTTTCGCAGTTTTCACCGAAATCAATGATACTGTGACAGTTTGTACCCGGATTTGAATAGCACATCATATATCTGTTGTCCACAAAGCCGTTCATAAGGTTTCTGTAATAGAGATGTCCTGAGGAACTGTATGTACCATACTTTGTGGGTGAATTGATATCGGAAATATTTACAATCTCGAACTGAAGTCTTCCGTTCTGGATTACCGCCCATTTTTTGTTGGAAGAAATCTGTATCATCTTTACCGGATTATTATCCTTTGATGAGTAGGTTTTTCCAACAGGTGTGAGGGTAGCACCTTCTATCTTATAGAACTTGAGTCCTGCCTGATTTTCTGCAGAATAGAGTGTATCGCCTATCACCTGAAGATGGGATACTGCTCTTTCTGTATCATATTTCTTAATAAGTTTAAGGTCTTTGTCAAGTATGTGAATACCGTCATTTCCGCATGCGGCAAAGATATAATCACCGCAAGTCAGAGCATAATACACCTGACCGTCAGGTCTGTAATACTTAAAGTTATCAAGACCGAAGTTATCATCAGGAAGTTTGTAGAATGTACCGTTATCCTTTTCTATGGCAGATGAGGTATCTCCTCTGTCGTATTCTTCGTATATAATGTCTTCATTTCTGTAAGCATGTACATCTGTGTATGTACCTGCAAGATAAAGCACACCGTCTCTTGCAGTTATAGAAGATACGGGGCTGTACTGCAAAGCAGTTCTCTGGTCAAACTGGAAGACATTTTTGTCATTTGCCGCAAGTGATGAGAAATTCGGTGATGAACTATACACGGGAACTGAAAGATGTGCAAGTCTTATTGGCATTGAAGGTTCTGTCACATCATAGATGTATACACCGTTAAAAATACTTATAAGATATGCATAGTCCTTACCGTCTTCTCCTCTGGAGAATGCAGTTTCCCAGTAGTCAACTGCAGTATAGTAATACTTTCCGTCTATCTTTACGGTTGAAAGCCATTTCGGATTTGCAGGATCAGTAATATCATATACATCCATACCGTTACCCATACCGTATCTCGGATCGGTATAGAGTCCGTCTGAAGATGCACCCTTTATATGCTGACCTGTAGCCGCATAGAGATATGTCTTTGTGCCGTCTTTGCTCTTTGCCACACTGAATCCGTCTCCACGTCCGTTAAGGTTTGCTTTACCTACATACTTTGGTTCAGACGGTTGACGGATGTCATAAATCTTGACTGCACATTCGCCCCAGATACCTGCATAAAGATAGTTGTCTATTACCTTACATGACTGGGCTTCGCCGCTTCTTACAATTGAAAGTTGTTTCGGATTGTCAATGTCTGTGATATCAACAATTTCCACACCGTACTGTCTGTTTGCAACAAACATATAGTTTCCGCTTACGCATATACCTGTGGCAAACTCCACACTGTCATAATACCCTTTGATAAATGGATTTTTTACATCATTTACATCAATAATAGTAACACCGTTATGTCTGCCTGTTACAAGTACATATTTTCCGTCTGTTGTGATATCCACCTGTCTTACCTGACCGAGATTTTCAACAGTAGATACCTTTGTTATCTTTGTCTTATCGGAGATATCACCAATCATAAGATATCCCACATTTCCCGAACCGCCGATTACATAGAGATAATTTCCCTTTGCAACAAGGTCTATAGCCTTGCCCATTACAGGATTTGCGCCCGGATCCTGAAGTTCTGTTTCTTCAAACTTTTCGAGAAGATACATTCCCGATCTTCTGATGAAATCAAGTTTGTCGGTTGCTTCGGTATAATCCTCTACGGTAATATTTGCAATTTCTATATTCTGCGCTATATTTCCCGTAGTGATTTCTATCCCAGAAAGTTTTTCCGCCGATATCACAAGGGGTACTCTTATATTTGTCCACTGAGGAGCAACTGCATATTCCATATTGGAAAGAACTGTTGAATTACCTCCTATGAGTTTAATATTGATTTTGCCTGTTCCTTCATTGGATTTTACCGCAACATTTGTCATAATAAGACTGTCGGTATTCATTTTTGATACTGCACTGTCTGATAATGTATATACAATTGAATCAGAGCCTGTTTGAGATGATACAAAACCCTTACTTCTCACAAAGCCGTAATTACCCGTTACGGTTTTGTCTGTAAATGTACCTTTATCCTGAGTATATACAGAATTTGCATATGTTTCCTCTTCTGTGACTATGACTGAAGATACAACAGGCGTTTCTTCCACGAACTTCGCCTCCAGTACAGTATTTCTTGTAGGATAGAAAGAATATGAAGCACTGTCTGACAACCAGATGCCGCCACAGTACCAACCGTCAAATGAATATCCCGGTTTGGCGTTTGCTTCCACGGTAACAGATGTACCCGGAGTAACCGATTTCGCACCGGTGACAGTACCGCCGTTTGATGCGGTTGTTGTTACTGAAACAGTCTGTGCAGCAGATGCGATTTTTTCTATACGGATATTGTCAAAAAACATCTCTGATGCAAAAGTACTTGTAAACGCTGCTTCCTTTGAGATATCTCCCGAAGCAGTAACGTCTATTCTTACGCCGTGCATTTCCTTTGCACTTTTTGAATCTGTGGATGATACTGTAAATACATACTCAACCTTTGACCACTGATTTGTCTTTATTTCAAAATTGGATGAATACTGCATATCCTTTTCGGAGCCGGTCTGCTTGGTTCTTGCACCCACTCTCATTTTTATCTTGTCAATAGTATTGTCGATTTCGCCTTTCTGACCTTCTTTGGGATTGGCTGCATATACATCATAACTTACTTTAATAAGGTCACCCTTTGCTACCGCAGTGGTGTTAAGCATATTATACACTCTGAAAATAGCACAACCCGTATCCTGACTTACCTTCAGCACCTTTGAACCGATAGCCGGATTGTCAAAGCCGTTGTAATTATCTTTGATATCCGCCACATTCGGTGTGGAAAAAGACACCTTAGGCTGAGTGTATTTCTCCTTAAGTGAATCAGGTGTGGCAGTAGCCCATGAGTTCATGGTAGTAAGAGAAAGGGAATATTTTCCGGATGATTTAAAAGGTCCGTTTCCCGTAGCAGTACCTGAACCTGCCGTAGTGGATGTCAGAGTGATTCCCTCAGTTTTAACCAATGCAAGGGTGAAGGTTTCATCTGATGCCAACACACTTATTCCTGCATTATACAATGCCGATACAAATATGAGTAACGACATAAGCAAACAAAGATATTTTTTCATCTGCATTTCCTCCTTTGCCTGATACGGCAAAATAAATTTGATTATAATTTATAATAACATATTCTTTTGGTACATTGAAATGGCAATTATGATTTTTTTGGCAAAAATGATTATTGTTTGACTTGGTATAAATTATGTGATAATATAGATTACACAAGAATTTTGAAAGGAAAACACCATAATGTCAATAGATATTTTATCAAATATGGTTATCACAGATTTTTATAATGCATTATATAACCGTCCTTGCATAACAAAATCCAAAACCATAAAACACGGTCCCGTATGGAGTATATTTATAAAGCAGACCGGGACCACTTCCTATGAATATGAAGACAAAAAACTTATATCTGACAAAAACTGTGTACTTATTATACCTCCCGATATATGCTATAAATGGGATAATATCATACCGGGCGACTACAGTTGTATAACTTTCGGATGCAATATTGAATACAATGACATTATTTCCGTAGTATGTGACAATCCGCAAAAAATTCTAAACAAAATCCGTATGCTTGAGCATATAAAATCATCACCCGACAAATTATGCAAAACAAAATGCATAAAGGAAACATATGAACTTATCATCGACATTATATCCTCGGATCAGAAAAAATACGCCACAGACTTAAACAAAAAAAGATTTGACCCGGTGATAGAGTATATAGAAAAAAATTATTTTCTTGATTTGTCAAATGAAACCCTTGCAAATCTTACCCGTCTGAGTGTTTCGCATTTCAGAAAAACCTTTGCATCCCTCTACGGCATATCTCCCATGCATTATGTACATAAAGTGCGGATAGAGAAGGCAAAGACACTGCTTTTTTCAAAACAAAAAATAACCCACAT
The DNA here is from genome assembly GCA_015068975.1 of Oscillospiraceae bacterium. Classification (GTDB taxonomy): domain Bacteria; phylum Bacillota; class Clostridia; order UMGS1810; family UMGS1810; genus SIG435. Next base: position 104,663 of record SVJM01000001.1, on the reverse strand, counting down.
TGCAACCAATGTGGGTTATCAGGATATTTATGATTTTTCCCGTGCATTTAAAAGGGTGGAGGGAATCTCCCCCTCAAAATACAGGACTATTTTTGGCGACGGACACTGATGTGTCCGTTATTTTTTCCCATTTCGGATTTTCACATCTTTTTGTTTTATATATCTGTTTTTATTGCCTGCATTGTCTCTGCCGATTCAAATGCTGCTTCCATTACCTTAAGAACTCTTAATGCTTCCTCAGGCTTGATTTTAAGCTCACACTTGCCTTCTATGGCATCTATCATCTGTTCATACACAGGATCAAGATTGTCTACCACATCTTCAGGGCAATGTATGTCAAAGACTTCCACTGTAGAAGGGTCTCTTGGTGCCATGGTCTTTGTAGGACCAGCCTTGACCTTTCTGATTTCATTTGCCCAGGAATCGTCTCTTTCCTTACATTTAACTGCCTTTCCTTCTGCAGTCCAGTCATCTATCTGAAGTGTTCCTTCATCACAAAGCACATACCATCTTGGGTGGTTTATGAAGTTATTGGTAGCTACTTCCAGATATGCACTAAGTCCGCTTTCGAAGGTTAACACAAGATGAAATGCATCGTCTACCTCATCATAGTGAACTGAATACATCTTGCAGAATACATTGACTACCTTCTCATCTATCATATAGAGCATCTGGTCTATAAGGTGTACTCCCCAGTCAAACATCATACCGCCGCCAAGAGCTTTTCTGTCACGCCACCCCTTAGGAAGCCCTCTTGAGCCTTCTACTCTTGACTCAATCACATATGGTTTGCCTATGATTCCTGACTCAACAAATCTTCTCATAGCCACAAAATCCTTGTTTGTTCGTCTGTTGTGGTCAATTGTCAATACTCTGTTACATTCTTTTGCAACCTTTATCATTTCTTCAAGGTCTTCTGATTTGATTGTTGCAGGCTTTTCGCAAAGCACGTGTTTGCCCGCCTTTAATGCCTTGATTGCGATATCCTTGTGCACATCATTGTAGCACGCTACAATCACAACATCCACTTTATTGTCAGAGAGAAGCTCCTCAAGGGATTCGTATGTGTAAAGTCCTTTTCCTTTGGCATCTTCCACTCTTTCGGGGTTGATATCATAGATACCCTTGATGCGGAATTTTGTATTTTCTTTTGTCATCTGTGTATAGTGATGACCTGCCATTCCGCCAAATCCCACTATACTTACTGTATATGTATCTTTCATTATACCCACCACATTTCTCCGGGATTCTGATAAATTATAACCTTCTTAAGGAATTCCACAGCCTTCTCAAGGCCTTCTCTTGAGCTCATAAGACCATCTTCATGCTCAATAGAGATACATCCGTCGTATCCTACAGCTTTAAGGGTACTTATAATGTCATTCCATACTGATGCATCGTGACCGTAGCCAACAGTTCTGAATACCCAGCTACGATTCAATATATCCCCATAGCTTCCTGTATCAAGAACACCATTTACCTTGGTATTGGCATCATCAATCTTTGTATCCTTTGCGTGAAAATGATAGATTGCATTTTCTTTGCCAAGATACTTGATAGCTTCCACAGGATCGATACCCTGCCAGAAAAGATGACTGGGGTCAAAGTTTGCACCGATTGTTTCGCCTACTGCATTTCTTAATTTCATAAGTGTAGAAGGATTGTATACGCAAAAGCCCGGATGCATTTCAAATGCGATTTTCTTAACTCCGTGCTTGTTTGCTTTTTTCACTTCTTCCATCCAGTAGGGGATAAGCACATCTTCCCACTGATACTTAAGAATGTCAAGGTATTCATTTGGCCATGCACATGTGACCCAGTTTGGATTTTTTGAACTTTCACAATCACCCGGGCAACCGGAGAAGCCTACTATTGTATCAATCTCCATCTGTTCTGCCATAATATATGCCGCATCCATATCTGCCTGATATTTCATTGCTTCTTCCTTTGTAGGATGAACAGGGTTTCCATGACAGGCAAGAGCAGAAATCTTCATATTGTTTGCTTTGAGAAGCTCTTTAAGTTCTTTTGCCTTAGAAGGATCCTTTGCATATTCCATTGCATCTGCGTGAGCCTTACCGGGGTATCCTCCCACACCAAGCTCAATTGAGTCTACACCCAACGATGCAAGATATTCGATACTTTCTTTAAGTGGTGTGCCGCCAAGCACAGGGGACATTACACTAAGTTCCATAATAGTTTCTCCTTTTTTAGTTTATAGTTGATTCTCTGGATATAATTTCATAATCAAGAATTTTGTTCTGAGGTTTTTCTTTCTTTATAAGCTTACAGAGCATATTGAATGCCTCTTTTCCAAGGTCATTTGCAGGCTGTGCAACTGTAGTAATGGAAGGGGTAGTGATATATGAAGCATCAGTATTATCAAAGCCTGTAACCGCCACATCGCCGGGGACAGTTTTGCCCTTCTGGATAATAGCTTTTATAGCTCCTGCTGCCATTCTGTCAGAAACAGCGAATAACCCGTCAAATTCCACGCCTGAATCCATAAAAGCCTCTGTCTGACTTATGGCATTACGATAACCATAATTACCTGTAAACACAAGCTTCGGGTCAAAATCAATATGATTCTCCTTAAGAGCCTTTTTGTAGCCTTCAAGTCGCTCTTTTGTAGAAATAAGATCATTGTCAACAGTAAAGAAAGCTATCCTCTTTCTGCCAGATTTTATAAGACGGCTTACCGCGTCGAAAGATGCTTCTATACTGTCCACAGTCACATAAGGAGTAAATTTCTTATCTACATATTCACAGCACTGTACAATTGGGAAAGCCTTGGAATACTCCTGCATTTCTTCCTTTGTAATGGAGCTGTTTAAGATAATCATACCATCCACAAGCTTATTTCTTGCGAAGTTTACGTATTTTTTCTCTGTATCCTTATCTCCGTTGGTGGCACATACCAGAATGCTGTAGCCTGACTTTTCTGCTTCTTTGTCAATAGCTCTTATTACCTTGTTACAAAATGTGTTGGATAAGGATGTAAGCATAACAAGAATATTGTCTGTCTGTCTTCTGCGAAGATTTCTTCCTATAAGATTGGAATGATATCCTACTTCATTTGCCACTTTAAGGACCTTTTTGCGTGTTTCTTCTGTGACAACACCGTCATTATTCATTACTCTTGACACTGTAGCCACCGACACATTGGCAAGCTTCGCCAGTTCTTTTATTGTCATACGCATCCCCTTTCTATGTTTTGTAATCGTTTTCATTATACCACATAAATACACAAAGTCAATACTGATGCAGAAATTTAACACAAAAGAAATATTGTCTTTGATACAAAAACTTCCGAAATGCCATAACAGGTCATTTCGGAAGCTTAAATTTTTATTCTACATATGCATACTCACCTATAAAGAGTATCTCATCATTTACATTATCCTTTATCACATATACAAAAGGCTTGTCAATCTTTACAACAACAGGCTCATTTGTGATAAGTGATGAAGTATCTTTCATAATAACTGCAGTCGCTGCAGCAGCCTCTGTGCCTTCTTCATTTACATCAATGTAAGTTTTGTGAATTACATCACTTATCATCAAAGACACATCTGACATTCTCGAGAAATCCGCACCATTTGTAAATGCTGTATTCATTCCCATAAGCTTAAGTACATCATTAAGATTCATACTGAATTCTGTCTTAAACTTAGGAAGACTTATATCAAGATAAGCATTTTTCATAGAAATATCACTAAGATATTTCTCAATATTTTCTATCCTTGTGTCAAACTTCGGCATCACCACATACATACTGAACGCCTTATCCTTTGACAAGAAAGATTCTCCATTGTTGTCAAAGTATCTTGTGTAAGGAAGCTCAACTACTGTAGCCTTATCGTTTGAAAAGTAATTAAATTTGCCTATCTGACGCATAAAGTCTATTGTGTTGAATTTGCCGTTTCTATCAGCAAACTCTCCCGGCTGAGTCGCCTTTTTGTTAAATTCATGCTCCCATCGTCCATTAAAATACACTGCATTGATAAGAGCAGTAACAAAGTCCGCATCTTCCACAATAGATGGAATTTTGCCCTTAGTATTCTCTTTTATCCAACCATTGATTATTTCTTCTGCGTTGGAATTATCCACATTGCCCACCTTTGCATCATAGAAGGCTGTGACTGCTTCCTGATAATCAGGCTTAAAGGTCATACCATCCATACTGTCGGTATTTATCCACAAAGAATTTGCCACATTGAGCTTAAGCTCTTTTGTATTTTTGTAGATATCTATAAGCTCTTTTGCCCTTTGGTTGAATTCTTCTATGGTACTGATCTGCATTACATCCTTGATTTCGTTCAGTGTATCCCCTTTTGCTCCCGTTGCAGCAAGTCCAAGTGCCATTTTGATACTTAATGGCGAAATCATATAGTTTTTGTCTGTGGGCATCTTTGAATACAGATTGTCCGCAAAGGATACAGTATATTTTTTGTCATTTACAGGCTCTGTAAATTCCGGCTGTTTCTCTTCTGTTACCTTGGCATAAATATCCTTGATAGCTGAAATAACCTCCTGAGGAACTCTTACCTTAATTTCCTCTTTTGTCTGATTATCAGATGTCTCTTCCTTTGGTTGTTCTTTGGGTTCTTCTGTTTTCGGTTTTTCCGTTTCTTTTTCAATTTCTGTCTTTGGCTCTTCTTTTATTTCCTCTTTAGCTTCTTCCTTTACTTCTTCTTTAGGCTCCTCCTTAGCTTCTGTATTGATTTCTTCTTTCGGGCTGTCGCTTTTTTTAGCAAAATCAGTTATATTAAACAAATCCTTATTGCTTTCATAATCAATTCTTATCTGCGGTATTGCAGCTTTGTCATTGAGTATTGTGCCTGCTGGGAAGAAAAATACAGCACCATAGTCATCAAGATAAAATCCCACATTGCTTATATTTTTATTTACATATTCTGAAGCTTCGTGAGAGTAAAGATCCGGATTTGATGCAATGCTATTATTAAAGGTTGACAAAATAAGATTTTCCAGTTCCGGCTTAGAAAGATTAAATACAGCTTCTTTTGTTACAGACTGACCTGTAGAAATATCATATGTAAGTCCTGTTTTAATTGCACCTTCTGAAAACTCGCCATTTCTTCCGGACATTGTATGAAATACAAAGGAAATAACATTTCCTCTGTTGTAGCTTACATCAAATGTTCTCTTATAATCAAGAGGAGAAAACAAACTGCTGTTTCCGGATTTTTTGTGTTCTGTATACATAGAAGATGCTGCCTGTGTAGGCTCCTCACTTAAATATTTGATATAATCAAGTGTCCCGTCTGAAAACCCTTTGTTAAGGGCTTTGACTATATCTGTATCTCCCTTAATCTCAGGATATGAACACAGTCCGTTAAGGACTATTGTATTATCCTGAGAATATGAACTGTAGCTCTTGTATACATATTTTACAGTGTTTGTTCCTTTACTGTTTATAGTAACGGTTTTGGTAGCCTGATCCCATGAAACCTTTGCACCAAATCCTTCTGATACTGCTCTTACAGGCACAAAGGTCCTGTCATTTATAATCCTTGCCGGGGCATCTGTTTTTGTACCGCCATCATTTGTATAAATAGTATCTGCACCAATGAGAAAAGCCACATATCTTGTGCCCATCTCAGCATAGACCTTTTGTCGCTCAGGTTCATATGAAACTCTTGCCCCCAGCTTTTCAAATATAGCTCTTACAGGCACAAGGGTTCTGCCGTTTTCTACAACAGGCTCCTGGTCAAAAACCACCTTTTCCCCATTTACCATTACAGTGATTTCTTCATCGGCAAATACCGGAAGGATAGATAACACAAGGCATATTATGAGAAAAACCGATACAAATCTTTTTAGTTTCATATGTAACACCTCTTTCTCTTTTTTCTTAATTATATTTTTACATAAAGATGTAAGATTTTCAATAGGATTTTTAATTTTTCACGAAAATGTAATATACAACAAAAGTATAAGGCATCGCTGTACACTCTATATTTTCTAACATTCAAGTCCCCGTCAATAAAAGGTTAAAACCAAAAAAGGAACTGCATAGGCAGTTCCTTTAATCACATTTTACTTTTTGGCGAGTTTTTCCATAACTCTCATAAACACAGTTGCCGCCTGCGCTCTTGTAGAGAGATTTTTTGGATTGAGAGTAGATTCTGTTTCACCCTTCATAATGCCTTCCCCTGCCATATACTGAAATGCAGGAATTGCATATTCGGATATATCAGAGAAATCGGTGTATGAAAGGATATTTGTGTTTTCTCCTTTAGATAAATCTGCATTTTTGAATGAAGCATATCTGTATACAATCGCAGCCATCTGTTCACGTGTGATATTATTATCCGGTGCAAATGAGTCCTCTGTCACACCATTTACAATCTTATTGGCACTTGCCCATGCTACAGCCTTTTCATAATATGCGCCCTTAGGCACATCATTAAATGTACTTTCCCCTGCATCAGGCTCCCCTTCCATACGATAAAGCACTGTTACAAACATTGCTCTGGTAACTGATGTATTTGGTGAGAAGGTGTTTTCTGTAACGCCTCTCATAAGATTGTTTTTGTTTGCATATTCAACAGAGGCATAGTACCAGTCAGTATCCTTAACATCTGTAAATGGATTCTGCCATTGCTGAAGTTCTTCATCTTTTTTGTGGTCTGTGTTATTATCAGTATTCGAAGGATCATTTTTCTCTTTGTCTGCAGGATCATCTACAACAGGGGGTGGTGTAATGGTGCTTGATCCGCCGCCGCCTGTGCCTGAACCACCGCCTGAGCCTGAACCACCGCCACCGGAGGATTCTCTCTTGACAGTAAAGGTAACATCATCAAACTCTACTTTTCTTTTTAGACTTTCGTCATTGTGTCCAAACTGAGCAAAACCGTCAGTTATCTTTATAGAAGCACTTCCCGCAGCATCGGCAGTTAACTTTATTTCTGCTAGTCTGAAGCTGTTTCCTGTTGGGGAAATAGCAGTTTCTGTAGGAAGATAAAATCCGGAGAAGTCAATCTTGTCTTCTGTTGTACTGGTGGTCAACAACTGTGCAGGTCTGTTTGATGGTAAAAATCTTATAGAATCCACAGTAAGATTTGTAAGTGATCCCACAATGTCAAAGGAAACCAGCTGAGTGAAATCCTCCTTATCCACAGAAATAGTGATAGTAATATCATCGCCGGGATAAATATTTGTAAGAGAAGTGGTAGATATACTTCCCTGAATTCCTTCATAGCTGTCATATATACCTGCAAAGGATGTAACAGAAAATGATGTGATTATTATGCACAGTATCAGCATAAAAGATATTTTTTTCATATATGTTCTCCTTAACTTATGATTAAAAATATAAGGCGGATGCTGATGCATCCGCCCTTTAGGTTTATTTAAGCATATTAAATGCATCCAAAGCTCTGTACATCATCACAAAGGCTTCCGCTCTTGTAATGTACTTGTCAGGATAGAAGAAACCATCTTCATAACCCTTGATGACTTCTGCCTTAACAAGAGATGCCACATACGGAGCCGCCCATGTTATATCTTCGTTATCTTTAAATATAGACAAATCGTAAGATGTGAGCATTTCGAAGTCAAATGTATTCATAATTATTGTAGCGAACTCTGCTCTGGTGATATTGTTGAAAGGTCTGAATGTGTTATCTTCAGGATATCCTTTTATAAGCTTTTTCGGATGAGTAGCTGCTGTATAAATATATGGCTTAGCCCAATCTGCAGCATGTGTTTCATCGGCAAATCCGAAGGAGCCATTTTTCAACTGGAGTCCGAGAGCATTGACACTGAGCTTAGCTGCTTCCTGACGGGTGATATTTGCATCAGGTGTGATGACTATTGCACCATCATCTTCTACACCTGTACCATTGATAAATCCCTGATCATAGAGTATATCAATCATATCATAATGCCAGTCGGCATTGTAAATATCAGCATACTTTCTCTTGCCATCAGGCTTGTCAGGAGTATCAGGTTTGATTATAATCGTCGGTGGAAGACTTGGGCCACCAGATGAACCTGATCCACCGCCACCGCCGCCGGTTGACTGAACATTAAATGTAAGCTGATTAACGTTAAGATCTCTGTGATCATCAACATATGTATAATCTTTTCTTAAGTAGCAATCAGTAAGGTTTACTTTTGCAGTGCCAGAACTTTTTGCTTTGAACTTAAATTTTACAAGCTTTGCAAAGCCTTCCTCCGGATCCTCTGTAATATATGCAGAATCACGAAGCAGTACTGCTGTATAGCTTATTTTGCCATCTTTGCTTGTGTCAATTATTGTAGACTTAGTGGTTTTTACAGGTTCACTAAGCTCGGGTGATCCGTCACCAAGATTTGCTATAAGGTCTATATCATCAGGATTTGGAATGTCAGCAGATGCTGAATCTCCAAGAAATTCTATCCCTGTTAATGTCAAATTTGAATAGGTACCAATAAGGTCAAATGCAACTATTTTGTCGATATTATTTGTATCGAAATCCACCTTGAGAATAACTTCCAGTGTGTTTCCCGGATAAAGTGTATCATTTGAGGTTCTGTAAAGAGAACCGGTAACATCTTCATATGAATCATATATGCCTGCAGATGCAGTAATAGATAATGAGGATAGTATTAAGATGAAGGATAAAATAAGAGCTGATATTCTTTTAGTTTTCATATGTAAATCCCTCCGTTAAGCGTTAAAACATTTATGTATTTACTACAAAACTACTATTTACCCAAAAAGAGCAGATAAACTGCTCTTTTTGGGCTATATAGTAATTAAATTACTTTAAATTATTTAATGATTAGTTTCCGCTGTATGGTATGATTACTGTACCATCTGGTGAAACCTGACCACGAGCAAGTGTGATGAAGTAGTGAGCCATTGTTGTTACGTCAAGGTTGTCAATTACATCTGAATCATTGCCTGTATAGAGGTCATACTTGGCTTCCTTAGTAAAGGAGTACTTACCTGCAACATCTGAGAAGTCAACACCATCAATTCTGTTGTCACCGTTAATGTCACCAGCGTAGATCTTAGATCCTGTAACAACTGCTGCATTATAGCCATCAAGTGTTGGTTTCTTAGAAACAACAACTTCGAATTTAGCCTTTGTATAACCAGGAACTGCAACTTCTATTACATATGTTCCTTCAGCCTTGATACCTGCAACAGCTACTTTGATGCTTCTGCCATCAAGAGCGATTGTAGCATCAGCTACATCAACCTCATTAAGCTTAACTGATGTATTGTCAACAAACTTAGCATCTTCTACTGAACCGATTGTTTCAATAGCAACAAACTGTTCAAATGATGCTTCGTAGATTGAGTATGTAAGAGTTGTAATTCTTACACCTGCTTTATCAACAGTGATAACACCGTTGTTTGCATTGATGTCACAATCAGCTGTAACATCTACAGGTGTCTGACCAGGATCTACAACACCATTTGTTGTTGTGTAAGCAAGAACCTTAACATCTGCTACTGCATCAGCATCTGTGTAGAATTCAGTCTTGCCTGATGCATAAGATACTTCGTAGTTGTATCCGAGTACATCACCTGCTGTAACTGTAACTTCTACATTGTCACCGATTGTAGCATTTACAGGCTTGTATTCGTTGTAATCGCCCATGTCAACAATTCTTGTGAGTTCGTAATCATTGATTGCAAGACCAAGCTTAGCATTTACATCAGAATTTGTTGTATCAAATTTAACTGTAAAGATTCCTGCGCCAGCATCATATGCTGCATCATTGATAGTAAATACAACCTGGATTTCGTTGCCCATGATAGTCTTCGAAAGAATTTCAAATCCGTCTGCAGCTACGATATCAGCTTCATCAACTTCAGCATTTGAATAAAGGATAGATATCATACCTGTCTCAATATTACCAACAAGATCTTTTACGTAAACTGTAGCAGTTACGTCTGTGCCGATCTGTACTTCTGTTGCATCTATAGTGATAGATACTACAGGAGCTTCGTTATCTTCGTTAGCATAGTCTGTTGCAACAGTCAAGAGGTCTACTTCAACTGTATCTACAACATCCTTGTATGCAATTTCAAACACTTTGCTTTCTGCATCGCCAATTACAACAGAATCTGCAGCATTAAGATTTGTGCTGTCATATGTTACACTATCAACAGTAACTGTTGCATCTCCGTTTGTAATTGCTTCTGTGATTGTTTCCCATTCATCTGCATTGAGCTGGATGATCTGGAATATGTCTTTCTTAACTTTGATGTTATCAAAGATATCCTTAAGTGTAGCACCTACAAACTTAATGAATTCATCATGTGCTGTTCTTGGGTTTGCTGAAGCAAACTGGAGCATACCTGAAGATACAGAAACTTCTGCAATCACAGCACCGTCAAATGTAAATACAAGCTTACCTTCTTCAAAAGATGCTGCAACACCAAGTTCTTCAAGAGCTTCTTTGTCAAGATCTTCAGTACCTGTCACAACACCATTTGTAAGAACTTCTCTTGTTGCTGTGATAAGTGTCCATGCTTCTGCGATGATTTCTTCATTTGATTTACCGTTACCGGTGATTGTTCCGTCTACAACGATAACAGGATCGCCATATGTAACTTCTTGTACTGAGAATTCAACTTCAACTGCTTCAAGCTCTGCATATGCATTCTTGAATGTGATTGTAGCAACACCATCACCGATTTCTACATCGTAGTTTTCGGATGTGATTTCTACTACATCTTCATATACATTATCTTTGAACATTTCAGCCTTAACTTCAAGTCTTGCGATGATATCTGCTGCTTCAGGAACAGTACCGAATACATCGTTTGTAAGTGAAGCTGCAGCATTCTTGTATGTGATAACTGCAGGAATAAGTTCGAATTCAAGCTCTGAAGATTCGATATCAACTGTACCAACATATGCTACAGTAACCTTCTTTGCTACAAGATCAACTGTAACCTCGTAGCATACTTCCGGCAATGAAATACCAACTACTGCAGGAAGTCTTCCTTCAACTTTGTCAGCTGTTATCTTAAGTGCTGCTTTTACAGTAGCTTCATCAACACTTTCGTGGAACTGGGTCTGTGTAAGACAAGCCTCAACATTTTCAAATGTGATAGGTGCATTTGTAAGTGTAAATTCGATATCTTCTACAGAAAGGTCAGCATATTCACCAAGGAATTCAATTGAGATTGAACCAGCATTTTCGTTATCTTTGAGTGTAGCTGTTGCTCTGAAGTCTTCGCCGTTTACAAGATCAACGTCAGAATCCTTAGCATCGTTAACCCATTTTTCTACTGCAACAACAACGCCTTCTTCAATGCCTGCCATGTTGTCTACGAAATCAACATAATCATATTCTGTTGCAGCGACTGCTGTTGGGTTCTTATATTCAACCTTGTCGATAATTGTATAGTTGAGTATGATTGGATCAACACCATCGATTGTGATTGTAACAACACCGTCTGCAGCTGTTGCGCTGATGCCTTCAGTGATTACTTCACCAGCATCTTCAACACCATCTGTTGTTGTATATTTCTTAACTTCTACCTTAGAAAGGATAGCAGCTTCGGATGTGCCATAGTCAAATGCATTTTCTGCCTTCCATGTAGCTTCATATCTGTAAGATACTACAGGAACATGCTCTTCGATAATATATGTAAGGTTACCTGTAACTGTTGCAGCTGGATCTGCATCGATTGTAACTGTTACGTTACCATCGCTAAGCACTACTGTGAAGCCATCTTCCATTGTATCTATATTGGTTTCAACGCCATCAGCAAATGCTGTTCTTCTAACAACTACCATTTCCTTGATAGCATCTTCTTCTGTTCCCTCAGGGAATACATTTTCAGATGTAGCTACATCAGACCATTTAGCTTCGTAGCTATATGTGATTGCAGGAACATGCACTTCGATAGTATATGTAAGGCTACCTGCAACTGCTGCAGTTGGATCTGCATCGATTGTAACTGTTACATTACCATCGCTAAGTGCTACTGTATAGCCTTCTGTCATAACAACACCGCCATCAGCAACGCCGTCTGTTGTTGTTACTTTTGTTACTACAACTGCATCTTTAACAGCTTCTTCGTCTGTTCCTTCCGGGAATACTTTTGCTGCTGTTGCAACATCGTTCCATTTTGCAGAGTAGCTGTATGTGATTACAGGATCAACAACCGGTGGTTCTCCGCCTGTTACTGTGAGAGAGTCGTTTGTAATAACTAAATCACCAATTACGGGGCTGTTCTTAAGTTTGCTGTTGGAGTCACCAACATACAATTCATGAGATACTGTTGCAGTAACTGCTGTAGCATCTTCATCAACCTTTACTTCATAAAACGCAAGATACATATCTGTAGGCTCTGCAAATGCATAATAATTAACCTTATAATTTTTACTTGTAAGGTTAGCTACATCTGTTAAAATACCATAGTCTGCAGAAGTTGAACCTGCTACAAACTTTAGCATTTCGTCTGTATCCTTTGTAAAAATACTTCCTGTCAGCTTATTTGTCTCTGCCACAAAGGTTGCACCCTCAAGGTCAACAGTTACAACGCCTGAGTTAAGTGTTGAGAACTTTTTAAGGTCAAGTCTCAGATATACTGTAGCTCCTGCTTCAACCTCAGTAACTTCTGTTGTCCCGTCAGCTGCTACAAATGTAGCTGCGACTTCATAATCTGAAGTGTCGCCAACAGGATATAAACCTGCAGCAAATGCCACCGGCATTGCACACATAGAAACCAACATTGTGAGGGTAAGCACAAGGCTTAAAATCTTGTTAAATGATTTCATATTCATCCTCCTTATAAAGTCACTTTAAGAGGCTTCACAAATGAAACCTCTTAAAGTTATCTGCATATCAATTAGTTTGTGAACATTGCTTTCAAGAGTGAAACGTCACTCTTGTCAACCTTTCCATCTCCGGTAAGATCGCCGTCCAACGGAAGTGCAAGGTCAAATGACTGAGTTGCAACTCTGTCTGTTACAGTAACTTCTGCATAAGCTGGAGCCATCTGATATACATAGTTTTCAGATGGTTCAACATATGAACCCGATACGTACAACTGATATGTACCTGCACCTACGCTGAATGAGTATGAACCATTAGCATCTGTAAGTGTTACACCCTTAAGTGTTTCGCCATCATAGAGGTAAACAAGGGCATTTTCAAGCGGAGCTTCAATATCTGTCCAGTTGATAATACCTGAGATACCGAGAGTTGCAAGTGAGTAGTTAAGAGTTGCACTGAAGTCTGCTTCGAGAATAGCAACAGAGATAACACCGTTGTTAACTACGATTGTAGCCATTGTTGTTACATCCTGTTCTTCACCTGTAGCCACGCCGTTTTCATACTTAATCTTCTTAACAATTACATCAGCCTTAGCTTCTGCATCTGTGGTAAATGTTGTCTTACCGCTCTTGAATGATGCAGCATATTTATAAGTGATATTTGCAACTGTAAATGCGATTGAAGTAACCTTGTTACTATCAAGGTATACATCAAATACACCATTGTTTTCTTCAATTCTACATGATGATGTAACATCTTCTGTACTTGTTTCTACACCATCTACATATTTAGTTTTCATAACCTGAACATCAGCCTTAGCTTCTGCAGCTGATCCAAACTTACCATCAAGGCTTGTCTTGAAGGATGCTGTATAAACATATTTAATATCAGCCTGTTCGTTAAGTGTAATAGTCTCTGCGTACTTTTCTGCATCATCCATTGATGATCCACCAATGTAGATATCAACAGCTTTTACACCGATTTCCTGAGCTCTTTCGTCAACAGGAAGAGCAAATGACACCTTGCCATCTGCAGATACAACCGGTTTCTGGTCGATATTTACAATTTCACTGTCAGAAACTGTAGCAAGATCAACGCCACTCTTAACAATGATAACTGTACTTTCATCACCCTGATTGTAACCATCAAGTGATACTGTGATTGTGTCGCCTTCATATGTTACGCTTGAGTAAGTTGCTGCCATACATGGCATAGCGAACATAAGAGAAACGAGTGCAAGAGCAATAACTCTTGTAAGGAATTTTTTCATAACCTTTCTCCATCTCCTTCCACTTTTTAAAAAGCAGTATAATAAAATGTTTTTAAGCGGTGATGTACGGAAACCCGCACTTTTGGGTACAGTTCCCCCACACCACATAAAGATACATATTTATTATAAATGATAAGTTGGTTTTTTTCAAGTGTTTTTTTAAATATTTTCTTTTTTGTTATTTTGCATAAATTGGGGTAAGTTTTTTTAGTTATATTTCCCACAAAAAAGTGTACTGCAAATTCATCTATACCATATATAGAGTTGCAGTACACATATCATTTATTTTATCTCTTCCGCATTTCCATTTTTATCCATTATTATAAAGGAAATATCTTTGTTTTTGGCAGAGAGTTCTTTTGCCAGGTCCTTGCCATGTACAAAAACTGCCGTAGAAAATGCATCACACATTTCACTTGAGGTGCCCTTCACAGTGACACTCTCCAACCCCGAATCCGCAGGATATCCGTCATAGGGACTTATTATGTGATGATAGTATCTGCCATCCTTTTCAAAGCCTCTTTCATAACCGCCACCGGTTACCACAGAGGTGTTTTTCACTTTGATAACACGAAAGTATTCCCCTCTTTCTCCCTTGGGATCCTGAATGCCTATGCTGAATTCTCTGTCTCCGACACAATAGATATTTCCTCCAAGATCAAGAAGCGCCCAATGACAGGAGGAATTCTTTATTATCTCACAGAGCCTGTCTGTAGCATAGCCCTTTGCCACTGCGCCCAGATCTATCTTTGTATCCGCTGACGAAAAGCCTATCTCCCATTCAGGATACAGCAGGATATCATTATAGGAAACTTTTTTTAAATTGGCTTCTATATCAGATTGAGAGGGAACAATATTTTTTCCGCTTTTTACATCCCACAAATCCACAAGGGGTTTAATAGTAATATCAAAGGCTCCATGGGTATCTTTGGAATACTCCACGCTTCGCTTTATAAGTCCGTACAGCTCCTGGGATACCTTCACAGGTGATTGTGCTGCATTTTCATTCAGAAAAGATATTTCGCTTTGGGGAGAGTGGACGTTAAAAAGCTTATCCAGTCTGTAGATTTCTCTTTCGCACTCATCAAGAACAGCCTGTGCATCTTCTCCTGCCACAGTCAGATTAATTATGGTATCAAAGGCAAAGAATGTAGACTTTTTGGGTTCATCATTCCTTCTTAAAAACATATATCCGGCTATAGCAAGAATGATTATAAGTATTATGCTGATTACAGGATTGATTTTTTTCATAATGTATCTCCATATCTAATGTTTCGTTATTTCCTTTATTATATTATAGCATGGTTCTTTCAATTTTTCAAACTGCGAAAAGGGAAGGGGGTTTTTGCCATATCCGAACTCGATTGTAAAAGAGGGGAGATTTATACTGTCCATTGCCCAGTCCTTAAATCCTGAGCAGCCTGCCACGCCTTCAGGAACACATAATTCATATCCGGATGCTTCCGACAAAGCCCGTGAAGTATTTATGTACCATTGATCCTTCCAGTCCCCCGGATATATCACTTGTCCCTGAGTATGAAATGCAAGAGCGAAACGGAAGGGGATTTTTTCACAGAGAGTTTTTATCGACTGAGTTTCCGGTTCACTGAAGGGATGCTCTCCCGAATACCTTGTATAATGAGGGCCTGTGATCCCCGATATTTCTGCAAGGTTCACTCCTTCATAGAAGCGGCAATCGTAGTTGTGGTTAAGGTCTACCCCTCTTATATTTGCCTGCCAGCAAGCAGAGAGCTTTTCCAAAGGAAGAATACTTGTAATGGTTTTGTAGTAAGGGTGTGTCCGATCAACAGAATTTATTACAATATCCACTCCGTCAGGATTGAGCATAGGTATGATAAAAAACTCCGCATCAGAATATATATCACAGGCATCTTCACCCATAAATCTCCCGTTGTTTTTCAGTAAATAAGAAAAATCCCTTACAAATCCCACCGAAAGTGCACTTGTTATCCACTCAAGAGCGTGGTGGGCGGATATTATAAGGATTTTTTTGGCTCCTTTACCCACTCTGATGCACCAAATCTCCCTTTGCATATGAGATTTACCCACAGAGAACATTTTTAAAAAAGGATATGAGGCTGTAAGCCTCTTTAAACATAGTGTAAGCTTCTGATAATCAAGATTGTCAAGATTCATAATATTTCTCCTGTAAAATTTGATGAAAAAGGGTTAAAATAAAAGATGTACCCTATTCGGTACATCTTTATGAAAAAATATTTGATTTTATTACATTCCTATAAGCCTTCGGATATCGTTGAAGGTAATTAAGACCATCAGTAAAAGCAAAAGTGCAAATCCGATAAAGTGTACCCAGGCTTCCTTGTCCTGAGGTACAGGCTTTCTGAAGATAATCTCTATAAGAACAAAGAATATCCTTCCACCATCCAATGCAGGAAGTGGGAGAAGATTCATAATGCCTAAGTTTATGGAAAGCATCGCCATAAGTCCCATAAGACTTAAAATACCGCTCTTTGCCGCAGTACCGATTTCCTTCACAATACCAACAGGTCCTGCAACAGAATCCGCAGGCACATTTCCTGTAAACAAATCAACAAAGCTCACCACAATAAGCTTGGTCATAAACTCAAATTCGTCCACAGCCGCTCTGATTACATTAAAGAATCCCTTGTCTGCAACCGAAGGAGAAAAACCATATATAAATCTGCCGGTCTTTTCGCCTTTGTCATTTATCTCTTCTCTTTTTGTAATATCCTTTGTTATGATGCCCTCTTTTGTTTCAAAAGTGACTTTCACATCTTTTCCGCTTTTGTTTCTGTATTCAAAATATGTCACATCATTGTAGGAATCAATATCCGAAGAATAATTCTCGCCTTCCATACGGATGATTTTGTCTCCGGGCTTAATCCCTGCATCATAAAATGCACTGTTTTCAGAAACAACACCTATCTCTGAAGTGGGTATGATTGCATTTGACATAAGGATTATAAATATCACAAATCCTAAAAGAAGATTCATAAACCCACCGGCAAACAGCACAAGAAATCTCTTTATGGGAGATTTGTTGCAAAGAGCGCCGGGAGAATTACTCTCCTCGTCCTCTCCCTCAAGCTTCACATAGCCGCCTATAGGAAGAAGTCTTACAGAATATGCAGTTTCCTTCCCCTTAAAGCCAAAAATCTTCGGCCCCATTCCTATGGCAAATTCATGAACTGTAACTCCCACTGCCTTGGCGGCAATGAAATGACCGAATTCATGAATGAATATTAACAAACAAAATACAACTATTGATGCAATAAATGTGATCATCTGCATTTACCTTTCAGATTTTATTTCTTTATAAGTGAATACACCTTTTCTCTGGCGTATTTGTCAGCCTCTAATATTCCGTCTACTGTAACAATCTCACAGTTTGAAAAGTCCTCCATTGCCCTCTCTATAAGTTCACCTATATCAGTATATCTTATCTTGTCATTTAAGAAAAGCTCCACACATGCTTCATTTGCGCCATTTAATACTGCACACATAAGACCGCCTGCCTTAATTGCATCAAATGCAAGTCTTAAGCAGGGGAATGTATCATAATCGGGCTTTTGGAAATTAAGTGACTTAATCTCAAAAAGATTTAAGGGCTTTGATACAGAATACTTCCTTTCGGGATAGTTTATGGCATAGCTTATGGGAAGTCTCATATCAGCAGATCCCAGCTGTGCAATAATGGAATTATCCTCAAACTCCACCATAGAATGAATCACACTTTCCGGATGAATTATGGGGATGATCCTGTCACAATCCACATCGAAAAGCCACTTGGCTTCGATCACTTCCAGACCTTTGTTCATAAGGGTTGAGCTGTCTATAGTAATTTTGGCACCCATATCCCAGTTAGGATGCTTTAATGCCTGCTCTTTGGTAACAGTTTCAAGGTATTCTCTTGTCTTGCCCCTGAAGGGTCCACCTGATGCAGTAAGCCATATATTTTTTATTTTTTCCCTGTTTTCGCCATTTAAACATTGAAATATTGCACTGTGCTCACTATCAACGGGAAGTATGCTTACCCCCATCTCTTTGGCAAGTTGTGTTACCACTTCGCCGCCTGTCACAAGGGTTTCCTTGTTTGCAAGAGCGATCTGCTTCTTTTCGCAAATTGCAGATATGGTAGGCACAAGACCTGATATTCCCACAAGAGAATTGAGCACCATATCAGCATCGCTGAAGGTTGCCGCCTGAATTATCCCCTCCGCGCCTGCAGAAAGCTTAATGTCTATATCCTTGCATCGTGCTTTCAGATCAGAATAAAGACTTTCATCGCCAATGGCTGCAAACTTCGGCTTATATTTTCTTATCTGTTGTTCAAGAAGCTTTGTGTTTTTGTTTGCAGTAAGGCATACTGCTTCAGCCTTACTTGTCACATCGCCTATTACATCAAGTGCCTGAGTACCGATGGAGCCGGTAGAACCTAATATAGATATTTTTTTCATAAGTAATCATAACCTTTTTGTCTAAAGTATTGGAAGGTACTGCATAAAGTAGTACATAAGCGGTGCCACAAAAAGCACCGAATCAAATCTGTCAAGTATACCGCCATGTCCCGGAATCAATGAACCATAATCCTTCACTCCGTGTTCTCTTTTGATACAGGAAGCCGCAAGATCCCCAAACTGAGAAACCACAGAAGAAATAGCCGCAAATATAAGCAAATTTACATAGTTTGGAATATATCCAATCTTAGCTATAATCACGCCATAAATATAGGCAACCACCACACAACCAATAGTGCCACCAATGCTTCCCTCGATGGTCTTCTTGGGGCTTACCTTCTCTATAAGCTTATGTTTGCCAAAAAATACACCGCTGAAATATGCCAATGTGTCCGTAGCCCATGGGGAAAGGAGTACAAGCCATATAAGAGCTTCTCCGCCATTTGTGGCACGGATAAGCACAACATATGAGAAAAACACTACAATATAAAATGTAAAGAATATATTTTCTGCAATAAGAGAAAACTTCGTTTCTCCATACTTAAACACTGCATAAATAAGGCATACTATGATATATACCACAGTTATGGGTATGAGTATTTCTTCGAAAACGAAATTACAAATCCCAAGGGTATTTAAAATATAAATAGAATTTACACAAAGTGAATAGAGAATATTCACACCAAAAAGCCCTTTGTCATTGTCAATAACCCCGATAGCCTTTGAGCCTTCATACACAGCTATAAGTGAAATAACTGCCATAGATACCCCAAGGGTAAGCTTACCCAGAGTAAGAATCACAACAGCTATTATCACCATACAAATCCCTGATAAAATACGGGTCTTCATATCAAACTCCCCCAAATCTTCTGTTTCTCTGCTGGAAATCTATAATCGCCTTTTCCATTCTCTTAGGTACAAAGTCAGGCCAGAGAATATCTGAAAACCAGAATTCACTGTAAGCACACTGCCAGAGAAGGAAATTTGAAAGTCGAAGCTCTCCGCTTGGTCTGATGATAAGGTCAGGATCGGGAGCAAATGATGTATAAAGGCGGTCATTAATATCCTTTTCTGTAATATCCTTCGGATCAATTTTGCCGGAAGCCACATCTTCTGCAATAAGCTTTACAGCATTTACAAGCTCTTCTCTTCCGCCATAGTTTAAGCAAAGATTTACATTAAGCTCGTCATTCATTTCAGACTTTTTCTCTACTTCTTCCATAAGGTCACAAATTTCGGGATCTATGCCTTCTCTTGTACCGAGGAATCTTACCCTTGCCTTCTTGTCACCCATAAGCTTATCATAGTCGTGCATATACTGAACAAAAAGCTTCATCAATGCATCCACTTCGTCCTTTGGTCTTTTCCAGTTTTCGGTAGAAAAGCAGTAAAGAGTGATATTTTTAATACCGATATCGCCTGCATACTGAATTATTTTTTCAAGATTTTTGGCTCCCACAACGTGCCCTGCACTTCTGGGAAGGCCTCTCTTTTTAGCCCATCTGCCGTTGCCATCCATAATAACAGCCACGTGATTTGGGATATTTGCCATATCAAGCTTCTGTGAATGATTCTTTTTCTTAAAAATATTAAACATATCCGCCCTCCAAAAGATTCTGTGAATATAAACTTACACATTTAAACAAAAATGCACATTATTAAATATATTATACAATAAAATATTAATAACTGCAAGATGAAGATAAAAAATCCGTACCATCGCCCTCAAAACTTACCAAAAGGGACCGTCCCTTTTGGTAAGTTTTGAGGAATAAAACAAAAAATCGTGTTGTCATCAAAAAAGAGGATGTAAAAATAAACTTCTACTCCTCTCTTATCTTTAATATTTGTTTTTAAGACACATACCGAAATCGTACATGCATTTCATATCTTTTCCGAATCTCTTAAGCTCATTATATTCATTGTACATCTGCATCGCGCCAAGAAGTCTTTGCATCAATATATCCTGTTTTGGAGTGAGCTCTGCTCTGAGTTTTTCAATACACTCATTAAGATAGCTGTAGCGTTTCGAGTATTCCTCATCAAACCATCTATCTCTTTCTATAGTTTTTTGTTGCTTTGAATATATATCTCTTATGATGTCTTCATCTAAGGGAAACATAACAATCCTCCTTTTAATTAAAAAAGCGCCGGAAGAACCGACGCTAAAAACGTACGACTCTTTTTGCGCACAACAAAAGAATACAAATAAGACAACTCTGTTGTAAGAGCACGTACATTTTTTACAATGTAACAAGTTGCCTAAATGTATTCATTATTAAATTGTTGTGCGCAAAAATATTATACACCAAAAATATTTTTTTAGCAACAAAAAGTTTGGATATTATCAAAAGTGGACAAGCAGGGGTATTGCAGACTTGTTGCAACGTCATGTTGAGCGGAGTGTAACGGAGTCGAAACATATAATTAATATAGATCCTTCGACTGCGCTCAGGATGACGAGGGGCTTTGTGCTACAGTTAACTTTTCTTTTGCACAGTATGACAAAACGGCACGTCCCTATGTCACATCTCTGATGGATGAAAAAATCGTCTGTATTGGACAAACTGAACCGCAGGGTTACCCGAAGGCGTATGTTTATACGCCGAGAGGTGAAGTTTGTTCAAAACAAAATGGCATATAAAAAAGAAAATCTTACAAATGTAAGATTTTCTTCCTTAAATTGTTTATTTTTAAATTTATAAGTATAAAACTTTTTCTTCGCCTCGCCATTTTGTGGTACAGGCCATTTTTACTCCATCAGACGGAGAGAATTTCTTTTTCTTTCTTACTACATGTATCGTCTATAATCTTAATATACTTATCTGTAAGTGTCTGTATATCCTTCTCAGCACCCTTAAGATCATCCTCTGTAATCTCATTATTTTTCTTCTGGTTTTTGAAATAATCCATTGCATCACGACGGATATTTCTTACAGCAACTCTTGCTGCTTCAGCCTTTTTGGATACATCCTTTACGATTTCCTTTCTTCTCTCTTCTGTAAGAGGTGGGAAATTAAGTCTTATAGCCTTACCGTCATTTGCAGGGTTGATACCAAGCTCTGACTTCTGGATAGACTTCTCAATCTCTGAAAGAATAGAAGCATCCCATGGCTGGATAAGAAGTGTTCTTGCATCAGGCACACTTACACTTGCAATTGTTGCAAGTGGTGATGCTACACCATAGTATTCTACAGTGATTTTGTCAAGAACTGCAGCATTTGCTCTGCCTGCTCTGATTGAATTGTACTCACTTTCGAGATTTTGTATTGCTTTGCCCATTCTGGTTTCAAATTGTTCTAAGTTAGCCATAATTTTATCTCCTTTTCTTTAATACACCAATGTTCCAAGCTCTTCGCCGAGAAGAACTTTTTTGATATTATCAGGATTGTCAAGACCAAATACTCTGATAGGGATATTGTTGTCCATACAAAGTGTGGATGCAGTGGAATCCATTACACCAAGTCCCTGATTAAGTACATCGATGAATTTAAGCTTGTCATATTTCTTAGCATTGGGATTGATATTCGGGTCACTGTCATATACAGCATCTACCTTCTTTGCAAGAAGGATCACTTCTGAGCCTGTTTCTACTGCTCTCAATGCTGCAGCTGTATCTGTTGAGAAAAACGGATTTCCTGTTCCACAGCCGAATATTACCACTCTGCCTTTTTCCAGATGTCTCTCTGCCTTGCCTCTTATGTATGGCTCTGCAATCTGCTTCATTTCTATAGCAGTCTGTACTCTTGTAGGTATTCCCACATTTTCCAGTGCATCCTGCATAGCAAGAGAGTTTATAACTGTGGCAAGCATACCCATATGGTCTGCTCTTGTTCTGTCCATGCTTTCTCCGGTTCTGCCTCTCCAGAAGTTTCCACCGCCTACAACGATAGATATCTCTACTCCCATATCCACACATTCCTTGATAGTCTTGGATATAGCTGATATGGTATCTGTATCAAGTCCGAAGCCCTTAGGTCCTGCAAGTGCTTCGCCACTTAGTTTGAGAAGCACTCTTTTGTACTTTGGTTTCATTTATTATCAATCCTCTCTGTGTAAATTATATTTTATCTCATCAAACTATTAATTCGACAAAAGATATTTATTTCCTCTTTATATTTTTAATCTTCGTCCAAAAATTTTATTATATCCAAAGGATGCTTTACAATAAGGTCTGCTCCTGTCTCTATCAGCTCATCCTTTGTACGGAAGCCCCATTCGCAACCAATGGTAAATACCCCTGCACTTTTGCCTGTGATCATATCTGTGGAGGTATCTCCCACATAAATAGTTTCTTCCTTTGTAACCCCCATTTCTTCCATAATCTTAATCACTCCGTCAGGAGCAGGCTTAAGAGGAAAAGTACCGTTCTGACCCTGGCACACATCGAAGGTGTTTTCGGGAAAGAAAGCATCTATTACATCCTTCACCGCACCGTGTGGCTTGTTTGAAAAAACTGCCACCTTTATTCCCCTTTGCTTAAGAGTTGAAATAAGCTCCTCCATTCCGTCAAAAAGCTTTGTAAGATACAACGAATCTGTCTCATAATCATCGTGATAATACTCTGCCATTTCATTGAAGAGCTTTTCCTCATATGCATTGTACTCATCAAGCATCCCCTTGACCAGAACCTTATATCCGTTACCTACAAGATATTTGTATCTTTCCTTATCTATAGGGTCAAAGCCGAACTTATCCAATGCTCTGTTGCAATAATATGTAATGGTGTCAATTGTGTCGGCAAGAGTGCCGTCAAGATCAAATATCATCGCTTTGTACTGTTTCTTCATAATTATTATACACTCCTTTTATCATTTCTTTGAATCTGTCTACTGTGTCTGTAGGAGATATTATTTTCATTCTGTCACCGAAAGTAAATACCCATGCAAAAAATGTGGGACTTGCAAATATCTTTGCAGTGACGATAAAATGCTCATCATCTTCTTTTCTTACCATCACATTTTCACCAAAGCGGTCAATGACAGGATTTATCACCGAATTGTGACACAAAATCTGCACAGTCTGAGTTTTACCTGCATACATGGAAAAAATCTTCTTGGAATACTCTCCCAGATTAAAATCCTCGTCAGTTACCGTGCGGACGTCCTCACACTTTTCTTTGAGGATTCTAATATCTGCCATCTTGTCTACTCTGAAATGAGAAAGTCCGCCTTCGTGCTTAGGATAATGACAGATAAGGTAGTAATTGTCATCAGAATAAGTGAGAGAATAGGGGCTTACCACATAATCATCACCATTGTTTCTGAGCACTCTCTCTTTGTCAGGTGAATATTCATAATACTTAAAGGCTATTTTGTATCCGTCATAAATGGCTTCGTGTAAGCTGTCCACATTGTAATAGATAATCTCGCTGAGATTCTTTACTCTGTCTGCCACATAAACCTGACGCTGAAGCTTGTTTGCATTGTGTCTGGAGGTAAGGGCTTCAAGCTTGTGTATAAGCTCCAGGCTCTTCTTCTCTGTAATAAACTTGGAACACTGAACACTGTCCACAAGAAGCTTAAGCTCAGGCAGTTCAAAATCACGACTGCCGATATAATAGCCGAAGGTTTTGTTTTTTTCACATATAATATCCACACCGAAGAACTTAAGCTCTTCTATGTCAGAATAAATGGACTTTCTTTCCGCCTTGATACCATTCAAAGCAAGCTTGTCTATTATTTCATTCATACCCATATGATGAGTTTCGTCAGTGTTTTCCGAAAGAATTTTCAAAAGATAAAGCATTTTAAGTTTTTGATTTGATTCCTTTGGCATAAGATCCCTCCTTACCTATTTAAGCTCGGCAATTGTCACTCCCGAATCCCCTTCTCCGAATGCGGCTAAGTGGTATGTCCTTATCCCCGGGTGTTTCTTAAGATACTGATGTATTCCGTTTCTTAGGATTCCTGTACCCTTGCCGTGGATAATACGTATCTGATGCAGTGAACAAAGCATAGCATCGTCTATAAATTTGTCCAGAATATATATGGCATCTTCCACATTTTGCCCTCTGATATCCACCTCTGTACAAGCAGACATGGTCTTGTTGAGCCTTTCTGCATACACTCTTCTTTCAGGCTTCTTTTCTTCAGGTGGTTTGATAAGCTTAAGATTGGATATATGCGCCTTGATCTTCATAATACCCACTCTTATCTGCACATCACCCTTGGAATCAGGGGGATTTATAACTGTGCCTGTCTGGTTTAAGTTGACTATCTGCACATTATCTCCCGCTTTGAGAGTCTTAGGCGGTTTGGAAGAGGTCTTTTTGTCAAAGAGAGCATTTCCGATGCCTGATGCCTGCTCTTTGGATTTCTTGAGTAGATCCTGTCGAGCTTTTTCTGCGGCGCGGTTGGCTTCTCTCTCATCCTTCATTCTCTGTGCTTTTCTGATCTCTGTAAGTGCTTCGTCTGCCTCGTCCTTTGCCTTGTCTATAATATCCTTAGCTTCCTTACGGGCTTTTTCTACGATTTTTTCTGTTTTTTCATTAAGCTTTTTATTTTTTTCTTCCATTTCTCGGCGGAGTCTGTCTGCCTCTTTTTTATAATTTTGGGCACGCTTCTTTTCTTCCTCTGCCTTCTGGCGGTTTCTCTCAAGGTCTGAAAGGATATCTTCAAACTTAATGTTTTCTGTATTTATATGATTTTTTGCATTGTTTATAATATGATCCGAAAGACCAAGTCTCTTGGAAATAGCAAAAGCATTACTCTTGCCGGGAATACCTATAAGAAGCTTATAGGTAGGCATAAGTGTCTTTATGTCAAATTCACATGAGCCGTTTTCTACACCATCGGTGGAGAGTGCATACAGCTTAAGCTCTGAATAGTGGGTAGTCGCCATACATCTTGCACCCATTGTACGGACAAACTCAAGTATACTTATTGCAAGTGCCGCACCCTCTACAGGGTCTGTGCCTGCACCAAGCTCATCAAAAAGGCACAGTGATGAACCATCTACTCTGTCAAGAATATCCACAATATTTACCATATGAGCAGAAAATGTGGATAAGCTTTGCTCGATGCTCTGCTCATCGCCTATATCTGCAAATATGTTTTCAAACACACTTACAGTTGAGCCTTCCTTTGCAGGAATGAATAACCCTGTCTGTGCCATAAGAGTGAGAAGTCCCACTGTCTTTAGCGCAACAGTTTTGCCACCTGTATTGGGCCCTGTGATAATAAGGGTATCAAATTCTTCTCCAAGATGAACATCAATGGCAACTGCCTTTTGTCTGTCAAGCAAGGGGTGCTTGGCTTTGATAAGGTGTATGCGTCCCTCATTATTTATGATTGGCTTGAAGCAGTCATATTTGTGAGCGAAATTTGCTCTTGCAAATATAATATCCAGAAGGATTACTGTTTCATAAGTCATCTCAAGAAGCTTTGAGACAAGAGATACATCTGAAGAAAGCTCCATAAGGATTCTTTCTATCTCCTTCTTTTCTTCTATTGTAAGTCTTTTTATTTCGTTATTTAATTCAACTACACTGTCAGGCTCGATAAATACTGTAGATCCCGTCTGTGATACATCGTGTACTATGCCTCGGATTTCCCCTTTGTACTCCGCCCTTACAGGTATAACATATCTGTCGTCACGCATTGTGACAATCTGCTCCTGGAGATACTTTCTGTAGGTGGTACTTGTGGTAAACTTCTGCAAAGTATCTTTGATTTTGTTACTTGCACCACGCATTTTGCGTCTGATATCATTAAGCTCCCCTGATGCACCGTCTGCCATAGTTTCTTCGTCTATGATACATGATGTGATCTTATCTCTTAGTGAATTGTCATCATAAAGAGAATCTATATGCTCTTCAAGATAGGTAAGCTTAGTATCATCAGGATACTTCTTTATCCTTACAGAGGTATCCAGAAGCTTGGCTATACCAAGAAGCTCACCCATAGAAAGCATACCGCCCATAGCCGCATGCTTAAGAGCTCCCCTTACATCACGTGAGCACATAATGGGAAGGTGTCCCTTTTTGGTCACAAGCATTGTGGCTTCGTCGGTTTCGTTGAGAGTTTCTATGATTTTTTTCATACTTGTCATAGGGGTAAGTGTGAGGATCTGTTGCTCTGTTACCTCCATTACCGCCATCTGAGAAAGCATTTTTAGTATTTTATCAAATTCGAGAGTTTTCAAAACCTTTTCGTTTATCAAAAAAATCCGTCCTTTTTTGTACTGTTATATCGATTATATAGAGTATATCACAGAGAATAGGTGTTATGCAATGATTTTGGGCAAATTTTTCTTTCAATTGTCCTTTTTATGGGATAGTGAATCATATAAACTTAAACCATACCAAATAAAAAGGAGCGAAAACAAATGAAAAAAGTTAATTTTTTGTTTAATCTTATTATAGCATCAGGAGTATTTATGATACTGGGTACAGCAGGCGGATCGGACGTGGGAAATGTCACATTGTCAGAAATATTTACCTTCACTCTTTCGGGAATAGCACTTATATTGGTGGGTCATTCCGGCAAAGCTCTCATAAACAGTATGCTGCAATCTCCAAAGAAATCCAATGCTAAAGTAAACAATCTCCCTGTAAAAAGAATAAGACAACCACATATTGCTGCATAAGTAAATAATATCTCTCCCCCTTAAAAACTGCACCGAAAGGGATCTTCCCTTCCGGTGCAGTTTTGTAGTTATGCTAAATTTTATATTTTTATTTTTTTGGCTTATATCTCATAGTATTCACCACTTCATGACATTTAAGCATCTTATCATTTGCATCCTCATAGGACTTAAGGGATACTGCCGCAGTGATTGATTCAAGGAGACTTAACTGTGCTATTCTTGCACTTAAAGCTTCCACAGGATAGTTTATCTCATCTGATGTGGTGACAAGCCCTACATCACACATATCATAAAGTGTACTTTTCTCAATACTTGTGATACACAAGGTCTTTGCGCCATTATCCTTGGCACACTTAACCGAATCACACACAAAGGAAGTCCTTCCTGTGTGGGAAATGCCTATCACAAGGTCATTTTTTCCTATAATGATAGATGCTGTTCTCATTTTTACCGCATCGGTAAACACATGGGCATTGTATCCTAAAAGCAATAGTCTGTACTGAAATTCATTTGCAAGAAAAGCTGATGTACCTATACCATAGATAAATATTTTTTCTGCAGAATTTATAAGAGAAATCGCCTTTTTGAAGGCTTTTTTATCCACACCTTCAAGGGTATCTCTCAAAGCCTTCACATTTGCAGAAAAAATCTTCTTAAGCACTTCTTCTTCCTTGTCATCCTTTGAAACATAGGGGTTGAAGTTAAGCTCTTCGTTTTTTGTATTTTCCATAGCAAGTGCTATTTTCATTTCAGGAAAGCCTTCAAATCCTACAGATTTACAAAATCTGATCACAGCAGAATTTACTACATCTGCTTCCTTTGAAATATCTCTTACTGACATATTTACCACTTTTGATGGGTTTTTGAGAACATAATCAGCAATTTTCTTTTCTACCGATGTAAGGACAGAATACTTTCTTTTTATTTCAGATAAACACTGTTTCTTTGGCATATAATCACTCTTTTCATTACTGTATCATACTAATAATATCATTGTTTCCAGATGATGTCAACCAAACAAAATTACCCCATTGGGGACGGTCCCTAATGGGGTAATTTTGCATAGAGTTATTTAAAATTCATCCACAAAATATCCATTGCTGCTTGCGGTCTTTCCATATTTATCCATTACGGTTATTCTTATGTATCCGTCATCGGGAGTTACCTGAAATACCCCTTCTGTAAGACCTTTTCCCTGATTTCTCACAGTCTGATTTCTTCTGCCATTTGCAGACATTGTGATTCTTTCACAATCAGAAGTCTTTACATAAATCTTTGAATCCTCATAATAAAGCTCATATATTTCAGGTCCTTGTGAAGCATAGAAGTTACCATTTTCGAGAGCTTCTATTATTCCTTCATATGTAAGGCTTTTTGCCTTTAGCATTGTGAAAGCACGGAATGATTCACAGTCTGCACTATCAATGGGAAATCTGTTGTGATTGTCATCTGCACCCACACAGAATATTCTTCTTCCTTTCATAAGGAAGTCGTCATATTCCTTGGAATTATAATCAGCATAGCCTGAGTGGATACAGGATCCATTATAAATTTCTATAGCATCCATATGACGGTATCCGATATAGTCAGGGTATCTTTCAAGAGACCATCCCGGGTGATTGTATGTAACAAAGAATCCTGCTGACTTAAATCTCTGCATCATATCGTTGACACAGGCAAGACAGTGATATCTTTCATAATCAGGCTCAGATTCATCAAACTTTACCTGACTTCTGTAGCTTTCTGCATTTCCCACGTGGAAATACTTCTCTCTGTGGTAGCAAGGAAGAATTAAGTTTGTCTTGTCCTTTGCTATGGCACAGAAATGGCATACCTTGGAATCCTTACTTAGTGGTCCTCCGCCATCTGCAGGGGTATTTGACTCAACACCATTTAATGCAACAAATTTTTCGTCAGTAAGGTGCTGATAATCAAGAAATACATTGTGGTCTGTATATGCCACAACAGAGTATCCCTTCTTCATATATTCTTTCTTTATTTCTTCAGGGCTTAACTTGCCGTCTGTCACAGTAGTGTGACAATGAAGATTTGCCTTATAAAATGTACCTTCTTTTGGCAATAAATATTTTCTCATATATATCCTTCTTTCAAAACTGTTTATCATCTATCACATAATAACACTTTTTCTTATTTTTTGCAACAAAAAAGAAGCTTCACATAAATGAAGCTTCTCTTCTGAAATACAAAAATTTTTCTTAGTAAACAAAGGAATCTAAACAATTTTTGCATCCCACATGTGAATTACAAAAACTATGTTGTGCGTAAATATACATTTTGATTTTATGACATTGTAATTGTTTTAGTAAATATAAGGAATAGGAAAAATTGTTCATATCGGACAAACTGAACCGAAGTTGTATGTTTATACCACGATGGTGAAGTTTGTCCGAAGTAAAAAGGCACATAAAAAAGAAAATATTGCACAATATGCAATATTTTCTACATAATAAATTATTTGTAAGTTTGTATGTTTTTAATATTAGCTTATTCTATACCTTTTTCTGCAACAAAAATTTTTGCATTACGCATGTGAATTACAAAAATTATGTTGTGCGTAAATATACATTCTAATTTTATGACATTGTAATTGTTTTAGAAGAATAAATTTTTTCAAAAAAGAAGAAAAAAACGGAGTGAATACTTTGTGTATTCACGAGTATTTTTTTGAACTTTTTTCAAAAATTTATCTTATAAAACCGCACAAAAATAATTTTTGTAATGAACTCAAAACAGTCCCGGTATACTCATCCCACCTGTAAGCTTGGACATCTGTGACTGATTTTCATCATCCACCTTTTTCATTGCGTCATTTACTGCCACAAGGATAAGGTCTTCAAGCATTTCTATATCATCAGGATCTACTACTTCGGGCTTTAGTTTAATTTCCTGAAGCTCCTTTTTGCCAGACATCTTCACTGTTACAGCACCGCCACCTGATGATGCTTCATAGCATGTCTGCTCCATTTCTTCCTGCATCTTGAGCATATCCTGCTGCATCTTCTGTGCCTGCTTTATCATTGAGCTCATATTGCCCATTCCGCCCATGCCTCCCATGGGAAATCTTCCGCCTTTTGCCATTTTTGTATCCTCCTTAAAGTGATTTGATATTATTATCTGAGATATTCTCCGTTTCTTGCATCATAATAGAATTTCTCTCCTGTGTCAAGAGATATTTCCCAGCAAGGTACAACGATGAATGACTGAACCTTTTCTGCAAGAGTGTATCCCGGTGCAAAATACCCGAACTCCATATTCTTTATCTTTATCTTGCCCTGAGGTCTGTCAGGATTTGATATAAACTCTATGAGAATGCTTGTGACCTGGCAAGGCTCTGCCTTATCCTCATCTTCTCCTTCTACTCCGGAAGGTACAAGCCATTTTCCCTTAATATTCACTTTGTCCGCTGTGACACTCACATCAAGAAAATTTCCGAATATTCTGAAATCATCGATTGTTTCCACAGCCTTTAGTTGCTTCAGATTCTTGATATCTGATACAAACTCTGTGTATTGGATACCCAGTCTTTCCAGAAGAGATGTCAATTCCTTCAGAGAGCTTATCTTCTGAGAAACTGTTATCTCAAACAGCTCCCCACCGGGGTATGTGACCTTTGCCTCTGGAGAATCCAGCTTAAGGGTCTGCATAGCAAAGCCTTCCATATTTTTGGATCGCTCGGGGATAATAGCCTTGTCTATGGTTATTCCTCGTTTTTTGAGCACATCCACAGTATCCTGTATGGTCTGCTGAGGTATCACTGCTTCTTTGTAATCCTTCGTAAGCATAGTAATGATAAGGATAATATTTAATGCAGAAAAAAGAACAATAAGAAATGTTTTCAGCTTATTCCAGTTCATACATTTTCTCCTTCCTTATCAAATCAAAAATTTTATTTCAAAAGAAATTCTCTGTTTTTGTCATCTGTTGCCACATAAGTCATAATGCAGTTACCTTCTTCATCAAAGGTATATGCAGGAGTGATACTTGTGACCACCTTACTCTGCAAAAACTCCTCATTCTGATAAAGCTTGTCGATAGCTTCAATTGTAGCAATATTCATTATATTCTGGCTTGTCTCGGGGTACAGCCTCATCACCTGTCTGTAAGAAACTATCCTTCCCGAATTGACCACCATTTCTACTGCATGCTTCATAACAGTGTTATTTGCACTCATATTGATATCATCACGGATAATATATCCGTCATTATAATAATTCATAGTTATCTTGAATGTGGAATTATTATTAAGTCCCACCACATCTGACGAAACGGTCAGATTAAGCTCGTGATCAGGTGCCACATCCTTCCACAAACGTGATACAAAGCCCAGACAGGCAGAATATACCTCTCTTAAGTTATCGGCATTTGACACATCAAGAGAAATACCCTTATCATTTGCAATAGCCTTGTATTCTATCACTCCTGATTTATTGAACCTTATAGTAGAATAGTTCTCTACATAGACCACATCTTCATTGTCGGGGTACTTTCTTGGCGAGCTTGTGTTATAGTCAAAGCTCTTAAGTATTTTCTCTACAGTATCACTTCTGAACTTGCCACTGTCTGTCACAATATAATTTAATGACATTATGGCCTTGTGGGTTGTGGGGGTAATGTTCAGAAGCACCTCTGAGCCGATAAGTGTGTTTTGTTTACTGTCACCGGATTTGTCGAAATTTAATTCAAATGAATAGGGAAGCATTCCCACTGTATTCTTTGCATTTGCTTCTACAAGCTCAATAAAGCTCTTGGTGTCATATTCCACATGGCAAAGCTTGTATGTGTTATCCTTTTCGTCATTGATATACACACCAAGGGTATCATCATAGCTGCCTCCGTAGGAAATAACAAAATCCTTCATTGTACCCACCGGTACTTTTGGCTCTTTTATCCTGAATATATCCCCGATAATGGAGATATCATATTTTACCGGATAAGTAACAAAAACCGATTTGTTTTTTATAGCTGCATACCATTCAGATTCTGAAACATTCTCGTATTTTTCTTCATACAGTGCTTTTTCGAAGATTTCCTTCACCTTAAGAAAAACATCATCAAATCCGTCTTCGTTCTGATAATAAACACTTCTTTTGGCAGAATTATTCACAACAATCCTGTGTGGCAGTGCCAGATGCTCCTTGGAAAGAGATCCAAAGGCACCATATTCATCCGAAAGTCCCAGTTTTTGTTTTATAACAGAAAAAAAATTATAGTTATCACGCCATAATTTTTCATCCGTCCATGTATTAAAGGCTAAAATAACGCTGCACAGTATAAGAACTACCAGTACAGCGTTTTTTAAGTGTATTTTTCTCATAATCGGTCCTCGCTCCCGATGAGATTATATTATTTGCCCATTACATAAGCCTTAAGGTTGCCACCGAATTTATCGGAAACCAAAGTAACCTCAAGTCTCTTTGTCTGGATGCTGGATCCTGACTGAGCATATACAAGAATTTTGTTAAGACCGTTTCTTAAGAGCACCTGCTCTGCATAAAGACCACTTACTCCTACGACCTTTTCATTCTGTTTAACATTGTTTACATAGGTATTGATCTTTCTGTACATACCTGTGGATGCATCATAAAGATAAACAGCCATTGTAGAGCCCTTTGTTCCTGCAGCAGACACGATACAAGTAGAGTTGGATGTGGTTGTGCTGAAAGAATCAGGGTTGAGTATTGTAAAGAGTCCGTTTGTATTGCCTTCGTATGTAACACCCACAAATTCCGGAGCAGCCATAGCACCAAATGGGATAACTACAATCATCATACAAAGGATTGCAATAATCATTTTTTTCATAATATTTTACCTCCTGCAATAAGAGAAATTTATTTTTTCGTTATTTTTACACATACTATTATACTATCTTATTGTTACAGAAATGTTACAGTGTCATTACATCTGATTGACATTTTATTCATCTACAGGAAGCATAATTATCACTTCTGTGCCAACACCATAGTCACTGGAAATGGTGATCTTTCCGCCATGCTCCTTGACAATCTCATTGGAAATGGCAAGACCCAGACCTGTACCACCCTGCTCACGTGACCTTGCTTTGTCCACTCTGTAAAATCTCTCAAACACGTGAGGAAGATCATCCTTAGGTATACCCATACCATTGTCCTTGATCTTTATGTATACATTCTGATACATTCTTCCGGTAGAAACAAATACTTCTCCCTCGCCGCCAGGTGTGTATTTGATAGCATTGGAAATAATATTTACAATTACCTGTTCAAGCCTGTCCTTGTCTCCCATGATGATAGGAAGCTGATTTGTGGGCTCATAGATAAGTCTTACATTTTTGGAAGAAGCGTTGATTTTCATCCTTTCCACAACGCCCATTACAAGATGAGATACATCCACATCTTCCTTCTTAAGCTCTCTGTGACCGTAGTCAAGTTTGGAAAGAGTAAGAAGATCCTTTACAAGTCGGGTCATTCTGTCAGTTTCTTTGTTTACTGTACCCAAAAATGTGGAGAACATATCCTTGTCTATATCGTTCTCTTCCACAGAATCCATCATTGTTTCCACATAGCCCTTTACAGTAGTAAGAGGAGTTCTCAACTCATGAGATACATTGGCAACAAACTCTCTACGTGAGTTCTCAAGCTTCTGTTGCTGTGTGATATCCTGGATAACAACCACAACTCCACCGGGCGTATCCTCTGTCTTAAACTTGGCAAATACCAGCTTGATTCCCTTTTCGCCAAGCTCCATTTGCTTCTCTATAGCTTCATATTCACCGGAAAACATTACTCTTGTGATAGTAAGCTCTGTGGGCTTGAATATGTCGTTAAAATGCATCTTTTCCACCTTGTCATAGCCAAGGATTTTTTTGGCAGCAGGGTTGATGTGTATGATTTTGCCATGATTATCAAACGCCATAATACCGTCTGCCATATGACGAAGGATGGTCTCTACCTTATCTCTTTCTCCCTTGATCTCGCCAAGAGTCTGGTTAAGCTCCACAGCCATATCATTGAAGGTTTTGGTAAGCTGACCTATTTCGTCAGAGGAATTTACTTCTATTGTGTCACCGAAGTCTCCCGATGTGATTCTCTGAGCCTTCTGTGTCAGAGAAGAAATAGGAGAAATAATTGTCTTTGAAAGAAGAAAACCAAAGGCAATTGATATAATAATACCCAGTCCCAACGCCATAAAGATAATAGAAAGAATATTGTTGACCATATCGTCAACCTCTTCCTTGGAGTCCTTTATGTATACAATATACTTGGTATCACCACCGCTTCTGACAGGCACACCATAGTCCATATAGTCTGATGCATAGCTTGATATATCGCCAATTTTTCCGTTCATGGCAGCAATAATATTCGGTGATGCAATAAGAGTCTTTGCCAGATCGCTGTTTGATGAAATAAGCGCCTTTCCGCTGAATGCATCAAGGATATAATAGTTTCTGAAGGAGTCAATACCCAGCTGCCCAAGATATGCAGTTATACTTGAGTTTATACTGGATAGAGGATCCTCTCCCGAAAGCTTGGTATCAAGCTCTCTCTGGAAGTCTTCATTGAACACATTGGTCATCAATGTCTCAAACTCATCATTATAAAACCTGTCTATTCGGTTAATCATAAATGTACCGATGATAATGATTACCGATATTGTAAGCAGTACAAACATCGCCATAATCTTATAACGTACACTGGATTTAAAAAGCTTTGCTTCCTTCGCCAACTGAATGTCCCCCAATATAATCAATATATCAGATTAGTCATGAAAATAGTAACCCACGCCTCTTTTGGTCATAATATACTGAGGCTCACTTGGATTGTCTTCGATTTTTTCTCTGAGTCTTCTTACAGTAACGTCTACTGTTCTTACATCACCGTAGAATTCATAATCCCAGACCTTATTGAGAAGTGATTCTCTTGAAAAAATCTTGCCCTTTTGCATAGCAAGGAATTTAAGAAGCTCAAACTCTCTGAATGTAAGCTCGATTACCTTGCCGTTTTTTGTAACCTCGTATTTTTCGGGGATGATCTTTATGGAGCCAAACTCCATAACATCAGACTGATTGCTGTCGCTGACTGCAATCACTGTTCTTCTTAAGTTTGCCTTAACTCTTGCAAGAAGCTCTCTTAAGCTGAAGGGCTTGGTCATATAGTCATCTGCACCAAGCTCAAGTCCCAACACCTTATCCACTTCATCCTCACGTGCTGTAAGCATAATTATCGGTGTGGAAGAGGTCTCACGGATCTTTTTGCACACGCCAAATCCGTCCATCTTAGGAAGCATTACATCAAGCAAAATAAGATCGGGGTCACAGGATTTGGCTTTTTCCACCGCTTCCTCTCCATCATATGCTTCCACTACCTTGTAACCACTCTTTGTAAGATTAAGCTTAAGAATGTCAACTATAGGCTTTTCGTCATCTACAACCAAAATCAAATTTTCCATCATTTTTCCTCCGTAATTTATTCATTTTCCTTCATTTTTTCTTTAAGTCTGCGTACTTTTTCTTCCTTTTTTTCTTTAAGTCTTTTTGCCTTTCTTGCAGAAATTACAGACACCGGAATATACAAAATACATATTGTCACTATCAAAAGGATTATTCCTGCAAGTATCCATCGGATTATCTTAAGAATACCCTCCCATATAAACCTTATGCCGGATGCCTTTACCTTTGAAACTTCTTTTTCAAAGCTTACTCCGTTGCCCACCACCTTGAAGGTTGCTATGCGGTCTTCTTCTTTTACAGTGGCAATCAGGGATGCCTTTTCCACATCGGAAGGCACTGTCACATATATGTCTGCTGTGGGCTCGATGTAGAGATTTTTTTCTCCTTTATAAAGCTTTTTGATCTCTTCTTTTGTGTATATTACCCTTTTGTAATCAGAAAAAGCAAATTCTGTTGCTTCTCCCGCCTGTGTGGCGCATATGTCGGTAGATTCACTGCCAAAGGATACCCACAGTATCTCTCTGTTGTCCCTTAACACCGAAAATACTATACTGTGTCCAAGTTTCTTGTATGAATCTTCCTTTGCAAGTTTACTTCCGGATATGTACCATTGGCTCTGAGGATCATTTATATTAAGCTTTTGTCTGATTTCCACCGGTTCTTTTCTTTTTTTATTTGGCTTGAAGGTATAAGAAACATCTTTTGTAATCTCTTTGAACAGGGCGTTTTTGCTTAAGGCTTTTATAAGAAGATGCACATCATAAGGTGTGGTATATTCCTTGCCCTCTTCATATCCTGATATGGTTTCATAATGAGTATTTACCATTCCCAGCTTTTTTGCATTTGTATTCATCATATTCACAAAGCCCTTCTCTGATGAGCCTACGTGATTTGCCAGACACAGATAAATATCATAATTATCCGACAGATAAACACCTCTGATAAGATCTTTAAGCGCAAATTCCTCTCCTGCAACTATTCCCATTCGTGGCCTGTCGTTTGTAAGAGAATCAAGCCACTCCTGTCTGACAGCAACATTTTGCTCACAATCGGCATTGATAGCAGTATATATAGCCATAAATCTGGTTGATACAGAAGGTAAGACCTCCTTGTATGCACCCTTCTGATAAAGAATCTCGTCACTGTTTAAATCTGTAAGGATAGCTGATGGAGAATGAATTTCAGGCATCGCTGCAAAAGATGTCATAATAAGTCCACTGATACTTAGCACAATGGTCAGAATAACCGCTGTAATTCTCATTGATATCTTCATTTCCGTCACATCCTTTCATTGAATATAATACATCTATTCTATAATAACACACTTTAATCCAAAAAACAATAGATTAATTTATGATAAAGCTCAAAATCCCCTGAAACAATCAAACAGAAGCCCTTTTGCAGGAGATAGGAAAAAAGCTTTGGAACGGACAAACAAAGCCAAAGCTGTATGTGATACTGCGCAGGCGAATGTTTGTTAAAAACAAATCAAGAGAACAATTCTGATAGGGTGCAAAATCTTCCTGAAACAATCAAGCAGAATCCGTTTTGTAGGAGATAGGAAAAAAGCTTTGGGACGGACAAACAGAGCCAAAGCTGTATGTGATACTGCGCAGGCGAATGTTTGTTAAAAACAAATCAAGAGAACAATTCTGAT
Organism: Oscillospiraceae bacterium; assembly: GCA_015068975.1. Taxonomy (GTDB): domain Bacteria; phylum Bacillota; class Clostridia; order UMGS1810; family UMGS1810; genus SIG435. Next base: position 67,482 of record SVJM01000001.1, on the reverse strand, counting down.
AGGGTGCAAAATCTTCCTGAAACAATCAAGCAGAATCCGAAGGTGTATGTGATACTCCGAGAGGTTCTGTTTGATTGTAGCAAAACGGAATATAAACAAAGAAAAACACCCAAAAAGGTGTTTTTCTACATTAAAATATCTTCTCTCAATTTCTTTGATTGCTATATAATATTTTTTTGTCCCGTTTTGCGTTTCGGGGAGATTTTGCCCGTATCAGAGGTATTCACGGAAACCCTTCCCAATTATATCTCCCGTATTTGTTATTATAACAAAAGCATGAGGATCAATTTCCTTCACCTTTTTCCGCAAATACACCGCCTGACTTCTTGCCACCACAGTAAGAAGCACACACTTAGTTTCATGTGAATATGATCCTATATATGACTTACTCATAGTAGCACCTCTGTGAAGGTTCACTGTGATAAAATCATTTATCTCATCAGGCTTATCAGTGATAATTGTGAAGTATTTGGATGTATTGAGGCTTTCTATTACACTATCCATCACAAACACCTTTGCCGCAAATCCAAGCACACAGAAAAGCCAGGTTTTGATACCAAACACAAAGACTGTTGCCATTACAATAAGCACATCTGACACCATAAGAGCCTTGGATATATTCATGTCCGAATGTTTCCTGATAATCATAGCCACAATATCTGTACCGCCTGTGGATGCATCAAGATTGAAAAGAAGTGCCGATCCCACTGCAGGAAAGAATATGGCAAACACCAACTCCAGTAAGGGCTCATCTGTAATAGGTGCACTAAGTGGTATAAGAAACTCCAGTCCATATGTAAGAAAGGACAAAAGCAAACTGCAATATACAGTCTTAAGCCCGAATCCATTGCCAACAAAAATAAATCCAAACACCAAAAGAACCACATTTATTGCCATCATAAGAAATCCCGAAGAAAACTCAGGAAAGATACCGCTTAATATAACCGAAATACCACTTACTCCACCTGTGGAGAAATTGTTTGGAAACTTGAAGAAATATATACCTATCGCCATAAGCACTGTTCCCAGTGTCATAAAAAACAGCTCATAAAAAAACTTCTTTGCAGGAGATTTCTGATTGTTTTCGCTCATTCTTTTCACCCTTTGTATAAATTCTATACAAATCTTATTATAAATGACATTCAAAGTCAATAAACAAAATTGCGTTTTTTCTTCTGTTTTTTACTTTTTTTAACACTTTTTCAAATAAAATAAGGTGCGAAGCATATTTCGCACCTTATCATATATATCTTATTTTGCATAATCAACAGAACGTGTTTCTCTTATCACATTGACCTTGATCTGGCCGGGATATTCAAGCTCTGCTTCAATTCTCTTGACAATATCTCTTGCAAGAAGGATTGTTTCGTCTTCCTTCACGCTGTCAGGCTTAACCATAATTCTTACTTCTCTACCTGCCTGAATAGCAAAGGATTTCTCTACTCCGTCAAAGGAGTTGGCAATCTCTTCAAGCTTCTCAAGACGTTTGATATATGTCTCAAGATTTTCTCTTCTTGCGCCCGGTCTTGCTGCAGATATTGCATCACAAGCCTGAACAATGCAAGAAATAAGCCCTGTTGGCTCTGTATCGCCATGATGAGCAGCAATAGCATTGATTACTTCCTCTGACTCGCGGTGCTTCTTAGCAATATCCACACCGATATCCACGTGTGAACCTTCGATTTCGTGGTCCATAGATTTACCGATATCATGGAGCAAACCTGCTCTTTTTGCTGTCTTTACGTCTACGCCCATCTCACCTGCCATAATGCCTGCAAGCTGGCTGACTTCGATAGAATGCTTGAGTACATTCTGACCATAACTTGTACGGTATTTAAGCTTACCCAAAAGGCGGATAATCTCAGGATGCAAACCATGTACACCTGTGTCAAATGTTGCCTGTTCGCCTTCTTGTTTTATTATGCTTTCAACTTCTTTTCTGGCTTTTTCTACAGTTTCTTCGATTCTTGTAGGATGGATTCTTCCGTCTACAATAAGCTTTTCAAGTGCGAGTCTTGCGATCTCTCTTCTGATAGGATCAAATGCAGAAAGAACAACTGCCTCAGGAGTATCGTCAATGATAAGATCAACTCCTGTAAGTGTTTCAAGTGTTCTGATATTTCTGCCTTCTCTACCGATGATTCTACCCTTCATTTCGTCATTTGGAAGGGCAACAACCGATACAGTGGCTTCTGCCACATGGTCTGCAGCACATTTCTGTATTGCAGAGCCGATGATATCTCTCGCCTTCTTTTCTGCGTCATCCTTAGCCTGATCAATAATGTCTTTTACCATTATTGCAGACTCATGTCTGACTTCTGACTCAAGATTCTGCAAAAGGTATTCCTTCGCTTCTTCTCTTGTAAGTCCTGAGAGCTTCTCCAGAATTTCTATCTGCTGTGCCTTGATCTCATTTGTCTTCTGAGTAAGGGCTTCAAGCTCTTTCATCTTCTGGTTAAGCTTTTCGTCTTTTTTGTCCAAGGCATCGCTCTTTTTGTCGATATTTGCCTCTTTTTGCTCAATTCGTCTTTCTAAACGATTTATCTCTGCTCTTCTGTCTTTTATCTCTCTGTCAAGCTCAGATCTGGATTTATGAACTTCTTCCTTAGCTGACAAAAGAATTTCTTTCTTTTTAGTTTCTGCCTGCTTTTCTGCTTCTGCGATAATGTCTTTTGCCTTCTGCTCGGCACCGCCAAGCTTGGCTTCTGCGATTGTTTTTCTATATATCACACCTACAGCAAATGCAACTACTGCCGCTGCAACCGCTATGCATATGGAAACCGGTAAACTTAATAGCAAAGATCTCAACCCCTTTCTTAAAATAATTTTTTGAAAAAAGGTTCAACCTTTTCGAAATATTTAAAAAATCACAAACTGAAAAAGTCCTGCCCTTTTTCATATAGGGGATATAACCCCTCCTTGCGGAAAGTAACTGAAACACACTTTCCTTCGCAAAATAAATTGCGTCATTTCTTACTTGTTGCTTTTTAAAGCCGCCATTTTTGAAAGTTTATAACATAAAATTAACGAATGAATGAATCTTTCGTTGACAACGCACGATGTATCGTATAATAGCATACAAATCCACTCATACTCATTTATTGTATAATAAAACTCAGAGAATGTCAACTGATTATTTCAAATTTTTCCAACATAATTTGGCTCATATTATTTGACTTTTGGGCTTATAGATGATAAAATTATATGGATAATGGGTATTTATTTCCATTTGATAAAATCTAAAGGTGTCTATTTATATATTTCAATCACTTTTCGGAGGTCAGGATATGATATCAGAAAACAATATTATCAGAGATACAGTATCAAAAATCACCAGTAACTATCAGGAAAACGAAATCCTTCTTTCAAAAGAGGGAAAGACTCTCCCTTCAAGAGACGCCATCATAGAAATCCTTGAGGAGCTTAAGAATGTTGTGTTCCCCGGATATTACAACGGAGAAAAGATTTCCGAAGAAATGATGGAGTATTTTGCAGGAAGCAAGCTTACAAAGGTATATCAGCTTCTGAAAAATGAAATAGAACTTGCAATATCTTACTGGGACAACATAAATACCCCTGAAGAAATCTCTATGAATGCAGAGTGCATCACCGCAGGCTTCTTTCAGAAGATTCCTTCAGTACAATCTCTTCTCATAAAGGATGTACAGGCAGGATTTGATGGGGACCCTGCAGCAAAAAGCAAGGAAGAAATCATCTTTTCTTACCCGGGTCTCTTTGCCATATATGTATACAGAATAGCTCATATTCTGTATCTTAAGAATGTACCCTTCATACCAAGAATTATGACAGAATACGCTCATTCCCAGACAGGAATCGATATAAACTCAGGTGCAACAATCGGTGAATACTTCTTCATCGACCATGGCACAGGAGTGGTAATAGGTGAGACCTGTCACATAGGAAACAATGTGAAAATCTATCAGGGTGTTACTCTGGGTGCCCTTTCCACAAGGAAGGGTCAGGCACTTTCAGGAGTAAAAAGGCATCCTACCATCTGTGATAACGTAACTATCTATTCAGGTGCTACCATTCTTGGCGGTGAGACAACCATCGGCGAACATTCGGTAATCGGCGGTAACTCATTTATAACACAGTCAATCCCACCACATACAAAGGTAAGTATCAAAAGCCCTGAGCTAATCATCAAAAACCCTTCTGATGTTGAAAAAAGCACATTTGAAATATAGTTTAGTATAAAATTCTTAAAAGGAGGTAATTATTTTGAAACTCATCATAGCAGAAAAGCCAAGCCTTGCAAGAAATATTACCTCTGCCATCGGTAATATGAAAAGAGCCAACGGCTACTTCGAAGGAAACGGATATATTGTCACATGGGCTTTCGGGCATCTGTTTACCCTTGCAGACATTGAAGAATACAACCCATCCCCCGACGGAAGCGGAAGATGGACTATGGAAAATATCCCATGCTTTCCCGATAAATTCAAATTCGGACTAAAAAAAGACCAAAAAACCAAATCCGTTGATCAGGGTGTGGTAAATCAGTTTAATGTAATAAAGACCCTTTGCAACCGCGAGGACGTGGATGCTATCATCAACGCAGGCGACTCGGACAGAGAAGGTGAAATCATCGTAAGGCTCTGTGTGTCAAATGCTCTTAAAAAGGAAAAGACCTTCCTTCGTCTGTGGCTTCCCGACCAGACAAACGAAACCATCAGAGAAGCTCTTTCGGAAATGAAGGATGAATCAGAATACCAGTGCCTTGCAAACGAAGGCTTTGCAAGAATGTATGCAGACTGGCTCTACGGAGTAAACTTAACAAGATATGCCACACTAAAATCCGGTACACTCTTAAGAGTAGGAAGAGTCATTGTGCCTATAGTCAAGGCGATTTATGACAGAGATATGGCAATAAAAAACTTTGTGCCTGATATCTACTATGCAATCCAGTCAACAGAAGAAACCAAAGGCGAAAAAATCGAGCTTAATTCAAAAAATAAATTCGAAAAGAAAGACCTTAACAAAGCTCAGGAAATATGCAATATATACAACAGCCAACAGGCAATTGTAACTCAGGTGAAGAAAAAAACCGACACACTTAACCCCGGCAAACTTTATTCCCTTACAAAGCTTCAGAATGTGCTTGGCAAAAAATACAAAATGTCTATGGCTGACAGCTTAAAAATCGTTCAGGATCTGTATGAGAAGGGATATGTCACATATCCAAGAACCAACTCGGAATACCTTGCTACTGCTGAACAGGGCAAAGTGAAAAATATCTTGCAGGCGGTAAAGGGGCTTGGATACCCTGTGGAATTTAAGTTCAAAAAGACTATCTTCGATGACTCCAAAATAGAATCCCACTCGGCTCTTACCCCTACACATAAAATACCAAAAAAGACCGACCTTGACGAGCAATCCTTCATTGTATACTCCACAATAATGAGAAGATTTGTGGCAGTATTCTGCAGTGAAGAATGTAAAACAGAAAAAACAGAAATCACAATCAAGCTTGGTGACAAAGAGGAATTTTCCTTAAAGGGCACTGTCATCGCTCAGCCCGGCTGGACAAAATACGACGACTATGCAAAAAAGGACAAAATCCTTCCTCCTCTTGAAAAGGGCGACATAGTAAATGTAAACTTCAAGCCTGTGGAAAAGGAAACCTCACCACCAAAGCACTATACTATAGAAACACTTAACAATTATCTGAAAAATCCCTTCAAGGAAGAAAAGCAGAATACTGATAATGAAAATGACGAAGAAGAATACAAGGCAATATTTGAAGGTCTTGAGCTTGGCACTGAAGCCACAAGAACAGGAATAATCGACAATGCCAGAAACTCAGGCTACATAATGCTCAAAAAGGACGTCTATACTATCCTCCCTGACGGAGAATACCTTATTGAATCCTTAAAAAGAATGAATATCAGTATGGACAAATTCAAAACTGCAGAAATGGGTAAGGCTTTGAAGAAGGTGTACAGGGGAGAATTCACTGTAAATGACAGCCTTAATATTGCAAAGGAAGAAATCGCAGAAGTATTCAAAAAGAAAGAACAAAAGGAATACGCCTTTGATACAGATGACGGTTTCTTCGGTGATGTGGTGGGCAAATGCCCTGTATGTCAGAAGGATGTTGTAAGGACTAAGTTCGGATATGGATGCTCAGGGTATCGTGACGGGTGTAAGTTCACCATAAGCGGTGTAATATGCAACAGAGTAATTGCCAAATCCCACGCGAGAAGCCTTCTGGAAAAAGGAAAAACAGAAAAAATCGAGGGATTTCTCTCAAACAGAACGGGAAAGACCTTTTCTGCATATCTTAAACTGGAAAACGGAAAAACAGTATTTGAATTTTAGAAAATCGGGTGATAAATTATGCTTTTGGCAGATAAATGGAAAGACTATGAGCTTCTGGACTGTGCAGATGGCGAAAAACTGGAAAGATGGGGGGATATTATCCTCCGTCGTCCCGACCCACAGGTAATATGGAAAGAAAAAAGCAACCCATCCTTGTGGGACAAGGCTGATGCCCACTACCACAGAAGCAGATCAGGTGGCGGCGAGTGGGAATTTTACAAGAAGCTCCCTGACGGGTGGAAAATCTCATACAGAGACCTTACCTTTAACGTGAAGCCTACAGGCTTTAAGCATACAGGACTTTTCCCTGAACAGGCGGCAAACTGGGACTTCATTGATGATAAGATAAAAAATGCAGGAAGAGATATAAAGGTGTTGAACCTTTTTGCATATACAGGCGGTGCTACTCTTGCTGCGGCAGCTGCAGGTGCATCTGTGTGCCATGTGGATGCGGCAAAGGGTATGGTTACATGGGCAAAGGATAATGCCACTTTGAGTAACTTAAGAGAAAAACCTGTAAGATATATCGTAGATGATGTAATTAAGTTTGTGCAGAGAGAGCACAGACGAGGCAATAAATACGATGCCATCATTATGGACCCTCCCTCCTATGGAAGAGGACCAAATGGCGAAGTATGGAAGCTTGAAAATGAGCTTTACGGGCTCATAAGCTCCTGTATAGACATACTTAGTGATGATCCGTTGTTTATGATAGTAAATTCATACACATCGGGAGTTTCATCCACTATTATATCAAACCTTATAAGCCTGACTGTGAAGAAAAAGTTTGGCGGAATTGTAACAAATGACGAAATAGCAATACCGATAAAGGCATCGGGATTGTATTTACCATGTGGTGCAGCAACCCGCTGGATTAACGAAATGTAAAAATGCCCCGGAACGCAAAAAGCAGGGGATGAATTTACCAATATCATTAAGTTAAGAATTTGTCATCCTGAGTAAGCGAAGCGCATCGAAGGATCTCACTCATTTGCTTAAGATTCTTCGACTTTGCCTACGGCTTCGCTCAGAATGACGATGGAAATATATTGCTTAACTTAATGATATTGGTGAATTTACTCACTAACCCAAATCATAAATTTACAAAGAAGGTCTCAGCATTGATAAAAACAGAAAACCTGTCCTTTAAATACAGGGCAGAAGATAACGAAAAGTTAATACTTGACGGAATTGACCTTGAAATAAAAAAGGGCGAGTTTGTGTGCATATTAGGCCACAACGGCTCAGGCAAATCCACACTGGCAAAGCATATGAACGCTATCCTTCTGCCTACAGGCGGCAAGGTATATGTATCAGGCATTGATACTTCTGATGCAGACAGGCTCTGGGATATAAGACAAAATACTGCCTTTGTATTTCAGAATCCCGACAATCAGATTGTAGCAACCATTGTGGAAGAGGATGTGGCTTTTGCCTGCGAAAACTTAGGAATAGAGCCAAAGGAAATAAGGCAGAGAGTAGACGATGCCTTAAAAACCGTAGGTCTTTCTAAATATGCTTCCTATGCCCCACACAGACTGTCAGGGGGACAGAAACAAAAGGTGGCAATTGCAGGTGTCATCGCTATGCGACCAAAAACTATCGTCTTTGATGAGCCTACAGCTATGCTTGACCCTATAGGAAGACGTGATGTGCTCAAAACCATCAAAAAGCTCAACAAAGAAATGGGCATCACCATTGTGCTTATCACTCACAATATGGACGAAGCGGCTCAGTCTGACAGAATTGTTATAATGAATTCGGGAGAAATCGTATCTGATGACACTCCCAGAAATACTTTTTCAAATGTGGAAAAGATGATAGAGCTTGGCCTTGACACTCCTCAGGTAACAAGGCTTTGCCATGAGCTTAACAAAAGAGGGATAAATATCCCCGAAACAGTAATAACAGTAGAGGAATGTGCAAATGAGATAATGAAAATTGCTTCTCCTTCACTTCCTTTCCCTGATCTTTCTCATATAAAAAAGAAAGAGGATATATGGAATACAAAAGAAGATATCATAAAGGTAGAAAATCTGTCCCACATATATCAGGAGAAATCTCCTTTTGAAAAAGTAGCCCTCAAAAACATCTCCTTTTCTGTAAAGAAAGGAAGCTTCGTGGGAATAATAGGACATACCGGCTCAGGTAAGTCCACTCTTATTCAGCACCTTAACGGTCTTATGAAGGCAAGTGAAGGAAGTATATACGTAGACGGAATGTCTGTCACAGACAAAAACACCGATATGAAAGCTATCCGCAGAAAAGTAGGCTTGGTATTTCAGTATCCTGAGTATCAGCTATTCGAAGAAACTGTATACAAGGATATTGCCTACGGACCAAAAAATATGGGTAAATCTGACGAAGAAATCCACACACTTGTAACCCATGCGGCAGAAATGGTGGGACTTAAAGAAAAACACCTTCAAAAAAGTCCCTTTGAGCTTTCCGGCGGACAAAAGAGACGTGTGGCAATTGCAGGAGTACTTGCAATGAAGCCGTCTATCATTATTCTCGATGAGCCTTGCGCAGGACTTGACCCTAAGGGCAGGGATGATATACTGGAAAAATTAAAGCTGATAAACAAAGAAGAAAACATAACCGTCATCACTGTCTCTCACTCTATGGAAGATGTGGCAAAAACCGCAGATTCCGTTATCGTGATGAACGAAGGCGAACTGGTTATGCAAAACACTGTAGCAGAAGTGTTCAAAAACACTTCCATGCTTCAGGATATAGGACTGAATGTACCTGAAGTAAGTCTGCTTTTCGGCATACTTAAAGAAAAAGGGCTCAATGTCCCCCTTGACGTGTATACAGTCAACTACGCCACAGAAGTTTTGTGTGCCTTTTTAAAAGGGGGTGGGCTATTATGATGAGAGATATTACCATCGGGCAGTTTTTCCCTGCCAAATCCTTCATCCATGCTCTTGACCCACGCACAAAAATCTTATTCACACTTATATATGTGATACTGATTTTTGTTTGCACAAATGTATGGTCCTATGCACTTCTGACAGGCTTTACATTTATTATAATTGCACTTTCAAAAGTGCCCTTCAGAATGTATATAAAGGGTCTTAAGCCTTTGTTGTTTCTGATATTTTTTACAGCTATACTTAATATCCTTATGACAAAGGGCGAAACTGTAGCACTTTTTGGCTATAAGCTTGAATACGGATTTATAAAGGTAAGCAAAGAAGGTCTTATCTTAAGTATAAAAATGGCAATAAGAATTATATTTCTTGTGCTGGGCACAAGTGTGCTTACCTTTACCACCTCACCTATAGTGCTCACAGATGGCATAGAGCGACTTCTCTCTCCATTCAAAAAAGTGGGTGTGCCTGCTCATGAACTTGCTATGATGATGACCATCGCAATGAGATTTATACCTACTCTCATTGAAGAAACTGACAAAATCATCAAGGCTCAGAGTGCAAGAGGTGCAGACTTTGATACAGGTGGCATCATAAAGAAGATAAAGGCAATGATACCTATTTTTGTACCGCTGTTTATTTCATCATTCCGCCGCGCAGATGAATTGGCAACTGCTATGGAATGTCGCTTATACAGAGGCGGAGACGGAAGGACAAGGCTGAGAGAGCTAAAGGCTACAAATAAGGACCTTATAGCAGCTTTGTTTATAGTGCTCTTTACATCAGGTGTAATAGTGCTTAGTATTTTGTTTTGATTTTTGGTGATATTATGAGAAATCTTATGCTCACAATTTCATATGACGGCACCTGCTATCACGGATATCAGACACAGGAAGGCTGTATTACCATTCAGGAAGTAATGGAGAAGACATTGTCTGAAATAATGAAGGAAGAAATATCTGTACAGGGATGCTCAAGAACAGATGCAGGAGTCCACGCAAGAAGGTATGTGATGAACTTTTGCACAAGCTGCAATATCCCCTCAGACAGAGTGGCAATTGCACTTAATACAAAGCTTCCCTCAGATATAGTGGCACTATCCTGTGGTGAAGTAAGAGAAGAGTTTAACTCGCGGTTTGACACTCAATCCAAAACATATAAGTACTTCATAAACAATTCATCATATGATGTGTTCAAAAGGGACTTTCAGTGGTATATATCAAGAAAGCTTGATGTGGAAAAGATGATAGAAGCTTCAAAGCACCTTGTGGGATATCATCCCTTCGATTCCTTTATGGCGGCAGGCTGTCAGGTGAAGGATACAAGAAGAAATATAAACTTCCTCAATGTAGAAAACAACAATGGTATAATAGAGATCACAATAAATGCAGACGGGTATCTGTATAATATGGTAAGAATAATCGCAGGCACCCTTGTGGGTGTAGGCTTGGGGAGATTTCGTCCCGATGAAATAAAAGATATCATAGAAGCAAAAGACCGTACAAAAGCAGGCGTGACCGCTCCTGCAAGGGGACTTTATTTGTGGGAAGTATTCTATGAGGAAGACAAGCTCTGATATCTCAAAAAACTTTTGCGAAAGGATAGAATATAAGAATGAAAAAGAATTTCTTTTCCAATATAAAATTCAGAAGACCATCCATAAGGACACTGATAATATCCATTGTTCTTATATTGGTTATGGCAGGGCTCTTATACATAAATGCTCACCCACCCATACGCCACTCCATAATCAGATTCTTTAATCCCGAATATATACCGGTAGCATATGAGCTGAAGGTGAAGGACACTGCTTCTACACATTTCAACCGAGTTGAAGACAGGGTATTTCTTATGTCGGGAGAGGGTCTTATACAAACAGACTACAAAATGAACACAAAGACCTTTGCCAATCAGTCAGGCTCCAAGCCACAGATTGACTCTCAGAATGACAAGTATATCCAGTTCTTTGCAAGTTCAAAGACTGCCTTTGTGGGAGATATCAAAGACCCGAAGGAAATCAAATTAAACAACAATGTGATAACTGCCACAATCAACAAAAACGGCTACTATGCCATTGCAACTGAAGAGAAGGGCTATAAGGCGCTTATCACTGTATACAATAGTAAAGACGAAGAAATATACAAATGGCATTCAGCAGACAGCTACATACTGGATATGTCACTTTCTCCTGACAACAAGACTCTTGCGGCAAGTACACTTCACTTCGGAGAAGAAGGTCAGAAGAATATGCTCACAGTATTTAAGTTTTCGGAAGAAAAGCCTGTTTCTTCTACAGAAATAGACGCAAACTTCATTGCTGAAACAAAATACATTTCTTCATCAAAAATACTCCTTGTCACATCAGACAATCTTATTATGCTGTCACCTAAGGGAGAAATAATATGGAAGACTTCATTTGAAGGCGAAAAGCTTATTGATTATTCAATCAACAATAACTATGTGGCAGTGGCAAACCTGTCCTCATCGGCACTTCTTGGTAAGACTGTAGTGCATATCTATAATTATAGCGGTGAAAAAACTGGTGAATATGACAACTCAGAGGATATCATAGGCATAGATTCTGCCGGCGGCAAAATACTGGTCACAAACAAAAAATCCATTCATATCATCAACCGCAAGGGCAAGGAAATAAACAACATAAAATTCGCAAAGGATATCAAAGAAGGATTGCTTTTTGGCGATTCTGATTATGCGGCAATCGTTACCGGCAATGTTTTGCACAGTGTAAAAATCGACTAAAAAAGGAGTTTTATCCATGGATATTATTACTTATCTTCCGGATATAACAGCATCACTTATACTGATTATCTTTGCTGTAATCGGTATAAAGAGAGGATTTGTCCGATCACTTCTTCACTCGGCGTCATTCTTTATTACGGTTATCGTATGCTTTTGCTTTGCAAACCCGGTCACCTCGTGGATTCTCAGATCAGACCTTGGTGTTTCAATCAAAAAGTCAGTATACGATCTCATACTTACTCCCGTCACAGAGGCACCGGAGATGCTTCTTAGTGAGCTGAATCTGCCGGATTTTCTCATCAAAGGTATAAGTGAATCAAAACCGGTAATAGATATTGCAGAGACTCTTTCTCACAATATATCAAATACAGTCATCAGTGTAGCAGTGTTTGTTTTGTTGTTTTTTGTAACAAAGTTTGCACTGAAAATCCTGACCAAAGCCCTGGATCTTGTGACAGGATTGCCCATACTTAAGCAACTCAATTCATTTCTTGGTGGGATTATGGGTATAATAACAGGTATATTGTGGGTGTATGTAATACTTACAATTATCGCAGCATTTTCATTTGCACCCCAGATGGAAACTGTGGTGGAATTTATCACAAAATCAAAAATTCTTTCATTCTTGTATGAAAATAACATTGTCGTAGGACTGTTTTCATAAAACAAACCTTAAGTCAGGAGGTGCCCCAATGCTTAACTACTACAAAAGCGAAAACGGGATATTAAAAGAAATCGAAACTTTGGAAAAGGACTGCTGGATAAACTTAGTAGCGCCTACTCCGGAAGAAATTGAAAAAATCATAAAAGATACCGGTATAGAGCCGGACTTCATAAAAAGTGCACTTGATGAAGAAGAAACTTCACACATCGATCAGGAGGACGGTGCTACACTTATCACTGTGGATATTCCTTATGCCACCAATTCTGACGGTGCCATAATTTATTCTACAATGCCTATAGGTATTATCGTCACAGGTGATAACATAATCACTGTATGTCTTAAGGAAAACTCCATCATACGTGAGCTTTCTTCAGGAAAGGCAAGGGGTATCAGCACAAGCTTTAAGACAAGATTTGTGCTGCAGCTTCTGTACAAGGTGTCTGTACGATACCTTCAGTACCTTCGTCAGATTGACAAGATCTCAAAGGATGTGGAAAATCAGCTGAGAAAATCTATGAAAAATCAGGAGCTTATTCAGCTTCTTGACTTAGAGAAATCCCTTGTATACTTCTCCACATCACTTAAGGGTAACGAAGCCACCATTATGAGACTTTCCAGAGGTAAGTTTATCAAAATGTATGAAGAAGACGAGGATATAATGGATGATGTTTTGCTTGAGCTTAAGCAGGCAATAGAAATGAGTAATATCTATTCAAACATCCTGTCAGGTACTATGGATGCATTTGCGTCTATTATCTCAAACAACTTAAATATCGTTATGAAGGTTCTTGCAGAAATCACAATTATCCTGGCTATCCCTACAATCATCACATCCTTCTACGGAATGAACGTGGTGGGACTTCCCTTTGCAACAAGCCCATTGGGAATACCATTTGTAATACTTCTTACAATTATCATTGCGCTTATTACTACACTTGTGATTGTGAAGGGTAAGTTTTTTAAATAAAATATCAACTTGCACAAAACAAATAGGCTGTAGCAAAATGATTTTTTCGGGACAGGATGGAACCTGTCCCCTACATATATTACGTTCATATTATATTTATGACACAATTTGTAGGGTTCGGTTTCCACGCCGAACCGTTTTTTCATTTTGCTGCAGCCCAATATTTATTTACTGTTATTCTCTTTACATCTTTTTCTTCTGTATCCTGTATGCCACCTTTGCAAGGAAGGTTTCAGGAAGAAACTTCTGAAGGCTTACAAGAAATCTCATACCAAGTCCCGGTATGATGATGGTCTTACCCTTAAGTGCTTTCTTTATGGCATATTTCGCCACATAGTCACTTTTTAGTGCAGACAGGCTGAATTTTACATTTGCCACCTGATCAAACTCTGTACTTACAGGCCCCGGGCAAAGACAACAAAGCTTCACATTCTTTTTACCACGTTTTTTCATTTCTTCATTAAGGGCTACAGTAAGTCTCATCACATATGCCTTGGTAGCATAATATGTGGAAAGTAGTGGCCCGGGAAGAAATGCCGCAGAACTTGCCACATTGAGGATGTGACCTTCGGCTTTTTTGTCAAAGATTTTTAAAAATTCCTTAGTGATTATATGAAGCGCTGTGATATTTAAGTCTATCATTTCAAGCTCTCTATTGATATCTGTTTCTACAAACTCTCCCACAAGACCAAAGCCTGCGTTATTTATCACCAGATCTATATCCTTATGTTTTATTTTGTCCACAAATTCGATACATTTTTCTTTGTCTGACAAATCCACAGAATATATATCCACATTGTTTCCAAGTTCATTTTTTAAGCTTTCCAGTCGGTCATATCTTCTCGCTGCAAGGATAAGGCTATAGCCTCTTTTGTGAAGCTCTCTTGCCATATCTCTGCCAATGCCTGAAGATGCTCCGGTAATCAATGCTCTCATATTATACTCCTTATAAGTCGGTCTACTGCTATTCCTTCCAGCTTATCTATTCCCATCTCGGCAGACTCTTTTACTCCCTGACAGGTAATTTTTGATGCAAATTTCACTCCGTCTTCAAAGCTCATCCCATTGGTAACAGCACCTGAAAGAAGAGAAGCAAACACATCTCCCGTTCCGCAGTATGCACCGTAGGACTCCTTCTCACTTACCGAAAAGAACCTTTTGTTTTCACTTTCATAACAATAGTTAATGATTCTGTCCTTTCGTCTTAAGCCTGTGATGACCACATTTTTGCAGCCAAGATCTGCAATTTTCAGTGCGATTTGCTGTGCATTTTCGTCAGTGATTTCTTCTGAGGTGTATTCTGTATCAGATAGTATACATGCTTCGGTTACATTTGGTGTGGCATAATCAGACACAGAAACCAGTCTTTTCATATCCTCGCACATTTCCTTTGTGTATGTAGGATATTTCTGCCCTTCATCTCCCATCACAGGGTCCACCAGAAGGATAGTGTCTTGTTTTTTGAAATACTCTGTAAACTTAAGCACACAGTCTATCTGAGAATGAGACCCCAGAAAGCCTGTATATATGCAGGAAAACTCCAATGGGGGTTCAGCCTTTTTCCACTGATCAAGATAAGGCTCTATCTTTGAGGTATAGTCATCAAAGAAGTAACTTTCGTACCCTGTGTGGTTTGAAAGGATTGCCGTTGGTACCGGTGCACAATGAAGTCCCATTGCAGTAAGGATAGGTATTGCAACGGTAAGTGAACACCTTGACCACCCCGAAAAATCATTTATTGCTGCTATTCTTTTTATCTTTTTATCTTTCATATTATTTGCCCCGTTGATTTTTTATTAAACTTCAGAATTAGTGAATAATTTAGATGCCACAGCATTTCATAAAAGACTAACTATTATCTATCACAACAAACCTCGTTCGTGCGATATACTTCCTTCGTTCGTGCGATATATTTTCACTATGTTCAAATGCGATATAGCCTCATTTCATTCGGTTGCGATATAATATAAATTCCTTTATCTCGTCCCGAAGGGACATATCGCATCCGTCAGGATATATCGCACCGCAAGGTATATCGCAAATGACATCAGGAATTTATATCGCTGAATTCAACTTTGTTGAATTCATTCTATCACATAATGCATTGTTTTTCAAGTACATCTCCAATGAATAAAAGTCAATTACAATGGCTATAATACTTTTTGAGGACAAACCTCATACTTTTATTTAAGGAGAATCACAATGACAGAAAACAATGTAATCACAGGCATCAAATGCGAAGCAAAAAACTGCAAGCATCACACTGCAAATGACTACTGCACAGCAGGTCATATCCAAGTGGAATGTAAAGACGCTACTACAAAGAGCGAAACATTCTGCAAAACATTTGAAAAGAACGAAAACTGCTGTAACTGACTCTGAGTAAAAGGAGCAAAACTTACCAAAAGGGACCGTCCCTTTTGGTAAGTTTTTGGATTAATAATTACTTATTATGTTTAAAAAATTTGTCTTTATATCCCTGTCTGTTCTTGTGATAATCCTCTTGATTATCCTACTCTATATCAACTTAAACAAATCCTCTTCTCCAAAAAGGGGAACATTTGTAAGGAGTGAATATAATTGGCATTTAAAATGACAAACAAAGACTATGACAAATTGGTCAAAAAAGCTTCTCCAAACTCAAAGCTTCTCCTTGACACCTCTCTTGCCTTTGTAACAGGGGGAAGCATATGTGTCATAGGTCAGCTTCTTCTGAATCTGTACCTTAAGCTTAATATAGACAAGGAAACCGCATCCAATCTCACATCAGTATCTATGATTTTTATAGGTGCGTTTCTCACTGCACTTAATGTATACGGGGACATTGCTCGTTTTGGCGGAGCAGGCACACTTGTACCTATCACGGGATTTGCAAACAGTGTGGTATCCTCTGCAATGGAATTTAAATCCGAAGGCTTCATTATGGGGCTTGGTACAAAGATTTTTATCATAGCAGGTCCTGTGGTGGTATATGCGGTCATATCAGGTGTGGTATGCGGGATATTAAAATATATTATGCTTATTTTCGGGGGTTAATATGCAAAAAAAGCTTGGCAGACAAACAGTAAAATTTGAATCACCCACAAAAATCATCGGGGCATTTTCTTCTGTAGGCACAAAGGAAGCTCAGGGGCCACTGGGCGAATATTTTGACAAAAGATTCTCTGATGACAAAATGAACCAGTCCTCCTTCGAAAAAGCAGAAAGCGAACTGTTAAAGACCACTGTGCTCGGTGCAATAAGCAAAGCCCAACTAAGATTTGATGATATAGACTATATTTTTTCGGGAGATCTTCTCAATCAGTGCATAAGCACCACCTTTGCCATAAAGGATTTCGGTATACCCTTCTTTGGCATATTCGGTGCCTGCTCTACTATGTGCGAGGGATTAAGTCTTGGGTCCATGGCTATAGACGGTGGCTTTGCAAAAAATGTGATTGCCGTTACTTCCAGTCATTTCTGCTCTGCAGAAAGACAGTTCCGCTTTCCTCTTGAATACGGAGGTGCAAGGACACCCACAGCTCAGTGGACAGTGACAGGAAGCGGTGCTGTGATACTGTCAGGCAAAGGCGACGGGCCCTCTGTCACCCATATAACAACAGGCAAAATCGTGGATATGGGTATCAAGGATGCCAACAATATGGGTGCGGCTATGGCACCTGCAGCGGCAGATGTGATAAAGACCCACCTTCTGGAAACAGACAGGTCTCCTTCCTATTATGACCTTATTGTAACGGGGGACCTTGGCAAAGTAGGGATGGATATAAACAAAGAGCTTCTGAAAAAACACTCCATTGATATAGCAAACAATTACTCTGACTGCGGAGATATGATATTTGATGCTGATAAACAAAATACCAAATCGGGAGGCTCCGGGTGCGGATGCTGTGGGTCGGTGTTTTGCGGATATTTTATGAAACAGCTTAAAGAAAAGAAGCTTAACCGCATACTACTTGTGGCAACAGGAGCCCTTATGAGTACCACAAGCTCAGGACAGGGACTTACCATACCGGGCATAGCTCACGCTGTAGCAATAGAAAATACGGGGGGATAATATGACTGACAAGTTAATATGGGCATTTCTTGTGGGCGGAAGTCTATGCGCAATCGCACAGGTGCTTATCGACCGCACAAGCATCACTCCGGCAAGGATAATGGTGATATATGTAGTAACCGGTGCGGCACTTACATTCTTTGGTATATATGAAAATGTGGTGAAGCTTGCAGGTGCAGGCGCCACAGTGCCTATCATAGGCTTCGGCTATTCGGTGGCAAAGGGTACAATAAAGGCTGTCACAGAAAAGGGCGCCATAGGTATCCTTACAGGTGGGCTTACACAAACCTCTGCAGGGATTTGTGCAGCCATACTCTTTGCATATATAGTGGCACTTATACGTAATCCCAGATCAAAGTAAATACACTTTATTGACAAATTGTCCGTAAATGATATAATTTAATTAACAAAATTCTTTATGAGGATGATAAAAATGAAAACATTACTTTATGGCGGAAGCGTGATAAATGTATTTACAGGAGAAATAGAAAAGGCAAATGTGCTTATAGAGGATGACAAAATCATAGGCGTAGGCAACTACACACCTGATGATGCGGACGTTACTGAGGATGTATCCGAAAAAATCCTCTGCCCGGGCTTCATTGACGGGCATATACATATAGAAAGCACTATGCTCACACCATCAGAACTTGCAAAAATCTCCCTACCTCACGGCACCACATCCATAGTGGCAGACCCACATGAAATTGCCAATGTATGCGGTGTAGACGGGATAAAATATATGATTGAGGCAAGTGAAGGTATACCTATGAACGTATACATCAATATCCCTTCCTGTGTCCCTGCCACACCATTTGACGAATCAGGAGCAGTACTTCAGGCAGAGGATATCAAGCCGCTTTATAAGGAAAAAAGGGTTGTAGGTCTTGCGGAGATGATGAATTACCCGGGAGTTATATTTAAGGATGAATCTGTCATCAAAAAGATTACCGATGCCCATAATGAAGGAAAAATCGTGGACGGACACGCACCATTTCTCACAGGCAAAGACCTTGACAAATACGCATCATACCTTATAGGAAGCGACCACGAATGCTCCACCATTGATGAAGCTATAGAAAAGATCCGAAAAGGTCAGAGAATTATGATAAGACAGGGCACAGCCGCAAGGAATCTTAAAGACCTTCTTCCCCTCTTTGACCCGCCATACAACCACAGATGCCTTCTTGTGACCGATGACCGCCATCCTGCAGACCTTATGAATGAAGGGCATATAGACCATATTATCCGTCTTGCAGGGCAATATGGCAAGTCACAGATCACTGCCATTCAGATGGCAACCATTCAGGCGGCAGAATACTTCGGCATCAAGGGCGTAGGTGCAATTGCCCCCGGATACAGAGCAGACCTTCTGATACTTAACGACCTTGAAGCTGTGGATATAAAGGATGTATATTCACATGGCAAAAAGGCAGTATGTGATAAGGTAGTGAAGGACTTTACAAAGCCTTCGATAAATGACTCTTTATCCCAGATCACTCTCAATTCTTTTCACTTAAAAGAGCTTACAAAAGAAGATCTCTATATTGAGCCAAAAGCTGATAAATGCAGAGTAATAGAAATAATCCCCGGTCAGCTTATCACAAAAGAAAAAATCCATAAGATAAATTGGGAAAATAATAACGGTATAGATACTAAAGAAGATATACTTAAGCTTGCAGTTGTGGAAAGACACAAAAACACAGGTCACATAGGACTTGGATATATAAACGGAATAGGGCTCAAAAAAGGTGCTATGGCATCTTCTGTTTCTCACGACTCCCACAACATTATTCTCATCGGTACAAATGATGAGGATATGGTAATAGCCGCAAATCATATAAGAAAATTTGGCGGAAATGTGGTAGTATGTAACGGAGAAATTATATCAGAAATGAGGCTTCCTGTTGCAGGTCTTATGGCTGATATGAGCGCAGAGGAAATAGCCCGCCAGAATGAAAACGTAAGACTATCTGTTCATTCCCTTGGTGTAAATGACAACATTGAACCATTTATGAATATGGCGTTTGTAAGCCTCTCTGTTATCCCGTCACTTAAGATGACCACACAAGGACTTGTAAATGTGGACAAAATGGAGAGAGTTTCTCTTTATTGTGATTAAACTACATAAAAACAAAAAACAATGACTGTTCAATCCTTGAACAGTCATTGTATCTTTGTTAAAAATTATTTGTTTTTGCAGCGATTAAGTTCCATTTCCAATACAGTCTTTACTGTGTGCTGTCCCATATTATCCAGGAGATTGTATTTTGTAAGCACATCAATGGAGTCGTCATCCAGCTTAACATTAGATTCAAAATTTACCAATCTGATATTAAGTGCTTCACACATTTTTACCACTGTAACATATGCTGTGCCTGAAACACCATTTTTCAAAGCGCTGACGATTGTAGTCTGCGGCACATTTATGCTCATGGCAAAACTTCTGACTGAGCGATACTGTTTTTTGATTTCGCTGGCTATTAATTCGGTCAACTTGTCCATTATTACCCACCTTCTTCTATTATATTTTAGTACAAGCCATACAAAAAGTCAATTGTAAAAAATTGACATTTTTTCGAACTGTTTTTTCGCAAAATACCCGATTTTTTTGGGCAATAGTCCCAATTTGTCACGCAATTTCATATATAAGGAATATTCTGTGCTAACCACCCATTCACTCCTGTCAATCTTCCCCACGTCAGCCAATGTATATCAGGACTGATTATGATATTTAGTTTCCGATGCTTTCACATCATCTTTCTACGTCTGCTTGTGCGGTTTTTAAACCCCAAAAATCCAAAATTCAACCAAAAATCTGTTGACAAAGCCCACTTTATATGCTATAATCCTATTTGTGTTAAAAATACAGGGGTATAGCTCAGTTGGTAGAGCAGTGGTCTCCAAAACCACGTGCCGTGAGTTCAAGTCTTACTGCCCCTGCCAAAAAATAACGACTATTCTTATAGAATAGTCGTTATTTTTTGTGTTTGTGTCCTATGGACACAACATCATTACGAGCAAAGCGAGTACTTCATTTGACTGCTTTCGGTCAACATCATATTTTTCGGACACAAAATGGAGTTGCACCTTCGGTGTAAATGATGTTGCCTGAGGCAAATGATGTATTGCTACGCAATAACGATGTAACATACCGGGAAAATCCGTTGAATTCTTATATATACGCTTCTGTATGTTACTAATATTTTCTTACCCTCACAAAAAAATCACTTGCTTTTCGCAAGTGATTTTTTCATATAATCATATTATAATAAATTTCTATTACTTTTCTTTACTATATTCTTCCTCTACTTCAGGAAATGCTGTAAGCATAGGCTTCACGTCTTTGCCCTTGAGATTTCTGTCCACATAGTTCTTTGTAATCTTCATTACAAGGCCTGAAAGAACGATAACGGCGATAAGGTTAGGAATCATCATAAGTCCGTTGAATGTGTCGGAGATATCCCACGCAAGTGAAGATGTAAGGATAGCACCAAGCATAATGGTAACAAGGTGAAGCACCTTATATACTTTCACAGACTTAGCACCGAAGAGGTATTCCCAAGCCTTTGAACCATAGTGATCCCATCCAAGTACAGTAGTGAAAGCAAAGAGCAAAATAGCAATTGCAATAAACTTAGATCCGATATTTCCCCAAGCAAATACTGTATTGAACGCTTCTGCAACCAATGTTGCATCATTTGCTTCCGGAGTATATACGCCTGAAGTAAGAACAACAAGTGCTGTCATTGTACATACTACCATTGTATCAGCAAACACTTCGAAGATACCCCACATACCCTGTTTAACAGGTTCTTTGATGTTTGTATTTGAGTGTACCATTACAGATGAACCAAGACCTGCTTCGTTTGAGAATACACCACGCTTAAAGCCCTGTACCATAGCGAGTTTAATCATAGCACCCACAGTACCACCGGCTACAGCAACAGGTGAAAATGCTGTCTTGAATATTGAACCAAATGCAGGGATAATCATATCATAGTTTACACCGATGATAATAAGACTTCCTGCTACAAAAAGTACAACCATAAATGGTACTACTTTTTCTGCAAAAGATGCAATTCTCTTAAGTCCGCCAAGTGTGATAAGCGCTGCAATTACAACGAGAATTACACCGAGAATTACTGAATAAAGGCTTACACCGAATGGTGTTTGTATATTTGCAAGAGCATCAATTGTAAACGCTGATTCGATGTTTGCAACGATTTTGTTTATCTGACCCATTGCACCGATACCAAATGATGCAAGGAGTGTGAATATTGAGAAAAGAACCGCAAGTACTTTACCAACTGTCTTACAGCCCTTCTTTGAACCGAGACCGTCTTCAAGGTAGTACATAGCACCGCCTGCCCATTCACCGTTTGCATTTCTTCTTCTGTAGTACATACCAAGTACGTTTTCTGAATAGTTTGTCATCATACCGAAGAATGCTGCAACCCACATCCAGAACACCGCACCGGGACCACCGATACAGATAGCTGCTGCAACGCCGGCGATATTACCAACACCGATTGTAGCTGCAAGAGCTGTACAAAGTGCCTGAAACGGTGAAATGGAGCCTTTGTCCTTAGAATGCCCGATTACATCCTTATGAAACATACTTCCTACAGTTTCTTTCCACCAGTGACCGATTTTTGATACCTGAAATACCTTTGTGAGAATGGTCATAAGAAGACCTGTGCCTATAAGAAGCACCAATGCAGGGATACCCCAAATAAAACTGTTTACATCATTATTGATGTTTGTAATAAATTCTAACATTTTATAACCTCCTTTATAATTTTCTTTGGAAAGGCTAATTATATTTTTTTGCCTGATTTGAAGCAAAAAAATAGAGTGTCTTGAAGGACACTCGAGGGAATTTAACGAAATTCGTCAAACTACTCTGTCCTTTTGCCTGAGAGATCGCAAGGAATTTATTTCCTTACTTACACCTTCGGCGCCCTTTTATTTATTAGGTACTCTCCAGAGATCGGTCCTAAAAATGTCTTAAATCAGACCGATAGGGTGATTATATCACAGAAATTTACAAATAGCAACAATTTTTTTATCTTTTTTATATTTTGGGTATTTCCTTGCATTTTTCAGTGAAATGAGGTATACTTTTTGTATATTATTTTTTAAGGATGTATTATACTATGAGAATGAGAAGAAAGAAACACAGAGAAGAGAGACTTGAAGCCTGCAGTGAGTTTTTTATAGAGAATTTATCTGATTACAGTGAAAATTTGCGAAATATTTTTCCAAATGACAATCCTCTCTATATAGAAGTTGGATGCGGTAAGGGCGGATTTACTGTAGAAATGGCAAGAAGAAATCCCCATATCAATTTCCTTGCTATAGAGAGAAACCTTGACGTGCTTGTAATAGCATCAGAAAAGGTGAAGGAAGCTGGTGTCACCAATGTAAGATTTGCACCGGGTGATGCGGCAAAGCTTGCAGAGTTTCCAGAGTTTCCACACTGCGACAGACTGTATATAAATTTCTGCGACCCATGGAAGAAATCCCGTCATGCAAAGAGACGTCTCACACATGAAAATTTCCTGAAAATATGGGAGAGGATCCTTTCTGACGAGGGAGAAATCCATTTCAAAACTGACAATATGAAGCTTTTTGAGTTTTCATTGAATTCCTTTTGTGCTTATGGTATGAAACTTAAGAATATTTCTCTTGATCTTCACAATTCTGACTTTGAGGGGAATGTGATGACAGAATACGAAAAGCTGTTTTCAGAAAAAGGTCAGCCTATATACAGACTTGAAGCAAAGAAAAACCGTTAGGAGAAGCGTTATGGAGTTTAAAACTGCTTTATTTGACGAAAATATGATGATGAGGGTAATACGTAGAATCTCTCACGAAATCATTGAAAAAAACGAAAATGTAAATGACATCTGCCTTGTTGGCATCAAGACACGCGGTGTGCCTATTGCAAAGAGGATTTCTGACTGCATATACAATATAGAAAATGTCCGTCCGCCTGTTGGCACACTGGATATTTCTCAGCACAGAGATGATATCGACAAGGATTTAAGTGATAAGACAGCGCTTTCGAATATAGATTTTGCTATCACTGACAAAAATGTGATATTGGTTGACGATGTGGTTCATACAGGAAGGACAGTAAGAGCTGCTCTTGATGCTATCATGACATTTGGCAGACCTGCAAAGATTCAACTTGCGGCTATTGTAGACAGAGGTCACAGGGAGCTTCCTATAAGAGCGGATTTTGTAGGGAAAAATGTGCCTACTTCCAAGACGGAAGTGATAAGGGTTTCTATAAAGGAAATCGACGGAAAGGATATAATAGAACTCTTTGAAATGTAAGGGGGGTTGAAATGTAAAAATTCCTCATACCGCAAAACGGCAAGAGGAATTTAAAGATATATGTTCGAATTTTGAAATATAATTGTTTTTAGGTAGGAAAGCACCTTTGCGGTGCTTTCCTTTTATTATATGCCGTTTTGCTTTGAACAAACTTACGCCTTCGCAGTATCGCATACAGCTTTGGCTTAGTTTGTTCAATCTGAGAAATTTTTACTATTTCAACCTTTCCTCTCCGCAAAACGGCAAGAGGAATTTAAAGATATATGTTCGAATTTTGAAATATAATTGTTTTTAGGTAGGAAAGCTCCTTTGCGGTGCTTTCCTTTTATTATATGCCGTTTTGCTTTGAACAAACTTTCTCTCTCGGCGTATCACATACGCCTTCGGTTCAGTTTGTTCAATCTGAGAAATTTTTACTATTTCAACCTTTCCTCTCCGCAAAAGTACAAGGATATATAAATTATTATTTTAATGTAGAAACCCATCTGAGTCGATGGTTTTCTTTGTTTTTGTGCACTTTTTGCTTTGAACAAACTTACGCCTTCGCAGTATCGCATACAGCTTTGGCTTAGTTTGTTCAATCTGAGAAATTTTTACTATTTCAACCTCTCCTCTCCGCAAAACGGCAAGAGGAATTTAAAGATATATATTTGAACTTTGAAATATAATTGTTTTTAGGTAGGAAAGCACCTTTGCGGTGCTTTCCTTTTATTATATGCCGTTTTCCTTTGAACAAAATCAATTTGTTATATAATAATAAAGGCTTCCCCTTGAGGGGAGGCTCCGTCGAAGACGGTGGTGAGGTGTAGAATTTCAAAAAACTCCGTTCTTTTATTTCAATCTCTCTTTACGCCTTTTCAAGGCTACACCTCATCCGACTTTTGCTTATGCAAAACCCACCTTCCCCTCAAGGGGAAGGCTCTTTTTATTAATTCTATCCAAATATATTAGAATAAATATCGTCACACACATTTTTGAATTGCTGATTTATCTGACGATTGGAATATCTTAACACTCTAATACCATTTTTGCTAAAAAACTCATCTCTTTGTGCATCTTTTATCAATCCGTCATCTATGTAATGTTGCTCTCCATCCAATTCAATAACAATTTTTGCACTCGGTATATAAAAATCCACTATGTACCTGTCAAATACTTTTTGTCTGTTTACATTCACGGGCAAATCCTTTAAAAAATCATACCATAAATGTTTTTCTTCTTTTGTCATATTCTTTCTCAGCACTTTGGAAACAGGTGTTAACTTGCCATTATACATTTTGTTCATATTATTTCTATCCTCTTAGACATGAATCTTTATTTATGCTTTTTCGCAAATGCCATCACGAGTGTACAAAGGTATCCAAGGCTTCCCCTTGAGGGGGGCTCCGTCGAAGACGGTGGTGAGGTGTAGAATTTCAAAGAACTCCGTTCTTTCATTTCAATCTCTCTTTACGCCTTTTCAAGGCTACACCTCATCCGACTTTTGCTTATGCAAAACCCACCTCCCCCTCAAGGGGAAGCTCTTTTTATTAATTCTATCCAAATACATTAAAATATATATCGTCACACAGTTCTGACATTATAAAATCGACACCCATATACCTGCCAATATGATACACGCACACATAACTCTGTATAATATATTCTTCTCTTTAAATATCAGCCTTCCGCAAAGGATAGAAACAAACACTGCAGACCGCTTGATAAGTGTGATTGCCACTACTGTGCTTTCGGGATTGGCATTTGCTTCAAAAAGTGCTCTGTCACCAAGCACAAGGAGTACAGCCATTATTGGAATATACGGATTTTTTATAAGAGTTCTGAGGCTTATTTTTGTCTTTGTCACCAAAATATATATTCCGTATAGCGACACCATATACAGCATAAAATAAAACTGCAGCTGACTTGCAGTTACGTACTTAATCACTACCTTATCGATAATTCCTGATGTGGAATTAAAAAGCGTCCCCATAAGCGACAGTATTACGAATTTTGCCTTGATGCCCTCATCATTCTGTATATTGGCGGGCTTTTTTATATTGAGAAGAATAAGACCTGTAAGCACCATCACAAGACCTATTCCCTGAAATAGTGAAAATGGTTCTGCAAGAACTGTGATGCCTATAATGGTAGAAAATATCATACCCGATGTATCCATTACACCCGAAAAGCTTACAGGAAGTCTCTTTATAGCAGAGAAATTGCAAATCCAGGCAAGAAACACACAAAGGGATTTAAGAAATATGATCCCCTGATATCCGATATTTACTTCATTTACATTCTTTGATGCAGGAAGCACAAAAATAAAGCTTATCAATGTATAAAAAAACAACACCTCAAAGGTGGAATTTTTCATAAGAGCCTTCTTTTTGATACTGTCTCTTATCCCTCTGAAAACTGCATATATTATTACAAGGAATATCCAACCATTCATTATTATCTGCCCTTTCTCTTTTGTCGTCGATATATATTAACATATGCATAAATAAATGTCAAACCACTTCAAAATTACCCCATTGGGGACGGTCCCTTTTGGGGTAATTTATGAAAAGAGTTGACAATCAAGGTTGATTAAATTAAAATTGTATGAGGATGTGATTAAATGATAAGTAATAATTTGAGAATAATCGAGAATAAAGGTGTAAAATACATCGATTATCCTTTCTTTGATGACCTTGCCTTTGTAAAAGCCATTGGCTCTACACGATATGGTGGTGTAAGCTCAGGTGAAAATAATTCTTCGATGAATCTTGGCTTCAAAACAATCGATGAAGAAAAAAATGTACAAAAAAATTATGAGATATTTGCCGACGCAGTTGGCTTGGACTGTGACAGAATCGTCACATCAAGCCAGTTTCACAATGACAACATAAGAGTATGTACCATATCCGACGGCGGAAAAGGTATCACAAAGCAAAGAGACTTTGAAGATGTGGATGCACTTGTGACAAATGAAAAAGGACTGACACTTGCAGTATTCAGCGCTGACTGTGTACCGATACTTTTTGCAGACAAAAATTCCTCATCCATCGGTGCAGCACACTGTGGATGGAAGGGCACATTTAAATCCCTTGCATCAAAGACTGCACAAAAAATGATAGATGAATACAAGGCAAATATAGATACTATCCATGTAATCATCGGTGTATCTATCAAAAAATGTTGCTATGAGGTATCAGAGGAGCTGTATATGGATTTCATCAATAGATTTCCATATATAAATGACGGAAAATGTGCAGAAGTTATAAACGGTAAATACTATCTGGATCTGCCATTAATAAACAAAAAAATACTGATTGACTTCGGCTTGAAGGAAGAAAATATCTTTATAGCTGATATGTGCACCTGTTGTAATAAGGAGCACCTTTTCTCTCATCGGGGACAAGGACCGGGACGCGGGATAATGGCTAGTATGATTACAATAGTTAAATAGTATTAAAAAAACTTACCAAAAGGGACGGTCCCTTTTGGTAAGTTTTTAATTTTTACGGGAGGGCGTGGAAACCCTCCCCTACATACAATAGTATAAATCCTCTGTCCATTTGCCTGGATTGGATTCTATATATTCCCAGATCTTTTTATAATCCTGTTCATTTCGGATTATATGGTCATAATATGAGCGTTGCCACAACTGACTCCCGTATTTTTTTGTTGTATATGATTTCAGCTGCCCGATGATACTTTGTAGGGGAGGGTTTCCATGCCCTCCCGATTCATTCAGCACCATAATCAAATGAATATGATTTGGCATAATCACATATTTCTCAATTTCTACATCTTTATAATTATCATTTATATATTTTATTGATTTTTCTGTCTCTATCCCTATATCTGATAACTTAATTTTGGGGGCTGAACAGGGATCATTATCTAAAATTATATTTGACAAGAGGCTTTTTTTCTCACGTGTACATATAGTTACAAAATATTTTCCGGGATTGCTATAATCATAGCCTTTTAATCGCAATTGTTTTCTTTCTGGATATTCCATATTGCATTCATTCCTTTAAGGAGGGCGTGGAAACCCTCATTAACATTCAACGGGAGGGCATGGAAACCCCCATTAACATTCAACGGGAGGGCATGGAAACCCTCCCCTACAAGATAACAGATCAGAAAAAGACTTTTACATAGAGATAATCATCATCTACTCCGATAAGCATTACTCTGCCATTTTTTTCAAACCAGATATTTGAATCCCAGTTTACATTTCCTCTGTAGTTAAATCCACTATTTACAAGATGCATTATATATGCATCATACATTTCCTTTGTAATATTTTTTCTCTGATAAGCATATATCACACCGGAAAGCTCATCATCTGCATACTTTGTTTCATATTTTGGTGCACCTACTGCCTCAGGTGTGGGTACATCGGGGAATTCTTCAAAGCAGAAGTTCACTGTATCAGGGAAATTCACATAGTATTCATACACACCTGTGGTAAGGCGGATCTTCCTTTCTTTGTCGTACCATCTGACAGTACCAAAAAGTCCCAGATTGTCAAAATGAGTTATAATACCCTTCTCTGACCATAAACACGGAAGAGATGTACCTTTGATTATAAGTCGGATATCAGTTTCTCTTGCGTTAAAAGAAAATTCACCGGGTATTGCTTCATCCTTTATAAGTTCGTCATGGGGTATATACTCACCTTCGTTTACAGTAAGTGTCCTTTCGGCTTCATTCCATACTACTTCAAATCCATATTTGTCCAGTTCTTCCACAAGAACATAGGTTTCTCCATTGATATTTACAGATGCAATAGCTGATATATTTATATAGGACTTGATATCTGTATAAT
Source organism: Oscillospiraceae bacterium (assembly GCA_015068975.1). Classification (GTDB taxonomy): domain Bacteria; phylum Bacillota; class Clostridia; order UMGS1810; family UMGS1810; genus SIG435. The sequence goes on along the minus strand of SVJM01000001.1, from coordinate 38,670 downwards.
ATGCTCCCAGATCAGAGGCTGCATTAGCACACATTCCCATTGTCATTATCAGCATCAGGAGTATTCCAATTACTCTTTTCACTTATATCACATCCTTTTTGATATTATAAGGATATTATATATTTATTGATAATATATGTCAATTATTACAGGATGAAAGTTGTGTGAAATATTTAAAAAAGACAAAAGGAAAACCCGACAAGCCTAAGCTTGTCGGGTCTGCCTATATCATAAGATAATTCATTGAGAATTAAAGATCAAAACCTTCAAGTTCAACGATTTCTTCTTTAACTTCAGCTTTTTCTTCTTCAACTACTGGAGCTGCTGGAGCAACTACTGCAGGAGCTGAAACAAGAGCTGTGAAAGGACCTGTTACTGTAGAAACAACTGAGTCTGGAACATCAAGTGATACAACGTCAACAACTTCGCCTTCGAATGTTCTAACGAGTACGTAGTAAACTTCGTATACGTCGTCAGTTACAGCAGGTGTGTCGTTGTTATCTCTCAAGTACATTTCTGTAACGCCACCTGTGAGGTAATCTGTTGTGATCTTTGTGTTAGATTTCTTTGTACCTGTGATGCTGTACTGGTTAGCATTCTTAACTGAGAGGTCAAGAACGTTGATAACGTAGTTAGCATCTGTTTCGTTGTAGATTCTATCCATATCTACAGATTCGCCACCGTCTGTGATAGAATCTGTAACTTTGATCTGGAGCTTGTTAGCTGATGTATTTTCTACGATATAACCATAGAAGTAAGCATCGCCATCAACGTAGTCAGCTTCAGCTGTCATGTTTGTCTTGAATGTTGTGTCAAATGCGAATGTCTTGTTTCCGCCTGTGATTGTTGTCAAACCAACAACGTCATACTTGTCAACATTACCCTTAGCATCAGCTGTGTACATGATAACAGCACCGATGTCGAGGTCGTTGTAGTCGTTAGCAGAACCAACACCGTATGTAACTTCATCATCATCGAAGATAAGAGTTACTTCTTCGCCGTCTTTAAGAGCTGTAACCTTAACGATTTCGTCGCCTTCGTCGTTGAGACCACCGATCTTAGATTTAACAACAGCGATTGAATCGCCTTCAGCGTATACAGCTTCAGAGTCATAAACTACAGCTGCTGCATAGCTTCCGTTTGTATCAACATCGAGGAAGAGAGCTGAATATTCATTTTCATCAACGAAGTAAGATACATCAACGAATTTTGTGTTTTCAGGATCAACAAAGTCAACGTCGATTACAACAGCGCCTTCAACAAGAGCTTTTGTACCAAGTTTCAAACCGTCAACATTGTAGATTCTTGCAGGTACATCAATGTAGTTATATTCTACATCTTCTTTTGTAGAGTTAACTGCAGGTGTGATTTCTGTGATTTCGTTAGAAGAGTTAATGTTAAGTTTAACTGTTCTGAGTGCAGTATCAGCAGCTGTTGCAGCTGTTGCACCTTCGAAGATAGCCTTAAGAGCATCACCAACTGCTACTGTATATGATTCGCCAGCCCAAGCTGTGCCATCAAATGTGTTAGCTGGGATAGCTTCATCAGCATCAAGTTTTGTGTATGTGCCGTCTTCTTTGATGAACTTAACAGTGTCATCAATCTTGTATTCAGCATAACCGTCTTTTGTTACAACTTCGAGAGTAACGATCTTGTCGTTAGAGTTCTTTGTTGTAGCATAGTATGCATCAATTACGTAAGCATAGTTACCAGATTTAGCAACATCGCCTTCGAAACCAATGATTGTTTCGCCATCGATAGCGATCCAGAACTTACCTTCAGCCTGGAGACCAATCTTAGAGAAGTTGTAAGCGATAGGAGCTACATCGTATTCTTTATCGCCGATAACTGCTACGTTTTCAACATCGTCATGACCGTCTACAGCGCCTGTTACAGCAGAATCCTTAAGAACGATCACGTCAAGTGAATTGTAAGAAGCGTTTCTGAGAGAAGCACCGTATGGGTTAACTACCATAGCAAGTACATCACCTTCAGCGATTTCTTCAATAGCAACATCGTTGCCGTTTACGTCAGTAACTGTAACCTTTCTATCTTCGTTGTCGATGTCGAGGTCAATTCTGCCGTTTTCTTTGTCTGTAATCTGACCCTTAGCAGCTGCTACAGAATCAACGATTGCATGTGTGTAAGCTATAACTTTAACAACATCGTACTTATTGTTGTCGTTGAAGTCAACGAGTTCAATAGTAGCAGTTTTGTCAGAGTCAAGTTCATATGTACCAGCTGTAGCCAAGTCAGCAGCTGTGATTCCTTCGTTGTTCCATACTACTGTGTAGCCTGGTTCGAGAGAAAGCTTTGTTGACTTAGAAGCTGATTCATCTTTGAAGTACTTAACGTATGGAGCAGAAGCTGTGTAAGCGAGGTCTGCATCGTCAAGCATGTCAGCCTTGATTGTCATAGAAACTGAAGTATCATCAATTTCGTATGCAAGAACTTCGTATTTGCTTACGTTCTTCTTAACGTAAACGATAAGCTGGTTGCCGATAGCATCAGCAATGTCTGTTTCGCCTACTTCAAGAATTTCGCTAGCGTAGTAAACTGTTGTGCCACCGTAAGCTGGGTCATTTTTAGATTTTTTAGCCCAAGCTGATACCGGTGAATCAAAGTCATCATCCCACCAGAAATCTACATAACCGTTATCCTGGATTGAAGAATAAGTACCTTTGAAGTTAACCTTTGAGTTAGCAGCAACGATACCACCGAGTTTGTAGATACCCATCTTTGTGAGAAGTGTAACTTTGTCGTGGTCGTCATTCTTCTTCATGATTTCGTACTTGATGTCTGTGCCGAAGCCAGTCTGTTCCATCATAGGAATATCAAGTGCGTTGTAGCAGAGCTGTGCAACCAATGATCTTGGAGCGCCAGCGCCCTGTGTGCCAGAAACGTCTTCAAGAAGACCGATCTGGTAAGCTGTTGTCAAGTAACCAGCAACCCAGCCGCCCTTAGAAACTGCCATCTGTTCGTAACCGAGTGCACAAACAAGCATCTTAACAGCTTCTTCGTATTTAACTGGATTTTCAGGACCGAATGTGCCATCACCGTAACCGGAGATGATGCCCTGCTGCTGAGCCATAGCGATGTAGCCTGTAGCCCAGTGATCAGCTGCTACGTCTGTAAAGTCAGCTTTACCTGTAGCTGCTGCTTCAACACCTAACAATCTTGTAACCATAGTAGCAAATTCTGCTCTAGTGATTGTAGCGTCAGGATTGAAGTTTCCTTTGTCGTCGCCCTTAATCATACCGAGGTCTGAAAGGACGCTTACTGCGTTAGCATAGTCAGCGTCAGCTGCTACGTCTGGATAAATAGCTGCGAAAGCAACTGAAGATACCATCATAGCAAAAACAACAACTAATGCTAATACCTTTTTGAGATTTTTCATAATTCTCAAATCCTCCCTTATAATATATTTTTTGAAAGAGAACTAACGCTTTGTGATAAGCCGGTTCTCTTTCACTTCGGATTATCACAATTAGACTATTTCCTAGCCTAACTTTGTGTTCATTATAGCATTACAAAATAATGCCGTCAAGAACAATTTATCGTTGTAACAAAAATGTAAAAATACAGAAATATTACATACATTTTTGTAAACGAACCAATTAATTACAGAGGCTATGCCCTGTGTTTATGTAGAAATCTGTCAATTGCACAAAAATGACAGCTTACTTATTGTATATTCAAAACGACAAAAAGTCAACACTTTTTTTGTGGTTTTTATTTTACAGTTTGATTACATAGAATATATTGTGTTGTTCACTATACATATATCAATATATTGTAGCAATATTTTAATTTTTGTATGATTTCACAGTGAAATGACAAAGCTCAGAGCTGTTTTTGTGAAATGTTTCCACCACAGGAAGATGAAATATATATATTATATATAATAAGGAAGGAAATTTGCTGATAAACAAGACAACATGTATTGACACTTTCCTTTTACGCCTTTTAAGGCTACACCTCATCCGAGTTTTGCTATGCAAAACCCACCTTCCCCTCAAGGGGAAGGCTTTGTAAGCTGTGCTTTTGCACCTCGGGAGCAATGGCGGAGGAAAAATCGCTCAGAATGAAGAAACTGAGACGAAGCTGTATGTGATACTGCGAAGTCGAAAGTTTATTTCATAGTAAAAAGGCACATAAAAAAGAAAATATCGCAAACTAAGTGCGATATTTTCCACATATGAATTATTTATTTATTATTTTAGAATTAATAAATTACTTTTCCCGCCTTTTTACGCTCTGAGCCATTTTTACCTGCCATTTATTCCATGAGGTCAGACATATTATACAACCCCTCTCCTTTTCCGCAAAGGAACTTAGCCGCCTTAATAGCACCCACCGCAAAAACTTCTTTACTTGTAGCTGTGTGCTTAAACTCTATCTGTTCGTCATTTCCTGCAAAGAGCACCTGATGTTCTCCCACAATTGTACCGCCTCTTACAGCTGAAATACCGATTTCTTTTTTCTTTCTCTTTTCTCTTACAGAATGTCTGTCGTATACATATTCTGCTTCTTCCTTCATTTCTTCCTTGATTGCATCGGCGATCATTATTGCTGTGCCGCTTGGAGCGTCTATCTTCTGATTGTGATGCTTCTCGATGATTTCTATATCGAAATTATCTTCAAGTATAGCTACAGCTTTTTTTACAAGGCTTATGATAAGGTTGATGCCCAAAGACATATTTGCACTGTAAAATACGGGGATTTTTTCTCCCGATGCCTTTACATAGTCTATCTGCTCCTTGGAAAGTCCCGTTGTAGCCACGATAATTGCAGTGTTTGTCCTAATTGCATACTCCATAGAAGGGTTAAGGTTTGACGGATGAGAAAAATCTATTATCACATCTGCCTTTTCCTTTATATCATTATATGACGAGTATACAGGGTAGTCGCTTTTTTTCTCTGTATTGATATCTACTCCGCATACTATATTTATTGCTTCATCTTCCTGACAGAGTCTTGTTATTACCTGTCCCATTTTTCCGTTACAGCCGGAAAGTATAATGTTTGTCATTGGTTTTACCTCGTTTCTTATATGTAGTTTCTTTTATTTTTTCAATCGGGACGATGTGGGCATCGTCCCCTACATCTATCTTCGACAACATCTTTTCTTTATTATGTGTACATATAGTTACAAAATATCTGGCAGGAGTACTATAATCATATCCAGCCATTCTTATCCTTTTTCTTTTTGGCAACTCCATTATTGTACCACCTGTAATTTATAAATATTCCCAAAAACGGCCATACCGTATAAGGGTACAGCCGTATATTTCGGTCTATTTAAGCTTAATACCGTAATTTGTCATTGCAGCCACAAGCTTCTGAAGATTCTTTTCGTCCATTTCAACCAATGGAAGTCTCAACTGTCCTGCATCAAAGCCCATAAGTCTCATAGCTGTCTTGACAGGTATTGGATTTACTTCGCAAAACAGTGCATCCACAAGCTCAAGTGCATCAAGCTGCATCTTTTTTGCTTCTTCAAATTCACCCTTGAGAAGCTTCTCAGTCATAAGGTGGGTTTCTTTCGGTGCAACATTTGCCAATACAGAAATAACACCCTTACCACCCATCATCATAATAGGTGCAATAAGTGCATCTTCCCCTGAGTATATATCAAGCTCAGGGCATAACGACATAATCTTCAGCACCTGGGACATATTACCACTGGCTTCTTTAAGCCCTACGATATTATCTATCTCAGACAACACCTTAACTGTCTCAGGAAGCATATTTACACCTGTTCTTGAAGGAACATTGTACATAATCACCGGAAGTGACGTGCTTTCGGCAATTGCTGTATAAGATGCTATAAGCCCCTTCTGTGTGGTCTTATTGTAATATGGAGTCACACAAAGCACACCGTCTGCACCCATCTTTTCCACTTCCCGAGTCATATCGATTGCATGTTCGGTATAGTTACTTCCTGTGCCTGCGATAACCGGTATTCTTTTGTTAACTCTGTCAATTGTATATCTTACTACTTCAAGATGTTCATCATCAGGCATAGTAGCATTCTCTCCGGTTGTTCCGCAGATAATAATAGCATCTGTGGAGTTTTCCAGTTGAAAATCTATCAACTTGCCAAGGGCATCATAATTTACCCCTTCATTAGTAAACGGAGTTACAAGAGCAACGCCCGACCCTGTGAATATAGTTTTTGACACAGAAATACCTCCTTTAATGAATTGATGATTCAATCATAACAAAATTTTATTCAATTATTTCTCTTCCCACTGTTCGATAAGCTTCTGTGCAATCTGTACAGCATTTGCAGCAGCACCTTTTCTGATGTTATCTGCTACTACCCAGAGATTTACACCTGAATCAACACTTTCGTCTCTTCTAATTCTGCCTACATAGGTTTCATTTGTACCTTTTGCAGTAATAGCCATAGGATAGATATTGTTTTCAGGATCGTCCTGCACAATAACTCCCGTAGCTGATTTAAGCACTTCTTTCAGCTCTTCAAGGTCAAAATCATAGTGGAATTCAAGGTTGATTGATTCTGAATGACAATCAAACACAGGTACTCTTACTGTAGTAGCTGTGATCCTCATTGTGTCGTCACCAAGAATCTTTCTTGTTTCATTTACCATCTTCATTTCTTCTTTTGTGTATCCGTTAGGAAGGAATACATCGATATGTGGAAGACAGTTGTTTGCAATAGGATAAGGAAATTTCTTAGGAGCTTCCCCGTTGAGACCATTCTTAAGATCTTCGTATCCTGCAACACCTGCACCTGATACTGCCTGATATGTAGAGTATACCACTCTCTTGATTTTGTACTTGTCATGAAGTGGCTTCATAGCAACCATTGCCTGAATTGTAGAGCAGTTTGGGTTTGCGATGATACCTTTGTTCCATTTGATGTCTTCAGGGTTAACCTCCGGCACTACCAACGGAACTTCAGGATCCATTCTCCATGCGCTGGAGTTGTCGATTACTGTCACACCCTTGGATGCAGCAATAGGAGCGAACTTTTCGCTGATAGATCCGCCTGCTGAGAAGAGTGCGATGTCTATATCTCTGTCAAAGCTTGTTTCACAGAGTTCTTCTATCACATATTCCTTGCCCATGAAGTCAATCTTTGTACCTGCTGACTTTTTGGAAGCAAAAAGATAATAGTTTTCTACAGGGAGTTTGATTTCTTCAAGAACCTTAAGAAAAGTTCTTCCAACCATACCGGTTGCGCCTACAACGGCGATGTTATACTTTTTCATTTTTTACACCTTCCATTACTGTTTATAGTCGGTATAATTATACATTTTTATTGCCAATAAGTCAAGTTTATTTCATATTTATTATATCTTTTTGAATAATTTGACTTATGTTTTGATTTGTAGTATCATTGTTGTGTGTAACTTTTTGACAAAAAGGAGGATATTATGAAAAAATTTCTCTTATTTAATATGATTATAATTACACTGATTTTTTCACTCTTCTCTATAACATCATATGCTGAAGCCAACAAATATGAGAACATAAAAATCGGACTTCATTATGGCTCAAGTGCAAAAAGCAGCGCAAACCTTATGTGCTATTCGGGTTTTGAATTAGGATACGAAAATGAAAACGGGGATTTCAAGCTTATTTCAGCATTAGCCGAAACGCAGATAACCATAAGCGTATCAACAGAAGGCTATTTACAGGTAAACAATATATTTGTAAATGCAGACTTTCCAAATATCTGCATCCGTCCGGGCTACGGTACTCTTCAGCTTGACGGCAAGGATTTCAGAGGAAGTATGATATTTATTAAGGATAAGTCAAATCTTATCACTGTCATCAATAAGGTAAATCTTGAAGAATACCTTTATTCTGTACTTGGAAGAGAAATGAGCCCTTCCTGGCCAATCGAAGCACTGAAGGCTCAGGCAATCTGTGCAAGGACATTTTCCATAAACAACTGGAATAAATACGCATCCTATGGCTTCAACCTTGACAACACCCAGAATTCTCAGGTATATTCGGGAATTTCAAGCGAAGGTGCAAGGACCGTACAGGCAGTAGAAGAAACCCGAGGTCAGCTTGTGATGTATGATGGCAAGCCTGCTCAGACATTTTATTTTTCGTCCTGCGGAGGCAAAACTGCCAATGTAAAATATGTATGGGGAAGTGAGTTTCCTTATCTTGTAAGTGTGGACGACCCATACGAAAATCCAAAGGAAGCCTCATACTCAGACTGGACTGTAGAATACAGCGCTGACGAAATAAAAGCGCTTCTTACAAAAAGAAACATAAATATCGGAAATGTAACAAATGTGGAAATAGTGTCAGAGGATAACGGCACTGTATATGATATCAAAATCATCGGAGAATCAGGTGAACATCGTATAAAAAATGATAATATAAGGGCGTTTTTTAACCTTAAGAGTCAGCATTTCACCCTTTCTGCTCCTCAGTCCGAGCTGATTTATCCATCGGTGACTATTATTGGGGGAAACGGTATATCTACACTATCTCTTAATAACCTGTCTGTATACAATACCTCTGTAGTAAGCGCACTTTCTGTGCTTTCAGCAAAGGGTGTTGCCACAATAGAAGCAAGTATGCCGAATACATCTGACAAATTTATTTTTTCAGGTCACGGATGGGGACACAGAATAGGTATGTGCCAGTGGGGTGCAAAGGGTATGGCTGATCAGGGATTTAAGGCAAATGACATTCTGACTCATTATTTTCCCGGCACATCCATAGGCTCATCTTATCTTGAGTAGATTTATTCATTCTGGAAAGGACATATTTATGAAAACAAGGGATTTTTATTATGAATTACCGGAGGAGCTTATAGCACAGGACCCTATCTCTGACCGCTCAGGCTCAAGACTTCTTGTACTTGACAAAAAAACCGGTAATATAGAGCACAAAATATTTAAAAATATCAAGGATTATCTGAAAAAAGGAGACTGTCTTGTACTTAACAACACAAGAGTAATCCCTGCCAGACTTTTTGGCACAAAGATACCTACAGGCGCAAAGATAGAATTTCTCCTTCTTAAACGTGTAGAAAAGGATATATGGGAAGTGATTCTCCGCCCGGGCAGAAGAGCCCTTAAGGGATGCGAAGTGGAGTTCGGAGATGGGGAGCTTAAGGCTAAGGTCATAGATGTGCTTGACAGCGGAAACAGACTTGTGGAGTTTTATTATGATGGTTTGTTCGAAAATGTCCTTGACAAGCTGGGACAAATGCCTTTGCCACCATATATTACTCATAAGCTTGAAGATAAAGAGAGATATCAGACCGTATATTCCAAGATAAAAGGCTCAGCAGCTGCACCTACAGCAGGACTTCATTTCACAAATGAGCTTCTGGAAGAAATAAAAAATATGGGTGTTAATATCGCATATATCACTCTCCATGTGGGGCTTGGAACGTTTCGTCCCGTAAAGGTGGATGATGTGACAAAACACAAAATGCATTCTGAGTATTATTCTATAGATAAGGAAAATGCGGATATAATAAATAATGCCAAAAGAAATGGCGGAAGAATAATATCCGTAGGTACTACAAGCACAAGAGTGCTTGAAACAGTAGCTGACCAGGATGGTATACTAAAGGAAGAATGCGGAAATACTGAGATATTTATATATCCACCATACAAATTTAAGATTGTGGATTGTCTTATCACAAACTTCCACCTTCCTGAATCAACCCTTCTGATGCTTGTATCAAGTCTTGCAGGCAAAGAAAATATAGATAATGCATACAAAATCGCTGTGGAAGAAAGATACAGATTTTTTTCATTCGGCGATGCGATGTTTATTTGCTGAATGCAAATAAACAAAGTAATAAGTAATAGGGAATAGGTATGGTATCATCATATAACCATTTAAGACAGATTTTGAGAGGAAAATATAAATGTTTAAACTACTGACAACAGACAACCTTGCCAGACGAGGCGAGTTTACAACAGTACACGGCACAGTACAGACACCTGTATTTATGAATGTGGGTACTCTTGCAGCCATAAAGGGTGCGGTTTCATCAAAGGACCTTGAAGAAATCGGCTGTCAGGTGGAGCTTTCCAACACATACCATCTGCATCTTCGTCCGGGAGATCAGGTAGTACACGATATGGGTGGTCTACACAAGTTTATGAACTGGCACAGACCTATCCTTACTGACAGTGGCGGCTTTCAGGTGTTTTCTCTGGCAGGTCTCAGAAGAATTAAAGAAGAAGGTGTGTATTTTTCTTCTCATATAGATGGCAGAAAGATATTTATGGGGCCTGAAGAAAGTATGCAGATACAGTCAAACCTTGCTTCTACAATAGCAATGGCATTTGATGAGTGCGTATCCCTACCTGCCAAGTATGATTATGCAAAAAAGAGTGTAGAAATGACTGAAAGATGGCTCGCACGATGCAAGGCTGAAATGACAAGACTCAACACTCTTGACAGAACTATCAACAAACACCAGATGCTTTTCGGTATAAATCAGGGTGCTACCTTTGATGATCTTCGTATAAACAATATGAAATCAATCGCAAAGCTTGATCTTGACGGTTATGCAATAGGTGGACTTGCAGTTGGCGAAACCCACGAAGAAATGTATCATATACTTGATGTAACACTTCCCCATGCACCTGAAGACAAACCAAGATATCTGATGGGTGTAGGCACTCCTATAAACATTCTTGAGGCTGTGGACAGAGGAATAGACTTCTTCGACTGTGTACTTCCTGCAAGAAATGCCAGACACTCAAATCTCTTTACCAGTCAGGGATATATGAATCTTCTCAACGCAAAATATGAGAGAGATCCTAATCCTATTGACCCTGAATGTGACTGCCCTGCATGCAGAAACTACTCAAGGGCATATATAAGACACTTGTTTAAGGCAAAAGAAATGCTTGGTATGAGACTTTGTGTGCTTCATAATCTTCATTTCTACAATAAGCTTATGGCTGATATAAGACTTGCTATTGAAGAAAAGAGATATAAAGCTTTTAAAGAAGAAAAGATTAAGCTGTTTTCTCAAAGACTATAATTATACAAAAAAAGGAGCATCACTGCTCCTTTTTTTCATATAAGTCTTTATATATTTCTTCTCTTTTTTCTACCTTTTGAACATACTCTGCGGTTTCCTTAAAGGGAATCTTTGAAAGGGTTAATTTGTCCTTTGAATACTCAGGATCATTAAGCCATTTTTCCACATTTCCCATACCGGCATTGTATGCTGCAAGGGTGTTTTTTTTATTATCTTCAAACCTTTCAAAAAGATAATTAAGATATGCACATCCTATCTCTATATTTTCCTTTGGTTCTGTGTAGTTTTCCAATGTGGCATCAATATCAAACTTTTGTATACACCATTTGGCTGTATCCTCTGTTATCTGCATAAGACCTTTGGCACCTTTTTCGCTTACTGCATCAGGATTGTAGCTACTCTCTACACTTATAAGTCCCATTACAAGATATCTGTCAAGGTCATATTTGTGGCTGTATTTGTCTATATAAAAACTATACTCATCAGGATAAAAGAGCTTGAGCACACTGTCTCTTGCAGGCTCTATCACCACAATAAGTATTAATATGACAATAATAATTTTTGTAAGTTTTTTCATAAATATGTTATATCCTTTATTGTAATTTCTTTATGATTTCTTCCACTGCTTTTTTTACATCATGACCTTCGGAATTATCCACAATATAGTGGCATTTTGTGGATAAATATGTCTCGTCAGGTTGTGATTTTATTCTATTCATAGCATATTCATAGGATATATTATCCCTTGCCATAATTCTCTTTATTTTTGTATCAGTATCACTTGTTACAAGAATTATTTTTTCACACAATTTTTCAAATTTTGTGTCAATAAGTACGGGAGCATCAAGAAGGATGTTTTCTTGGTTCATTTCCTTCTTTGCTTCCTCCATTATATATTTATGCGTGATTTCATTTAATAATTCCAGTTTGTTTTTGTCAGTAAAAACTATCTCTCCCAGAGCCTTTCTCAAAAGTGTTTCTCCGCTAAACACCTCATCTCCGAAATTTTCTCTGATTTCCATAAGACAATCAGGTCTCTTTTCATAAATTGAGTGAGCTATTTTGTCCATATCTATCTTTTTGAAGCCATATTGTGAAATAATATCTGATACATAGCTTTTGCCTGCACCGGAATTACCTGTTATTCCTATTATCATAAGTATTTTCCCTTCTTTAGTGTGCCAGATACCAGCTTTCTCCGCTTCCTACCTCTGCAGATAATGGTACCTTCATTTCACAGGCTGATTCCATACATTCCTTAAGAAGCTTCTTTACTGTTTCTTCTTCGTCCTTGTATGCTTCTATAATCAATTCATCGTGTACCTGAAGGATAAGCTTTGACTTAAGGTTGTTTTCTTTAAGCGCCTTATATACCTTCACCATTGCTATCTTTATAATATCTGCTGCACTTCCCTGAATAGGCGTATTCATTGCCATTCTCTCAGCGGCACTTCTCTGGATGAAATTTGAGCTTCTCAGCTCAGGAAGATATCTTTTTCGACCGAAAAGTGTCTCCACAAAGCCCTTTTCTTTACCTTCTTCTATTACATCTGACATAAATTTTTTTACATTTTTGTACTTTTCAAAATATCCGTCAATATAAGCCTTTGCTTCTTTATTTGTAATACCAAGATCCTGTGCAAGAGAAAAGGATCCCATACCGTATACAATACCGAAATTTACCGCCTTGGCTCTTGTTCGAACAAGAGGTGTTATTTCTTCTTCCTTAAGACCAAACACATTCATAGCAGTAGTAGTGTGTATGTCTACGTTGTTTTTAAATGCATTGATCATTATCTCATCATCTGCTATATGAGCCAGGATTCTTAACTCTATCTGAGAATAGTCTGCATCCACAAGTATACGGTCACTGTCTGTAGGCACAAACATTTTTCGTATTTCTCTGCCTAATTCCGACCTCATTGGTATGTTTTGAAGATTTGGCTCTGTTGAGCTGATTCTGCCGGTCATTGTCACTGTCTGATTAAATTTGGAATGTATCTTTTTGTCATATGGATTTATTACTTCACTGAGTCCGTCTGCATAGGTGCTTTTAAGCTTTGTAAGCTTTCTGTATTCAATGACTTTTTCTACCACAGGGCTGTGGATTTTAAGCTTTTCAAGTACATCTGCATCTGTAGAATAGCCTGTTTTGGTCTTTTTGACTACAGGAAGCTCCATTTTTTCAAAAAGAATCACACCAAGTTGCTTAGGAGAAAGAATATTGAATTCTTCTCCTGCAATCTCATATATTTCCTTCTCAAGTACATCTATTTTTCCTTTGAGCATTTCGCTGAATTCCAGAAGCTCATCTTTATTTACCATAAAGCCTTCCTCTTCCATACTTGCAAGTACCTTAGTAAGAGGCAATTCTATATTGTAGAGAAGATTATGCTGATTATTTTCTTCTATAATTTCCTTTTGTTTTTCATATAACATACTAAGTGCTGTCAGCTCATTTGAAATAAGACTCTCAAAATCTTCTTTAGAGAGTGTGTTTATTTCTTTGCGTTTTGCACCCTTACCAAGCATATCATCTATGTTTAAAATGTCAATTTCAAGGGTGTCGCGGCAGTTTTCACATATTTCGTAGCTGTTTCTGGAAGGATTTATAACATAAGCACATACTTTTGTGTCAAAATAGTTATCTGCATAATCAATACCCATGGAATTAAGAAGGACAATATCTTCTTTTATACCCGAAGATATTTTTTCTGTATTTTCACTTTCAAATACATCTTTTATAACATCTTTTACAGGGCTTGTTAACGTAATATCGTTAATCATATAATTAATTATACCATTTCTAATATATGCCAATGCGTATATTTCATCATTTACAGTATAAATTTTGTATATTAATTTCTCTGAAATATCTATTTTTTCATTATTTTTTTCACATGGAAGAAGCTGAAGGGTGGTCTTTATTTCATCCTTGTTTATCCTTCCCATAAATGATGAAAACTCCAGATTTATAAACAATTTTTCAAGTTTTTCATCATCATATTTCTTTGTAATTGCATCTTCTATAGTGAAATCCAGTGGAACATATCTGTCAATAGTACAGAGTTTTTTGCTTAAATAAGCCATTTTTTCCCCTTCTTTAAGCTTAGTGGCAGTTGCTCCCTTTATTTCATCTATATTTTCATACACACCTTCAATTGATTTGTACTGATTGATAAGATTCATGGCGGTTTTTTCGCCTATTCCCTTTACACCGGGTATATTATCAGATGTATCTCCCATAAGTCCCTTCACATCTATGAACTGTGACGGTGTGACGGTGTATCTTTCGTAAACTTCTTTTTCGTCGCAGACTGTAACAGTTGTATTGCCGCCTTTTGTAACAGTAAGAAGGACTTTTGTATTGTTGCTTGCAAGCTGCAAATCATCCTTATCTCCTGTAAGAATCAGACATTCTACATCACTTTCGTCACATATTCTTGATACTGTACCTATTATATCGTCAGCCTCGTAGCCTTCCTTTTCCATAATATATATATTCATGGCAGAAAGAACCTCTTTGAGCACAGGAAGCTGCATTCTCAGTTCCTCAGGCATAGGCTTACGCTGAGCCTTATATTCAGAATACATCTTGTGTCTGAAGGTTGGCTTTTTTAAATCAAAAGAAACGGCAATATAATCAGGATTTATTTCATCTATATTTTTGAACATAATATTCAAAAACCCGTATATTCCATTTGTAAAAAGACCGTGTTTGTTTGACAAAAGTCTTATTCCGTAGAAGGCTCTGTTTATGATACTGTTTCCGTCAATAATGAGAAATTTTTTCATTTATGATTCCTTTCCACATACATTCAAAAGATGGTTGTATGGTCATTTTTTGGCTCTGTTGAGCCTTTTTTTATGTTTTATTTATCAATCATAATCTGCTTATAGATATGAAGCTGAAGTTCAGTCAGATATGTAGTATCAAGGACTTCTACCTTTTTTTGAGCTTCTTTTACCTTGCCTTCCAGATAAAGATCATATGCTTCTATTATAAGTCTGTCATCATTATCCTTCACAAGTCTGCCTGAGTCTGCCATATTTTCTTTTGCATTTCTTAACTGATTTGACATATGTCCGTTTTCTTCACGGGCTTTCTTTAGTTCTTCTTCCAATGAATTAATCTTTTCATTTAAGTTTTGTTTTTCTTCATTCATAGAAGATATAGTAACTGCAAATTTATCTTCCATAGAGTTTTCTTTGATTTCAACACATATAATTATGAGGATTAATATCAAAGCAGGTACTATTAATCTTTTTACAGTTTTTGAGTTAATATTAATATTCATTTCTTCACCTTAATTGTTCCACATGGAACATTTTGTCCTAAAACTATTATTTTTTCATCAAAAATTGTTGTATATCAATAATATCCTTATTTTTTATTTGTAACAACAATTATCATATTTTAATATAATTACACCTTTTTGTTCCAAAAATCTCACAAAAAGGGATTTCAGAGGTCACTTTTTTTACGAATTTTCGATAATTTTAAATATTCTTTCTAAATCTTCGTATCCGTAATATTCTATCTCTATTTTTCCTTTTTTCTTTCCACTGTGGATTTTTACTTTTGTTCCAAGTGTATCACTTGCCCTTTTTTCAAAATCTATAAAAGCAAGTTTTGTATCAAGATCTTCTTTTTTCTCTTTTCTTTCTCTTTTTGATGATGATACAAGCTTTTCCAATTCTCTGACAGTTATTCCTTTTTCTGCAACAAGCTCTGCCAGTTCTTCAATTCTGTCTGTATTTTCTATAGAAAGGAGAACTTTTGCATGTCCTACAGAGATTTTGCCTGATTCTAAAAGACTAAATGCTGCTTTTGGAAGATTAAGAAGCCTTAATGAGTTTGCAATCTGACTTCTTGCCTTACTTACCTTCTGAGAAACTGCTTCCTGAGTAAGATTGAACTCTTCCATAAGTCTCTTATATCCCTTTGCTTCTTCAATAGGATTAAGATCCTGACGCTGCAGATTTTCTATAAGAGCTATTTCGTAGGCTTTTTCATCTTCAAAATCCTTGATTATTGCAGGAATTGTGCTTATTTTAGCCATTTTTGATGCTCTCCAGCGTCTTTCTCCGGCTATTATCTTATAATATCCATTCTTTTCTTTTTTTACTATAATAGGGGATATTACACCGTGTTCCTTAATAGATTCTGCAAGGTCTATAAGCTTTTCTTCATCAAATACTTCTCTTGGTTGTTCTTTATTTGGTTCTATTTCTGTAAGTTTGATTTCTACTATTCCTTCATTATTTACCTCTTCTGATACAGATATAAGAGAACCAAGTCCTTTTCCAAGTCCTTTTTTAGCCATTTTTATTCTCCTTTATATTATTTATTTCTTTTTATAACTTCTTTTGCCAATGAAAGATAGCTATTTGCACCCTTAGAGTGCTTATCATATTCAAATATACTCATTCCGTAGCTTGGAGCCTCGCTAAGTCTTACATTTCGTGGTATTACAGACTTATATAGCTTGTCCGGATAGTATTTTTTTACTTCTTCAGCTACCTGTACAGAGAGATTTGTACGTGAATCAAACATTGTAAGAAGTACACCTTCAAGATCAAGCTCCTTATTCAGTGACTTTTTAATTTCTTTTATAGTCTTGATAAGCTGACTCAATCCTTCCAGTGCATAATATTCACACTGAATAGGTATAAGAATAGTATCTACCGCCACAAAAGCATTGAGAGTAAGAAGTCCCAATGATGGGGGACAGTCTATAAGAATATAATCATACTTGTTTCTTATTTTTTCAAGAGCTTTCTTAAATATAAATTCTCTCTCTTCTATGTCTACCATTTCTATTTCTGCCCCTGCAAGCTGTATATTTGATGGACAAAGATCAAGGTTTTTACATTCTGTCTTAACAATAGCATCATTTATATCCACTTCATTGATAAGAACATCATATATTGAATATTCTACTTCTTCCTTATCTATTCCCACACCGCTTGTAGCATTTCCCTGAGGATCCAGGTCTATCAGAAGGACCATTTTGTTTTTGATACCCAGAGCAGCACTTAAGTTAATGGTTGATGTTGTTTTTCCTACGCCTCCCTTTTGGTTAGCAAGAGCAATTACTTTTCCCATAATAACCTTCCTTTTTATTTATTATTTACTTTTTAAATTATAACACAAAAATGTTCCACATGGAACACTTTTTTTAATAATTTTATAAATTATTTACATTTATTGTTCCACGTAGAACATTTAATAATATTAAATCATATTATTTTTATATTATATACTATATATCATATATTATATAATTATATTTGTTATATTGTACGTAATATCATATAATAATTATATTTTTTATGTTAAATATTCTTACAATTATAAAAAAAATATCTCATTAATCTGATTGACTAATGAGATATTTATTACTTATTATAAATTATTCTTCTGTTGGTGTATCTAAAGCTTCTGTATTTGTTTCATCATTCAAATTTTCTTCTGTTGAAGCTTCATCATTTACTTCTGTTTCTTCATCTTCTTCTTTTTCTGCAATAGTAGTAGAAACAATACTTATACCATCTTCAAGCTTCATTACTCTTACACCCTGAGTAGCTCTGCCAAATTTGCTTATTTCTGCCACATCACATCTTATAATGATACCTTCTGATGTTATCATCATAACATCATCATCTTCTTTTGCTATAGATACTCCTGCTACTTTGCCTGTTTTTTCTGTGATTCTGTATCCCATTACACCCTTACCGCCACGGGTCTGGAGCTTAAATTCGGAGATATCACTCTTTTTACCATATCCGTTTTCTGTAATAGAAAGGAGAGTATGATCATCTTTTTCTACACAGGCACCAATTACATAGTCCCCATCATTTAGAAGTATACCTCGCACACCTGTAGCATTTCTTCCCATACATCTTGCATCCTTTTCTCTGAAGCGGATACACTGACCATCATGGGTAGCGATGATAATATTATCTTCACCATTTGTTATTTCCACATGGATAAGCTCATCATCTTCTCTTAAGCCTATAGCAATAAGTCCGCCTTTTCTGTGAGAATTGTATTCATCAAGGTTAGTTTTCTTAATGATACCTTTCTTTGTAATCATACAAAGATTGTTTTCTTCACTGAATTCTCTCAAAGGAATCATTGCTGTTATTTTTTCTTCAGGTTCTAATGGAAGAAGATTTACTATAGCAAGACCTTTTGCAGTTCTTCCTGACTCAGGTATCTGATAAGCCTTCATCTTATACATTCTTCCTCTGTTTGTGAAGAAAAGAATGTAATTATGAGTGCTTGTAGTAAATATTTTTTCTACATAGTCCTCGTTTCTGGTACTAAGACCTGAAACACCTCTTCCACCTCTGTGCTGAGAACGATAAACTGATGTAGAAAGACGCTTGATATAACCAAAGTGAGTAAGTGTCACAACGTTATTTTCTTCTTCTATCAAGTCTTCATCTTCAATATCATCAGTATTCATTGTGATAGCTGTTCTTCTTTCATCACCGAATTTTTCTTTGATTTCGGTAAGTTCTTCTTTTATAATCTGAAGAACAAGTGATTCATCATTAAGAATTTTCTTATAATATTCGATTTTTTCTTTCAAATCCTTAAGTTCATTCTCAATTTTTTCTTTTTCAAGTCCCTGAAGTCTTGCAAGTCTCATATCAAGGATAGACTGTGCCTGAATTTCTGAAAAACCAAATCTTTCCATAAGTTTTTCTTTTGCATCATTATAGGAAGATCTTATAATCTTAATGATTTCATCAATATTATCAAGGGCAATCTTTAATCCATCAAGAATATGTGCTCTTGCTTCAGCTTTTTCAAGATCAAATTTTGTTCTTCTTACAATTACTTCTTCCTGGAACTTAATATAATTATCAATTATCTGTTTAAGATTAAGTATCTTTGGCTGTCCATCAACAAGTGCTAAGAAAATTATACCGAAGGATTCCTGCATAGATGAGAATTTGTAGAGATTATTAAGTACAATATTTGCATTTGCATCTCTTTTTATCTCAATTACAATTCTTATACCTTCTTTGTCGGATTCATCTCTTAAATCATATATTCCTTCGATTCTCTTATCTTTTACAAGCTCTGCAATTCTCTGTATAAGTAAGGACTTGTTTACCTGATAAGGTAGTTCTGTAACAATGATTCTTTCTCTGCCTTCCTTGTCTGTATCAATTTCAGCTTTTGCTCTCATTATTACTTTACCTTTACCGGTATTGTAAGCCTGAATGATACCTGCTCTTCCCATAATAAGACCTGCAGTTGGAAAGTCAGGACCCTTTATGTATTCCATAAGTCCATCAATATCAATATCAGGATTATCAATTGCAGCAATACAACCATCTATTACTTCATTAAGGTTGTGAGGTGGAATATTGGTAGCCATACCAACAGCTATACCTGATGAACCATTTATAAGAAGAGAGGGTATTCTTGATGGAACTACCACAGGCTCTTTTCTTGTTTCATCAAAGTTTGGCATATAATCCACAGTTTCTTTTTCTATATCACGAAGCATAAGCATAGCATATTTGCTCATTCTTGCTTCTGTATATCTGTATGCAGCAGCAGGGTCACCGTCAATAGAACCAAAGTTACCCTGACCGTCAATCATAGGATATCTCATAGTAAAGTCCTGAGCAAGTCTTACAAGTGCATCATATACAGATGCATCACCATGTGGATGATATCTACCAAGCACGTCACCAACGGTAGTAGCACACTTTCTGTACGCAGAAGTAGGGAACAGATTGTCCTCATTCATAGTATAAAGAATTCTTCTGTGTACAGGCTTAAGACCGTCTCTTACATCAGGAAGTGCTCTTCCTACGATAACACTCATGGCATAATCAATGTAAGACTTTTTCATTTCATTACTTATTTCTACATTAATTAACTTTTCATTTTCAAACATAGTATCTTATCCTTTCGCAAGGGATCAATTGTTTTTTTAAATATCAAGATTTGTTACATATTTTGCATTTTCTTCAATAAATTCTCTTCTTGGTTCAACACTGTCCCCCATAAGTACTGAAAACATTTCATCTGCTCTCTGAGCATCTTCAAGCTCTACTCTCAGCATAATTCTTGTTTCAGGATTCATAGTTGTTTCCCAAAGCTGCTCCGGATTCATTTCACCAAGACCTTTATATCTCTGAACCTTTGCATCTTCACCTATTTCAGCTAAAGCATCTTTAAGTTCTTCATCTGTATATGCATATTTTTCTTTCTTTCCTTTAAACACCTTATAAAGAGGTGGCTGTGCAATATAAACGTGACCTTCTTCTACCAAAGGACGCATATATCTGAAGAAAAATGTAAGTAAAAGTGTTCTGATATGTGATCCGTCAACATCGGCATCGGCCATAATGATGATCTTTTCGTATCTTAATTTAGATGTATCAAATTCATTTCCTACACCTGCTCCAAGAGCTGTTATTACAGGGAGAAGCTTTTCGTTGGAAATAACTTTATCTATACGGGACTTTTCTACATTAAGCATCTTACCCCAGAGAGGAAGAATAGCCTGATAATTTCTGTCTCTTCCCTGCTTTGCAGATCCGCCGGCACTATCACCTTCGACAATATATATTTCAGTATTTTCTCTTGATTTACTTGAACAATCTGCAAGCTTACCCGGAAGTGATCCTCCACCGCCAAGGGCACTTTTTCTTGCATTTTCTCTGGCTTTTCTTGCAGCTTCTCTTGCTCTTGCTGCACTCATAGCCTTATCTATGATAGTTCTTGCTATCTTTGGATTTTCTTCTAAGAATGCATTAAGAACTTCATTCATTGTAGACTCTACAGCGCTTCTGACTTCACTGTTTCCAAGTTTTGTCTTGGTCTGTCCTTCAAACTGTGCTTCCAATACCTTTACACTTATAACACAGGTAAGACCTTCTCTTATATCTTCACCGCTTATCTTTTCATCTTCTTTTTTGAATATACCAAATTTCTGAGCGTATGAGTTAAATACTCTTGTAAGAGAATTTTTAAATCCTATTTCGTGTGTACCACCTTCTGTGGTATGGATATTATTTGCAAAGCTTACAAGTGTTTCTGTATAGCTTGTGGTATACTGAAGGGCAATCTCTACATTTGTGTCTTTTTTCTGTGCTTCCATATAGATAGGAGCTTCGTGGATAGCTTCTTTACTCTTATTGAGCCATTCTACATAAGAAACAATACCGCCTTCGTAGTATAATTCCTTTTTCTTATCTTCTTCTCTCTTATCTGTAAGAACAATTTTTATACCTTTATTAAGAAATGCCTGTTCTCTTAGTCTGTCAAGAAGTATGGAATAATCATATATAAGATCTTCAAATATTTCACCGTCAGGCTTAAATGTTACTTTTGTACCTGTTTTGTCTGTTTCACCTATAATTTTAAGATTGCCGGTGCTTTTACCTCTTTCGTATCTCTGAAAATGAACATTCTTTCCGTCAGAAATCTCTACTTCAAGATATTCACTCAAAGCATTAACTACTGATGCACCAACACCATGAAGACCACCGGATACCTTGTATCCTCCTCCACCAAATTTACCGCCGGCATGAAGAATAGTAAATACTACTTCTACAGCAGGGATCCCCATCTTAGGATGAATACCTACAGGTATACCTCTTCCGTCGTCAATTACGGTGATAGAATTATCTTCATTTATAAATACCTGGATTTCTTTACAGTATCCTGCCAAAGCTTCGTCTATACTGTTATCCACAATTTCATAAACAAGATGATGAAGACCACGAGAAGATGTACTTCCTATGTACATACCCGGTCTTTTTCTTACTGCTTCAAGACCTTCAAGGACTTGAATATTACTTTCATCATAATTTGTGTTTACCTGAGAACTCATAATTTCCTCCTAAAGATTATTTTTTTCTTTTTATATAATCTTCTTCACACCTTTTAAGGAGTGTTTGTGCCGCAATGGGTGATATATATAACTTGTTTTCTTTTTCATTTTTTACTATAACGTAAGATTTTGGAAGAATATTTTCTTCTACGTTTATAACATTTTTATTTAATTCCATTTCCTTAAGGTATTGCTTGGTTATTTTGGATATAGAGCTTGATTCAAGATCCATTATAGCCACAATATCCTTTTTGTTTACTATGAAGCTTCCACCTAAATGAAGAAACATATATTTTATTCCTCTCTTGCTATTTTTCCTTCTTTTATTTTAAAAATTCTGGTGTTTTCATTGTTTAGAAGATTTTTTTCTTTTTTTGTACAAGTGATTATTACCTGCTTGTCCTTTATTTTAGAAGTAAGGTATTCAATTCTTTTTTCATCCAATTCACTTGTAATATCATCAAGAAGTAAAATAGGATATTCATTTACAATATCATATATAATATCTGCTTCAGAAAGCTTAAGTGAAAGAACAGCTGTCCTTTGCTGACCTTGTGATGAATAAATTTTTGCATTTTTTTCATTTATTATAAAATTAAAATCATCCCTGTGAGGACCTATAAGAGAAATACCTGCTTCTAATTCTCTTGATTTATTTTCTTCAAGATATTTATAGAGCTTTTCTTTGTCCTCTTTCATATCTTTTATATTACATACATATTCCAGATACAAATCCTCTTTTTCATCAGATATTTCTTTTTGATATTTTTTTATATAAGGATTTATTTTTTTTATTATTTCTTCTCTGTATTTTGAAATAATTACTCCATATTCAGAAAGCTTTTCATTCCAAACAGAAAGAAGAGAATAATTATTGTTTCTATTTTTTAATAATATATTCTTTTGCTTAAGTACCTTATAATAATTGATAAGATATTTAAAGTACACAGGATATACAGAAGAAAGAAACGAATCCAAAAAATTTCTTCTCTGACTAGGACCGCTTTTTATAATATTAAGATGATCAGGAGTAAATATAACAGCCTTAAGATATCCTACAAGCTCACTGAGTCTTTTTATATTTATACCATTTATACTTACAATCTTAGATTCATCAATTATAATCTCTGCTTCCATATCACGAAGATTTGATTCAAATTCTATTTTAAGTAAGCATTTATCTTCATTAAATTTAATTACTTCTTTATCCTTACATCCTCTGTAGCTCTTTCCCTGGCAAAAATAATATAAAGCTTCTATTACATTAGTTTTTCCCTGACCGTTTTTTCCATAAAGAATATTTATATTTGAA
Organism: Oscillospiraceae bacterium; assembly: GCA_015068975.1. Taxonomy (GTDB): domain Bacteria; phylum Bacillota; class Clostridia; order UMGS1810; family UMGS1810; genus SIG435. The sequence goes on along the minus strand of SVJM01000001.1, from coordinate 15,476 downwards.
GAAAAATCAAATTTTTCTTCACTGTAATTTCTGAAATTTTTTAAAGAAATACTTTTTATAATCATTCTTTCAAAACCTGAATGTCTATTTCTTCATCTTCTGTTCTGATAGTAATAATATCACCGGGATAAATCTTCTTGCCTCTTTCTAAAATCACATTTTCTCCCATAAATATTATTCCCTGCTTTATAATAAATTTTGCATCAGCTCCATCCTCTGCTATCTGAGTGAATTTAAGAAGCTGATCAAGTTTTATATATTCTGTATTTATATAAACGGTTTCCATATTTAACTTCCTTTTTTATTTAAGAATTCTTGGCAAAATCATATAATAGAATGAATCACCATCTACAGGTGTTATAACACAAGGTGTTTCTGCAGAAGTAAAGCTTATAATAATATTTTCATCTTCTATATTCTTTAATACATCTAGAAGGTATTTGCTTCCAAGACCTATTTTAAGAGTGGTAGCTGTCTGATAAATTTCAAATTCTTCATGGAAATTACCTGTCTTTGAAGTACAGCTTATACTTAAGTTTCCACCTTCTATTTCTATAACGATAGGAATTCTTGTATCGTCATAGTTGATAATGATAGAAGCTCTTTCTATCATTTGTGTAAAAATTTTTCTGTCAAGCTTTATGCTTATTTCGTTATTTTTAGGTATGAACTGACTATATTTGATATATTCTCCACTCATAAGGCTTACTTTTACCTTACAATTTTCAAAAGCAAACAAAGCATTGTTTTCGTTAAAAGAAATATCTACTATAGTGTCATCATCTTTTAATATTTTTAAAAGTTCGTTTAATATTTTTCCTTTCAAAAGGAAATTAAATTCATCTTCTCTTTCAGGAATAGCAATTTTCTTTATAGCCATTCTGAAGCCATCTATTGCAACAAGCTTCATTTCTGTTTTTGATATTTCAAAATTTATTCCTGTAAGAATAGGATTTGATTCATCAAGAGCACATGCAAAGGTAGTGCTTCTGACAGCATCCTTGAAATCTTTTGAAGGAATAGAAATATATCTTTCTGCCATAATATCTTCAAATTTAGGAAAATCTGATGCACTCATACCCATAATATTATATTTGTTGGTAGGAGTATAAACTATTACTTCATTTTTTGAATTTACTTCAATATTTATGTAATCTTCAGTTGTTTTTCTTAAAATATCAGATATAATTCTTGAATCAATGAGTATTTCTCCCTGTTCAATAATATCTGCCTCTACTTCACATTCAATGGATATTTCCATATTTGTAGAATTGATAAGAAGTTTATCATAAGCTTTGAAATATAGTCCACCAAGTATTACAACAGGGGAAGAAGTATTACAAGCTTTTGAAACAATATTTACAGCATTTAAAAGATTTTCTTTTGAACAGGAAAATTTCATTTTTATCTCTCCTTAAATATATAAATAATAGATATATAATATATATTTTAATAATAGTAATAATAATATATGTGGATAGTGTGGATAATGGAAATTTCACATATGGTTAAGAGGTTTTTGTATGTGAAAAAGTATGTTGATAATAAAAATATTTATCCACACAATCAACATCAAATTATAAAATAAAAATCAAATAATTTTATCCACAATAATAAAAAAAGTTATAAAGTGGATAATGTTGACAACTTAATTTTTTAAATTAAATAAAAAAACTATCTGTTTTTTATATTTTTTATAATGTCATCAACTACATTTTTTGTGAAAGGATCTTCTTCTATCTTTTTTGTAATAATTTTTATACCGTGAATTATAGTAGAGTGATCTCTTCCGCCAAGAGCAGCACCCATCTTTATGTAAGATATATTAGTACACATTTCTTTCATAATGTACATAGAAATCTGACGTGGGATAGATATTTCATTTGCTCTTGATTTACTCTTAAGTGAGTCTTCTCTTAAATTAAAATGTCTTTCTACAGCTTTGATTACTATTTCCGGTGTTATTACTGAATTTTCGTGTGTATTGAAGGATTCAAGAGTCTTTGAAAGCATTTCTTCATCTACAGGCTTTTTGTAAAGCTCTGTAAGCATTTTTAGTTTTTTGAGTACTCCTTCTATTTCTCTTATATTTTCAGTAATACAGGATGCGATTCTTAATATAACATCCTGAGGAAGATATAGATTGAATGAAGAACATTTCTTAGTGATAATAGCAGCTCTTGTTTCAAAGTCAGGCTGTTGGATATCAGCCAGAAGACCGTTTTCGAATCTTGTTTTGAGTCTTTCAGAAAGAGTATGAAGCTCTCTTGGAGGACGGTCTGATGAAATAATGATTTGCTTATTGAGATCCTTAAGATCGTTAAAAGTATGGAAGAATGCTTCTTCTATACCCTGTTTACCACCTATAAACTGTATATCATCTATCATAAGAACATCTACAGTTCTGTATTTGTCTCTGAAAGCAGGTACTGTATTTGTAGTAACTGCAGCAATAAATTCATTTGTAAATTTTTCTGCAGAAACATACATTACCTTCTTTGATGGTTTGGTTTTAAGAATGGTATTGCCTATCGCATGCATAAGGTGAGTCTTTCCAAGACCAACTCCTCCATAAAGGAAAAGTGGGTTATACATAATACCGTTTCCTTCTGCAACAGCAAGGGAAGCTGCGTGAGCAAATTTGTTTGAGCTTCCAATTACGAAATTTTCGAAGGTGAAGTAAGGATTGAGAAATCCTTCGATGGGAGTTTCATATATTTCTGTTTCTGCTTCTTCCTTTACTTCTTCTATAAAAGCATCACCTTTTACAACTACGTTTATAGAAAGTTCTTCTCCTGATGCAATACAAAGTGCATTTGTAATAAGAGGTTTATAAATTTCATTTACCATCCTCTGATTATAAGGAAAAGGAACTTCTAAAATTATAATATTGTCTTTGATAGAAATGGGATTAATTGTCTGTATCCATGATCTGTATGAAACAGGCTCCATTTCCGGTTCAAGAAGCTGAAGAGTTTCAGCCCAGACAGTAAGTAATTTGTCCATAATATTTCTCCTGTGTAAATAAATAAAAATAAAAAAAGAAAAATAAATTAAGTATAAAAATTGTTGATAATTATATAAAATTTTATTAAAAATAAGCATAATTATACACAATACTATTATATCAAAAAGTCAAGGATATTTCAAGAAAAAAATGAAGAAAATTATCAACTTTTTTTAAAAAATATAATAAAATTATTGACAATAAAAAATATAAAGTTTAAAATAGAAAATGATTAAAAAATTATATGTCCATATAGCTCAGTAGGATAGAGCGACCGCCTCCTAAGCGGTAGGTCGGAGGTTCGACTCCTCTTATGGACGCCAGAAAAAAAGCATCGACTTTGTCGGTGCTTTTTTTAATGAAATAAATAATATATATTATGTAGAAGAAAGATATAAAAAAATGGACTGTAAAAAATCTATTTTAACAGCCCCTGTTGTTGAATTAAGGGGATAGAAAAAAGACTTCAGAACGGATAAACTGAGCCGAAACCTTTGGTTTCGGGTTACCCGAAGGTGTATGCGATACACCGAGAGGCGAAGTTTATTCGTAACAAAAAGGCACAAAAATAAGGAAATATTACATAAAAATGTAATATTTCCTACATAATGAGTAATTTGTAAGTTTTATTGTGCATTCAGGTTTTTGACTTATATATAATCTATGCCTTTTTGCGATCTGGAGTTTTTTTGCATTCCCTTTTTTTATTTTATTAATTATTAAAGTAATATAGATGGAGTAACAAAATAATTAAGAAGAATTGTAGCTATAAGAATAGCAAAAGAAACTCCTATAATTATATATGAAGCAACCATATTTGGGGTCATTTTTTCTTTAAGGAAGCAATGATATATGATTGCTACTATCCAATAAAGAGCAACTACAAATACAGCAAGAAGTATAGCCTTTTCTGATCCTCCTATAAAAGCAGTAAGGGTATTTCCCTTAAGTATAAAGAAAACTGCAGAAAGGATAGCCATAACAGATGAATATTCAGTAAGAAAAGTATCTTTCTTTATAAATACCATCACAGCAATAATCAAAGCTATTCCGCCAAAAAGAAATGACAGTGAAAGTGACAAGCTGCTGCAAAATTCAATAGCTGTAGGGTTTGTAGTATTGTTATAAATAAATAATATAACTGTAAATAGAATAAGTGACAATACAGAAGAAACTAAAGTAAGATTGGAATGTTTTTCTTCAATAGATTGTTTTGTAATGATTTTTTTCATTTTATTATCTCCTCTTAGAGTCCTTTTTACCAGTCGCCTGATTCATACATCAATGCAGATACCAAAGCCAAAGGAGCTGTTTCTGTTCTGAGTATTCTTGGACCTAATGTAATAATATTAAATTTGTTTTCTTTTAGTATAGAAATTTCTTCTTCATCAATACCGCCTTCAGGACCGATGAAAATATTAATGTTTTTTGAAGTATTTGATTTTAATAAAGATTTAAGAGAATTTGATTTTTCATTCTCATAAGCACATATTGAAAGGGAATCTTCTTTTATGTATTTAAACATATCCTTAAACAAAACAGGACTATGTACCTTTGGAATGATACCTCTTATACATTGCTTACATGCTTCATCAGAAATTTTTTGCCATCTTTCTTGTTTTTTGGAAGAATCTTTGATTTTTACTACTGATCTTTTTGTTTGTACAGGAACAATCTCACTTACTCCAAGCTCGACACATTTCTGAATAATATATTCAAGTTTGTCGGACTTTGGAAGACCCTGAAAAAGAGTAATTTTAAGTGGAGGTTCAGTTTCTGTAGGATAAGAAGTATTGATTTTTAAAAGAACTTCTTTTTCCATAGAATAAATCTCGCAAATATAATCAGTAGAATTTCCGTCACAAACTATGATTTCTTCTCCTTTTGAAAGACGAAGTACATTTTTTATATGATTTGAGTCTTTATCCAAAAGAGTGACAAAATCACCTTTTATACAGGAAGAATCTACAAAAAATCTATGCAAAAAATCTCACCTTCCGAAAACACTATTATACACAAGAAGAGTATATCACAAAATTTTTGTATTGACAAGTCAAAATTAAAAATTTTAATAGTATTGGAATTTTTAAGTTATGAATTTTTAACTTTTTCTTTTAGTTTTTCTTTTGCAACTATTTTTTCTATATGTGAATATACTGCTTTATTATCGACAGAAAGGTAAGTAATTTTTTCTTCAAGCTTTATAATATGATATCCGTATTTAGAGAGAAAAGGTTTGCATACATCTCCCACATTTTCTATAGAATAAGCAGCTTTTTCAAAATCCTCATCCATGGTTCCTTTTGCAATTTCATATCCGTCAGGATAATCTTCTACAGTTTCATCTTCAGTATATTCCTTTATGAGAGTATCAAAATCTTCTCCTTTTTTTGCTCTTTCATAAATGAAATTAATGACATTTTCTTTAGTTTTAATAGTTTCTTCATCAAGTGGATTTCCGGATTCATCTGTTGTATAAAGAAGAATATGCTTTACTCTCAGTCCATCGTAAATGAAATCTTCTTTATTATTTTCAAAATAAGATAATATTTCTTCTTTTGATGGTTTTATTTCTTCAATAAATTTTTCATAAAGCTTGTCAGTATAAAATTCAATTTCGTAAATTCTCTTCAAAGATTTTTCTGTATATCCAAATGAATCAAGAACTTTTTTAAATTCTTCATCAGAATTGAAGTTTTTTAAAAATTGAAATTTGATATTAGATAAATAATTTGTGTAGCTTTTTTCAAAGTTTTTGTCTGTTATTATATTTAAGGAATGAGCAAACTTTATAAGTTTTCTGTCATATTCCATCTGTTTTTTTGCTTCATTGATTATAAAAGCTTCATCTTTTTCTTTGTTATCTTTTCGTATTATATGAATATATGTATCAAGCTCTTCTTCTTCTGATGAAAAAGACACGCCATACTTATCGTAAATATCAGCAGTATTTGTATCAGGATTCCATATTACTTCTTTTGCAAGAATTTCAGATATATATCTTAATGGGACATAAGTTCTTCCCATATAGAGAATATTATCTTCTTCTACATTTTTTCCTTCTACATTTATTTTTACATTATTCAAAACTGCGTCAATTTCTCTTTTTCCTGATTCAAATATTTCATCTTCTGATGTTAAAGTATAATCCTTTATTAATGATAAATCAATACTCAAAGGTGTAGAATCAATTTTTTCTTTAATAAGACCATTTATGTAATTATTATTTAGATCATCTTTTAAGGTAGATTTAGCTTTATCAAAAGGAATAGTATCAAATTTGTCTATAAGTTTGATAATATGAAAACCATATGATGTTTTAACAACATCACTTACATCACCTTTTTTTTGAAGGCTGAATGCTGCCTCTTCAAATTCCTTTACCATTTCTCCTGCACCGAATATGTAACCGTCAGGATTTGATTTTATTCCCGGATCTTCACAGTATTCATTCATCAAAGTATCAAAATCTTCACCTTTTTTTATTCTTTCAAGTATATTATTGATATTTTTTTCTGTTTCTTTTATCTGATCATCGGTTTTTCCCTCTGTAGTAAGGAGAATATGCTTTGCCTGAACCATATCTTTTTTGTACAAAGAGATATTTTCATCATAAAATTTCTTTAATTCTTCATCAGAATAGGTTTTTGAAAAATGTGAAGAAAGGATGGAATAAATTAAATCAATTTGATTATGAAATTTATATGAGTCATATGTATATCCCATCATTTCAAGAAGCTTCAAAAAGCCATTTTCTCCAAGACCCTGATTCTTATAATATTCATTTGTCATATTAAAACTATATTCAAAATCATCCGAGAAATTTTCTGGCAAAGACAGGTTGTTTTCTTTGAGCAAAATAAGAGAAGCTTTATATTTTTTTATATTATTAAGAGTTTCTTCTTTTAATTTTTCTTCACTTATTTCTTTATCTTTATTTTAAATTTTTAAAGTTGAGGAAGTAATCTGTTCAAAAAGCTTATATTCATCGGAATAAATGTTTAAATCACCCATTTTTCCTATGGAATTACCTTTAAAATAAAAACCTTCAAAACTATTTATGTCTACTGTATTTGTTTCACCATTCCAAAGGACTTCCTTTAAAAACATTTCAGATATGGCTCTTAAAGGAACATATGTTCTGTCATTATATAGAATATTGTTTCCTTCTACCTTTTTTCCGTTTACATTTATATTTATTTTGTTAAAGTCTACTGTTATATTTTCTGCAAGTACAGAAAAAGAAGAAAATAAGATAATAAAGGAAATAAATAAGCATAAATAATTTTTAAGAAATTTCATTTGTAGTTCTCCTTATTTATTATTGATAGTACCAAGACCTGACTGTTTGAGATATTCATTGATAAATCCGTCAAGATCACCGTCCATAACAGAGTTAATATTACCCATCTCAAAGCCTGTTCTGTGATCCTTCACAAGAGTATAAGGATGGAATACATAGGATCTTATCTGGCTTCCCCAGGCAATTTCTTTTTGTACACCCTTTATATCTTCAATTTTTTCCATATGTTCTCTTTCTTTGATTTCCACAAGCTTGGATTTGAGCATTTTCATAGCTGTGTCCTTATTCTGATGCTGACTTCTTTCTGTCTGACAAGCAACTACAATTCCTGTAGGAATATGAGTGATTCTTATGGCAGAATCTGTCTTGTTGATATGCTGACCGCCTGCACCACTGGCACGGAAGGTATCAATTTTTAAATCATCGGGAGAAATGGTTATTTCTACATCGTTGTCTATTTCAGGCATTACTTCACATGAGGCAAATGAGGTATGACGTCTGCCTGCTGCGTCAAATGGCGAAATACGTACAAGTCTGTGAACACCCATTTCTGATTTGAGATATCCGTATGCATTAAGTCCGGATACAAGGATAGTAACACTCTTTATACCTGCTTCTTCACCTGCAAGATAGTCGAGAGTTTCTACAGAGTAGCCTGCTTTTTCTGCATAATGGGTATACATTCTGTATAGCATTTCTGCCCAGTCGTGGGACTCTGTACCACCGGCACCTGCATGAAGGGTCACAATGGCATTATTTTTGTCATAAGGACCGGAAAGGAGAGTCTCAAGAGTCATTTTTTCCAAACTATCCTTAATATTTTTATATGAATCATTAAGCTCCGGATACATATCATCCTCGTCTTCTTCAATAGCCATTTCTATCATATCAAGAGTATCATCATATGAAGATTTAAGGTTTTCGTATCTTTCTACTTTATTTTTAAGATCCTTTGTGAGCTTAAGGACTTTCTGGCTGTTTTCCATATCATCCCAGAAACCTTCCTGCATTGCTTCCTTCTCAAGCTCCTGAATTTTTTCTACTGTTGAAGCAATATCCAGAGAATCTCTCAGATTATCTATACTGCTTTTGAGACCTGTAAGAGAAAGTCTCAGCTGTTCCATTTCTAACACTGAAAAACACTTCCTTTTTTATAAAGAAATAAAAATATTATTCGTTGATACCGCAGCACTTTTTGTATTTTTTTCCTGAACCGCAGGGACAAAGGTCATTTCTGCCCGGTTTTTTGTCCTTTGTGACAGGTTTCTTTGGCTGAGGAGTGTCATCACCGTGACTCATGGTGATATTTTTTGATGATTCTTTTCTTTCAATATTGGACTGTATTCTTACTCTGAATAAAAGATTTATGACAGCTTCACCGATGTTTCCGATCATTTCTTCATACATCTGATATCCTTCGTCCTTATATTCCTGTACAGGATTTTTTTGACCGTAAGCACGAAGCCCGATACCACGTCTCAGCTGATCCATATTGTCTATATGATCCATCCATTTTTCGTCAACGACACGGAGAAGTACCACTCTTTCGATTTCTCTCATTCTTTCTTCGCCGATTTCTTCTTCCTTGAGTTTATATTTTTCCATAGCGAGAGAGTGTACTGTTTCGATGAGGCTTTCCTGAGTCATATATTCAAGGTCGTCTCTTGTGAAGGTAAGCTCTCCTTCTTCAAGAAATACACCTTCAAGGTATTCTACAAGACCCTTAAGATTCCAGTCGTCGGGATAGGTAGAAGGTGACGTATATGAAAGTACAGTGGATTCACTGAAGTCTCCTATCATTTTTTCTATAGTGGATTTAAGATCCTTTCCGTCAAGGACGTTTTGTCTCTGAGAGTATATAACACCTCTCTGTACATTCATTACATCGTCAAATTCCAATACATTTTTTCTTGACTGGAAGTTTCTTCCTTCCACATTCTTTTGTGCATTTTCTATAGCACTTGAAAGCATTCCATGTTCAATAGCTTCATTCTCAGGGAGTTTAAGTGCTTCGATGATTCCTCTCATTCTGTCAGACCCAAAAAGTCTCATAAGCTCATCATCAAAGGATATAAAGAATCTGCTTTCGCCCGGGTCACCCTGTCTTCCTGAACGACCTCTGAGCTGATTGTCTATACGTCTTGATTCGTGTCTTTCTGTACCGATAATAAAAAGACCGCCGCTTTCTACTACCTTTTCTCTGTCAGATGATATTTCTTCTTTGAACTTTTCGTAAAGCTCTTTATAAACTTTTCTTGCATTGAGGATTTCTTCGTCATCTGTTTCTGAAAAACCTATTGCTTCAAGGATCATTTCATCCTCATAGCCCTGTTTTTTCATAGCATCTTTTGCAAGAAATTCCGCATTACCGCCAAGCATAATATCGGTACCACGACCTGCCATATTGGTAGCAATGGTCACAGCACCCGGTTTTCCTGCCTGAGCAACTATTTCTGCTTCTTTTTCGTGAAATTTAGCATTGAGCACATTATGCTTTATGCCACGTTTCTTAAGAAGTGAGCTGAGCTTTTCGGAATTTTCGATGGTTACTGTACCCACAAGTACAGGCTGATTTTTCTGATGGCATTTCTCTATCTGAGCTATAACTGCATCAAATTTACCCTTTTCTGATTTATATACCACATCATTATGGTCTTTTCTTATCATTGGCTTGTTTGTAGGGATTACCACAACATCGAGCTTGTATATTGCCTGGAATTCTGCCTCTTCTGTTTCTGCAGTACCTGTCATACCTGAAAGCTTGTTGTAAAGACGGAAGTAGTTCTGGAATGTAATGGTAGCAAGAGTTTTTGATTCTCTTTCTACATTTACACCTTCTTTTGCTTCGATTGCCTGATGGAGACCTTCGCTGTAGCGTCTGCCTATCATAAGACGACCTGTAAACTCATCTACTATGATTACCTCACCGTCTTTTACCACATAGTCTATATCCTTTTTCATAACACCGATGGCTTTGATAGCCTGATTGATGTGGTGAGAAAGTGTCATATTTTCAGGGTCAGAAAGGTTTTCTACACTAAAAGCAGCTTCTGCCTTTTTGATACCCTGTGGGGTAAGTGTAGCAGTCTTTGCCTTTTCGTCGATTATATAGTCATATTCTGCATCATCATTTAATACCTTATCGTCGGTTTCCTTGATCCTTATAAAGCTAAGTCTCTTAGCAAACATATCTGCAAGCTTATAAAGGTCGGTTGATTCTTCGCCCTGACCGGATATGATAAGAGGAGTTCTTGCTTCATCAATAAGAATAGAGTCAACTTCGTCCACAATGGCAAAGTTGTGTCCCTTTTTCTGCACCTGATGTTCTTTGAAGTTTGCCATATTATCACGGAGATAGTCAAATCCGAATTCATTGTTTGTACCATAGGTGATATCTGCCATATACTGGCTGATTTTGTCTTCGGTTTCATGGGTAACAAGACCTACAGTAAGGCCTAAAAATCTGTGTATTTTTCCCATTTGTTCACTGTCACGCTTGGCAAGATAATCATTGACAGTGATTACATGGACACCCTTACCTTCAAGGGCGTTAAGATAGCAGGGAAGTGTAGCCACGAGGGTTTTACCTTCACCTGTTTTCATTTCTGCTATTCTTCCCTGATGGAGCACAATACCGCCGATAAGCTGCACATCGAAGTGGCGCATACCAAGTACTCTTTTGGATGCTTCTCTTACTACAGCAAAAGCTTCAGGCAGTATATCATCAAGGGTTTTCCCTGATTTAAGAAGCTCTCTGAAATATGGAGTTTTTGCTTTAAGTTCTGTATCGGAAAGTGAAGATATCTCATCTTCGTATGCATTTATTTTATTTACTATAGGCATAATTCTCTTAAGTTCTCTGTCTGAATATGTGCCGAATATTTTTTCGAAAAATCCCATTTTAATTCCGCCTTTCCTATAAAATATCTCATATAATTATAAATCACCATTAAATAGTATTATACCAAATTATTTATGAAATAGCAATAGATAACCATTATATAAAAAAGTTTTTCTTATCCCTCTTTTATGACAAATTTATCCATCAAATAATTGTATAATAAATTTGTGAAAGAGAGGTGATATTTTTTTGGCACCGGTAGTATATATTGATGTGCTTTTTCTGATAAACTTTTCCGTAAATTACTTCCTTTTATATATTACGGAAAAAGTTCTTTTTTTAAACACAAAAAGGATAAGAAAAATAATAGGGGCATCTATAGGGGGAATTTATTCCTGCCTGATATTTTTCCCTGAATTGTCGGGAATGTATACTTTTTATTCCAAGGTGATCTTTTCTCTTATTATTACCGGTCAGACTTTCGGCATAAAGAAGATAAAGCTGTTTATGAAAACTGTGGCAGTATTCTACATATCTTCCTTTATTCTCTGCGGAGTGACATTTGCGCTTTTGTTTGTGACAGAAGGCTTTGAGGGAATGGAAATAAGGACAAACAACGGAGTGTTTTATTTTGATCTTCCATGGAAGGTGTTATTTTTTGGAGGAAGTGTGTGCTTTGCGGTGATGAAGGTGATCAAAAAAATGATATCATCTCAAAAGGGTACTATATATAAGGAAGTAAAAATAAATTTAAAGGAAAAAACAGTGATACTTCCGGGGCTGGTGGATACAGGAAACAGACTTGCAGATCATATGGGAAACAATGTGATTGTATGTGAATACCAGGCAATAAGAACGCTTATTGGCAGTGATATGAAAGTGTTTTTTGAAAAAGATACATATGAAATAGAAGAAAATGACTTAAAAGATCTTACCAATATACGACTTATTCCCTTTACTTCCATAGGGAAAAGCAGTGGAATAATGAAGGGATTTATATGTGACAGTATAGAGGTTGATAATAAAGAATACAAAAAAATAACCGTTGCAGTACATCCGGGAACATTATCTTCGGATTGTGATTATAAGGTGCTCCTTGGTGCAGGGTTTCTTAGTTAGAGAGGGGAAAGAATGAAAAACAATGTTTTTTTGAGTCTTATATATATAATAAGGAAGAAAATATTTAAAAAAGAAATACATTACATAGGAGGTGCATCCACCTTGCCGCCACCATTGACAAAGGATGAAGAAGAAAAATTGATACAAAGTCTCAATGAACCAACAAAGAAAGCAAGAGAAACTCTTATTGAGCATAATTTAAGACTGGTAGTATATATTGCCAAAAAATTTGAAAACACAGGCATCTGTGTAGAAGACCTTATATCCATCGGCACAATAGGTCTTATCAAGGCAATAAATACATTTAAACCTGACAAAAAGATAAAACTTGCCACATATGCATCACGGTGTATAGAAAATGAGATTCTGATGTACCTAAGAAAAAACTCCAATCAAAGGGTGGAAATATCTATAGATGAGCCATTGAACGTGGACTGGGACGGAAATGAGCTTCTTCTTTCAGATATACTTGGTACTGAGAATGATATAATTGCTCAGAACATAGAAAGTCAGGTAGACAGGGAGCTATTAAGCATTGCACTGGATAAGCTTTCAAAAAGAGAGAGGACCATAATGGAGATGAGATTTGGCATAAAGAAGAATACTGCCAAAACACAGAAGGAAGTGGCAGATGAGCTGGGAATAAGCCAGTCATATATATCCAGACTGGAAAAAAGAATAATAGAAAGAATGAAAAAAGAGATATCAAAGATGATTTAGTGTTGACATCATCACTTTAGTGTGTTATAGTGACAGTAACAAAACTAAAAACAATTCTGGGTAGAGGCGCGGAGATCATCAGTAGTCGGAGAGTGTTACGGTAGTATATCTTCGAAGAAAGGGAGATCCGCCGAAGCTGGCAAGTCTTACCGTAAGGCAAGTCAGCTGGGACAGAGGACAATATCCTTTGTACTGTCACTTTTTGTGGAGAGCTATCATTTTTAATTTTCAGATAAAACATAATTGTGCCTGTATGCCCGGTTATGGTTTTTGTTTTTACAAAAGAAAACAAAAGGAGATTTAGCTATGTTTAAAAACAAAGCATGGGGAGCAGCGCTTGTGACCTTGATTGTTGCCGGTATTGTAGCTTGTGTTGGAATTTTTGTTCCTGATACAATCGCAGATTACCAGTTCATAGGTACAGCATGGGCACTTCTTCCTCCGGTAATTGCAATCGGACTTGCACTTATCACAAAAGAAGTTTATTCTTCACTTTTCGCAGGTATTCTTGTGGGTGGTCTTATCTACTCTAAGTTCAACCTGGAAACAACTATGAACCATGTGTTCATTGACGGATTTATCGGATCAATTTCTGACAGCTACAATGCAGGTATCCTTGCATTCCTTGTAATACTTGGTATACTTGTTGCTATTATGAACAAGTCAGGCGGATCTGCAGCATTTGGTAAATGGGCTGCTGCTCATATCAAATCAAGAGTAGGCGCTCAGATTATGACAATCATTCTTGGATGTCTTATCTTCATTGATGACTACTTCAACTGTCTTACAGTTGGTTCTGTTATGAGACCTGTTACAGATACACACAAGATTTCAAGAGCTAAGCTTGCATACATAATCGATGCAACTGCTGCTCCTGTATGTATCATTGCACCTGTTTCTTCATGGGCTGCTGCAGTATCAGGCTTTGCAGAAGGATCAGGTATGAATGGTCTTGAGCTTTTTGTAAGTGCAATTCCTTACAACTTCTATGCTCTTCTTACAATCGTTATGATGTTTGCTCTTGTTGCTATGAAGTTTGACTACGGTCCAATGAAGCTTCACGAAAAGAATGCAATGGAAAAGGGCGATCTTTTCACTACAAAGGTAGAAGCTATGAAGGATGAGCTTGCAGAAAAGGGAAGCAAGGATGGAAAAGTTCTTGATCTTGTACTTCCAATCATCATCCTTATTGTTACATGTGTATTCGGTATGATTTACTCAGGCGGCTTCTTCGATGTGGAAGCTGAAGGCTACAGAAACTTCATCACTGCATTTTCAAACTCTGATGCATCTGTAGGTCTTGTAATCGGCTCATTCATTACACTTGTTGCTACAGTAATCTATTTCCTTGCAAGAGGAACAATGAAATTTACAGATATGATGGAAGCAATCCCTGAAGGCTTCAAGGCAATGGTGCCTGCTATCCTTATCCTTGTTTGTGCATGGACACTTAAGGCTATGACAGACAGCCTCAATGCAGAAAACTTCATTAAATGGATTGTTAACGGTACCGCAGGTGCATTTGTAAATCTTCTTCCTGCAGTTGTATTCCTTATTGCTGTTGGTATTTCCTTTGCAACAGGTACATCATGGGGAACATTCGGTATCCTTATTCCAATCGTAATCGCTGCATTCAACGGCTTTGGATCAGAAATCACAATTATTGCAATTTCTGCTTGTATGGCAGGTGCTGTATGCGGTGACCACTGCTCACCAATTTCAGATACAACTATTATGGCATCAGCAGGTGCACAGTCAGATCACATCAACCATGTATCAACACAGCTTCCATATGCTTTGACTGTAGCAGGCATTTCTTTTGTAACATATATAGTTGCAGGCTTTGTACAGTCCGCATGGATTGCACTTCCTGTAGGTGTTGTGCTTACAATTGCTACAATGCTCGTTATAAAGGCTGTATCAGGCAAAAAGAATGCATAACTGGTATATTGCATAATACAACAAAAAACACAATATATTGTGGACGGGTTTTTGCCCGTCCACTTTTTTGAAAAATTTTTAAAAAAAGTTCAATTTTTTGCTTGACAAAGCCATTTTGATGTGATATATTTAATAAGCGCGTTGAGAACGGGCAAATGATTTAAAAAATATTTTTAAAAAATTTGCAAAAAAGTGTTGACAAACGTTGAGTTTGATGATATACTGATATAGTTCGCGAAACGCGTAACAAAGTTGGTCTTTGAAAATTAAATAGCAAAGAGAGGTTCTCGTTAAATTGAGAATTTGAGTTTAAAGCATATATGCTTTTAAGTCAGTAAAGTTTAGTAATGAGCTAAAAAACTTCATTAAGAACTTAAGCATCATTTGATGCTACGGATATTTTTTTGAGAGTTTGATCCTGGCTCAGGACGAACGCTGGCGGCGTGCCTAACACATGCAAGTCGAGCGGGAAATCTTAGATTGAAGCTTCGGCAGATTTCTGAGATGGAGAGCGGCGGACGGGTGAGTAACGCGTGAGTAACCTG
>SVJM01000061.1 GCA_015068975.1 Oscillospiraceae bacterium | reverse complement strand
CTTTTCAAATTGCAAAAATCGATCTTAACGAACAGTTATTTATATCAAAGAGAATTTACAGAATCAATAACGAAAACTGTAAATAATCCTCCCGAACATTTTGTAAATAATCTGGACTTGACAGAGGACACCTGTCCCTACATCGAACAAGCACACTCCTTCGGTGTAGAGGTCGATGAGGGCATCGACACATATGTGGATAATCATCCTTGGCAAATGCCGACTCGTGCAAAAAAACTTACCAAAAGGGACGGTCCCTTTTGGTAAGTTTTTTAATAATAGAAATCATGATTTCCTATTGTGGAATGAAATTCTCTGTTTTTTGATATCCAGTTGTTTGTAGCTGTTCGGGGGTTAAAAAAGTACAGACAATCGGATATATGCCATACTCCCTCAAGGGCACTTATTGCCGCAAGGATACTGTCATTTGACGGGGTGTTGTATATGGCACCATTTGATGTTGGCTCATACTGGACTGCATATTTTCTGTCAAATATAACCTTCACCACATTGTTTGGAAATTCGGTTGATAGCACTCTGGAAAGCACAGAATTTCCCACTGCAAGCTTGCCTTTGTAGGATTCGCCGCCTGCCTCTGCCTCTATAAGACGTGAAAGCCAGTAAACATCCTCATCTGTATAGGTTTTCAGGATGTCGTATCCGTAGAGTACTCCTCTGGTCTTGTCCCCTACAATTCCGTCAGCGGTAAGGTCATTGTCACTCTGAAAGCTTTTGAGAGCCTTGTGAGTGTCAGAGCCAAAATACCCTGTGTATGGTGTGGAAAGGTATCCATTGTTGATAAGGATTTTTTGCACAGCGGCAACTTCCTTATCCGATGAGCCAAGCTTTATAAGTCCTTCTTTTGCAAATGTGCCAAAGGATGTGATAATCATAGTGAGAATCAGGGTCAGTACAAATGTTTTTTTCATTTTAATTATCCTCCTCAGACTTTTTTGGGGGTCAAGGATGGTATAATTGTATCATATACTGCTTTATAATCCAAATCTTATCTCGTATACTTATCAGTGATAAGGCGTTAAGAGTAATTCTCAGCTCTGATGAATATATTTATTCGTATATATGCTCGGATATACTTAAGTTTATGGTATGGTGGGATTTTTTGGAGTAAGGGCAATTATTTCTTGACCAAAAATGATAATGAATGTATAATGATTATACATAATAAAAAAGGAAATACAGGGGGGATAGTATGAGTATATATGGCATTATCCTTGAATGGATAATTATTTATTCATTATGTCCTACATTTTATGCTTTGTTCGATCGCATAATGATGCCAGTTGTGGCAAATGGAAAAAATACTCTCAGGAATTTTCTGATTATATCTCTTATATGTTTAGTAACTCCGTTTACAGTGGTTGCTGTGTGGAAATTTAGTCAATGGGTTTCTCTGATGGTGAAAAGTGATTATTTGAGAGTTGTAATTTATGTGATAATACTTACTGTGGTTTCCAATGAAAAACTGTATATTCCCTGGTCCACAGCCAAGAAGCTTCAACACAGCTTACTCAGGGAACTCAGCAAAAGATTTTTCACATTTTTACCCTTGAAGACTATCCTTTATCTGGTATCAGCATTATGCCTGGTGGCTTCTCAACTTGAGGAGTTGGGTATATACCGGTTTTCTGCTTTTTGGGTTGAGTTTTTTTCATATCACGAATATGCATTGCTTCTTGTTTTTTCAGTAAATGAAATTATGGATTATCTTTTTGATGATATGCAAAGAATCAAAGGAATAAAAAGACTTGATGATGAGGATTTGAGGGGATTTAAGAGTTTTGAGAGGATATTTGACAATGATACGTCGGTGGGAAAGGTATACATAAGCTTTTATAAATCTGATGAAAAGGTTGCAAAGGCACTTGTAGATAGGCTTAAAGAAGAAAAAATAGAATGCTGGAATATGTGCAGCAGATATTATGATATTGCTGTCAAATACCGCCGCAAGGCAATAGAGAGAAGCAAAGTGTTTGTTCTTATTGTAAGTGAGAATACAATGAACAAAAAATCCGACGTGGTGCTTGATATAATCGGAGCACTTGGAATGGAATGTAAGAAGGATTTGCAAGTGGTAGTATACAAAATAACAGACAGCCCTTATAACGAGGAGTTTGATATGCTTCTGGATCATATACCTTCAGAGGATACTTTTTTTGTAAATAAGGGTGGATTTGCCACGGAAATACCGGACGCACTTATAAATCATATCAAGACACTTTCGGAAACAGGCAAACAGGCATAAATAAAAGGAGATTAATATATGAAAAAAGTTATTTCGGTTGTTCTTATGACAATGATGCTGCTTTCTTTGGGTGTGACCGCATTTGCAAGAAAGACATCTGTGCCAATAACCTTTTATAAAGAAGGAAAGGGCAGATTTATATACGAAAATAATATTGAGTCTATAAGACGGGAGGATTTGTCCGACAAATCCAATCCTCAGCCAAAATACATAATGAAAAACAAAAGTCTTAAGCCGGGGAAGTTTTCTGTGTTTATCACAAACTTAAATGCAACCGGTATAAAGGATGAAAGTGGCAAAATCACAGAGCCGGGTTTTGATATAGAAATGGATGCACTTTTTGAGACGGACAGTTACGCAAAGGTAAAGATTACTGCTCTTGGCTTTGAAGTGCCTGAGATAAATACTATATATTCCAATTCACAGCAGGAAGAATATGAAGAAACCTGGAGCTGTATGAATGCATGGGCAGATTATCTTGATATGCCCATATATCAGAAGGATAATTTCAGAAGATATATGAATATCGGATTTACAGAAAAAGAGTTTTCTATCACAAATGAGTCAAGACAGTGGCTCAGTGAGTTTATAGACAATTATAAGACAGTTCCTTACTTAAAGCCTGTAAATATTCTTCTGGACTTTGAGGTAGTATCGGGTGTGGTGGACTTCAATATTTGTGCCCTCAAATCCACAGGAGTGCTCAAGGATCGTTCAAATCACGACTATTCTGCACCTGAACAGCCCTTTACCCGTGATCGTCAGTATAAGGGAATTGCAGATACATTGCCTAAGGTAACTGCCAAAATTGAGTATGATGTGGACTATAGTGACAAAGATGGCGACCTTGTGGATATGATGGTATACAATCAGTACAGACGTGCAGGTCAGAGGACAGAAAAATGGGTGACAAATCTTAACCCACAGAACGATCCCTGGTCCAAGGAAATCTGTGCTGAGTCGGATATGATAGTCCTTAAGTTATATGATGATGAGAAGCTTGATATGTATGGTACCGGAGTGGGAGATCTTCAAAAGGACAGATTGTGGTATTTCGATGTATATCATGCTGACAACACAGAGATGGGCGATGATATCACCGGAAAGGAAGCAAAAAAATACGAGCCAAACCAGAAGCTTGACAGATACACAGACAATTACTTAAGAGCATGCAATCTGGGTAACTATGGTGTAAGAGTGTGCTATGATCTGATTATTTCAAACGGAACACGCGAGACAAGATACTTTGATTATATTCAGGAAA
Source organism: Oscillospiraceae bacterium (assembly GCA_015068975.1). Lineage (GTDB taxonomy): Bacteria > Bacillota > Clostridia > UMGS1810 > UMGS1810 > SIG435. The sequence goes on along the minus strand of SVJM01000061.1, from coordinate 4,322 downwards.
CCGGTGCAAATAATATTGTGCTTGTATATGATGAAAAGGGAAACCCTATGACAGATTATGCAATCTGCAAAGGAAATAAGCCTTCGGGTGCATTGGATGTAATGGCAAGTATAGAGCTTCCTGCAGGAAAGAAAACACGTTTTACTATAGAGACCATACTGCCTGCCAACAATAATGGCGGAACTCTTAACAGCTTCCGTATTTCGAAGCAACAGACATATGCAGGTCCTGAGTATGACAGCCCTTATGAAATGGCGAAGGGCAGACTTAAATGGACAGGGGAAGAATACTATAAGTTTGAAAAAGATAAGCTGTATTTCTCAAAGGATGGAAAAGAATATACAGAAAAGACCCTTTCTCAGAGTGCTAAGGATATTTTTGGGATTGAAGGCAATAACTATAAAATCGTAAATACAGACTCAGGCTATATGGCAAAATGGGGAGAGTATGACGGTGCACCGGCATATTTCCAGGCGGCACTGGATTTCTATTCAAAGATATATATGTTTGACGAGGAATTTAACCTTAAAGATGAAGTGGCGTTTCCAAAATTCCCCACAAGGATGAGCTTCTCTGACGGTATATATTATGTTACTGCAGGTGATGAGTATTATTCAACAGGCGGAATGAAATGGCTGAAGCTTAATACTCTCAATCCGCCAAAGAAGGCAAATGGCTTAAGCCTTACCTCCACCAAGTACGGATATTATTTCATCAAATCTGACGAAATGGACTTTACCAAGCTTGACTTCGAAGACAAAATGCCAAAGTATGTAATGGCATCAGCTGACATATTCTATTATACAGACAAAGAAAAGATATATGTATCAAAGACTGGTCAGTACTGGGATGAGATAGATGCAGGAGAGGACATCCTTACAATAGACATAATAGGAAATGAATTTGTGATAAACGGATACAAAAACATCCCTGTCCCTCAGAATATAAAGGAAGATGTGATAATCAAGCTCAATCACGAAATCCCTGTATCCAAAGAACGACCATACCTGAAAAATGGTAAGCTTATGATAGACGCAAGAAAGCTCTTTGAAAAGTCGGATATAGGATATAAGATAGAAGAAGATAAGCTGGTATTTACTAAGATGTATGATGAGGTGATCGTAAGCTTAAAAGAGAAAAAAGCATACAAAAACGGGGAGGAAATAGCAATAAATGAGATTCCTGACGTAAAAGACGGTCGCTTTTGTCTGCCCTTTGATTTCCTCACAGAAGCCTTCGGGTATGAAGTGAAATGGCAACAAAATGAAAAAATAGTAGAATTTAAAACAAATTAATGTAAAATAAAGCAAAGTGAGTTCGAAACCATCCTCACTTAAATAAAAACTAAGGAGAACAAAATGAAAAATACAAAAAACCTGACCTATGCGGCACTGACAGCGGGGTTATATGTGATACTGACCCTTATCGCTTCCATGATGGGGCTTTCAAACGGGGTAATACAGATAAGGTTTTCAGAAAGCTTAACCATACTACCTGTATTTACATCGTCTGCTATACCGGGACTTACTCTGGGCTGTGTTATCGCAAATATTATCTCCGGTGCACATATATATGATGTAATATTCGGAAGTGTTGCCACACTTATAGGTGCAGTATTTACCTATGTACTGAGAAAGAATAAATACCTTGCGGCATCTTGTCCCATAATATCAAATACTGTGATAATACCTTTGATTCTTTCTTATGTATATCATTTTGAAGGATCAATATGGTATTTCGCAGTGACTGTATTTATAGGCGAAGTGATTTCATGCGGTGTGCTGGGACTGTGGCTTCACAGGTTTATAAAAAAACACAATATATTATAAAAAATTACCCCATCAGGGACCGTCCCCGGTGGGGTAATTTTTGAGATATGGAGTTTTTTTACATTTCATTCTTGCATAAAATTTCTAATTTTGCTTACTATAATAACAATACTTAACTTAAATGGAGGCAACAAAATGGAAATTACAGATATCAGAATAAGGCAAATGCCTGAAGAGGGTAAGATGAAGGCAGTAGTATCGGTGACCTTTGACAATTCATTTGTAGTTCACGATATCAAGATAATTGAAGGTCAGGAAAAGCTCTTCATTGCAATGCCCAGCAGAAAAACTCCCGAAAATGAGTTTAAGGATATTGCACATCCTATCAATATGGAAATGAGAGAAAAGCTTCAGGAGAGAATCATAGATAAATATGAATCCACCTTGGTACAGGAGCAGATAGCTACAACAGAGGCGTAAGTTAAGCAAATTGCTGTATGTCATTCTGAGCGAAGTCGAAGAATCTGAAAGTATTATTTAGATCCTTCGGGTACTTCGCTTACTCAGGATGACTAATCCTTAATTTAACGATATTGGCTTTTTTACATTTTATTTTTATGGCAAGATATTTAAAATATATGGCAATATGTTTTATTTACATTCATATATCATAGCATTATACTTAAAGTATAAATTATAATTACAACGAAAGGCTGTGATATTGTGGCAGATAAATGGTGGAAAGAGGCGGTAGTGTATGAAATCTACTGCAAAAGCTTCTGTGATTCGGACGGAGACGGAATAGGCGATATAAAGGGTGTAATGTCCAAGCTTCCTGTCTTAAAAGACCTTGGTATAAACTGCATATGGTTTGCTCCCATATACACATCTCCTCAGGTAGATAATGGCTATGATGTGGCTGACTATATGGATATTGACCCTGCTTACGGCACCTTAGAGGATTTCAAAGAAATGCTTGATATGGCTCACAGCCTTGGGATAAGAGTTATTATGGATATGGTATTGAACCATACTTCTGATGAACACAGGTGGTTTAAGGAGTCAAGGAAGTCAAAGGACAATCCATACAGAAATTACTACATATGGCAACCGCCAAAGGATGGCAAGGAGCCAAACAACTGGGGAAGTTATTTCAGAGAAGGTAATGGCTCTGCATGGGAATATGACGAAACTACAGGCGAGTATTATTTCCATCAGTATGCGGTGAAAATGCCTGATCTCAATTGGGAATGTGAAGAGCTGAGAAAAGAAGTTTATGATATGCTCCATTGGTGGCTTGATATGGGCGTAGATGGATTCAGACTGGATGTATTTACAAGGCTTAAGAAAACAGAAGGCTTCCCTGATACAACAAAAGAACCCGGTCCTCTTGACAGAAACGGCTTTGTGGTAGACTATTCTATGAGCACAAATGTGGAAGGCATCCACGAGATTATTCACGATATGAATAAAAATGTGTTCGGTGTAAGGGATTGTATGACAGTAGGTGAGGGCGCATCTGTAGGACACAATATTGCACTCCAATACACTCATCCTGACAGAGAAGAGCTTGATATGGTTTATCATTTTCAACTGTCACACAGAGGGATACTTTCGATGACAGCAAAGCATTTCAGAGATGTTCAGACCAACTGGGCAGATGTAATAGCAAAAGGCGGATGGGCAGTTCAGTATATGTCAAACCATGACAGCGCAAGACAGGTATCCTGTTATGGTGATGCTGTAAGCTTCCGTACTAGATCTGCAAAGGCACTTGCGGCACTTATCCATACCACGCCGGGTACACCTTTTGTATATCAGGGTGAAGAAATCGGTATGACCAATGTAAAGTATGACAGTATAGACGACTATAACTGTTGCTATACAAAGGGAGATTATCACTCAATGATACAAAAAGGCATATCCCCTAAAGAAGCTCTTAAGACTCTTGCTCCAAAAAGCCGTGACAATGCAAGGACTCCTTACCAGTGGGATGATAGTAAAAATGCAGGATTTTCTATCGGGACACCATGGATAAAGGTAAACCCTGAATATAAAGAAATCAATCTGAAAAATGATCTTAAAAGCAAGGAGTCTGTATTTAATTTCTATAAGAAGCTTATCGGGATGAGAAAGGAGTATCCTGCCATTGTAGAAGGAAGTCTTGAATTTCTCCTTAAAGATCATCCTGATGTGATAATGTATTTAAGGAAATGTGAAAAGGAAACACTTCTTGTGGTGGTAAACTTCGCAAGTAAGCACACTTTGGTTGAATTTCCTGAAGAAATAAAAAATAAGAAATGGAAAAGAGTGCTTACAAATATAGAGGAATCCAAACCTTCAACAGAAGATCGTGACCAATGGGCACCGTGGGAAACTGAGATTTATAAACTGATTAAATAATCAACAGGGACTGTAAAATTTTCACAGTCCCTGTTGTTGAATTAAGGGGATAGAAAAAAGACTTCGTGATAGGAAAAACTGAGCCGAAACCTTTGGTTTCGGGTTACCCGAAGGTGTATGCGATACACCGAGAGGCGAAGTTTATTCGAT
>SVJM01000060.1 GCA_015068975.1 Oscillospiraceae bacterium | reverse complement strand
GAGCATTAAAAGAATTGTGCCTAATATTATTGCTCCTGCAAAACCGAATATTATTATCTGAGAAGAAGACAAATGCTTCTTTATTTTTGCATCCATAATCAAAACCACCAATCAAGTGTATCTTTTTCTATTATCATTGTATCATAATATATTTTAAAATGGCATTAACGGTTGAATATCCGCATTAAGATTGCATTAAGACAAAAACGACTAACATGTATTTTAAAATAAGAATATTGCATTTGCATATTACCCTTTTTGATATTGGCTAAAAAATAGCATATGCAAAAGAAAAATAATTCTTTCACATATGCTATATAACCATTAGGATCTAGTGTCATCGACTTGAACCTGGAAGGTACGAGCGTTAAAATTATAAACAAAACAAGGCGAAGCATTTAAAGCTCCACCTTGTTTTAACTAATATTCAATTCATGGTTTACACCTTCCACACGGCTTATATCCGTTTTCTATCAGATCCTCCCTGGTCCCGTTATAGTTTTCTTTGTTATCAGGCTGTATATCCGATACAGAAGGACAATCTTTATAATGCATCCTCATTGTATTGGTATTTAATACATACTCACCGGGTGAGGTTGATGCTTCCTTTTGGTCATCAACTTTCTTATCAGGTTCAGTGCCACTTTCGGACTGAGTTTTTTTGTCAGCGGATTCATCAATCAATCTGCTTGTTCCGTCTGCATAATTTATCTCTATCCCCGGTTGTGCATTAAACACAAAAACATTGAAGGAAACACCTTTTCCCTTATCTTCTACAGAATATGCTTCCATCTGCACACCCTTTGCAAGAAGATTGTCTCCCTCAAATACAGGTGTTACCCTATACATAACATGGTTATTTGTTTCCTCGATATAGTCATCAACCATATTCTCGAAAGGCAGCATCCCGTCTACATTCATCCAACGGGTACCTGTAATAAGATTTTTTTCATTTGCATTCTCACCTGTAAGCTGATATCCTATCAGGTGACATCTGTTGTACAGATACTTGCCATCCACAATATCATATTTTGCTATCTGCCAACCTGAAGGCTTAATCTGTCCTATAGCATCTCTTTCTTCTGTGGGCATTATATCCTTACCAACACAGGCAAAGGCTACTCCGCACCTTCCCAAAGAATCCAGCTCACTGTATCTTTCAAAAGAATCTGTGGTAATCTCATCTGTTTTAAACTGAGGAACATTATCATTGACCAAAACGTAGCTTGTATTGTCATATATAAGTTCTGAAACTTCCTGAGATATTTCAGGTTCAGGTTTAGCGCAGGATGAAAAAAATAAAACAAATATCAGTAAAAAAGATAACCATATGTGCTTCTTTATATTTATCATTATCTGATCTCCTTAACCAAAGTCTAACAAAAGATAACACTCTAACACTTAAAATATCATCATTATTGCTGTCAGCGATATCAAAAAGCTGAAGTTAAAGGCTGAAAACATACCTATGTAATACATCGTTTTGCCGGGATTGTTTTTTACATATTCCCTGAATGTGATTAAGCTGGCAAGGGATGCAATTAATGTGCCCACCCCTCCGATATTTACTCCTACAAGAAGATCCGGATAGTTGGAAATAAACTGAGACAGCAATATTGCAGAAGGTACATTACTTATAAACTGACATGAAATAACACTGAAGAGTAATGTACTTTTGTCAAGTAAATATGAAAAGAAATTTCTGACCACATCTATCCTTGCCATATTTCCTGAAAAGATAAAGAAAAATACAAATGTAAATAGCAATGGATAATCCACCATCCTGAGGGCTTTTCTGTCCATAAACAATAAAACTACAGGTATAATCACCAGCCCTATCCAATAAGGAATAACTCTGAATACAATTATTATCGATAATGCAAACAAAATCATATAAATAAAAGTACGCATCGGGTTTAAACGGAGTTTGACATCCTCAAGCTCCAGATTTTCCGGTTTGACAAAGATTATACAGCACAATGTAATAATAACAATCGAGATTACAAATGGTAGCAACATTATAGACATAAACTCCATATTTGGTATGTTGAACTTTGTATACAAATACAAATTCTGAGGATTTCCAAAAGGAGTAAGCATTCCGCCAAGATTTGCAGCGATATTCTGCATAATAAAGGTAAATGCCATGTATTTTTCTTTGCCGGTTGTTGTTAATACCAGATAGCCCAAAGGCAAAAATGTAAGTAGCGCCATATCATTTGCAATAAGCATTGAGCCGATAAATGTGATATATACCAAAGCAAGGACACTCATACGTGCATTTTTAAACAGCTGAACAACCCTTCTGGCAAGCATATAAAAGAACTGTATATTCTTCAGTGCACACACAACTGCCAGTACACAGAAAAGACATGTCAGGGTCTTGTAATCGAAATACCCAAGATATTCTTCATCTACAGGTATAATAAAGCTTGTAATTATAGCTGCTAATAAAGCGATACACATAACCGCATTCTTTTTGACAAATGCGGTTATGCGTAATGTAAGTTTTGTTTTTTGCTCACTCATAATTATGTTTACATCTCCGGCTTAAAGCTTGGCATCATTTCAAGCTTGAATAAGTTCATTTTGTGTTTATAGTCTATAAGCTTCTTTTTGTCTTCATCCTCAATGATGCCTTCTCTGATATATTTATCAAGCTCCGCATATGTGAAGCCAAGGTTTTCCTCATCAGTTTTGCCGCAAAGACCGTCAATAGGAGTCTTGTCTACCAGCTCTCTCGGTAGTCCAAGCAAATATCCTATCTCCTTAAGCTCTGTTACTGTAAGATGTGACATGGGAGAAAAGTCCCCTGCCGCATCACCATATCGTGTAGAATAACCAACCCAATCCTCCGACAAATTACATGTATTACATACTCTTCCGTTTGAGCTCTGAGAAATCGCATAAAGAGTTGACATTCTTATTCTCGGCGGAAGATTTTGTCTGGTCTGATCTGTCACTTGAAGATCAGAAGGAAGACTTTTAAGAAGTTCATTTACTGTATCTTTAATATTCACAACATAATGCTTAATTCCAAGATGATTTACAAGCATATATGCCATATCTATATCATGCTGCTCTCCCTGAGGCATCAACACACCGATAACACGATCCTTGCCCAAAGCTTCAACACACAATGCCGCTGCTATAGAACTGTCCTTTCCTCCTGAAATACCAACAACAGCATTACATCCTTTGCCGTTTTTTTCAAAAAAATCTCTTATCCATTCAACACATTCATTTTTTACCTTTTCTGCATTAAACATTAATTCTTCCTCCAATCAGTTCCTGTCTTATTACATTTCTTATATAAGTCAGTATAATTTATCGAAGCTATAATTATTCTCCAATCACATTCACCTGACACATTTTCATAGTTGTCAGTGCCGCATTATGACTGTCAGGAGTAACGCCGGCACAGCAACTTGCATCAACACTTACCTTGGTTTCGAGAAAATTTGCCTTCATCAAAAGTGCATTTGATACAACGCAAATATCAGTACAAAGCCCTATAAGCTCAATCTCTATATCGTTGGGATTATAATTTGCTTTTATATATTCAGGAAGTTCTACAGAGCCAAATGTAGGCTTTTCTATAACTTTATATTCTTTTTTGTCAAGCGCTGCCTGAACTTTGGCATCAAGTTTCCAACCATCCGTACCCTTAATACAGTGAGGCACCGGAAGATTTTTCCCTTCCTGTGTTTCCATATAGTTTTCCGGGTGAGTATCGTAGGTAACGATAATATCTCCGTCAAAGTCATTGATTTTTTTTACTACATTATCTACAATAGCAACTGCTTCTTTTGAACCAAGCGCACCATCAACAAAATCCTTCTGCATATCCACTACTATTAATATTCTTTTCAAATCCATCACCTCTTAATAGTAAATAATATCATAATTGTCCACAAAAATCAACAATTTGAATACTTAACACATAGTATTATAGACAAAAAAATACCCGCCAAATAAAGTGCAGAGAAAGCTTAAGCATTTCCTCTTTTCTTTTTTAGCAGGTATTTAGCATCAGATTAAATTCTGTATTGTATGTATCCATTAATCATTGTAAGAACGCATCTTAATGACTTATCATTTGTAATTCTTCTGCCCGCTTTATCGGTGGTATCATAGCCTGATCCTTCATAATCCACAACTGTAAGGTCTGCACATCCGCCTATCTTCAAAGTTCCCCATTCTGCTTCTTTGCCTACAGCTTTAGCAGCATTGGATGTGACACACTTAAACACATCCTCTTCGGTCATACCAAGATCCTTTGCAATAGACATACACATTGTCAGTCCGTAAATACCGCCTCTGATATAAGCACTGCTTCTTGTGATATCCGTACTTATAACATCGGGGATAAGATTGTTTTTGATCGCTGTTTCAAAGATAGTAAAATCAGTATGAATACATCCTGCCATACCGGCATCAATAATGACACCTCTGTTTTGTGCTTCTCTGATGCTTTCAAAATTATCATCTGCACAGGTGTTTTCACCGCCATGAAAAGCGTGTGTAAGGATATCTCCCGGGTTAAACAAAGGAAGATATTCTTTCATACTTACAGGAGAATTTGTACAATGAACCATCATCTTAAGTCCGTTTTCTTTTGCATAATCTGCCAACACTTTAAGAGGCTTTTCATCAGTTACCCCGTGCCCGTGTTGATCAAAATATACTTTTATTCCCACAAGATATTTATTGTAACGGGAGAGGTTTTTTTCTAATGTTTCAAAATCAACCTCATTGTCTGCCATCTTTGCACCTGCAAAAACTACCGGCTTTATTGTAAATAAATCCATCACTGCATCAGAGCCATTGTTTCCTGAACAATCTGCTGCACAGGTCACACCAAACGGAACTGTCAGAAGATGCGGCTCAAAGCCAAAATTATCAGTTGAAACATGCTTAAGATGTGTATGTATATCCACAAAGCCCGCAGAGAGAATTTTGCCCGTTATATCATATGAATAATCTGCTGCAGGTTCATCACTTCCCATATAAGCGATTTTTCCGTTTTCTACATATACATTTTTATTTTCAAACTTTTCTCCGTCCCATACACGACCACCTTTAAAAAGAAATGTAGGCATATCAGTTAGTTCCTCCTATAATTTCATACAATACTTTCTGCACAAGGTAATCATGCTCGTAGGTAAATGGATTTTCCTTTGTTCCTTTGATATATTCATAAAAAGCGCTTACCATTGTATCATACCTTGAGTCCTTGGGTACATCCTCAATATCACAAATCACCTTTTTGTCCTCATAGTGTGTGTCCGTTATAGCAAGATCTGAATACGTCATTGTACATGGGTTTTCCATAGGTACGATATTTACAGTTCCCTTACTTCCGGAAACCATAAACTGCCTTCTTCCCCATCCGTTTACTTCTACGCTTGATACATAAATCCTTGCAAGAGAATTTCCGTATTCTAAAACTGCAAGGTTATTATCACACACATCTACACCGTCAAGACCTGTATGCTTAAGATAGGAAGTAACTCTGTCCGGCTCTCCCATAATATATACTATAAGGTCTACAAGATGTGAACCAAGTATATACATAATACCGCCATTAAAGGTTGTGAGCCATTCTTTGTATTTTTTGGGATGAAAGGTACTCATTTCTGCATTGATTGAATAAATTTCTCCGAGTTTGCCCTCTTCGATAAGTTCAAATGTCTTTAAAACCGCAGGGTTATAACGATACATATATCCCATCTGCACCACAAGATTCTTTTCCTTTGCAATATCCAGTACTTCCTTAAATTCCGAAAGTGTACCTGATGCAGGCTTATCCATATGTATATGCTTACCCTTCTTCACGCACATAAGTGCATATTTAGTAAGGTTTTTTACATCACATTCAATAATAAGAGCATCGCACATATCTATGAGTTCTTCCACAGGGTAGTTCTTAAACCCCTTATATACATCCAGGTCTCCTCTTTTTTCAAGCCAGTCCGGATTATCTTCAGAAAATCCCACTACTTCAAAAAGTTCCGGAAACTGCTTAAAAGCATAAAACTTCATCTTTCCGTGATTGTGTCCTATACCTATCTGTCCTATTTTTATTTTCATATGTTCCTCCAATCAAATACTGTTCCTAACGGGAAATCCTTTGATGTGCAAAGTTCGGTATATATTTCCGGACATTTTTCTGGTGATACAATTCTTGAGATAATCGGCAATACCTTTATTCTTCCCATTGTAATCATATCAAGGATTGCCTTGCAGTCATCCTGATGTGTCCAATGATGAGGATATGATTCAACTTTCGGTCTTACCAAGTTGTGAGCTCCTATAAGTTTCACACCGGGGCGGTGAACCTTACGGTAATAATCCACACCGCAATCAGAAACCCTCGTACAACCAAGAAGTGAAATTCTTCCCATATATGCCGCACAGTCAAGTGCCTGACTCATAGCCGCAGATACTCCTGTTACCTCTACACAGGCATTGACTCCCTTACCTTTGGTAACGGCTTTTACTTTTTCTACAAAATCTTCATCTGATGGGTCAAATGCATAATCTGCTCCAAGCTCTAAAGCAAGTTTTCTTCTTTCGGGATTAAGATCGGCAACGATTAACGGCATTGCACCGCTCTGTCTTAAAAACTGAACCGCAAATATACCGAGAAGTCCAAGTCCCATAACCATGGCAGACTCCCCTATTTCAAGTTCAAGTTTTCTTACGCCGCCAAGTCCCATCGAAGCAATGATAACAAATGCCGCTTCTCTTGAATCTATATTATCATCCTCTACAAGTGTTACTTTATCCTGAGAAACTATATTATGAGAGGTATGCTTTCCGTGATATACAAGTACTCTGTCACCTTTTTTTACTTTGGTAACAAGACTGCCCGTTTCTTCCACGATACCTACTCCGCAATATCCCAACTGCTTTGGAAACTTGTTTCCTCCTGCATTTGGCATTCCCATAATATTTGCTCTTTCTGTACCTGCAGATACTACAGTGTATTCCATTCTTACTTTAACACTTTCTTCTTCCATAGGAAGCATATCCTGCTCTACATATTCTGCCTTACCAACGCCTGAAAACAATATTGATTTTCTTTTCATCTTTTAACACTTTCCTTTCATAAGATTCATTGCATCTATAACTTTTTTTGCTTCTCTTAAGTCAAGTTGACTCATATCACTGGCTGTATTACATCTGTCATTACAAAACACTATGTGTCCTCCGAGGACGGGATTTAATATTCTTGAAAGTTTGCCCGATTGTCCTGACAGATGGTATGTAACCGGAGTTTTCAGTTCTTTTTTGAGAAGGTGCATAGCTCTGATACCTTCAATCACATCATCCTCTGTTCTTGATGATGTTACAATCTTTATCACATCGGGATTTCTCTTTTCGAGAAACAGTGCAAGGTCTACCACTTGTTCTGCATCAAGATATACTCTCGGGTGACAAGAAAGGAGAACCTCTGTTCCCATATAATGCACTTTTTCAAAAAGTTCCATTTGTTTGTCTATAACTTTTTCGTCCATTATTACTTCGTGGGGATTTGCCTTTACAAATGAATAGTCAAGATGCGAAAATTCCTGACGGAATTTATACTTTGATTCCTTATCCAGAGTATATCCCTGAAAATCTATACATGCAACTCCCGCTTCTGCGGCTTTGAGAAGAATATCCACTCTTTCTTCTTCTGTTGACGGTTGCACCTGGGCAAACATATCAATGTCATAATTTAATGCAAGTATGGGAAGTTTGCACATATTTACAATCTGTCTTAATGCATCGACTGTTCTTTCTTCTTCTCTCATACAAGAAAGATGCAAATCTATTCCCGTTGCACCATTATATATAGAATTG
>SVJM01000059.1 GCA_015068975.1 Oscillospiraceae bacterium | reverse complement strand
AATACAGCAAATCAAAAAAAGACGATATATAGAGCAAAAATATCAATACAGTACAGTTTTTTGTCAACAGACTACTACTTCCTATGAAGAATTTGTGATATAATTTTTTGTAGGAAGTATTTTTTGTTTACGGAGGATGCATTATGAAAAAAGTGTGCTTTGTTACAGGAGAAAACATATCTTCTGTAGAAAAAAAGGGCGTAGCAAATCTCACAGAGCTTATCCTTGACTATACATTTGAATACCCAATCTGTGTTAAGTACGGAGAGGAAGAAAGGATAAAAGAGTATCTTAAAATATATATTGGCACAAAGGCTGACAATCCTTATATAAAGAAGAATTCCACCTATACTTTCTCCTGTCCTGAAGAATACCACATAAAAGTATCTGATGATATAGCTATCATTGAGGGTTCAGACGACAACGGTGTGCTCTATGGTTGCATAGACTTTTACAATAAGTACCTTATAAGTCTTGAGTATCCTCATTCGGACAAATTCCGTATAAATCCATTTGAGGAAGGCGTATTTCCTCCGTTTGAGACATCATCACATCCTGCAATATCAGACAGAGGACTATGGACCTGGGGACATGTAATATATGATTACAAGGGATATATCGACAATATGGTTAAGCTTAAGTTAAACTGTATTATTATATGGAACGATTTCCCCCCTGTAAATACAAAAGAGATGATTGACTATGCCCATCTTTGCGGTATAAGAGTGCTCTTTGGATATGAGTGGGGATGGGGCACAGACTGCAATATATTTGACTTAAATACAATCGATACAATGTCAAAGGATATATTCCATAAATACGAAAAGGATTATGCTCACCTTGGACTTGACGGAATATACTTCCAGTCATTTACTGAGCTTGACAAAGAGGATATCGGCGGAATACTTATTGCCGATGCAGTAACACAGCTTGTAAATAATACATCAAAGATGTTTTTTGATAAATACCCTGATATTAACCTCCAGTTCGGACTTCATGCCACAAGTGTGAGAGATAAGCTTCATTATATTAAGAATACTGACAAGAGAATAAGAATCATCTGGGAAAACTGCGGTGCATTTCCATTTAAATATCTTCCATCAGAGGTGGAAGGCTTTGAAGAAACCTGTGATTTCACAAAGAAAATCCTTACTTTAAGGGGCGAAGACGACCTTTCGGGTGCTGTGACAAAAGGTCTTGTAAAGCTTGACTGGCTTACCTTCACACACCTTGAAGGAGCACACATCCTTGGCGTAAGCTCAAGGTCAATGAAGAGAAACCGCATAGAGAGAAAGAGAAAAATCTGGAAATATGTTCAGGCATACTGGCTTACAAATGCCGGCTATGCTTATGATATGGTGAAGCTCTTTAAGGATATTACAAAAGGAAATACAAGCATATATGCTCTTGTGGAGGACGGTATGTTTGAAGAGAATATTATGTATCCGGTGGCTCTTTTTTCTGAGATGCTATGGGATACAGACACAGATATTAAAGATATGATACCTGAGGTTTCATTAAGAGATTATGTTACATTTGCATAAGGGGGAAAAGAAAGTGAATTTCAAAAAAGAACTTACAGAAAATATCCTTTCATTCTGGATGAAGGATGCAATTGATTACAAAAATGGCGGTATATATACTCAGCTTGACAGAGAAGGAAATGTGTATGGCAGGGACAAAAGTGTGTGGTTTCAGGGTAGAGCATTGTGGGTATTTTCAAAGGCGTACAATGTGATAGAAAAGAACCCCGAATATTTAAAAATCGCAGAAAACCTCTATTCTTTTCTTCCTAAGTGCACAGATGCTGACGGAAGGATGTATTTCACTGTTACAGAAGATGGAAAGGGACTTCAGAAGAGAAGATACTACTATTCTGAGACCTTTGCGGCGATAGGATGTGCAGAGTATTATAAGGCAACAGGTGACAAGGGGATAATGGAAGATGCAGATAAGTACTTTCAGGTGGCTTATGAGTGCTTCAAAGGAATAAGATACAATCCACCCAAAATCAATCCCCAAAACAGCTCTATGAAATCATTGGCACCTGTTATGATAATGCTTTCTACTGCACAGGTAATGAGAAGTATGAACAGTGACAAAAAAGATTTCTATGATTCCATATGCACAGAATGTGTGGAAGAGATAGTTTGTGGCGGATATCTTACAGATAAAGGCCTTATGGAAAATGTAAATTCTGATGGTACATTTTCCGATACACCAACAGGCAGAATAGTTAATCCGGGACACTCTATGGAAGCTGCCTGGTTTGTTATGTCGGAAGGGATAATAAAAGGTGACCAAAGACTTATTGATTTCGGGAAAAATATCATAGATATCACCTATCCTCTGGGATGGGACCAAAAAAACGGCGGGCTTATTGCTTTTACCGATGTGCTGGGATGTCCTCCCGTGCAGCTTGAATGGGATATGAAGCTTTGGTGGCCACAGTGCGAGACAATGATTGCCATGAGATATGCATATATGCTTTTTGGCGATGAGAAATATCTTAAAATATATGAAGAAGTGAAAGAGTATTGCAAAAAGTATTTCATAGATGAAAAAAATGGCGAATGGTACGGATACCTTCACTATGACAATACTCCATCCACTACTCTTAAGGGAAATATCTTCAAAGGTCCTTTCCATATACCAAGGTTGTATATTCTTATGTCTGTACTTGATGAAACGGACGATATCTTACAGTATCTTAAATAATTCAGTACTTGCAACCCCTCCTCTTTTTGTGATAAAATCTTATAAGGGGAGGGATTGTTTGTGCAGAAATATTATGTATATATGCTTCGTTGCAATGATGGTTCCCTTTATTGCGGATATACTCCCGATCCTCAAAAAAGACTTGAGTTGCACAACAAAGGTGTAGCTTCGAGATATACCCGTGCAAGGCTCCCTGTGGAGATGGTATTTCTTATGGAGTTTGATTCAAAGAGTGAAGCATTGAAGACCGAATACACCATAAAACACCTTTCAAAGAAGGAAAAAGAAGACCTTGTGTCAAAAAATGGTATTATTTGAGTTTCGAAATAGTCAAAAAGAATGTTTATAACATTTACTTTGCGTTATTTGAATGATATACTTTTAAAAAAATATTATTGAGGTATTGTATTATGGAAGCAATGATCTGCGATATAAAAAAGTTTGCCGTACATGACGGTGACGGAATAAGAACTACGGTGTTTTTTAAAGGGTGCTCTCTTAAGTGTGTATGGTGTCATAATCCTGAGAGCATTTCCTTTAAGCCTCAGCTATCATATATTCCGAAGAAGTGTATAGGCTGCGGTGAGTGTATGAAAGTGTGTGATGCTCATATTTTGAAAGAGGGAGAGCATATACTTGACAGAAATCTCTGTACCCTTAAGGGAGACTGTGTCACAAACTGCTATGGAGAAGCTCTGAAAATCTACGGGACAAAGGTGACGGTGGATTATCTTGTGGACGAGATTATGAAAGACAAGGCTTTCTATGACAATTCAGGTGGCGGTGCCACACTTTCAGGCGGTGAGTGTCTGTGCCAGGCTGATTTCTGCAGAGAGCTTCTTAAGAAGCTTAAGGATAATGGTGTAAATACTGCAGTGGATACCTGCGGAAATGTAAGAAGAGAAGAAATAGACAAGGTAATGCCTTATACAGATATATTCCTTTATGATCTTAAGGCGATAGACCCTGAGGTCCACAAAAAATGCACAGGAAGTACAAATGAGCTTATCCTTTCAAATCTTAAATACCTTGAAGATATGGGATGCAAAATCGAAATCAGAATTCCATATGTACCGGGGTATAATGACGGCGAAATAGAGAAAATGGGTGAATTCTTAAGAGATTTCAAAAATATTACAAAAATCAAAGTCCTTCACTATCACAATTTCGCAGGCTCTAAGTACACATCGGTAGATATGCCAAATACTCTTCCCGAGGTGCTTCCTACAGATGAAGAAGTAAAAAAAGCAGTAGAAATACTTAAGACCTTTTCTCTTAATGCAATCGACGGAAAAGATGCCTGATGCCTTGACAATAGGTGCTTTTCGTGATATTATTCTATTAATAAATGATGAGGAGGAAACATTGATGGTAAACACTTTTGTCATGTGCAAAATGTACGATACTCTTATGCCATCTATGGTTTTTTAGCCTCATAAATAAACTCAGAGAGTGGTGAGGCTTTTATGCTGAACCATATATATCAGTATAAAAGCCTCCGTATCTTATAAGAATCGGAGGATTTTTTTATGTCAGATTACAAAATAGAAACCAAGTGTATCCAGAGCGGATACCAGCCAAAAAACGGAGAGCCGAGAGTGCTCCCTATATATCAGAGCACCACATATAAGTATGATTCATCAGAATTTCTCGGTGATCTTTTTGACCTTAAGGCTGCAGGTCATATGTATACAAGAATCTCAAACCCTACAGTTGAGCATGTAGAAAACAAGATTGCAGACCTTGAAGGCGGTGTAGGTGCTATGCTTACATCATCAGGTCAGGCAGCAAACCTTATGGCAATACTCAATATCACAAGTGCAGGACAGAACTTTGTCAGTCTTTCTGCTATCTATGGCGGTACAGTAAATCTTTTTGCTGTTACTCTCAAAAAGATGGGAATAGAAGTAAGATTTGCAACTCCTGATATGACAGACGAAGAGGTGGATGCACTCTTTGACGAAAACACCAGACTTATGTTTGGTGAAACTGTTGCAAACCCTGCACTTACAGTACTTGATATAGAAAAATATGCAAATATCGCACATTCTCACGGAGTGCCACTTGTTGTGGACAATACATTCCCTACACCAATCCTTACAAGACCATTTGAATTTGGTGCAGATATCGTAGTTCATTCCACTACTAAGTATATGGATGGACACGCTACAGTTGTAGGTGGTGTTGTAGTTGATTCAGGTAATTTCGACTGGACAAAGGATGGCAAATACCCTGAGCTTACAACTCCTGACGAATCATATCATGGTGTTGTATATACAGAGAACTTTGGTAAGCTTGCATATATAACTAAGGCAAGAGTTCAGCTTATGCGTGACCTTGGTTCATCACCATCACCTATTGCTATGTTCCTTCTTAATATGAATCTTGAAACTCTTCACTTAAGAATGAAACAGCATAGTGAAAACGCCCTTAAGGTTGCTAAATTCCTTGAAGCATCCGATAAGGTAGAGTGGGTAAACTACCCAATGCTTGAATCAAGTCCTGATTATGAACTCTGTAAGAAATATATGCCAAATGGTGCACCGGGAGTAATCTCCTTCGGACCAAAAGGCGGCAGAGAAGCTGCAGTTAAGTTTATGGATTCACTTAAACTTGCATCTATTGTAGTTCACGTTGCAGATGCAAGGACATGTGTTCTCCATCCTGCTTCCACTACACATCGTCAGCTTACTGACAAACAGCTTGTAGATGCAGGTATTGGACCGGAACTTGTAAGAATGAGCATTGGTATAGAAAATGCAGACGATATTATCGCAGATATTAAACAAGCTTTAGGAGAGTGATCCGATGCCTATCAAAATTCCAAATGAACTTCCTGCTACCAAGATACTCAATCAGGAAAACATTTTTGTAATTACAGAAACACGTGCTCTTACTCAGGATATAAGACCGCTTAAGATTCTTCTCTTAAATCTTATGCCTACCAAGATTGTGACAGAAACACAGCTTTCAAGACTTCTTGGTAATACTCCTCTTCAGGTGGAGCTTGAGTTTCTTCAGACTGCTACACATAAGGCAACACATACATCTCAGACTCATATGACAAGCTTTTATAAGGTATTTGATGATATCAAGGACAATAAGTATGACGGTATGATCATCACAGGTGCCCCTGTGGAAAACATGGAGTTTGAAGAAGTGTCATACTGGGATGAGCTATGTACTATAATGGAATGGAGCAAGACTCACGTTACAAGCACATTTCATATCTGTTGGGGTGCACAGGCAGGGCTTTATTATCATTATGGCATTAAGAAGTATCCTCTTGATAAGAAGCTTTTCGGTGTATTTCCACACAAAGTAGAGAGGAAGTCATCTATGCTCTTCAGAGGCTTTGATGATACGTTTATGGTACCTCACTCAAGACACACAACTGTTGAGAGAGAAGACATAGAGAAGGTGAAGGAGCTTAAAATCCTATCCACATCCAAAGAGGCAGGCATATATGCTCTTGCTACAAACAAAGGCAGACAGATATTTATCACAGGTCATTCAGAGTATGATGCTGAGACGCTTATGCTTGAGTACTTAAGAGACAAGGATGCAGGACTTCCTATAGATATACCAAAGAATTATTTTCCAAATGATGATGATACAAAGAAGCCTGTGGTTACATGGAGAAGTCATGCAAATCTTCTTTATTCAAACTGGCTCAACTATTACGTATATCAGACTACACCTTATGATATTACAAAGATCAGATAATACCGGAGGAGGGGAATAATATGGCAAAAAAGATTATTACTATTTCAAGAGCTTTTGGTTCCGGCGGACTTGACATTGGAAAGAAACTTTCGGAGAAATTAGGGATTCCATGCTATGACAAGGAGCTTATTGCACTTGCTGCTAAAGAAAGCGGATATGCACTGGACTATATTAAGGAAAATGGTGAATACGGCAACAACAGTTTGCTTTATAACATTGCTATTTCAAGCTTCGGTGTGTCCTCTTTTTCTCACAACAATATTTCTGCACCTGACAAGATTTATATTTTGCAGAATAATATCATAAGAGATATTGCAGATAAAGGACCATGTATTATACTTGGAAGAAGTGCAGATTACATATTGAGAGAAAGAGATGATGTGCTCAATGTGTTTGTATATGCGTCGGATATGGAGTACAGAAAGAAACTGCTTGAAGATAACGGAACTCCTGCCACAGAAAAAGAAATCATCAAAAAGGACAAAACCCGTGCCACAAATTATAAGAGATATACATCTAAGGACTGGGGTAAGGCGGAGAACTATCACATTTGTCTTGACAGTAGTGTATTAGGAATAGATAAGTGTGTCGATCTCATTCTCAAGGCTATAGAAATGTAAAATTTGTCCGGATGGTAAAATGGCGGAGAAAGTGAAAATCAGATTATATTAAACAGGTATATAGTTTTTATGTATGTAGGAAAGGGACTGTAAAAAAATCTATTTTTACAGTCCCTGTTGAATTTAAGGGGATAGGAAAAAGACTTCGTGATAGGAGAAACTGAGCCGAAACCTTTGGTTTCGGGTTACCCGAAGGTGTATGCGATACACCGAGAGGCGAAGTTTATTCGATGTAGGGACAGGTGTCCTCGCCTGTCCGTTTAAAAGGCACAAAAAAAGAGGAAATATTACATAAAAATGTAATATTTCCCACATAATGAGTAATTTGTAAGTTTTATTGTGCATTCAGGTTTTTGACTTATGTATAATCTATGCCTTTTTGCGATCTGGAGTTTTTTTGCATTCCCTTTGTTATATGAATTTAAATATACATTAAATTTATTTACTCTTTACATATTTGGTGTTAAAATTGATTAGTAAAAAACGAATTAGATAAACTTGTATTTATTGAATTCAACATAAAACAATATTTATGTTGTTCAAATTCCCTTCTTTAGTTGTTAAAATAGAATTGTAAAACAAAAGGAGGTTTTTATTATGAATACGGACAAAATTATTGCAGAATCAATTGCAAAGGACTATCCTCATATTAAACGGATATATAAATCATAAGACAAAAGGCAATAAATATAAAACCATCTGCATTACCAAGTCGGTCTTACAGATGGTTTTATTGTTTATTCAATTACAATTCTGAGTGAAAACTTGCGGTCATTAGTCTTAAATTCATAAGCGGCACCGGCTTTTTCGCAGAAGGCTACTATTGAGCGTGTTCCAAGACCGTGTTCTGATTTTGTGCTTACGGGAACGCCGTTTTTATCGAGACTTATGTTTCCGTCAAAACTATTGCTTATCTGTATCATAAAGCAAGGATAAGTTATTGCCTGTATTTCAATATATCTGTCTTCGGGACTAAGCTTCATACAGGCGTTGATGGCGTTTTCAATAGCAT
>SVJM01000012.1 GCA_015068975.1 Oscillospiraceae bacterium | reverse complement strand
TCCACCCTCCCCATTTAAATACGCCTGCACAATTTTCAATTTAATTTCATAACTATATTTTACCATGAAAAAACCGACCTCCCAATCGTTAGATTTTTGGTCTAACTTTTGGGGGTCGGTTCATTTTACAGTCCCCTGTTTTTGATTTCTATTTACCTGTACTTCCAAATCCCCCTGCGCCACGTTCTGTTTCGTCAAGAGTATCCACCTCTTCAAACTCCACAGAAAGATATGGCATAATCACAAGCTGAGCGATTCTTTCGTTCTTTGCAATGACCTTGTCCTCGTCGGTATCATTGTGAAGAGCCACGATATACTCTCCCCTGTAATCAGAATCAGCAACGCCTACACAGTTTGCAGGTCTTAAGCCCTGTTTTGCCGCCAGACCGCTTCTTGCAAATATTGCACCAAAGTATCCGTCAGGAACTGCAATAGCAAGTCCTGTGCCGATTTTGACAGTAGAATGAGCAGGTATTGTAACACTTTCTCCATCTATACACGCATAAAGGTCATATCCTGCTGCCTTTTGGGAGCCACGTGTAGGAATCTGTGCGTTTTCATTTAACTTTTTTATTTCTATTTTCATAACATACTCCTTAAACTTCCCAGGGTACAACTTCTCCTGTACCAAGAGATTTCTTCACATCGATGATACGCTGATTTTCCGAGCCGCGGAATTTAAGCATAATATTTTTCTTCTCCAATACAAATTCACCGTCAACAAGCACATCGATATAGGACAGCATCTCGTCGGTAACTTCACATCTTGCCTTTGAATCCTTCAGCAACTCTTCGTCAAAGAGATATCCTGAATAACACCATATGGATTTGTCCGGATATGCTTCTCTCACTCTTTTTAAAAACTTCACAAGGACTCTCTGATTTTCCGGTTCAAACGGCTCACCGCCAAGAAGTGTAAGCCCCTCAATATAATCAGGTGTAAGGGACTCTATAATATCGTTTTCTATTTCGGGAGTGAATTCATTTCCGAAATCAAAATCCCATGTTTCCGGCTGAAAGCATCCCTTACAATGATGACGACAACCGGACACAAAGAGTGATGTCCTCACTCCTGTGCCGTTTGCGATATCACATTTTTTTATTGCTGCATAATTCATTGTATCTTACCTAATTACAGATGTAATACTCTTTCCTTGATTTCCTGTGTTCTGCCTTGATTCCAGTACTGTGTACCGATATAACCGCAAGTTCTCCTTGCAACATTCATCTTGGTCTGGTCAGTATTTCCGCAGTTCGGACATTTCCAGATAAGCTTACCATCTTCATCTGTTTCAATGACGATTTCTCCGTCAAAGCCACATTCCTGACAGTAGTCAGATTTTGTATTAAGCTCTGCGTACATAATATTATCATAGATAAACTTCATAACGCTGATAACTGCAGGGATATTGTTCTGCATATTCGGTACTTCCACATAGCTTATGGCACCGCCCGGTGAAAGCTGCTGGAATTTGGATTCGAATGCAAGCTTTTCAAAAGCATCGATTTCCTCAGTAACATGAACATGATAGCTGTTTGTAATATAGTTTTTGTCTGTTACGCCTTCGATAATTCCAAATCTCTTCTGCAAACACTTGGAGAACTTATATGTGGTTGACTCAAGGGGAGTTCCGTAGAGAGAGAAGTCTATATTGTGCTTTTCTTTCCATTTCTTTGTAGCCTTGTTAAGGTATTCCATTACTTCGATAGCAAATGGTGTTGCTTCTTCGTCTGTGTGGGATTTGCCTGTCATATATTTTACACATTCATAAAGACCTGCATATCCAAGCGAAATTGTGGAATAACCGCCGTAAAGAAGCTTGTCGATGGTTTCACCCTTTTTAAGTCTTGCAAGAGCACCATACTGCCAGAGAATCGGTGCAGCATCGGAATATGTGCCTTTGAGTCTGTTATGACGGCAAAGAAGTGCACGATAGCAAAGGTCAAGTCTTTCGTCAAATATCTTCCAGAATTTGTCCATATCGCCTCCCGATGACAAAGCCACGTCAACAAGGTTGATGGTAACAACCCCCTGATTGAATCTGCCGTAGTATTTAGGCTCATTTGTCTCAGGATCCACATAAGGTGTAAGGAATGAACGACATCCCATACAGGTATAGCAATGTCCGTCTCCGTTTTTGTCCACCTTAAGCTTAAGCATCATTTTTTCTGAGATATAGTCAGGAACCATTCTCTTTGCTGTACATCTTGCAGAAAGCTCTGTAAGATAGAAATACTCAGAATTTTCATGAATATTCTGCTCTTCCAATACATAGATAAGCTTAGGGAATGCAGGTGTAATCCACACACCTGATTCATTCTTAACACCAATAATTCTCTGCTTGAGCATTTCTTCTATAATGAGAGCAAGGTCCTTCTTTGTTCTTTCGTCCTTTGCTTCTCCAAGATACATAAATACAGTCACAAAAGGAGCCTGTCCGTTGGTAGTCATAAGTGTAACTACCTGATACTGAATCATCTGACAACCCTTTTTGATTTCGTCTTTGAGGCGTTTTTCTACAACTTCGGAAATAACCTCTTCACTTGTGTCAGCACCCATAGCCACTACTTCTGCTTCTACTTCTTTTCTGATTTTTTTACGGCTTACATCTACAAATGGTGCAAGGTGAGTAAGAGATATACTCTGTCCGCCATACTGACTTGATGCAACCTGAGCAATGATCTGTGTGGCAATATTACATGCAGTGGAGAAGCTGTGTGGTGTTTCTATCATTGTGCCTGATATTACTGTACCGTTCTGAAGCATATCTTCAAGATTTACAAGGTCACAGTTGTGCATATGCTGAGCGAAATAATCCGCATCATGAAAATGGATAAGTCCCTGCTCATGAGCAGCAACAATATCCTGTGGAAGAAGGATTCTCTTTGTGATATCCTTACTAACTTCTCCTGCCATATAGTCACGCTGAACGCTGTTTACGGTAGGGTTTTTGTTTGAGTTTTCCTGTTTTACTTCTTCGTTGTTACACTCGATAAGTGACAAAATCTGTTCATCTGTAGAGTTTGCCTTTCTGGCAAGAGAACGTGTATAACGGTATGTTATGTAGTTTCTTGCCACAGCAAAAGCCTTCTGATCCATAATCTGGTTTTCTACCATATCCTGGATTTCTTCCACATTGAGAGAACGGTTGATATTAAGACATGCTTTTTCTACATTTTCGCTGATAAGAGCGATCTGCTCTTCTGAAAGTCTCTCACTTGGCAAAACACCGTCATTGGCTTTTCTGATAGCTACTATGATTTTGTTCAGATCGTAGGTAACCTCTGTTCCGTTACGTTTAATAATTTTCATTTTCCCATATCCTTTCTCAAAAATATCTATATATTGTGTTCTACATTTGTTCGTGTATGAATTATTATACCATATATATTATATTTTGCAAGTGTTTTTTTATTAAATTTTGACTACATTTCGTGTTTTTAACATTTTTGAAACACAAGATATTGTGTCAAAGTTTTTTCGTTTTTTTCACAGAAACCCGCAAACCCTATCTGTTTACACAAAAAATACAATCCACATTTTATGTCCGGATAACTCACTACAACATATAGTAAATAAAAATTAATTTTTTATGAAGTAATTGTTACAGCTTTTTTTGAGTATTTTTTCGTATAATATAAAAAACCATCCGATTTTTTATTAACCGGATGGTTTATCTTTAATTTATTTAAGTCCCAGATATGTGATATTGGTTCTCTGCATATATGGTCTTGCTGTTTCCAGGCTGTCCCATACATATGCATATACAGATACCGCACCTTCTTTGGAAATTGTAACCGGCGTTGTTTGCACACTCTCTGTTGAAGAATTAAATGTTATTATATCTGATCCGTTAACAGAAACAAGCTTGCCATCTTTGTCATATGCGGCAAGGATAAGCATAGCAGTGTTATCTGTTTCCGAAAGGGATTTTTCCACAGTTGCTTTTGCTGTTATCTCTTCTTCATTGTTTGATACAGCAACAATGCTAACCTGAGTTCCCACCTCTTCTACAACAACATCATCAACATAAAATGCGGACATATATGGTATCTTTGTACCAATTTCCTCATTGAATAACTGATCAATTCTCAAAGCATCTATTACAGTATACTGCCCGTTTGAGTTCACAGCTCCTGCAATCTCGTTTGCAGGTACTGTCCAGAAAAGATTGATCTGAGTCCACTCATCATATTTTACATCAACATAAGATGAATATTTGGTAAATCCTCTGTAGCCTCCATTGGTTGTCTGATTTGTTTTCTCTGTATCATCATATGGAGGTACACCGCCAAGACCAAGTCTTATCCTTGTAGAATCTCCCGGATTTGTCCCACCGACATTTACCACAGTATTCCCCTCTGCATCATATAGAGGCCCTGTATAAATATCTGCCTTCTTTGCAAGTATCCATGCTGAAATCCTGAAGGTCTTGCCTATATCCGAATCAGTGATTGGCGAATGGAAAATATTTAACATTCGTATTCCGCCATTTATGGCTGTTATCTTCGGTGTCTTAGTTGCCTCATTATGTCCTGCCTTTGTGACTTTGACAGATTTAGAGCCTGTTCTTACATTCTGCGGTTCTGATACAACCTCTATACTGCTTACTCCGTCTCCCCAGTTGTCAAAGGCATTGTGCTTGTTGTTTCCATTCTCTTTGGAAAAATCTGTATAATTGAGAGTATATCCACCGGGATTTCCTTCATAAAAAAATACATTGTTACTGCTTGAAATTTCCCCCACATTCATATCATCAAATGAATCCAGAAGACGATAATTCTGAGGGACAGTTTCCGGTGTGCCTATATACTCTTCTATCTTAAGATTGTCTATATACCATTGTGAAGGATAATCAGTATATGTACCAAGCTTTTTTTCAGAAGAGTCTATTCTTATACCTATTTTCGCTGTCTCTTCGACTGATGTAGCCTTAAAGACAAATCCCACCTTCTGCCATACGCCCTTCTTTAGCATATAATCTCCGGAAACAGCCTGAGAACTGTTTGTTTCATTTCCGCTATCCCCTACTGTAACGAAGCTTTTGAACTTAGCCTCATCCATTTCACTGTATTTGGAATCAATGAACTTCTGCCAATATGATACTCTGTACCAGTTACCTTCTTTCATAGGATTTGGAGCACCATATATTCTCATTGATACTTTTCCTATAAGCTCATTCTGAGAATACTCTGCATCATTCTTTTCTTCACTGTGTGATGCCTTTCCTGATACATATGCATTTACATCATAAAAATCATTTCCGAAATCCTCATCGACTGCGCCATCTGAATATGATGGTGGGATGATTTCATTTGAATAAGATGCGTATTCATTAAGACCATTTGTATGTACATTTGCACCATCAACTGAAAGTGAGCCAAATGCATTGAACACAAATCCGTTTTTCACTGATGCATCAAACAGATATTTTTCTTCAAATCCATCTGCAGTGATATTGCCATTATTTTCATAAGGTCGAAACTTTGCTATATATGTAAGATCTTTATAGGGATATGACACCTTAAGTTCAGGCACAGATGAAACCAGTTTGCCGTCTTTGTACCAGCCTACAAATCCCACGCCCTTATATGGTGTTGCAACAAGTGTAGTTTCTTCATCTTCCCACACTTTGCCTCCGCCTGACACCTTGCCAAGTCCTTCTTCATTAGGCGTTGCATCTATTGTATAACAGAGAAGCTCATCAACAACATAATGATCTGTATAAAAAACAGATGTAAGATTTTTGCTTTTTTGCGATTGTGAAACTCTTAATTCATTAATCGCTCTGTATGTGTCACTTGTTTTAACATCGGCATCTTTTACCGCTGTCTGGCAAATATGCTCATCTTTTACTTCATACACAGTAGAAATTTCACTCCATGTATCCCATGGAATCTGCTTTTCTGCCTGTGATACATTTAAGCCTCTGTATGCATTACCATAATTTCCGCTTCCGCCTATAGCATCAGTACCACCAAGACCTATAAGGAATGTTGGGTTTGCACCGCCTGTTGTAGTTGCAAATGCTGAATCAGGGTATACATATGCAGACACTCTGAACCTTCTGCCTACATCGCCAGATGTGAAATCACCATGAAAAATATCAGTCATCTTCACACCACCATTGGAAGATGCAGTCTTAAGAGTATTTTTCATTGAGTATCCGTCAGAATAATATATGCTGTTTGTCATAGAATGTGCAGGATTTCCTGAACCGAAATTAATAAGCTTTGCTCTTGTTGTCCATGCAACAGACTGATTGTCTTCAGGCTTGGGATAAGTGGGTGTGAAATACTTATTGTAATAATCCGTTGCCATTCTGTTTCCGAAGGTAAAGTTTTCTTCATAATAATAATCAGTTTCTACAGCTCTTGTTCTGTCTCCAAGAAGCTCTACGTTCAGATTGTCAAAATATACCACCGTAGGATAATCTCCCGAAACAGTCGCCGATATATCGCCTCTTACAGAAAATCCGTCGCTATTTACACTTGTGACAAATTCACTTGTAGGGATAAATTCAAATCCGATTTTATGCCACTGCCCCATCTTCAAAGTTCTTGTATCAGAAGCTCCAAGAGTACCATAACTATTGGCTCCTCCTGTATAAAGGGACATATGCATCTTAAGATGTGTACTTGTGCTGTTTTTTATAAGAGTATCCTTAAGGTATACCCACATTGTAACTCTGTAGGTTTCACCTTCTTTAAAAGAAATCTGATCCTTTATCTGACCGAAACGGTATATGGCATTTGAGTTTGGAATATATGCACCGGTCTTTTCTGCCGCTGCAGCCACATCAATACCTCTCTGGACAGTATCCATCTTCACAAGCTTTGATCCAAAATTTTCGCTTGATGAAGGCTTTGGGAGACCTTCGCTGAGATAATTAACCGAAAACTGAGATGAATCAAGGTTTTTAACATCGGTATTATCTGTGCTTAGCACTGCATTGTTGGTCCATATATTTGTCTTGCCGCCCAGAGGAGTAGCAGATGCTTCAAACCCTTCAAAATATACCGAGCCAAAGCCTTCTGCATCAGCAGCCGAAGCTGCATATACCGCCGGTATGCCGGTAATTGTCATACATGACGATAGTATCATTATCATCACAAGGGTAAGTGAAAGTAGCTTTTTCATTTTCTGTTTCTCCTTAAATATCCATATCCCAACTTAATATACAAGTTTACATTTTAATACTATGAATAAGTATAGAATTTGTGAACGATGTAGTCAATGTGCCACATCGTTAATGGAAAATTGAAAGTTGAAAGTTTAAAATTATGGTGGAAAATCGCCTTGCAATTTTCTTCATTAATTGTCCATTTTCCATTTTCAATTCTCAATTTATACCGACTGAACGATCTGAATGCCAAGCTTTTTGGCGATATACTCGCTCACGCTCGTGCGATATATTTGTTTCTCAAATGCGATATAACCTCATTTCATTCGGTTGCGATATGATATAAATTCCTTTTCTCATTTTTGACATATCTCGCCTGTGGCGAGGATATTCAAAAATATATCGCATCTTTAGATATATCGCATACGAAGTATATATCGCAAATTCTGTCAGGAATTTATATCGCTGAATTCAACTTCGTTGAATTCATTATATAATTAGGTGATAGAAAAGATGCAAATCATTCTACCAGGAGTAAAAATGCTTGCTTGCAAGGGCATTTTTACGACGCCGTCAATTGGCATACGCAGGCTGAAAGACTGCAGAAAGCCGTCAGGCTTTTAAGAATTTTATAAAATAAAATTCTGCATATGCCAATTATAACACAGGAATTTATTATTTGCAATTATTTTACAAACCATTTGTCAAAGAAAAAAGGAAATGCAAAAAATTCTTCTTGCATTTCCTTTTATATATTATATATTATAATCTCGCCTCAAGCTCTGCCTTCATGTCTTCATAACCGGGTTTGCCGAGAAGAGCAAACATATTTTTCTTATATGCTTCAACACCAGGCTGGTTGAATGGATTAACACTGAGTGTATATCCGCTTACACCACAAGCCTTTTCGAAGAAGTATACAAGCTGTCCGAAAGCATATGGTGTGATTTCAGGAATATTCAAAACCATATTAGGTACTCCACCGTCTGTATGAGCAAGAAGTGTACCTTCAAATGCTTTCTGATTTACAAAATCAACTGTCTTTCCTGTAAGGAAATTAAGACCGTCAATATTGCCTTCTGCTTCTTTGATAGTTACATCTTTTTCAGGCTTTTCTACATTGAGGACTGTTTCAAATATGATTCTCTGTCCGTCCTGAATGTACTGACCCATTGAGTGAAGGTCTGTGGAGAAGCCTACAGATGCAGGGAAAATACCTCTCTGGTCCTTACCTTCGCTTTCGCCATAGAGCTGCTTCCACCATTCTGAGAAATAGAGAAGTCTTGGCTCATAATTAACCATTATTTCTATCTGTTTACCTTTTCTTAAAAGGATATTTCTGATTGCAGCATATTTGTAGCAGTCATTTTCTTCATAAGGCTTCTTGAATTCTTCTCTTGCATCCTGTGCGCCCTTCATCATTTCTTCGATGTCGATGCCTGCAACAGCGATTGGAAGAAGACCTACTGCTGTAAGAACGGAGAATCGTCCGCCTACATCATCAGGGATAACGAATGTTTCGTATCCTTCTTCGTCTGAAAGACCCTTAAGTGTTCCTCTTGCCTTGTCTGTAGTAGCATAGATTCTTTCTTTAGCGCCTTCTTTTCCGTATTTATTCTCAAGAAGTTCTTTGAATATTCTGAATGCAAGTGCAGGCTCTGTGGTAGTACCTGACTTTGAAATGATATTTACGCTGATTTCTTTGTCCTTCACAAACTCGATAAGATCTGCAAGGTATGTGGAAGAAATACTGTTTCCGCAGAAGAGAATCTGTGGAGTCTTTCTGTCTTCTTTTGATGCAAGGTTATAGAATGTGGTTGTAAGCATATCAATAGCTGCTTTTGCGCCAAGATATGAACCACCGATACCGATTACAACAAGCACATCAGAATCAGATTTGATCTTTTCTGCACATTTTTTGATGCGTGCAAATTCTTCTTTGTCATAATCTACAGGCAAGTCAAGCCAGCCAAGGAAGTCATTTCCTGCACCGGTTTTCTCTTCAAGAGTTTTTGCCGCATTTTCGATAGTAGATTTCATGTTCAAGATTTCTTCGTCAGATACGAAGGGGGAAAGTTTTGATACGTCAAGTTTTAAATAACCCATTTTTTGCCTCCTGCTAATTTGTTAATTAAAAAATTCCTTTTTGATTATATATCATAGTATTAAAAAAATCAAGTGTTTACTACTCTGTTTCCACCTTTTTGTCTCTTGTCATAAGTGATATGATAGCATCTTTAGGTGATGCGTCATTGAAGAGAACATTATATGCTTCACTGACAATAGGCATTTCCACATCATATTTAAGTGAGAGTTTGTATGCCGCCTTTGCCGCATATACACCCTCTACCACCATATGCACTTCATCAAGAGCCTCTTTTAGCTTCATTCCCTTACCGATAAGCACACCTGCACGTCGGTTTCTGGAGTGTTTACTTGTACAGGTCACAATAAGATCCCCTATACCTGCAAGACCGTAAAATGTCTCCACCTCTGCACCCATCTTAACTCCAAGACGGGCAATTTCCTTAATACCTCTTGTCATAAGTGCCGCAATTGTATTGTCGCCAAAGCCTATACCATCGGTAACACCTGCACAAAGTGCGATTACATTCTTGAGTGCACCCCCAAGCTCAACACCAAGTACGTCTGTGTTTGTATATATACGGAAATTCTCTGACATAAATATATTCTGTATAAACTGTGCTGTCTTTTCACATTCACAGGCTACTACGCAGGTTGTGGGGATTTTTCTCGCCACTTCTTCTGCGTGAGATGGTCCTGACAGTGCCGCCACCTTCGCCTGAGGGATTTCCTCTTCCACCACCTGAGAAAGTGTCATAAGAGTTTCATCCTCTATTCCCTTTGAAAGGATAACCACAGGTGTTCCCTCTGTAATATGAGGTGCCATACTGCGGGCTGTCTGTCTTATTACCTTTGAGGGTGACACAAGCACTACAAGGTCTTTGTCCTTAACACATGATATATCACTTGTAAGCTTGATTGTATCAGGTACTTTGACTCCCGGAAGAAATTCCTTGTTTTCTCCGTCACGAAGTATATTGTCACACTCTTCCTGTTTCCATGACCAGAGAGTAACGTCATATCCTTTGCCATCTAAGTGAATAGCAACTGCTGTTCCCCAGCCACCTGAGCCGATAACTGCTATATTTGCCACTGAAATCTCTCCTTTTTTAAAATTTGAGTTTGGATTCTTCGCCTTTTATAATCCTTGAAATATTTGTTCTGTGGCGATAGATAAGTATAATACTCAATACAAAGCTTAATACCACAAAATAAACATCAGATCTTCTCATTAAAACTGAAAGAATCATAAAAAGCACTGCAGAAAGACATGACCCGAGGGATACCATCTTCCATATTGCAATGATTACCACTTCACACAAAAGAAGCAAAAGTGCAATCTTCCAGTCAAGGATAAGTACCACAGAAAAGGATGTAAGTACACCCTTACCACCTTTAAATCCGAAATACACAGGATAGTTATGCCCCATAACTACCATAAATCCTGCCACACATTCACAAAGAAGCACATCACCCCCTGATATATTTGCCAGAAGTCTTGCGCACAAAACTGCAATTATCCCCTTGAAAAAATCACCCAGAAGTACAAACAGAGCAGCTTTTTTTCCAAGAGTTCTCAGGGTATTGGTTGTGCCTGCATTTCCGCTTCCGTGCTTTCTTATATCTATTCCACCCATAAGCCTGGATACAATTATGGAAGTGGATATACTGCCTATAAGATATGCAATGAGTGCTGAAAGAATAAGCATTAATTTATCCATTGTCCTTCTCTCCTCTTTCTCTTATGATAAATCTTACTGGAGTGCCTTTAAGACCGAAGGTTTCTCTTATCTGATTTTCTATATATCTTACATATGAATAATGTGCAAGATCCTTGCTGTTGACAAAGAGAATAAATGTAGGCGGTCTTGTGGATGCCTGAGTGATATAATAGATTTTGAGCCTTTTGCCCTTATCTGAAGGTGGCTGAACCTTTGTAATGGCTTCGTTGAGCACATCATTCAGTACTCCTGTAGGAATACGCATAGCATTCTGCGCATTTACATATTTGATCATATCAAAGAGTCGGTCTATTCTTGCGCCTGTCATAGCAGAAATAAATTCTGAAGGTGCATACTGCATAAAGGGTAGACCGTTTAAGATATCTGTCTTGTAATTTTTCATTGTGTTGGTTTCCTTCTCTATAAGGTCCCATTTGTTCACAACTACTATACAAGCCTTACCTTCATTGTGAGCATACCCTGCAATCTTTGTATCCTGCTCGGTAACCCCCTCTGTAGCATCTATAAGCATAAGTACCACATCACATCTGTCAACTGCCGCAAGGGATCTTATGACGCTGTAACGCTCTACAGTTTCGTCAATCTTACCTCTTTTTCTCATACCTGCAGTATCTACGAAGATATATTTCTGACCATCTCTTTCGTATTCAGTATCAATGGCATCTCTTGTTGTGCCTGCAATGTTTGATACAATTACTCTGTTTTCGCCTAAGATTTTGTTGATAAGAGATGACTTACCCACATTTGGCTTACCGATAACTGCCACCTTGATGATATCTTCTTCTATTTCTTCAAATTCATCGAAATTTACATAGGAATACATCTTATCAAGAAGGTCTCCCACTCCCATTCCGTGAACACTTGATATAAGAAGCGGTTCATCAAGTCCCAGATTGAAAAACTCATAATATTCCATAGGCACTTCACCGGGGGTATCTGCCTTATTGCACACTACCACAATAGGCTTCTTGGATTTCTGAAGCATTGCGGCAATATCCATATCTGTAGCAGTAAGACCATCCTGAAGATTTACCATAAATACTATTACATCAGCCATTTCTATGGCAATATTTGCCTGAGCCGCCATCTGTGTGAGAATCACATCATCTTTTGTAGGCTCTATACCGCCTGTATCAATAAGAGTAAACTTTTTGTTTCTCCATTCACCCTCTGCATATATTCTGTCACGTGTGATACCGGGAGTATCCTCAACTATGGATATTCTCTGTCCTATTATCTTGTTGAACAAAGTAGACTTACCTACATTTGGTCTGCCTACTATAGCAAATGTTGGTTTTGACATGATTATCCCTCCTTTATCTCATTACACTTTCTACGAAATCCCATCCGTCATTGGCAACAAGGACTACCTTTGTATCAAGTTCCTTCTCTACCATTGACACTGTATAATCATCAAGGAAAAGCTCTGTACCGTCCTTTATCATATTGTCACAGAGAAGTATCTCTTCTCCAAGGTCACGGGCTTTTAGCTGACTTACAATATCGCTTCCGCAAATAAGCCCTGTTACGATTATATTTTCGCCAAAAAAGTTGTTTGTTATTTCCACCAATTCAACGGGGAGCTTACCCCATTTATCTTCCATTTTTTCTATCATATCCGATAGAATTTTGTGCATTATTTTTGATGTGACGATGGTTTTTTTCTTAACCTTTGTTGCGTCATATTCATGGTCACTATCCATACAGTCATTAAATTCCTTTATAAACACCGCCGCCATTCCAACGCCGTTTTCTATCTGAGGGAAGTCCTCATAGTGCTCATAGGAAGGAAGCCTTCTTCCGGACTTTATGTAAAATTCATCCGAAAGATATACTAAGCTTGTGCCGTATTTTGTAAGGAATTTATCCTGATAAATAGACACAAGATCAATCACTTCAGAAAGGTCATAAGGAGTAAACTCTTTTAGTGGGAAAAGCCCCTCTCTGTGCTTGGACAATCCCACAGGGACTATGGATATACTCTTAATATAAGGATATAATTCTTCCAGATCGGTTATAGTCTTTTTTAAGATTTCTCCGTCGTTTATACCCTTGCATAGTACAACCTGCCCATTCATATATATGCCACCGTCACGAAATCTCCTCATTATATCAAGGCATTTTTTTGCATTGGGATTTTTAAGCATCATATGTCTTACATCCGGGTCTGTGGCATGTACAGACACATTTATGGGACTTATCTTAAGCCTTATAATCCTCTCAATATCTTCTTCTGTAAGGTTTGTAAGTGTCACATAGTTCCCCTGAAGAAAGGAAAGCCTCACATCGTCGTCCTTAAAGACCATTGTAGGACGTACGTCCTTTGGAAGCTGATCCATAAAGCAGAATATACAATTGTTTTTGCATCGTCTGGGCTCATCCATAAGCTGATTTTCGAACTCTACCCCAAGCTCCTCATAGTCATCATTGTATACTTCTATCTCTTCCACTTCACCGTCTTTTTTTATAACAGTGAGCACATAATAGTCAGATGCAGTATAGAATTTGAAATCAAGAAAATCCTTTATTTCTTTCCCGTCGATTCTATCTATTATATCGCCTTTTTCTATTGCACATTCTTCCGCAATTGAATAAGGCATAACACTCTTTACCACTCTTGGATTCATATAATATCTCCTAACAGAGGTAATCCTCTAATTCTTTCATATCCTTTGCAATGTATATGGACTTATATGACTTAAGCTCTTCCATTGTGCCGTATCCATAAGCTACTGCAAGGGCATCGATGCCAATAGTTTCTGCACCTATAAGGTCAAATTTTGTATCGCCTATTAAAAGCACCTGACTTTTGTCCTCTACACCAAGACTCTCAAGCACATATTCTATGACAGTCTCTTTGGTAGAACGGGACTTGTCAAGTGTTGCTGCACCGATAAAGTCTATATACTGGCTTACATTAAGATTGTCTAAGATAAATGTGGTGAAATACTCAGGCTTACTGGTAGCTGTTGCCACTATATAGCCCTTTTCCTTACACTTCTTAAGAACAGTATCTATACCATCATAGAGAAATGTTTCGTCTTTTTTGCCTATGCGGTCATATCTTTCACGATAAAGCTCAAGCCCCTTTGTGGCATCTTCTTCAGTAAGACCATATATCTCCATCATAGACTGTTTGATAGGCGGACCTATGATATCTTTTCTTTTGACTTTTACATTGTATCCCAGAGTGTCAAGAGCATACTGATATGAATTCTCCACACCGGGACCTGATTCAATAATTGTTCCGTCTACATCGAACAGAAGATATTTATAATTTGTCATAATACTATCCTTTTTCAATTCTCTCTATATAGTTTTGTCAGGACTTTTTATTATCCTTTGAAAATTCTGATTACTTAATATACAAATAGTCGGAATTTTTATCACCTGTATCCTCATTTTCAATAATAAGAACACTTGTTCCCTCTTTAGTAAAAATATGATGCCAAACTCCTTTTGGAACATTATAGATCTTATGAGGCTCCATTTCCACACGATTCAGTTCTTCTCCGATAATCAATACCGCACTTCCTTTAAGAAGAACAAAGACCTCGTCGGTTTCATTATGTCTTTCGATTTTTTCGAAATTTTCTTCTACAAATGTATCTGCATGATTAAGGTATGCTACTCTCCATTTGCCATAACTCATGGCTATCTTATACTCTTCACCTTTATAATCATACACCTCAACACCATATTTCATTTCCTTACTTACTTCGTTCATTTTCTACAGCTCCTATTGTTACTTTAATCTATTTGAACTCTTTTTTAAGACCGTTATCAATTTATTCATCTGTCCTTTTTGGAATATATATGTCTTATTACAAAAAATGTAATTTTCACATTGAATCATCCCTTATGCCAATATATACTAAATTGTACCACAAAAAAGAGAATTTTACAACAACAAAAACGCAATATTAAATCATATTGCACAAAAAAACAACCCATCCATAAAGGACAGGTTGTTGTAGCCAAAATATTTAATTATTCAGCATCCATAACTGCGTTATCTTTGTAATAACCACATGACTTACAAGCTCTGTGTGGCAACTTAAACTCCTGACATTTTGGGCATTTTACCAAACCCGGGAGTGATAACTTCCAGTTTGCTCTTCTTTTATCTCTTCTGGCTTTAGATGTTTTTCTCTTTGGAACTGCCATGTTTCCACCTCCTATGTTTATACCTTGAAATTCTTAAAAACCGCAAGTCGTGGATCAATATCCTCATCCTCGCAATCGCAAGATGCGATATTGAGATTCTTTCCACATTTCAAACACAGCCCCTTGCAGTCCTCATCACACAGAAAACTGATAGGAAGTGCTGCACAAAATTGCTGTTCTGTCACAAACTTAAGATCAATTTCTTCTCCTTCATAGAGGGTGACATCTTCATCAGAAGGTGTCTCGGAAAACTGCTCTTCCATTGTGAATCTGAATTCCTTCTCAATCTTTTCAAGACATCTTGCACACTCAACTCCAATAATACATTGGGCACTTGAGTGCAAATACAATATGTTATTTATATTTTTTATACTGCCGGTGACCTTCACCGGAGTAAGAAAGGCTATGTCTGTGCCGAAAAACTGAAGGTCCTCAAAGGGAATCTCACAGTCAATATTGACACTTGCGCCATCACATTTTTTGATTTTTGAAATATCAATAAACATAATTCACCTCGACATAACAAGACTATTATACATATTAATATGCCCTTTGTCAAGAATTTTTTTCAACTTATTTAACAAGCTCCTGAGTATCAAGTGCAATCATAAGTTCTTCGTTTGTAGGGATAACAAGAATCTTTGCTTTTGAATCGTCAGTACTGATAACAGTTTCTTCTCCTCTTGGCATATTCTTGTTCTTTTCTGCATCGATTTTTACTCCGCAGAATTCAAGTCCTTCTGCTACGCCCTGTCTGATACCGATAGTGTTTTCACCGATACCTGCTGTAAATACAATTGCGTCTACACCGCCCATTACAGCTACATAGCTTCCTACATATTTCTTAACATCATAGATAAACTTATCCCATGCAATCTGTGCTCTCTCGTTGCCTTCTGCGCTTGCTGCCTCAAGGTCTCTGAAGTCACTGCTTACGCCTGATACACCATAAACACCTGACTCTTTGTTCATAAGAGCATTGATTCCTGCAATATCAAGACCTTCTTTTTCCATAAGGAATGTAACGATAGCTGGGTCGATGTCACCACATCTTGTACCCATACATACACCCGGAAGTGGAGTAAAGCCCATAGATGTGTCTACACTCTTGCCACCGTCAACTGCTGCGATAGATGATCCGTTACCAAGGTGACATGTAATGATCTTAAGATCCTTTAAATCCTTGCCAAGCATCTTTGCTGCTCTCTGTGATACGTATTTGTGGCTTGTGCCATGGAAACCGTATCTTCTGATTTTGTACTTTTCGTACAAATCATATGGAAGAGCATACATATATGCTTTTTCAGGCATTGACTGATGGAATGCTGTATCAAATACACCAACCTGAGGTGTGTTTGGCATAATCTTCTCACAAGCTTCAATACCGATAAGATTTGGTCCGTTGTGAAGAGGAGCAAGATCCATACATTTTCTGATAGCGTCTTTTACTTCTTCTGTGATGATTACAGATGATGCAAAGTATTCACCACCATGAACAACTCTGTGTCCTACTGCATCGATTTCGTCCATAGAAGAAATTACACCATGTTCCTTTGATGTGAGAGCATCAATAACAAGCTTGATAGCATCTGAATGATCCTTCATAGGGTCATTGCATACAAATTCCACACCATTTGCCTTCTGTGTAAGCTTACCATCGATACCGATTCTTTCACAAAGGCCCTTTGCAAGGACTGCTTCTGTTTCAAGATCGATAAACTGATACTTAAGTGAAGAGCTTCCTGCATTTATAACGAGAACTTTCATTTTTATAATCTCCTTTATTAGTTATTCTGTGCCTGTACGCAAGTGATAGCAACAACACCTACGATATCATCTGCACTACATCCTCTTGAAAGGTCATTGATTGGCATTGCGATACCCTGTGTTACAGGTCCGTAAGCTTCAGCCTTTGCAAGTCTCTGTACAAGTTTGTATCCGATATTACCTGCATCAAGGTCAGGGAATACAAGTACGTTTGCCTTACCTGCT
This sequence comes from Oscillospiraceae bacterium, assembly GCA_015068975.1. Lineage (GTDB taxonomy): Bacteria > Bacillota > Clostridia > UMGS1810 > UMGS1810 > SIG435. The sequence continues at coordinate 38,956 of SVJM01000012.1, read as the reverse complement.
ACCTTTGAGTCAGGAGCTTTTGAAGAACCAACGCTTGGAACGATAGCAGCATCAAGCTGAAGTTCGCCGTCTACGTTAAGCTCAGGGTGAGCTTCTTTTACGATTCTTGTAGCTTCTACAACTTTGTCAACGTCTGCGTGCTTTGCAGAGCCCATTGTTGAGTGTGAAAGCATTGCAACAAATGCTTCTTTTTCTGCGAGAAGTTCAAATGATTCTGCAGAGCATGCAGCAATAGCAGCAAGCTTTTCCGGATCAGGATTCTGTTCAAGGCCTGAATCTGCAAAGATAAATGTGCCGTTTGCACCGTATTCACAATCAGGAACAACCATCAAGAAGAATGCGGATACAAGCTTAACACCCGGTTTTGTCTTGATAATCTGAAGACTTGGTCTCAATGTGTTTGCTGTAGAGTGACAAGCACCTGATACAACACCGTCAGCATCTCCTGCTTTTACCATAAGACAAGCGTAATACATATAGTCACCAAGAGCCTGAGCCTTGGCATCTTCGTATGTAAGACCCTTTGCTTTTCTCAATTCTACAAAGAGATTGATATATTCTTCTGTCTTTTCGTATGTATAAGGATTGATAATTGTAGCACCTGAAATGTCAAGTCCCTTACTGTTTGCTTCCACTTCTTCAGGAGTACCGATAATAACAAGATTACAGATGCCTTCCTTAAGAATTGTTTCTGCCGCTTCGAATGTTCTTCTGTCCATTGATTCAGGGAGAACAACAGTCTTCTTGTCGGCTTTTGCACGTTCTTTGATACGATCCAAAAATGCGCTCATTTTTATTCCTCCTTAAAAATAATTATTTATTATTATACATCCAATATATTATATATCAATATTTGGCATATTTCAAGATTTTTCGGATAATTTTACCTTTTTGATAAGATTTTCAAAGTTCATACGGAAATTTTCGTCATCTTTTACACTCCTTTTGGGTACTGAGCCGGATCTTCGTCCGCTTTTTCGAAGTTTTTTGCCGATATGTCTTTCAAATAAAAGTCTGTCTATATTTGAATCATCATATACAAGTCCGTTCTGATTGATGGCAAATCCTCCCTTGGACAATGCCATTGCCGCAACCCCATAATCCTGTGTGATGGCGATATCACCTTTCTTAAGAAGATTTGCAAGGCGTATATCAACGCTGTCTGCTGCCTTATCTACAGTGATAACTTCCGCATAGTCACTTTTTAATATATGGCTTGTATCACAGATCATTACCACGGGGATGTTTTCTCTTTTTGCAATATCCACTGCTATTTCCTTTACAGGACAAGCATCTGCATCTATAAGAATATTCATTTACTCATCCTCTTTGTCCGGTATAATAAGCTCATCAGAAAATACAGCCTCGGTATCTTCTTCCACATCTTCTTTATCTGCTACAATGTGTGGTTTAAGCACAGGCCATATGATAAACATATTTATAAGCCCCACCATGCTGAATACAAAAAACGCCAGCAATACAACCATCACAATAATAGAAAAAGGTACAGGAATTACTGCATAAACAAGATATACCACTCCCACAGACACTATCGCATCAATGATAAATGCAAGTACATTTCTTGGAAGGTTTGCAAGAGTAAACACTGTTGCATTTTTAAAATGTGATGAAAGTGTATTGTCAAAGGTAACGATCATAGGGTATATATACATATTCATCATTACAAAAAGTGCAAAGAAAACCGCAATCACTGCACTGAATATATCCCCTAATGCACCGGCTGTAATCTTTGTATAGTAGCTGTTTGCAACATACAAAAGCCATACCACAACCATATCTATGACACCCATTATGAAACCATATTTATAGTTGTCTATAAACACATCCTTGAAGTCACTCCATACCCAAGCGTGAGACCCTGCACAGTAATTTCTCATAAGATAGCTTACACCGCAAAGACAAGGCCCCAAAAGAAGTGCCTGTATAAGCATAAGACCTATTATATAAAGCCCTCCTGACATAGGAAGTGTAAGCGCTGTAATCAAAGGTATAAAGCATACAAACATTATAAGGTTGATCTTTATAAGGTTCCAGAATTTTCTGAAATACAGCTCAATAAATGCAAAAAGTGCTCTTTTTTGCGGTTGGTCTTTTTTGATACCTTTACCGGGTTTTGAATATTTATCTTTTTTTGCCATAACTGCCTCCAAATATTTTTTGAACAAATAATTCTAACATATTTTAATATATTTGTCAAAAATTCTTTTATATGGGCATAAGTTTTTAGTGGTGATAAAAATGATTGAAAAAACTATACAATTACCCTGTCCGGATGAATCACTTGATCTTACAGTATCATTAAGATGTCAGGATGATTTCGCTGATATAGACATAAAGGGTTGTATCAGATTTGCACTTGATAAAAATGAGGTTATGAAGGCTTATGTTATCAGTGAAGATTTGTCAGAGACAAATCTTGGAGTAATAAGAATCAATTATGACAGCTTATATCTAAAAAAACGAATACAAACATACAATTCTATTCCCAAAGGTATTCTCATCACAAAGAAAGACACCTTAACAGAAAGGGAAACAGATATTACAAGGGGATGGTTTTCGGATGATTTCAATCCGGATAAGGTGACTGATCCGATAAATAATGCAAAAAAGATTCTTGAAACAATAAAAAATGCCTCGGAATCAAATGACCAAGGCATTTCCAAAAGAAACTGTATTAAATTATTAAAAAGAAATCTTAAAGGTATGAAATCTATACAACACACCTTCAGAATGTTTGATACATTTTATATTATAGAAAACTTCCTGCCTGCAGTAAATCTCTCTGCAATAAAGTTTGTAATGTCTGAAGGGCTTTGTGTCCGCTCATTCTTTGAGACAGGACACTACCTTATGGCAATGAGAGAAAACATAATACTGATAGCATTCAGAGCCTTCAACGGACAAAATCCCATTGAGCATATAAAGGACTTCTCCTTCAGCCTTGAGATCGCATCGGATACCTACTTCGGGGTAATGATAGAGCTTGCCGATGAAGGTCAGTATTTCATTTTATAAAATCAGTCTCTGCGAATCTTCACATAAGGTACATCGTCCTCATCTGAGAAGAAAAGCTTTGTCACTATAAACGCCGATGAAATCACTCCCATAAGGGCAATAAAAGGCGCAAGGCTTTTCATAACTCTTCTTGAAAGAGATGTAAGCACTGTACCAAGTGACAATCCCGAAAAAAGCACAAAGAGAATATCTGTAGCATCAAGCTTTTTTACCGCTCTTTCGGTACGATTGAGAAACTTTACTACATCTTTTGAATCAAACATTTCATTCATCCTTTCACAAATTAAACTGAAATTAACCCATCATTTCAAAGAAATTAAGCTGATTGCTCTGTCGCATACCTTCAAGGACTCCCATAGACTTCATTGTTTCCACAATAGTCTTACTTACCTTTGCTCTTTCCTGAAGGTCGTCTATATTTGAGAATGGTCTTTTGTTACGTTCTTCTATGATACTGTTTGCCGCATTTACACCAAGACCTGCAATGGCATTAAGAGGTGGAATTATCCCATCTTCTGTCACAACAAATTTTGTTGCCTCGGATTTGTATATACTCATAGGAAGGAACTTAATCTTTCTGCAGTACATTTCGTTGCAAACTTCAAGAATAGTAAGTACATCCTTATCCTTTTGTGTAACATCGTTACCCTTGGCTTCATATTCTCTCATATAAGAAAGCACCCTGTCACGTCCGTAAATCATCTTCTCCGCATCAAAGGAGTCTGCTCTTACAGTAAAGTATGTAGCATAAAATTCCTTTGGATAGTGCACCTTGAAATATGCTATTCTGTATGCCATTGTAACATAGGCTGCAGCATGAGCCTTAGGAAACATATACTGGATCTTCTTACATGAATCAATATACCACTGAGGTACACCGTGCTCTGTCATATGTGCTTCCCATTCTTCAGAAAGACCTTTACCCTTTCTTACTGATTCCATAATCTTAAATGACTGCTTTTTGTCACAGCCCATACTGATAAGATAGGTCATAATATCGTCACGTGTACAGATGGTCTTCTTAAGAGGTGCTATACCCTCCTGGATAAGATACTGAGCATTACCCAACCAAACGTCTGTTCCGTGAGACAGACCCGAAATCATAACAAGCTCTGCAAATGTGGTAGGCTTTGTATCCACAAGCATCTGACGTACAAATTTGGTGCCGAATTCAGGCACTGCATATGTACCTACATCAGAGAAAATTTCTTCGGGAGTAACACCTAACGCAGATGTATTTAAGAAAAGACTCATTGTCTCAGGATCTGCAAATGGAATATCCACAGCTTTGATTCCTGTAAGGTCTTCAAGCATCTTGATAACTGTAGGGTCGTCGTGACCGAGGATATCAAGCTTGAGGATTTTACCACTGATTGAGTGATAGTCAAAGTGTGTGGTAATAATTCCTGATTCCTTTTTGTCTGCAGGGTACTGAATAGGTGTGAATTCGTGTATATCTCTTCCTCTGGGAACTATCATAACACCTGCCGGATGCTGACCGGTAGTTCTCTTGACACCTGTACATCCTGCAACAAGTCGGTTGATTTCTGCATTGCTTACAGGCTCATTCTTTGCTTCAAAATATTTCTTGACAAAGCCATAAGCAGTTTTGTCAGCAATTGTACCGATTGTACCTGCTCTGTACACATATCCTTCGCCAAAAAGCTCTTCGGTATATTTATGTGCCACAGGCTGATAGTCACCTGAGAAGTTAAGGTCGATATCAGGCTCCTTACCGCCACCGAAACCAAGGAAGGTTTCGAATGGGATATCGTGACCGTCGCCTATAAGCTTGGTACCGCAGTTTGGACACATCTTCTCAGGAAGGTCGAAACCACAGGAATACTCAGGGTCTTTGTTAAACTCTATATACTGACACTCAGGGCAAAGGTAGTGAGCAGGGAGGCTGTTTACCTCTGTAATCCCCGAAAGATACGCCACATAAGATGAACCAACAGATCCTCTGGAGCCTACAAGGTAGCCATCGGAGTTGGATTTCTTAACAAGACGCTCTGCAATGATATACATAACGGAATAACCATTGTTGATAATAGAATCAAGCTCTACATCTATTCTGTCAAGGATAAGCTGAGGGATATTGTCTCCATAGAGCTTATGAGCCTTGCTCATAGTCTTTTCTCTCAATTCCTCATCAGAGCCTTCAATGATAGGCGGTGCTGTACCCTCAGGAATAGGAAGTACATCTTCAATCATATCAGCTACTTTGTTTGTATTTTCTACAACCACCTCATATGCAAGTTCTTCTCCAAGATATGAGAATTCTTCAAGCATTTCTTCAGTGGTTCTGAAATACAAAGGTGCCTGATCATCTGCATCGTCAAAGCCCTGACCTGCCATAAGTATTCTTCTGAACACTTCGTCCTCAGGGTTTAAAAAATGCACGTCACATGTAGCAACAGTAAGCTTACCATTGTCCTTGCCAAGCTTGATGATAAGACGGTTTATATCCATAAGCTCTTCTACAGAAGGCACTCTACCATTACGCACAAGGAACATATTGTTGTCTATAGGCTGTATCTCAAGATAGTCATAGTAATTCACAATATCAAGAACTTCTTTTCTTGATTTGCCATCAAGAATTGCTCTGTAAAGCTCACCCGCTTCACATGCAGAGCCAAGTATAAGACCTTCTCTGTATTTCTCAAGAAGGCTCTTTGGCACTCTTGGTCTTTTGTAAAAATATTCCATATGGGACTCAGAAATAATATGATACAGATTTAAGAGTCCTGTCTGATTTTTGACTAAGATAATTGCATGGAAAGTATTTTTACCCTTGAAATCCACATCACCTGAAAGGGATGAATTAAGAGTGGACACATCGGTAATGCCCTTTTCACTAAGCATCTCCATTAATTTAACAAAAATATGTGCTGTTGCAGTTGCATCATCACTTGCTCTGTGGTGATTCTCCAGACTTATGGCAAAATGTGCTGCAAGGGTATTTAATTTATGATTTTTGATATCCTTTACAAGTGCTCTTGAAAGCTCAAGAGTATCAACATAACAGAAATCAAACTCCATATCACAGTTGTGAGCTGCATTTCTTATAAATGATGTATCAAAATCTGCATTGTGTGCCACAAGCACAGCATCACCTATAAAGTCATAAAAGCTCTTTAATACATCCTGTATAGGCGGAGCATTTCTTACCATATCATCGGTGATTCCCGTAAGCTCCACTACCTCCTGAGGGATCTTCCTGCCCGGATTTACAAACTCAGAAAATACCTCTGCCACCTTGCCGCCCTTCACCTTTACAGCACCAATCTCTGTAATTGCGTCAAGGGTTCTGTCAAGTCCGGTGGTCTCTATATCAAATACAACAAATTCATCATCTATAGAAATATTATCCTTAGGATTAAAAACGATCTGCAGATCATCACTTACAAGATAGCACTCTACACCATATATAGGCTTGATACCGCACTTTGCACTTGCATCCATTACTTCAGGATATGCCTGTACATTTCCATGGTCGGTAATGGCTACAGCCTTGTGTCCCCATTTGGATGCAGTGGATATAAGTGTCTTTGCACTGGTCATTCCATCCATAGAGCTCATAGCAGTATGCATATGGAGCTCTACTCTCTTGTTTTCTGCGTTATCCTTTCTGACAGGCTTTTTGTCAAGGTTGATATTTTTGACCATGATCACTCTTTCGTGAGCATATGAATCATCCTCAAGATTGCCACTCACCTTCACATAGTCACCGTTCTTGAATTTATCCTTAAGATCCTCGTATCTTTTCTTGCCTGTAAAAATCTTGCACATATGTGAGCTTGTAAGATCGGTTATATAGAATGTAAGAATGATTTTGCCACCCTTTGTCTCATAAGTATCCATATCAAACACTTCGCCATGTACCACTGCATAATCCGACTGTGGATTGAGTCTTTTTAAAGGTACGGGCTTTTCTTCAATGACCTTACCGTATATCACTGCACTTTCGTCAAGGAAGTCTTCCTTTTCGTATTTTATCTTTTCATAATATGTAACCTGAATTTTGTCATAACTATTTTCTATTTCTTCTGTCTGTCTTAAGAAGTCTTCTACTTCTATACAGTCATCAAACTGAACATTTACCTTATCCCCAAGCTGAGCGAAAACAAGCTTTTCTATAAGCTCATTGCACTTATTTGCGTAAAGCATAGATACACCGTTTACACACTTAATGGTGATACTGTTTCCGTCATTTATCCAAGTGCATCCCTGTAGAAGTGCACCTGCACCCGGGCACATGGAATCCACATAGAATTTAAGGTTTTCATAATACATCTCCCCTGCCACATCACGGAAGGAAAGGTTTTCATACTTTACTCTTATGATAACACTTGCCATATTATACTTTCTGGCTACTATGCTTTTGAAATCTTCTATTATTTTGTAATGGATGATTCTGCCGCTTAATAATACCACTTCGATTTTTCTGTTTTCACTGTCGGCATTTACTCCCATGATCTTAAGATCATCAAGCTCACGTGGTATTAAAATATCTTTGAATACATCACTAAGTTTCATTGATGTAGGTGACATCTTTATCCCTCACTAATCATTTTTCTTCTCGTATAAATTATATACATCACTTTTTTTCATATTGCGGAGAGTGGCAACCTGCTTTATGGCTTCTTTTTTCACCATACCTTCGCTTATAAGTTTGTCCACATGGTCTTCTATGGATATATCATCATACTCCTTAGCCATATCCTCTATAAGCTTTTCTCTTTTTTCTCCTTCAATTACAAGTACAAATTCGCCCTTTGGCGGATTGTTTTCATAAAACTCCACTGCTTCACTTAATGTGGTTCTCTTAATCTCTTCAAACATCTTGGTAAGCTCTCTGCAAAGCGCAATCCTTCTGTCCCCGAATACTTCAAGCATATCCTTGAGAGTCCGCAACAGCTTGTGAGGTGCTTCGTGAAAAATAAGAGTACGTGTGTCATTTTTCACTTCATTTAAGTGAATGTTTCTGTTCTTTTTGTTTACACTTAAAAACCCCTCAAAAGAAAATCTCCCTGTAGGAAGTCCTGAAAGAATAAGTGCATTTACAAATGCCGCAGGACCGGGAATAGATGTGACAGTTATATCCTTCATAGCACAAAGCCTTACAAGGTCCTCGCCCGGATCTGATATTGCAGGAGTGCCTGCATCGGACACAAGAGCGATATTTTTGCCCTCAAGGATCATATTTGTAAGCTCCTCGCCCTTTTCTGCCTTATTGTGCTCGTGATAACTTGTAAGAGGCTTGGAAATATTAAAATGTGTAAGAAGCTTTCTTGTGTTTCTGGTATCTTCACATGCAATTATATCAACCTCGGATAATACCTCTATTGTACGCTTTGACATATCCGAAAGATTGCCTATAGGCGTTGCACAAAGATACAAAATTCCCTTTTCCATTATTTCTCCTTACCTTTCACAAAGTCATTATACTGCTCACTGAAGTTACCCTCATCATCGTAGATGCAGAGAGGATCCATAATCTTCATAGAAGGCTTGGCACCCTTCATTCCTTCTATAAGCACAAGCTTTGGTGCCTTATCCACCTTTGAATGAACAAACAGCACTCTTTTTGGTTCGATGTTATATTTTCTCATAGCACAGAATATGTCACAAAGTCTTTCTGCACGGTGGACCATATTGAAATATCCACCGAATTTGAGGATATATGACGAGGCTTTCATAAGATCATCAAGATTCATAAGTATCTCGTGGCGGGCAACAGCCTTTATATCAGTAGGACTTATAAATCCCCATTCGCCATTCATATAGGGTGGATTGCAGGTAACAGATGCCACACTCTCTGCAGAGAAAACTTCTGTTATATTTTTTATATCAGCACATACAAATTCCACTTTGTCAGAAAGATTATTAAGCTCAATACTCCTTTTTGCCAATGATACACATTCCGGTTGGATTTCTACACCGATTATCTTTTTTGCTTTGCTTTTTGCACTTAAAAGAATTGGTATGATACCGTTTCCCGAGCAAAAGTCCACAGCGGTCTCCCCCGGAATTATGTGAGCAAAATTAGATAGCAGCACCGCATCTGTCCCATAACAAAACCAATCGGTATTCTGTATAATCTTAAGATTATTTATCGCTAAATCGTCAATTCTTTCCATAATTTTATACAACCTTATTGAAAACAAATTTTCACTTTATATTTTACTATAGTTTAGATTTATTTTCAATGGTTTTTTGAAAGAAAAAAAGGACTGTATAAAAACAGTCCCTTTTCTTTAAATTCAATAATTATTCAGCCTTAGGAGCATCTACAGGACAAACACCTGCACAAGCGCCGCATTCGATACATGCGTCAGCATCAATAACATATTTTGCATCGCCTTCAGCAATAGCGTTTACAGGACATTCTCCTGCACAAGCACCACACATGATGCAATCGTCTGTGATAATATAAGCCATTTATTACACCTCCCGGAAAAATTTTTATTTATTTATGACTATGTCATATGTTTCTTACATTATAACATCTTTTCTGAAAAAATCAAGGTTTTTTATAAAAAGATTTTAATCCTCTAAGCCTTTAAGCTCTGCCAAAGTTTCTTTATCCTCTTTTACATAAGCATTTTTGAGGATTTTTACATCTTCTACAGAGTACTCATCCACATAGGATTCCCCATTTACTTCTCTTGAAACTGTCACATATCCCTTAAGAAGAGCCACAGAAGTAACAGTACCCTTTCCGTCAGGTGTTTCTACAATTGCACCCACATTGGGAGTTTTCTTAAGCAGTCCTTCATATGCTGCCTGTTCGTTCTTAAGACAACACATAAGTCTGCCACAGGTGCCGGATATTTTGGTTGGATTAAGTGACAAGCTCTGCTCCTTAGCCATCTTGATAGATACGGGAGCAAATTCTCCAAGGTATGAATTACAGCACAGAGGTCTTCCGCAGATACCGATACCGCCAAGCATCTTTGCTTCGTCTCTTACACCAATCTGTCTTAACTCTATTCTTGTCTTAAACACACTTGCAAGATCTCTTACAAGCTCTCTGAAGTCTACTCTTCCCTCTGCTGTAAAATAAAAGAGGATTCTGTTGTGATCAAATGTGTATTCTACGTCAATAAGCTTCATTTCCAATTCATGTGCCTGTATTTTTTCTACACAGACAGAAAAAGCCTCTTTTTCTTTCAGCTTGTTTTCCTCAAGAGTTTTGTCATCCTCTTTGGTGGCAACTCTGATTACTTTCTTTAATGGTGAAACTATCTCATCGTCAGACACAGACTTTTTAGGGATAACCACGTGACCGTATTCAACACCTCTGGATGTTTCTACGACAACATTATCTCCCTTTTTTATATCAAGTCTGCAACCGTCGAAGTAATATATTTTGCCTACACTTTTAAATCTTACTCCTACTACATCAATCATGAATTTCCTCCCACAATCTCACAAGCATAGCCTGCATCGAAATGCTAAACGATGTATATTTGGCTGCTTCTCTGTCTGCATCAAGCACCACAGAGAGAAGGTTTACGCTTGTCTTATTTGTAATACCTGCACTTATCTTTTCTATAAGAGACTTTTTGTCTTCGTTGGTAAAGGGCAGGTTAATATTGTTCTTTTTTATCATAAGATCTTCAAAGAATGAAATGAGAAACTGAAACAGACTTTCTTTTCTTTCTTCATACTTAAGAAAGAAATCAAGAATACTATAAATACTGTATTCATCCTTTGAAAAAAGCTTTGTAAATTCTACGAAGAATTCTTCCCTTATCTGAGAGAACTCTTCATCATCAAGAAGTTCCAGGTATTTGCCCGGATTTCCCTTTGCATACATAACTCCTATCTGACTTTTTTTGTCAGACAGCTTAAGAATCTCCTCATTTGAAAGAGGTGGAATCTTTATAATCATACTACGGGATCTGACCGTATTAAGAAGCATATTCTTATTCTCTGTAAGAAGCACAAAGATAGCATACTCAGGTGGATTTTCTATTACCTTAAGAAGTGCATTCTGACTTGCATCGTTCATAAGATGGGCTTCGTCAATAATAAAAATCCTCCTGTGGCAAAGCTTGGGTCGTATATAAATCTCCTTTATAACCTCCCTTACCTTATCCACATTTATAGTAGCCTTATCCCCCTTATCCACATATACAATATCAGGATTGGTACGGGATAGGGTGCACATACATTTGTTGCACTTAAGACATGGAGTATGACTATCGCACATAACAACAAGAGAAAAATACTCTGCCATGGTCTTCTTGCCGATACCCTTGGCACCTTCAAAGATATATGCATGACCAAGATGATCTGATTTTATTATATTTTCAAAAAAACTTTTAAGTTTATCCTGACCAACAGGACAGATATATTCTTTCAAAATTTTTTCCTCACAAGAACTTATTTTACATTATAATCTGAATAAAATCAAGTACAGCCACAAATTGGCATTTATTATTCTTTAACCACGTCAATTTTTTTGCCTTCCTTAAGACCTTCTATTCTGCCACCGTCAGACAATACATCATTTATCATCTTAATGTGCAAAGCTGTAATCACTTCGCCCGGAATTATAACTGCAACACCCTGAGGTGCTTTGAAGATGATATTTTTTGATACTCTTCCTATTGCATTTTCCATTGTCACTGACTCAAAATCAGAAAAGAATGCAAGCTGAGGTGTCATAGAGAAATCATGGTCCACATTGTGTGTGATATTCTTGGACACATCTTCTTTTGTTGTCTTTCTTGATGTGATCTTTAAAAGCTCTTTTACAAAACGTCTGATTTCCTTTATTTCGGTATATGGTGTAAACACACAGATAATATTCAGCTCATCTGCAAACTCCACTTCTATGGAGCTGTTTTTAAAGAGCATATCTGCCGCTTCATATCCGGAAAATGACTCAAATGAGAAGTTTATAACAGCACGTGTGATATCCATATCGCAGATTTCACAGGTGTTTATCATTTCACTGTCAAGCCAGTATGCATTGGTATTTGTATTTATACAATTCCTTGCTCTTCTGATTTCTTTTGTAAGAGCTTTGTACTTCTGACTTTTTTTTGAAGCATTATATATTGCCATTTCAGTTATAGCAACACTCTGTACGCTGAAATCAGATGTGGTAAAGAGAGAAATTTTGTCCTCTATATCCTCTGACAAAAAGTCATTGGTATTAACGTGAAGTATTCCGCTTCCGCTGATTGCACCAAGAGTCTTATATATACTCTGCACACTGAAATCCGCACCAAGCTGAATGGATGGTGCAGGAAGATGTGACGAAAACTGAAAATGTGCACCACATGCTTCGTCTACAAGAAAATACATCCCCGCTTCGTGAGTTATCGCTGCAAGCTCCTTGATATCTGATACAACGCCATAATATGTAGGCGATGTGATAAGGACTGCCTTCGCCTTTGGATTTTCTTCTATGACCTTTTGGAGGGTTTCCTTGGAATGTCCGCCGGAAAAACCAAATCTGTGCATATACACAGGATCAAGAAATACAGGCACAAGTCCCATAAGAATAATTGCATCTATAACAGATCTGTGGCAGTGTCTGTCTACAATGATTGTATCCCCCGGCTTTGTACAAAGGCTTATCATGGCATATATCCCTGATGTGGCACCATTTGTAAGATAAAAGCTTCTGGGAGAACGATAAAGACCTGATACCTTTGACTGACTCATACGTATATAAGTCATAGGATCAAAATGAGATGATGAAGGTACATCCATCTCAAAGAATTCTTCAGGTATCATACCCTTGAATCCTCTGTAGCCCGGACGATGAAAGGATATAGTGCTGTTCTTTTTTTGTTTCTTTAAGTTGTCGGATATAAAAAAGTGTTTCATATCAACAAATCTCCTCTGTATTTCTCCTTTTTAAGCTTCATCTGTAATCAGCTTAAGAAGATTATCTGTAGGCTGAAATACAAATCTGTATTTCTTGCCCTCATACTCAAGTGCACAGACATATTTTTTGCTCACTTTATCTATCACACAATAATTCATCAAAGGTCCGTACTCCTTAAGAGTATCCTTTGACTCAAAAAGCTCTATCTTGTGAATACAGTCTTTCTCCACATTCAGAAGAAGTCGCTGACTTTTGCCTATGACCTTATATACCTTAAACATTTCTCCTTCTATAGAGTAGCGGAATTTTGTAAATCTGTATCTTACAAAAAGCCACAGCGCCAGTGCAAAATATATAATACATACAACATCTATCAAAAGACCGTATCTTACATTACCATTGGCATCTGTAAGGAGAGTTGTTGCTCCTGCAGAGCCAAAAGTGTATATAAACATAAATATAAAAAATTCAAACAGGATTCTGCTCCATTTACCCTGCCATTCATTTATTTCACTAAACATTTCAGTTTCCTTCTTTTATAGTTTTGTAAATTACATTAAGTCCCTTAAGGGTAAGCATTGAATCGATATGATTTATGCCCTTTGCATCGTTGGAAATAAGTCTTGCAAGCCCCCCTGTTGCTACTACGGTAACATCATCTCTTTTAAGATGCTCTTTGATCTTTGCAATCATATATTCCACACTTCCAACATAACCGTAATACACACCTGCCTGCATACTGTCTATGGTGTTTGTACCGATGACAGATTTGGGCTTCTGTATTTCCACTCTGGGAAGCTTGGCAGTTTTTTCAAAAAGGGCTGCCATAGATATCTTGATACCCGGAAGGATATTTCCGCCAAGGTATTCATTATTTTCATTTACTACACAAAAAGTGGTAGCTGTGCCAAAATCCACAATCGCCAAAGGTGTAGGATAGTACTCTATCGCACCGATAGCATTGACAATTCTGTCAGCACCTACTTCCTTAGGGTTGTCATAATTGATTTTGAGCTTAGACTTCACTGTGGAAGCATCAACAACAATCGCATCCATATTAAAATATTTCCTTACTGCATGGGTAAGAGAATACATAATCGTAGGCACAACCGAAGATATGATAACATCCTTTATATTTTTTGGGTCGATATTATTTATATTAAAAAGATTGAAAAGAAGGATACCTATCTCATCGGCAGACTTCTGTCTGTCTGTGGCTATTCTCCAGTTTGCAATAAGATTGTCTCCTTCATATACCCCAAGTGTAATATGTGTATTTCCCACATCCACTGCAAGAAGCATATAATCACCCCTTAAGAAAATTTAACACTTTATTATACATCAAAGCTGAATAAAAATCAATGATTTGTTATCTAAAACAAATCAAAAAACTTTTTCGGTGAATTTTCATTTACTACGTCTCTGTAAATCCTTGCCTCATCATTGGTGACACCTGTACACAGAGTAAGTACTTTTACTTCCTTTGCACCATTCTTAATAAGCACTCTTGCACATTCATTTACAGTGCTTCCCGTAGTATAAATATCATCTGTAAGAAGAATCCTCATTCCCTTCACATCAGAAGATACTTTGTAAGCCCCCTTAACCATCTTTGCTCTTTGGGATTTGTTCATAGAGCTTAACGGTGGGATTTCTTTTATCTTCTCTATTATTTCTTTATTCATTTTAAGACCTGTTATTTTGCAAAGCTCTTGTGTAATAAGCTCTGTCTGATTGTATCCTCTGTCTCTTTTTCGCATATAGGATATGGGCACAGGCACCACATAATCTATATATCCCACATCTTCACATTTAAGCTTCTCTGCCATTACATATCCGAAGGTCTTTGCAAGGGTATACTGGTTTTTGAACTTAAGACAGCGTACTGACTCCTTAATAGCGTCAATATATGGAAGGCAAAACATATACTGACCAAAAAATCTCCCTTCAGGAAGAGAGGGATTGTGAAACTTAAGAAGCATATCATTATGACAATTGTGGCAAATTGATATTTCACACCCCGCTTTAAGTGTCTTTGAACAGATGATACATCTTTTTGGGAACAAAATATCAAGAATATACTCTATTATGTTTATCATAATCTCTCACTTATCTCCATAAGTCTGTCTTTTAGCCCCGTATATCTTTTGGCTTCGGTATTGTTGTCAACCATTCTTTTTATTACATGGTCACTTCCCACAAGGATAACCTTCTTTTTTGCCCTTGTCACCGCTGTATAAAACATATTTCTGTTTGTAAGCATATAAGGTGCTTCATATACCGGCATTACCATTATATCAAATTCACTTCCCTGACTTTTGTGTACTGTAAGTGCATATGCCAGATCCAGCTCGTCAAGGTTTTTGAAATCATACTCCACCAGTCTTCCATCAAAGAGGATAGTCACTGTATTGTAGGAATAATTGATCTTCTGAATATATCCCACATCGCCGTTGAATATTCCGTCTCCGCCATGTCCCGTTTCTATATCTGTCCATTTGATATCGTAGTTGTTCTTTGTCTGCATCACTCTGTCGCCTTCGCGGAATATGATTGCTCCTGTCTGCTTTTCTTTCTTACCCTTCGACTTAGGATTAAGCCTTTGCTGTAAAAGTGTATTTAAGTTTGCAACTCCTGCAAGGCCTTTTTTTGTACAGGACAAGACCTGAATCTCTCCCGGCTCTACCCCATATGCCTTTGGCAATCTCTCAGATACCAAAGAAAGAATAAGCTCTGCACCTTTAGCCGCATCAGGCTCATTCATATAGAAGAAATCCCCGTCTTTTTTGTTAAACTCAGGATACTCCCCGTTGTTTATCCTGTGTGCATTTACTACAATCATACTTTCCTTTGACTGACGGAAAATATCCTTAAGCACTGCAACAGGTACACAGCCGGAAGATATAATATCCTTTAATACATTTCCGCATCCTACACTTGGAAGCTGATTTGAGTCTCCGATCATAATAAGCCTTGTGCCCTTCATAACCGCCTTTAATAAACAATTCATAAGATGTATATCCATCATACTCATTTCGTCTACTATAATTACATCTCTTGTAAGAGGGTTTTCTTCATTTCTAAAGAACTTTATATTTTCTTCATCATCTTCACTATATCCCACTTCCAGAAGTCTGTGGACTGTCTTTGCCTCAATAGAGCACACCTGACTCATTCTCTTGGCTGCTCTTCCTGTGGGTGCGCAAAGTGACACATTTAAGTTTCTTTTTTGCATAAGGGAGATAATGGTATTTACAATGGTAGTCTTTCCCGTACCGGGTCCACCTGTAATCACCACCACACCGTATCTTAAGGCATCAAGAATAGCCTCTTTTTGCAAAGGGGCAAAGGTAAAATCATTTTGCTTTTCAATTTTTTCTATATCCTTATATACCTTGTCCACATCACAGCCGAAATCTGCCGAGCATAACTGAGATAGCTTCTCTGCAGTTTCCTTTTCTGCGTTGTACACGCTAAAATAGTATATTCTGTGCTCTGTATCGGTCTTTTCTTCAACAAAAGTCCCGATCCTCACAAAAAACTCTATCTGAGGATAAATCTTTATCTCGTCTACATTGAGAAGCTGAGATGCACTCTTCACAAGATAGCCTATAGGAAGATATGTATGACCAAGCATGGTATTATACCTTAAGGTATAGAGGGTACCTGCCTTCAACCTCTCGGAATTTTCTCTGTCCTTACCTGATCCGAGGGCTATTTCATCTGCAGTCTTAAATCCTATCCCTTCTATTTCTTCACATAGGATATATGGGTTGTTTTTTATTATTTCCACACCCATAGAGCCGTATTTTTTGTGTATTTTTGCTGCCATTTTGATAGATATACCAAACTCCTGCAAAAACATAACAAGGTTTGCAGCTCCCATTTTGTCCACATAGCTTTCGTGGATTTTCATAGCTTTTTCTGCACTTATCCCCTTGATATCTGCAAGGCGAAGAGGATGATGATGGATGATTTCCAGTGTTTCGCTTCCAAACATATCCACAATCTTCTTTGCAGTGGCTTCTCTTACTCCCTTTACTATACCTGAAGAAAGATACCTTAATATGCTCTTTTCATCAGCAGGTGTTTGTCTTTCGTACATATCCACCTTAAACTGCTCACCATACACCTGATGGTTGGTCCAGTTTCCGGTGACACAGACAGTATCTCCTTCACCGATTCCGGGCATATACCCTACCAGGGTCACATCCTCCTTGTCTGTGGAAAGAACGCATACAGTGTATCCGTTTTCTTCATTCTTAAATATTATACTGTCGATTTCTCCGTACAATTTCTCTGTAGACATTTTTTGCTCCATTTATTTATTCATAATCGTAATCATCAAGCTTTGTGGTATAAGACATTGTAGTAGCACCATGAGGACCTGCAAATGGTGAAATAGTATGAGTTATGGCATTTGGTCCGTATTTCTCTATGTTACCTTCAAATGAAAACTCAACTGTTCTGTCAGCATAAGCTGCTGCAAAGGTATCTACCACATATCCGCCGGATTTTCTTATATATACAAATATAAGCCCTTCTGCAGGGTGAATCCCCTTGATAACTGTGTATTTGTCGTTTGCAATTTTTTCTATATCCTTACATATCCCTTCAAAATAAGATACAGCTTCGTCATGGGTCTTGTTTTGTGCTTTGAAGGTTTTTGCCATATCTTTTACCCATGCAGGATTCTCTATATACATAATGGCATCATCATAGGTGCTGTTGGGATTCTGGACACATAGTCCCACTCTTTCCAAGGTGCCATGATTATCAAAATACAAAGGCTTCAGAAGATATCTTGATGCTCCTGTACCAGGGGAATAGGTATATTTGCCTGTGTATTCTCCGCTTTGCTCTGCCAAAAACTCACTTTTTATATAATAATCATCAGAAAATGTGTATATCACATTGTCCTTGAATCTGTGATACACTCTTGAAAGTCCCAGGATGTCTTCTTCATTTCTGACATACGATTCATAACTTATAGTTCTCTCTTCCCCATCCCATATGGCTCTTCCCAGATACTGTGAATACCCGAACTCTCCATTGGGGCTGTCAGTAAGATCCCCAAGGTCTTCAAGGCATATAGCTGTCCTTCCGCCGATATTGTATCCTGTCACAATGATACCGTTATAATATACCTTAATATCTGTCCTGTATATATCGCCGAGAATTGTACCACACCGGCCACGTTTGATCGGTGCGATATTTTTGTAACCATCATTAAAATATGACTGCACCTTAAGAGTACGTGTTTCATCGTTGTATTCAACACCAAATCCATATCCCTCAAGATCCTCAGCGATGATTACAGTCTTTCCGTCTATATTATATCCGTCTATGGGTCTTCCGTTTACAAATGTAAGAATGTCTGTAGAATAGATATGACCTGCTACACCCGACTCAGCAAGAGAAGGCAATGAAAATAATGTAACAATCATCACAATAACAAATACATAAAATACCTTTTTCATATAAACACTCCCTTTCATATTTAAAATAAAATATACAAAATTTCAAATCAATAGAATTAACTGTTTTTACAAATTTATTTTACCATTTAGATCACTATTAGTCAAACCGAATTAAATTAAATTTATTTGACAATACTATTTCAGAAGGAAATTTCGGAAAGGAAATAAAAATATGAAAAAAATTGCTTTTTTTGATGCAAAGCCTTATGACAAAATATATTTTGAAAAGCACAAAGAGTTTTACTCAATGGATATCAAATATATCGAATACAAGCTAAACAGTGATACTGCCTATCTTGCCAAGGGATGCGATGGTGTATGTGCATTTGTAAATGACGATATCGACGAAGACACCATCCATGCCCTGAAAAATCTCAATATTAATATTGTCGCCCTTCGCTGTGCCGGATTTAATAACGTGGATTTAAAAGCTGCAAAGGATAATGTAAGGATAGTCCGTGTACCAAGATACTCTCCTTACGCAATAGCAGAGCATACTATGGCGCTTCTCCTTACACTGGTTAGAAAAATCCACCGTTCATACAACAGAACCCGTGATTATAACTTTTCTCTCTACCGCCTTATAGGCTTTGACCTTAAGGGAAAGACTATCGGCATTGTGGGTACGGGACAGATAGGAAAGGTGTTTATAAATATCTGTAAAGGATTTGGTATGAACATTATTGCCTATGATCCTTATCCTGACAAAAGCCTTGATGTAACATATGCAGACTTTGATACCATATGCAAAGAATGTGACATAATAAGTCTTCATTGCCCTCTTACCAAAGAAAACTTCCACTTAATAGACAAAAGAAACCTTCCTAAAATGAAGGACGGTGTAATAATACTAAATACCTCCCGTGGTGCGCTGATAGACGGAGAGGACCTTTTAAATGCTTTAAGAGAACGGAAGGTAGGAGGAGCAGGACTTGATGTATATGAAGAAGAAACAGACTTCTTTTATGAAGATTATTCATACAAAATAATCAATGACCAGGTGCTTTCAGGACTTATTTCCATGCCCAATGTGATCATCACATCACATCAGGCATTTCTCACTCACGAAGCATTGGAAAGCATCGCCTTAACCACACTTTCAAATCTCAAGGACTTTTTTGACGGAAAAGAATTAATAAATGAGGTGAAATAACCCTTGGCTATATCCTTTGTACGAACAATCATCCTGTATATACTGGTAGTCTTTGCCTTAAGAGTAATGGGAAAACGACAGATAGGTGAGCTGCAGCCATCAGAGCTTGTAGTAGCGATTATGATATCAGACCTTGCCACCACTCCCGTATCAGATATAAATATTCCATTACTTGCAGGGGTGATACCTATTCTAACCCTTCTTGTATTTGAGGTAGTCACCTCATTTGCAAACTTAAAAAGTGAAGGCTTCAGAAACTTCCTCTCAGGCAAACCAACAGTTGTAATCAAAAACGGGGTCATATCCCAGCTTGAACTAAAAAAATTAAGATTTTCCATAGAAGATCTACTGGAACAGCTGAGACTTAAGGGGATTTTTTCCATATCAGATGTATATATGGCAATACTTGAAACTAACGGAGAGCTTACCGTAGTAGAAAAATCCTCAAAAAAGCCTGTAACAGCAGAGGACTTAAACCTCACTGTAAAACAAGAAAGAATACCTCTTGTGATAATATCTGACGGGAAACTCCGGAAGGAACACCTTAAAGAATCCGGCTTTGACGAAAAATGGGTCATGGATACAATAAAGGAATACAATATTGAAAAAATCGAAGATGTATTTATATTTTCCATAGACGATGACGATAAATATACTCTTCAGATAAAAAGTAAGATGTAGGAGGTGATCTCAATAAAAGCCTTTGTATGTTCACTGGTGATACTTGCACTTCTTGTATCGGGATTTGTGATAAACTATATTGTATTAAAAAACAAATCACAAATCCTGATAGAAAATATGGAAGCCTTAAAAGCCAGTATAGAAAGAAATGACGAAAAAAATATAATTTCTTCATATGAGGATACTATTATAAGCTGGAAAAAGCACATAAAATATATGCTTATGTTTTCAAACCATTCAAACCTTGACAATATATCCCAGAGCCTGATAGTAATAGATAAAAGAATAAAAGACAAAAACTACCCCGATGCACTGGAAGAAATAGAAATTGTACTGTCTACCCTTTTAAGCATCCCTATGAATGAAACCTTAAGAGCAGAAAATATCTTTTAATAAAAGACATTCCATTTAAAAAACATATTCAGACAACAAAAAAAGATGTTTCACTTTTCGGTGAAACATCTTTTTTTGTAACCATCATTAATTAATCAAAGATATAAGATAATAACATCTGTCCTTGGTATAATCTATACCTGTCATATTTCTAGCCATAGGCTCTCCTGAGCCTCCCTGCCAGTCTTTTGCCGCAGCTTCAATAGCCGCTTCCTTTTGTCTGATCCAGTTAAGCTCTTCCTGTTCAAGCTTTTTGAAATCACTCTTTGTCATTATAGTCTTAAGATACTTATATACATCATTGAGAAGAACATCCCACTTGGTAAATACATTGCCTGACTCAATATTTATTGATGACTGACTTGTGGCAGTATCAAGATAATTTCTTGAATACTGTTCTATGCTTTCTGCTCTGGACAGATAATTATTCTTTATTGCCATTCTCTGGTTATATGCGGTGTCCTGCTGAACTACCGGTGGCTGTGGTGGTACCGGCTCTGTTTTTTGTGTTTGCTGAGGTTGTGTCTGTACAGGCACCTCTACCGGAACCTCTACAACCTTTTGCTCAGTCTTTACAACAGGCTTCCTGATTGCATATATACACACTACACTTACCATCACTACAAGTAATACTACCAGTACCGCAAGTATAATTATCAGAAGGGTCTGGTTCTGATTATCAGGCTTCTGTGTCTGGTAATTGTTGTAATTGCCATTTTGTTGATTCTGATTATTATAATTATTGTAATTGTCGTTATTCACTTTTTCTCCCCCTTTTGTATCTTTCTATGCCATTATATCACTTGCACCCTCTACTGTCAACGATAAGAAACACTGACTTAACGGGCTTTTGATGATTTTTTCTACCGACTTTATCTTTCTTTGGAATAAGCCGAGGGATTTACACCCAGTTCTTTTTTAAATACTTTTGAAAAATAACCCTGGGAGCTGAAATTGAATTTGTCTGCTACTTCGGTTACAGTGGCACCGTATGAGAGCATTTCGGCTGCAGACTTAAGCTTTAGTATCAGAAAAAACTTGTGCACTCCAAGACTTGTGTGTTTTGAAAAAATTCTTTTAAGACTTGCACTGCTTGTGCCTACGTGCCTTGCAATCTCATATATGGATGGGTTTTCCAATATTTTTTCATTCATATAGGCTACTGCTTTTCCAAAGAGAATACTATCGTGTGAGTCTGATACAGAGGTTTCCAGTCCGTCGTCCGCAAGAGAAATCATCAGCCTTTCTATATAAGAAGCAACAACCTGTGAATAAAAGCGGTTATTTTTGAACTGATCAAGAAACAGATATGCGAACAGTTTTGTATAATCGTGATCTTCGATTTTGCTTTTTGCATAATCTATCAGTTCATATATAATTCTTTTCTGTTCTTTTGAAAGATTGTATACTTTGTCAAAGAAATGATTTACAAGCTCACCTTCTGCATTGAATGTAAACACAATAAGAGATGTGACTCCATCGGATGTAACATCAAACTTGTGCATCTCCAGTGGCTTATGAAAAATGATATCTCCTTCATTCAAGTCATAAAGTCTGTCATCTGCAGATACGGATATAGATCCTTTTAAAACATACAGACACTCCCAGAAGGGATGCATCTCCCCTTCAAAAGAGAAGGTTTTTTCATAATTCACCTGAAAAAAAGAGAACATTTCTACTATTTTTATAACAGTATTTACGGGATATGGTATCCATGCCATACAAAAACCTCCATTCTTGAGCTATTTTTACATAATTGTGAGCCGTTTAGCCATTGATATGTGTTTTTAGTTACTGTATTATAATATCATAGCATACTTTATTTGTAAAGGAGATAAACCAAGATGATGAAAAAAGTTTTGACTTTAGTTTTGTGTGCAGTTATGATGATTAATGCAGTAACTGTGGGTGCATCTTCAGTTGTTGTTGCAGATGTGCTTGAACGTCCTACAGATCACAGACCTGTACCCACACAGTTTGAAAAGAGCAAAGATCTATCCGATTTGCACTACTTCCCTATGATGGAAGACGGCAAAAAGGTATTCGACACTCTTTCGGGCGGAGAAGTGGTAATCGGCGGAGATGACCTTTTTTATGAAAAGGCAACAGTAGAAGGCGGAAATACACACGGAACAGTAGAAGTGGTTGATGTAGAAGGGATGCACTTTGACAAGGCACTCCATTTCACTACAACAAGCCTCCCTGGAAAGTGGTCAGGCTTCAACTACAGAATATACCTTGACGATTTTGAAAAATTCCAAAGCTATAAAGACGGAGACCAGGTACTTGCAAAAATCTATGTAAGAATGATCTCCGGTGGTGACAGAGATACAAAGATGAGTGCAATATATGCATATTTCTCAGAAAAATCCTGGTCTAAACCACACGACGGTACACAGTATCAGAGAATTGAGTGCGGCAAAGAATGGACTGTAGGATATATCCCAATCACATTGAGTCACGCTTACGGTGCAGCAGGATATGTATTCAGTTTGAACCCTATCTTCTTTGTGGGTGAAATTGAAGTAGGCGGACTTGAAATCATAAACTACGGAAGCAAATATCAGTACAAGGATATGCCACTTAACAACACCCGTTACAAAGGTTGTGAAGAGAATGCACAGTGGCGTAAAGACGCTCTCGAAAGAATCGAAAAGATAAGAAAAGGCGATGTTGAAATCTCTCTTGTAGATGAAAACGGAGCACCGATTTCTGATGCAGACATCAGCGTGGATATGTACGAACATGAATTTACCTTCGGTGTTGCCGTAACAGAAGAACTTGCTTCTGACAAGACATACCGCGAGGGTGTGGTAAAGTATTTCAACGCACTTGGAACAGAAGGCTTTTTCCACAAATGGGCAGAAAATGATGATGAAAATCTCTACTATAACTATCTTGACGGATATATAGATTTTGCCAAACGAAACGGACTTACAAAGGCTTTTCACGGTCACGCCCTTGTATACGACGGCGGTATGAATGACCGTTGGATGACCGGATACAAAAATGTATATCAGGATAAGGAATTATCCCAAAAGACAATCAGAGAACATATGGAATATCTTGCAAAGAGATTCCCTGAAGTTACATACTGGGATGTTTCCAACGAAGACGGAAACAGATACGACAACGGAAAAGGTATCACAAATACATTCAAGAGATACCACGGAAAAGAAGTGGTGATTGACTGGTACAAATGGGCAAGAGAACTTTTCCCGAATGCTACACTCAATATCTGTGAAGGATATACCAACGATGCATCCTACACAGAAAACACAAAACCGTTCCTTGAATGGGCAGTACAAAATCTTGATTTCGACCAGGTGTCATTCCAGGGCCACGTAAACTACAACACAACACCGGAAGGACTTCTGTATCTTCTTGATGATATTTCAACCTTCGGAAAAGAAATCAAAATAACAGAATTTGACACAAAAGGTATTACAACCGACCTTAATTATCAGGCAAATCTCACAAGAGATGCTCTTATAGTATATTTCTCTCACCCAATGGTAAACAACATCCAGCTCTGGGGATACAGAAATGTTAAGTCATCTCCTAACGACCACAGGATTATTTGTAATAAGGATATGTCCTTAAAGCCTTCAGGTGTCGTATTTGAAGACCTTGTGTACAACAAATGGTGGACAAATGAAAAAGGCAAGACAAATGCTGCCGGTAAATTCAACTTAAGAGCATATTACGGCGATTATGATATAACAGTTACACACAACGGTGTAACAAAGGTTGTATCTGTACCTCTCTACAAAGGATATGACAACAAGGTAGAAATCACCCTTACTTCTGACAACCGCATAAATGCAGAAGTCAAGAGAAATGAAAACAGCATCTACCTTGCAGAAGAATGGGCAGAAGGCAAAGAAAATCCAATGATGGTTGCAGCCGAATATAAAGACGGCAAAATGGTAAAGGCATATCATTCAGGCGAATACACAGAAATCGATAGAAGAAAATATGTGATACTTGACCTTGAAAAGGTACATAATGATTCTGAACTTTACATCTACAAGACAAAAGACGGCGTGACATACGAAAAAGCAAATTAAGGGGTGATATATATGAAAAAAATATTAGCAATATTACTGACAGTATTTATTACAGTTTCTTCCGTAGGCCTTGTTGCTTTTGCCAACGACGACATCAAGGTGGTAATTGACGGAAATAACCAGTCCTACGACCAGATGCCCCAGATAATGAACGACAGAACTCTCGTTCCCCTGAGAGGTATTTTTGAAGCACTTGGTGCAAAAGTTTCCTGGGTAGACGAAACAAAGACAATCATCGGTTCAAAAGGTGACAAAACAATTGTACTTCAGGTTGGCAACACAACTGCAAGTATGAATAACGAAATGATTACTCTTGATGCAGCCCCTGCAATTGTAAACTCAAGAACAATGGTTCCGGTAAGATTTATATCCGAAACCCTCGGTGCAAGAGTAGACTGGGTGGCAGATACCCGTACAGTGGTTATCACAAGTCCTAATCAACTTCTTAAAGAACGTGAAGAAAACAGAACCGCAAACGGTGAAGTTATTCTTGATGCATTTGAACTTATAAACAACACAAGAAAGACCATCAACGGCGGAGTGGCAGAAATCAATACAGAGAACAATAAGTTCTATGTAAATGTAAAGACTCTTCCTGCAAAGGACCTTGATGTAAATACTGTCTTCAAGGCTGCAATTACAGCAACCGTAAAGCAAAGTGATGTATGCCTTATATCATTTAAGGCAAGACTTATCTCCGGGGGCGAAAACGGTACCGGCTACATAAAAGTATGGGCTCAAAGCGATACAGGTACAAAAGCACTTTTTGCAAGAACTTCATTTGGCAGCGAATGGACAGAGTGTTACCTTCCTTTTATAGGTATCAAAAATATGAATGATATCGGTATGAGATTCGGCGGTATGGTTCAGGAAATTGAAATCAAAGATTTCGAAGTAATAAACTACGGACCGAAGAAAGATATCACAACTCTCAAATCCACATTCATTACAGGAGAAGAGAATACTGTTATACCGAATATGACAAAGAGCAATACTTCAGAGAATACTTCCGAAAAGGAAGAAACTCCGTCAGATACAGTCATAGATTCCAAAAACGGCACAGTCATCATAGACAGCACACAGTTTAAAAAGAATTCTTCGCACAGCGGTAAAGGTATGGCAGACTTCAAGTTTAATGATGATGTACTCACATTAAATATCCACACACTCCCTGCAAAAGATATGGATGTACTTTCCACTATCAACATCCCTCTCTCTGATATTATCAAGCAAAGTGACATATGCCTTATGTCCTTTAAAGCGAGACTTACATCAGGCGGAGAAAACGGTGTAGGCTACATAAAAGCTTGGGTACAAAATGACAAGAGCACCAAGGCACTTTTCGCAAGAACTGATGTAAAATCAGAGTGGACAGATTGTTATCTTCCATTTGTCGGCATTGCAAACTTAAGTAACATGGGCTTCAGATATGGCGGAATGGTTCAGGGGCTTGAAATCAAGGATTTCAAAGTAATAAACTACGGACCTGACAAAAATATCAAATCTCTTAAATCAACTGCGTTAAGAGGCGAAAACACCGTTTCACCTTTGTTTATTGACGATATACCGGTTGCAGATGCCTCAGGAATAGACCTTAATAATATTCCCGAAGAAGGAATAGTTATCGTAGACAACAATGAGCTTACAGGAAATTATACAACCAATATAAAAGGCTATGCAGATGTAACTACAGACAACAATGTACTTAAAGTAAATGTACACACTCTTCCTGCAAAAGATCTTCAGGCAACAGTTGCCCTGAAAACTCCTCTCAAAAACCTTATCAGACAAAGTGATATCTGTCTTGTGACATTTAAGGCAAGAATTACATCAGGCGGAGATAATGGCGTAGGATATGCAAAAGTATATGTACAGAACACCTCAAACGGCAAAGCGCTTTTCGCAAGAACAAATGTAGGAAAAGAATGGACTGATTGCTATCTTCCTTTCGTTGGTATCGCAGATATGAACAGTATGGGAATAAGATTTGGCGGAATGGTTCAACAAATTGAAATCAAAGATTTCAAAGTAATAAACTATGGACCAAATAAAGATATAAAATCTCTCAAATCTACAGTAATCAGAGACGACAATACTGTAGCACCTGTTATTCCGTAATAAAATTCATTTGAATGGAGAGATTATTATAAAAACATTAGAACAAATCGTATATGAGACCGGTGTTATGCCGACTTTATTTGCAGAAGATGAAAACATTGCAGCACAGGTTGTGTCAGCAATAGAAAAAACAGAAATGCCTGTAGTTGAAATTCTCCAGAGGGGAGACATCGCCAAAAAGGTGTTAAAACAAGCGGCACAAATCAAAAAAACCGCCCTTATCGGAGCAGGTACTGTATGCACAATTGAACAATGTAAGGAAGTGGTTGATCTTGGAGCAGACTTTATAGTGTCGCCCGGGTTTAATCCTGAGTTGGTAGACTGGTGTGTCAAAAATAAAGTTAAGGTTATACCCGGAGTATCAAATCCCTCCGAAATAATGCTTTCTGTTAATGCAGGGCTGAGCCTTTTGAAGGCATATCCTTTTAATGAATTTGGTGGATTGAAATTCTTTGACAGCATAGCGGGGGCTTTTCCTCAGGTCAGATTTGTGGCTACGGGATCTCTTGGAGAGGATGATTTGCATTATCTTTCTCACAAAAGAATTGCTGCAATAGGCGGTGTGTGGATGTTTCAGACAGAATCTGACCACACCTTGTATAATAAAGAAAAAATTGTTGATATTATGAATAAAAGTATCACCATTGCCAAGAGATATAAAATGCAATAAGATACAATCTTCATAAAAGAAAAGCATCTTTTTTTAGATGCTTTTCTTTTATGAAATACTTATATTTTTTGTTTATAATTGCTATCCCCTGTTTTACCCTTTCGCTTTGCGAAGATCCTTCGACTGCGCTCAGGATGACCGAAGTATAGTTCGGTCATTTTTCTTTCTATTCTATAGTTATTTCAAGGACATTATCATACCCCTTATGGAATGCTACCATATCGGTTACTGTCTTTCCATTTGCTGTAACTGTCACATCATAATCACCATAAAAACCATTAATAGTTGCTTTGCCCGATTCATCGGTATTTGCCTTTGCATCTTTAGTCCACCACTTATTGTACACAAGGTCACAATAGATTTCTCCTGCAGGTTTCATTCTCCAGTTTTCATCATAGAATGGTGTATGCTTTGCATAGCTTGAAGGATCATAGAATCCCCAGAAGAAGAAACCATCCATATCTTCTTCTGCAAATGCAGATATGAGCACGTCACGGGTATAGTTTGCCTGAAGATTTTCATCTACAATACCGCATGAATACTCTGTGACCTTTAATCTCTTATTGTATTTATCAAGAGAATCATAAAGCTCCATAAGTGCTGATGGCATCTTAAGGTCACCGTCATAATGGGACTGAAGTCCGATACCGTCGAAATCTGCACCCATAGCCTCAAGCTCATCAAGTCTCTGATAGAAGGTTTCCACATATGGCGGAACATATCCTGCTTCGTTGTAATAAAGCTTACAATCCTCGCCTGCATACTTTCTCGCCCAGTCAAACCACTGCTTATATATTTCAGGGCCGTATACATCTCTGTGTTTTGTACAGAGGATTGTTTCGTTGATTACATCCCAATCGGTGATATCGTCTTTGAATGTGCCACAGATATCCTTAACGTGTGCTTCACACTTTTCATCAAACATTGCTCTGTTCGTAAGGATT
Source organism: Oscillospiraceae bacterium (assembly GCA_015068975.1). Taxonomy (GTDB): domain Bacteria; phylum Bacillota; class Clostridia; order UMGS1810; family UMGS1810; genus SIG435. The sequence continues at coordinate 10,558 of SVJM01000012.1, read as the reverse complement.
TCTTCTGTAAGCATATATTCAGGTGTCAGTTCAGTTTTGCTGTTTGAATTATCCTTATCCCAGAAGATACTGTGTCCTCTTATATATTTTGCACCGGCAGCCTTGGCACCTTCTACCTGCTTGATTGCTTCTTCTCTGTTTTGTTCGAATGGTGCCCATTTGAGATAATGCTCAATAACTGCACCGTTGAAAAGCATCTCCTGATTCTTTTTGGTTGTTTCATCATCATACACATAATACTGAACCATATTTCCAAACTGGAATTCATGCTCAAACATATTGAAGGTAACCTCTGCATCCTTTATAAGATTACCGTCCTTATCCTTAACCACTACAGAAAAATCTCCCTTACGGATTTCTTCTATTCTCTTATTGGCATCTTTTCTCCATGGCGCATCTATTTCAAGCTCAGGATGAAATGCAGTGGTAACGGGAAGATTTTCTATATCATAATCAGGACCGAAGTTTATGATTTCTATTCCGCCAAGCTCCACAACCTGTTCATAAAAGCCTGCTCTTATACCAATACTTGTTGCATTCTCAACACCTGTAAAAGGCATATAAATAATAGTCCACTCATCATTTGCAGTAGCGAACTCAAATATTGCTTTCACATATGTTTCAGGATGCTCTATCTGAACCTGAACTTTACCCAGTCCGTTCTGTCCACCTGAAACTGTTCTCATTCTGAAAGCAAGAAGCATAAGATCATTTTTGTCTACACCGTCTCCCGGATTTCTTTCGGGAGTTGCTGTTGTTTTTGCAAGGAAATTCTTACTGTGGGTGGGAACAGCGGTACAACTCATTCTGAGAGCTTTTTTAAAGGGTTGTCCTTCTACATCCACTATTTCCCAGCTTCCGTATTTGGTAGTCTGTGGCTCGATGCCTTCAGTAAATTCTTCCTCTGTACAAACAACTTCCCCGTCTTTCTTTACATTGGCATATTTTTCTTCCTGTTCTTGGGAAGATTCTCTGTCAAAATGAATAATATCATTAAGATCATTGCTCTTTGTAAATGTTGCAGGAACATTTCTGTGATAGTCTGACTTAAGTGGTGCCAGAGAAGGTGTGGATTTAATAACAACTGTTTTTGTATCGTCTATCCAGTCCACTTTGCATCCCAATGCTTCTGACACAAATCTTACAGGCACAAGTGTGCGACCTTCAACAATCTTTGCTGCCACATCAAGTGTGATGTCCTTGTCATTTACTTTTGCATTTATTTCGCCGATTGTCAATACCACTTTTGTGTCATTTTTTGCAGCGGTAACTGTCTTTGTAGCATCATCCCAGTTGACCTCTGCCTTCAATGCTTCAAATATACCACGAAGGGGCACAAGCGTTCTGCCGTTTTCTATAATAGGCATTACATCATAATTCTGCGCCACATCATCTATGACAACAGAAATACCTTCTTCGGCAAATGAAGTTATACTCATAAGAGAAAAAACCATTACCAAAGATAAAAGCATTGCAACTATTCTTTTCATTTCCTTCATCTCCTTATTCTAAAACTTATATGGATTTTTGCTTCCAAGATCTACTATATGCTCACTCATAGATATCCCCTTTGATACAACAGTACAGAACTTTGTATCGGAATTTATCTTTGTAAGCCTTATATATAGCCTGTTTTCGCCTTTTTTAAGCTTCACATTTTCTATATGGACATTTTCTGCAGTGAAGTTGTCACAATAATCCCTCTCTGCTATCTTCTCTCCGTTTAAGTATAACTTAAATGGTGTAGAATGTCCAACCTGAATAAAGACTTCCCTGTCCTCGTCACAAACAATAACTTTAGATAAGTATACCACACAAGGACCTTTAAATCCAAAGAAATCAGATACTTCTATACTGTCTTCAGGGGTCTGTATAAGTGTCTGTTCGTAGAGTGGATGGTCTGCGTTTATTGGTGCGAAGAGCTCATCTTCCGGCACAAAGGCCTTTTCTTTTTCTACCTTGAAGTTTAAGTGAAACTGTCTCATTTTGTCAAAGAAGTTGCCTTGGGTAAGTGAATTTTCCATCAAAGCCTTATATGGACGTCTGTCTGTGATATGCTTAAGCAACAATTCTGTATTACATTCAGGCTCTGTCACCCAGAAAGGCCCTGACATCTTCCAGAGGGCTACGCCTGAAAGGCCGAAGGAATAATTTATATTTTTGTCCCCGTCAGAAAGTGATACATCTATCATATTTGTTTCATATACTGTATCCACATCAGAAGGAAGATAGAATTCTATCCCCACCTTTTGCTCACTTAATGAAGGAAGTGTTACTTGATTCCGGTACTTCGCCTCTATACCGTTTGGTGCTTTGAGGGATAACGAAAAGTGCTTTTCTATATCTTCGTTATTCTTTATATGAAGCATCACATTTCTCTTGCCGCCAAGGTTTATATATGGCTTCATATCTTCATACTCTGCAAAAAACTCTATCTTATTAAGTGGCTCAAAGGTGAGCTTTTCCACATTTGCATCGGTTATGATAAGCTTATCATTTTCTTTTTTGGAGAATGTTACCCCTACCCTTGCGATATCCTCTGCAAGATCAAATATTCTGTCACTTCTTCTGTCACTTTTTACTCCGAGAACATAAGTTACTTCATCAAGTCCGTAAGCATTTTTGAGCACATCTGCACCCTTGATGATACCTATCACACTTCCCACACTGGCACAAGTACAGTCGGTGTCAAAACCACAGTTTAAAGCCATCATGCTTGATTTGATTATATCAAGCTCCCCAAGTATAAGGGATGCTATTGTAATGCCCATATTCTGATACATATTAGTGCAATCAGGATGACCATATCTGAAGAGGATCTTCGATAAAACTTTTTTGATATCATTGTATCTTCGGCACATTTCCACTGTATATGTAACCAAAGAATAAAACTTACTGTCCTTTGGAACAACTGTCAGTGCTTTGTCTATAAGAGAATACACATCATCATCAAAAAATGCTTCGCTCTCCAGTGCGGCAAAAAACTTTTCTGCATTGATGCTCTCGCCATAGTGGTCAATGCATCCGTCACGATAACTTAAATCTGCAGAAAGCTCCATATTGCCTGCACCGATACAACCCCATATTTCCGAGCGAATGGGACATCCCATTCCTTCTATGTAATAGTCATTGGAAAACTTTCCTGAATATGGCGGATATATGCCCTTCATATAATTCTTTCGCATTATGGCATATTCACCCGGTGAATAATCACAGTTTTTTACAAAAGACTCAAGAAGGTCGTATGATGTGAAGTTTATTCCCTTCTTCTCCACCACATCCAGCCACAAAACCTGCAAATCAAGATCGTCATTAGGCTGTGTACAGTCTATCATATAATCCTGAAATTCAAGCTCCATAGGCATCTTAACACCTTCGTGAGGTGCACCGATATTTCCCGATATCGCCTTACCAATAAAGCAACCATAAATCTTATCAAGGTATCTTTCGTATGATATTTCTCTCATATTAATATCCTCTTATACTAAATTACATTATAACTCCTGAAATCTCTGATGCACTGTTTGCATCAACAAACAAAATAAAATCTTCGTGAGTCTTAAGAAGTGTAGCAGGCACAAGATTTGATACCTCATCTGCCATAAGAGTTTTCTTTATAGCATCTGCTTTTACCTTGTGAGGCACACAGGATACAATCTTCTTACACTGCATAATCTGATATGCTGTCATAGATACAGCCTGCTTTGGCACATCATCGATTGTAGCAAACCAACCTTCACCCATCTGCTGCTTTTTGCAGGTGTCATTAAGGTTTACTATAATGTATGCTTCCTTTGTATCAAAATCTGCAGGAGGATCATTAAATGCGATGTGACCATTTTCACCGATACCGATAAGACCGATATCGATAGGTGCTTTTCTGATTTCTGAAGTGAGCTTTTCGATACATTCCTTAGTACCGTCTACAAAGTGAACTGCCTTAAGAGGTCCTACCTTGTCTACGAATCTTTCCTGAAGGTACTTTCTGAAACTTGCCATATGAGTAACAGGAAGGTCTACGTATTCATCAAGATGGAACATTTCTACCTTATCCCATTCAATTCCGTCAATTTCTACAAGTGCCTTTAGTGTGTCAAACTGTGATGCCCCTGTAGAAAGGACGATTCTTGCACTTCCCTTATCCTTTATGCATTTCTTAAGATGATCTGCTACATATACTGCAGCTTCTTTACCCAATGTTACACTGTCTTTCAATATTCTTACTTCCATTTTTATATCTCCTTTTTGTTTAATTCTTTTCCCTGTATAAATACCTTCTTTATATTGATATTTTCATCAAATATTACTATATCTGCAAAGTATCCTTCTTTTATTTCGCCTCTGTCACATACTCCCATAACTTTCGCAGGGGTTTTTGTGATCATTTTTATACAATTTACAAGAGGTATCTCTGCATCCTTATACATAATTCTCACAAGTCTGTCTGCAGTTGCCACACTTCCTGCAAATGCTGACATATCTGTAAGATATGCCACACCATTTTTCACTTCTGTTTCAAGCCCTGTGTCCTTAGGCCCTAAGATGTATCTTCCCTCTTTGCATCCTGCAGCTCTCATAGAATCGGTAATAAGGCAAATTCTGTCAGGCCCTTTTATCTTGTATATAAACTTAAGAAGTTCTTTCGGAAGATGCACTCCGTCTGCTATCACTTCTACAGTTACTCTATCATCAAGAAGTGCAGTTTCTACTGCGCCGAGCTTTCTCATAAGCTCTCTTCTTGTGACAGTATTCATACCTGAATAAAGATGTGTTGCAAGTCTTAATCCTTTGTCTATAAAGGGCTGTATCTCTTCATATATCCCGTCTGTATGACCGAATGATGAAACGACCCCTTCCTTGTTGAGATAGTCAAGAAGGTCCTCTGTGCCTTCAATTTCAGGAGCGAAGCTTATCCTTCTCACCACCCCTTCGCCTTCTTTTATAAATGCCTTATATTCTTCAGGTTCAGGCTTTCTTATATATTCAGGATTCTGGGCTCCGCACATTTTAAGATTGAAATAAGGTCCTTCAAGATGAGCACCCAGTATATTGGGAAGTCCCAGGGTATTTTTTTTCATAGCGTTTTTTACATTTCTTATAAATGTGACCTCTTCATCAAAGGACGATGATGTACATGTGGGATAAATTCCTGTAGTACCATGCTTTGCGTGAGTATATGCAGCATTAAGGATATCACTCTCTTTTCCGTCGCCGAAATCATATCCTCCTGCACCATGTGTATGAAGATCTATGAAGCCTGCAGAAAGGTAATTTCCTTTTGCATCGTATTCATAGTCGAAATCAAACTCTTCATCACATACTGCTTTTATCTTTTCATCTTCTACATATACATACTTTTCGTATATACCATCATCAAGGATGACCTTTGCATTTTTTATCTTAAGTATCACAGGCTCACCCCTTTTTTACTTCATCAAGAAATTCACCGATGTATACTCTTCTTCCTTCCTTCATAGAAAGGTTTGCCGCCATACCAATGGAAGCTGACATTATACCTGCTCTGAAATCTGCCATACATCCCAGAGGATCATCTTCCTTGCCGATAAAAAGCATATTTCGTATTTTGGTATCAGCACCGCCGTGACCTTCCATAGAGGATGTATCCACATCCATATATACCTTCTCTTTGTTGTGCTTATATATGGTGATATTGTCGATTGAGGATTCATTGTAGCCTTCAATACTTTTGGACTTGTGGCAGATTTCCATTCTGCCTTTTGTTCCGTTAAGTATCAGATGTGCACCCTCAAAGGGAGAATGTGCAGTAAGGGAATAACTCATAACCGTTCCCTTTGAATACTCCACATTTACGCTTACTGTATCCTCTATATCTATTTCGTCACTGAACACACATTTGTCTCTTATGTATCCGTCACAATCCTCGCAGTCAAGATACATTTTTTTAAGATCCGCATCCTTGGTTATATCTCTGTAAAAGGAGCATTTATCTTTATATTCACAGCCAAGGCATCTTTCACTTCTTTCTTCTCTTGTATGACCATAAAATCTTCTTTTGCCAAATGCATTTACATACACAGGATCATCATCCAGAAGCCAGTTTGCAATATCGAAATGATGTGTGGACTTATGGATTAAAAGGGAGCCTGAATTCTTCCTTTCTCTATGCCATCTTCTGAAATAGTCTGCTCCGTGAGAGGTGTTTAGCATCCATTCATAGTGAATAGAAAGTACATCTCCTATTTCGCCATTTCTGATAAGCTCTTTTGCCTTATTAAAAAGCGGATGATGTCTTAGGTTAAATGTAACTATAATATCTTTTTTGTATTTTTCTTTTGCTGCTTTGATTCTTAAAGCTTTTTCGAAGGTTGTTGTGACAGGCTTCTCGCTTACCACATCACAGCCCTTCTCCATAGCCTTCACTATATAATAATCGTGGTCTGCATCCTTAGTGGTGACAATCACACTGTCAGGCTTTAATTCATCAAGCATTTTATCAAAGTCATCATATACCGGGATAATGCTTTCTGTATAGTCAGATACAAGCTCTGCTCTTTTTCTGTTTATATCATAAACACCGGAAAGAGTAGCATATTTGCCGTATTCCTTAACAAGAGGAATAGCGTATCCGTGCACACCTCTGGAGCCGCAGCCTACAAGAACAAATTTTTTCATAAAAAACCTCCTTCCACTTTACTTTTATTGTAGCAAAAAAATGCTTCAGAATAAATGAACAAAAATAACTTTCTTCAGACAAAATTACACTCAGCGTAAAAATCGTTGACAAAATCATTATGCGATGTTATCATAAATTCAACGGTTTCACCATTTGTTTTTAGACAAAATTTAACTTTTATTTCTTGGTAAGGAAGGAAAAGACTTATGGATGATAACAAAAATTTCCATATCGACGAACTGACTGTCAAACTGATAAATGTATTATTGTGTGTACCACCTATGAAATGGGTGGGAGATTGTATAGGACATATGGGGTCTCACGATGACTTCTTTCTGGTACTGGAAGGTGAATGCTATCTTAACATAGACTCAGAAAGCTACATTGTACGACCGGGACAACTTGCTTTTTTGCCAAAGGGAAAGATGCGTCAGTACACTACCGCTTCAGATAACTTCTGTATGTACGAACTGATATTCTCTGCCACAAGCCATGATATGAATCTTATGGAAATAATGGGACTTACAAAGGGGGATTATGTGGTAGACATCAAGGACAAGGAACATATGAGCAAGCTCTTTGAATCATGCCACAGAATATCTATGAAACGAAGTCAGATACACGATATTGGTTCTTGTGCAAATATTATAAATATAATAAAAGCTTACGCTTCTTCAAGAGAAGAAACAAAGGTAAGCCACACCGCAGAGTTTAATGCTGTAATTGATTATATGAGAAAAAATCTTAAGAAAAAAATCGATATAAATGAATTGTCTGCCATAATGTATATGCAGCCCACATATTTCATAAGGAAATTTAAATCTGCATTTGGAATGCCGCCTCTTAAGTACCTTTGGAAACTGAGATTGTTTAAGGCAATGAATCTTTTATCATCTACAGATATGCCCATATCGGAGGTAGCATCACAAACAGGTACAGATGATATCTATTATTTTACAAAAGCATTTAAAAAGGCAAATGGGATTACACCTGCAGAATACAGAAAAGCCTTCAGGCAAGTGTAAAAACACTCCGTTATGGCATCTGTCCCTACAATTTCACGAATTTAAGTTTTTATTTATATTACAATAAAAAACTATACCAAAGGGAGAAACCCTTTTGGTATAGTTTTTTTGTTTTATTATTTAATATTGTATATTTTTTCAAGCAACACTTTTGCATAACGTCTGCCGAATTCTCTGTATGAATCATCGGAGAAATGCGCTGTATCCCCCTTATCGGTAAGCCCTTCACTTGATACCACTCTTAAATCAAGAGCTTCTTCATTTGCCTTAAGATTCTGATTGAATTTAATTCTTTCGGGGAAGTTATTGAGAAGCTCCCCTGCGATAACAGGAAGCTCTGTAAGTCCAAGGTCTTTTTTGAATGCTTCTACCATAGTGGTAAGCCATTCTATATATTGGTCTTTGGATGCGTCTGCCTCGCCCTGATGCCATATAAGACCTTTTATTGTACCATATTTCTGCGCTTCCTTACATCTTTGGAGAGTCATTTCATAGTATCCCTCTTCACTTCCCGGAAGATATGTCTTAATAGATACGCCGCCTCTTGCATTTACCACATAACCGATCTTTTTGTCAGGCAACTTTGCTTCTATTTCTCTTGACATATAATCAAGAGGTCCAAGTTTGTTGCCGGTTTTGTTTGGCATAATATTTGAATATCTGTTAAAGCCTAATATATCGCTTCCCTGTGAGCTTTCATATCCGAGCTTTTCCCATTTTGAATCTGCATTAAAAAGATATGATGATTTATATTCATATATATCAGAAGAGGCAACTGTTCCTGCACCCTGCATATTTGACTGTCCGAGACAGATGAAGATATCCATATTGTCCCCCTCTTTGAAATCTATAATTTCGGGTGGTGCAATATATTCAAATGTATTGTTTGGAAGCTCGTTCACTTTAAGAGAACCGCAGTTTATATATTTGAATTCTGCAAGCTCTATTACCTGTTTATTAAATCCGAAACGGATACCTGTAGCAGTATAGCCATTAGCCTTTGGAACAGGCATATAATATGTGGTCCATTCCTTGCCCGCAGTAAACACTTCAAAGATTGCTTTGGTAAAATTGGTTGTTTCTTCAAGCTGTACCTGAAGCTTACCGAGACCGTCGGGAGCATCAGATGAAAGTGTCCTGAATGTAAGCACCATAAGAAGACTGTCGCCCTCATTGAAGCCTTCAACTGTTTTGGTATATTTGTAGATAAAGTTGGCAGTTTTCTGAGGAACTTCTGTTGTCTCCACTCTTACCACATTATTATATCCGTCAATGCCTGATGTGATATATTCTGCTGTACCATACTGGTTGTTGTTAAATCTTGCATTTGAGAAATATTCTTTTTCGTCAAGGACGATATTTGTAAGGTTGAGTTCTTTATACAGTTTATCCGCTTTACTTTCCGTCTTTGGGCTTGTGATAATAACTGTCCTTGTGTCGCCATTCCAGTCAACTTTATTTCCAAGTGCTTCTGAAATAAATCTTACAGGAACCATTGTTCTGCCATTTATAATTGTTGCAGGTGAATCAAGTGTGACTTCTTTACCGTTAAGAGTTGCCACATCTGAATCAATCTTAAGTAACACTGCTGTGCTGTCCTTACTTGCGGCAACAGAACGATTTGTTTCATCCCAGAATACTTCCGCACCAAATGCTTCAAATATAGCACGCATAGGAACCAGTGTTCTGCCATTTATAATCACAGGCATCACATCATAGCTTTGCTTAACACCATCGATTTCCACAGAGATTTCATCATCGGCAAAAACCACACCGAATGAAAGAATCATTGCAAAAACCAACAACATAGAAACAATCTTTTTCATAATTTCCCTCTTTTCTTATTTCGGATTATGCTTATATAATACAACAAGATACCATTTATGTAAATAGACAAAAATGATATCTTGTTAGATAAAATTATACTTATTTTTTCTTAATCTTCTTTACTTCGCCCGTAAGCATAGTAACTGCATTTTCTTCAAGAAGATACGGAAGATCAAATATTGCATAAGGAAGAAATTCCTTTGCTTTAACCGTGATGCTTTCTTCATCTTCTAAAATTATTTCTGCATCTTCGTAAGACAAATCAAGGCTTACAAGACCGTCTTTTACATAGAAGGTTCTGTCTTTGCCAAGGTTTGATTCTGCATCAAATACAATGATTGTATCCCTTGTAAGGCATCTTTCAAACTCACTGTAATCACACTCAAATACTTTTTCGGATATTGCTTCTCCAAGTGAAAAATCAAAGGACTTATCAAGTACCTTTTCATTTTTCTTAAAATCATACACATAAAGGCTTCCCTTACCTTCACAAGGTGAAAATCTGTCATTGGAAATATGAGCAATAAGTCTGCCGTTTTTATTTTCTATAGACGCAACCATAGAACCTGCACAACGCTTGAATGAATAATATCCGGGCTTTGGCAAAGCATAATAGTCAATTATTGACCATCCGATTGATGCCGGCCAGCAATCATTGAGCATCCAGTACACAAGTCCTGCATTAAACCACATATTTCTTCTGTGTGCTTCAAATGTAAGTCTTATCCATTCACACTGAAGCATCTGAATTTTTCTAAGTCTGTCATATCCGTCTTTAAACTTACCAAAGATTTTTTCACTCATTACATTTGCCATCTGGAAAAGGGTGAAATGTATAGGACCTGTCTTTGTATGGTATTCGGATATTGTCTGATCTTCTCCGTAGATATCTTCTTCTGTCATAAACTTTTTCAACGAAGATGCAAAGCCCTCACCGTAGCAGCACTGTTCTACACTGAATCTTGATATTCCCTTTGAAAGATATTCCGTATAATAATCAAACTGTGTATCTTTTACTCTTGCATACACAAGCTCCTGATATTGGTATTAT
>SVJM01000058.1 GCA_015068975.1 Oscillospiraceae bacterium | reverse complement strand
TTATGATTGTCTGATATATTTTAGTTATCAAACTCAAAAAGTGGTGAAAATAATATGGAAATCCTCCCCAAAGAAACCCATGTACTAAATGGAATCATATCTGCCCAACATCGTTTTCTGGACCGCATACATCCCAACCATGGCCATGATTTCTTCGAAATAGAATACTTCATATCAGGCGAAGGTACATATGTGATAGATGGCACAGAGTACCCTATTATGGAAAACTCGCTTTTCTTTATGTCGCCTGCCAATACTCACGCTCTTTTAAGTGATAAGGGTGAGCTTATCAATGTGATGTTTTCTTATGACATATGTGATACACCTCTTCTCGCCCAGTGGTTTTCTACCCCAAATGCGAGAGTGGGTACTTTCAGCGATGAAGAAAACATATTCATAAGAGGACTTCTGGATGAGATGGTACGCGCCTACAAAAAGGGAAACACAGATTACGCAGTAGAGCTTTTAAGGTGTGTCCTTTACAAAATAACAGAAAACATAATGGAAAACAAAAACCGTACCTCTACCCATATACAGAAGGCAATAGGATTCATCATAGGTAACTTCCGATCAAAAATCACACTGAAGGATACTGCAGATCATGTAAAGCTTGTTCCAAGTTATTTAAGCTCTCTTTTTGTAGAAGAAACAGGCAAAAACTTCAAGGAATATCTGGATGATGTAAGATTTGAATATGCAGAGAGACTTCTTAAATTTACCGATATTCCGGTGTGGGAGGTGTGCAGTAAGTCGGGATTTTATGACTATGCAAATTTCACCAGAAGGTTTAAAAAAAGGTTTAATAAAACACCTCTTTCACTAAGAAAAGAGGTGCATCATAAATAATATTTACAGAAAGTCTGCCATAATATTGTTGGATACATAATATGCCTTCGGAGTAAGTCTTATACTATCTCCAGTATCTTCAAGCATACCTGTTTTTATGTGTTTTGATATTTCTTTTTCAAAGATTTGATAAATATCTTTATCAAATCTTTTTTTGAATTCTTTTTTGTCTACACCATCTATAAGCATCCGAAGCCCCAGAAAGACAAATTCGCTCATTTTGTCCTCTTGTGTAAGAATTTCTTCCACAGTATATATGTGAGGATTTCTTATAAATTCTTCTACATTCTCTGTGTAGACAAACCTTTCATCACCTATAAATCCACTTGCCCCTGCTCCCATTGCATAATACTCATTCCCCCTCCAATAAGAGGTATTGTGCCTTGCCTGAAAGCCCAGTTTTGAAAAATTGGATATTTCATAATGAGAGTATCCATTTTTTGCAAGTGCTTCTCTTATCATCTCATACATTCTGAAATATTCTTCATCATCCTTCTTAGTGATGATTCCTTTTTTTATATCATCCCACAGAGGTGTACCTTCATCGATAGACAATCCATAACAGGAAATATGCTCAGGACTTAATGCAATCATCTGATCCAATGTATCCTTTAAGGTCATTTCCGTCTGATTGGGAAGTGCGTACATAAGATCAAGGCTCACATTGTCAAAGCCCATTTTCCTTATAAGCTCATAGGACTTAATTCCTTCAGATACTGTATGTGCTCTGCCCATGAGCTTAAGCTCCTCATCATTCATGGACTGCATACCCATACTTATTCTGTTTATCCCTGCTTTTCTGTACAAGGTCAGCTTTTCTTCGTCAATGGTCTTAGGATTTATCTCTATAGTGATTTCTGCATCACCTGACACACAGAAGGTGTCATATACCACCTTAAGAAGGTCAGCTATATGCTCTCCATTCACAAAAGATGGCGTACCGCCACCGATATATACAGAATCAAGCTTATCGTTATTAAGTTTTTTTATTCCACTGATCATGGAATCAAAGTATTCTTTTTGCAAAAAAGAAATGCCACTAAAGGAGTTAAAACTGCAATAGCGGCATTTGGATTTACAAAAAGGAATGTGCAAATACAAACCCTTTGTCAATATTATCACCTTATTTGGAATTTACTACAAGCTTCCAGTTTTTTGCAAGATATACATATCCTGAATATATAGTAAAGAGAGATGCTATAAGCATAGACCACCAACCAAGAGAAAAACCAAAAAGTGGCTTAAGAGGTCCGTTGTTTCCGAAGAAAAGCACTGTAAGAACAGCGATAATCTGTACAACTGTCTTGATCTTGCCTGTCATTTCCGCAGCCATAACGATACCCTGACCGATAGCTACGATTCTCAAGCCTGTTACAATAAATTCTCTTGCTATAATAACGATTGCCATCCATGCAGGGAACTCCTGAAGCTCTACAAGACAAATCATAGCCGCTGCAACAAGAAGCTTATCTGCAATGGGATCAAGAAATTTGCCAAGGTCTGTAACCAGATTATATTTTCTGGCAATATGTCCGTCTATACCATCAGTAAGCGATGCTATGGCAAATATTACTGCCGATGCAATGTTGATGATAAGCACACTGTTTGCTCCGAAAATGCCTGTCATATTTCTAAGTGACAAAAGCACTACAATAATCGGTATAAGTGCGATTCTTGAAAGTGTAATCTTATTTGGTAAATTCATCTGTAACCTCTCCCGTCAAATCATATTCTGTACTCTGAAGCACAGTCATTTCCACAATGTCACCCTGATTAAGCTCATCCTTTGAGAATACATATGCTCTCATATCTACATCAGGAGTGTCACCGTAGGTCCTTGCCATATAGCACAATTCATCGAAATCATAATCTTCTATAATCACCTTAAGACGTTTGCCCACCAGAGAAAGATTGTTTTCTCTTGATACTTCCTGTTGAATAAGCATCAGAGTATCATATCTTTCTTCCTTGGTTTCTTCGTCTATCTGATCACCGAAGCTATATGCTCCCGTACCTTCTTCTCTGGAATACTTGAATATTCCTGCACGGTCAATACGGGCGATTTTTAAGAATTCTGCCATTTTTATATAATCTTCATTTGTCTCTCCCGGAAATCCGGTGATAAGAGATGTACGAAGAACTATATCGGGGATTCTTTCCCGTAGCTCAGATATCAAAGCATATATCTCTTTTTCGCGGCTTTTGCGTCCCATACGTTTCAGCACACTGTCGGATATATGCTGAAGGGGCATATCAAGATAATGTACTACCTTCGGGTTTGTTGCGATTACTTCAATAAGCTCATGAGTGATATTTTCAGGATAGCAGTACTGAAGTCTTATCCATTGGATTTTTTCTATCTTTGAAAGCTCTTTTAACAAAATATGAAGCTTGTACCCTCCAAGATCGCTAAATCCATAGTAAGCTGTATCCTGAGCCACAAGTATTATTTCCTTCACTCCGTTATCTGCAAGGCATTTCGCCTCATATATTATCTCATCCATTGGTCGTGAGCGGTATTTGCCACGAAGCTTTGGAATGATACAATAGGTGCAGTGATTGTCACATCCATCTGCAATCTTAAGATATGCTACGTGGGAAGGCATGGAGGATATTCTGGGATATGTTTCTGTAATGTGATCATCCTTGTCACTTACCGATACAAATCTTTCGCCTGAAAGCACCTTCTCTACTGCCTGAAGGATTTTGTCATAATCGTTTGTACCGAGGATTGCATCCACTTCGGGAAATTCCTTAAGCACCTCTTCGCCATAACGCTGACTTAAGCATCCTGTGACAACAAGTGCCTTCAGCTTATTATTTTTAAGCTCTGCCACATCCAGTATGGTATTGATTGCTTCTTCCTTTGCAGAGTCTATAAAAGCACAGGTATTTACGATTATGATATCTGCCTCATTTTCCTCAGGTGTAATCTCATACCCGCCATCTGCAAGGATCCCTATCATTGTTTCGGAATCTATTAAATTTTTTGCACAGCCAAGGGAAATAAGTCCCACCTTTAATGCCATTGTGCTATTCCTCCCTTTGCTCCCTTATAAAACGAGCTATCCCCTCTGTCGCATCAGAAGGGGAAAATCCTCTGTACAAAAGATACCTCATAGCCTTTTCTTTAGTCTTCATATCAGTAAGATCCAAATGTGAAAACTTCTTTGAAAGATGCTCAGATATGCTGTCATCTTCACAGAAATCCATATCCAGAAGAGCTTCCCTTATATCATCCTGACTTACTCCTCGATTTTTCAGCTCCATGATGATTTTGGTCTTGCCCTGTTTTTTGTAAGATATCATATCCTTTGCAAACTCTCTTGCATACTCCACATCGTCAAGGTATCCCATAGATTTAAGCTCATCACATACCATAGTGACAATCTCTTCGTCATAGCCTGACTTTGTAATCTTTTCTTTTATCTGCTTTTTTGTAGCGGCTTTTCTTGATATTATATCAAGGGCAAGAGAAAATGCCTTTGTATAATTGCATCTTTGATTATACTCCCGGATTTCCTCTTTGGTAATCTCTTTTCCTATCTTTATACCAAGAAATATAATATCGGTATCTTCCAATGAAAAGGAATACTCCCCGTCCACAAAAACAGACATTCGTGATTTATTGTGTTTCTGCTGTGTAATATCAGTTATTTTCATTATTCTTCAGATTTCTTATCCCCTGACAAAGCTTCTCTTATCTTATTGCTGATTTCTTCCATAAGCTCAGGGTTTCCCTTGAAGAGCTCCTTCACCTTATCTCTGCCCTGACCCAGTCTTTCGCCCTGGTAAGAGAACCATGAACCGCTCTTTTCTACAATATCAAGCTCTACTGCGGCATCAAGCACATTTCCTTCCTTGGAAATACCTTCGCCGAATACAATATCAAATTCTGCCTCTTTGAATGGAGGAGCCATTTTGTTCTTTACAATCTTTGCTCTTGTACGGTTGCCAAGGAATGTGGTACCGTCTTTGATAGCCTCTACTCTTCTGATGTCGATTCTTATAGATGCATAAAACTTAAGTGCACGACCGCCTGTGGTAACCTCAGGATTGCCGTAGATAACCCCTACCTTTTCTCTTATCTGATTGATAAATACTGCGGCAGTGTTGGATTTGTTAAGTACACCTGTAAGCTTTCTAAGTGCCTGTGACATAAGTCTTGCGTGAAGTCCTACGTGGGATTCACCCATAACTCCTGCAATTTCTGCCTTTGGCACAAGGGCTGCAACAGAGTCAATTACGATTACATCAAAAGCACCGCTTCTGGCAAGTGCTTCGGTGATTTCCAGTGCCTGCTCACCATCATCAGGCTGAGAAACTACAAGTCTGTCTATATCTACGCCTAAATTTCTTGCATATATAGGGTCAAGAGCATGCTCTGCATCGATAAATGCAACTTCACCGCCGTTTTTCTGTGCTTCTGCGATGATATGAAGTGCAACTGTTGTCTTACCTGATGACTCAGGTCCGTAAATTTCTGTGATTCTTCCTCTTGGGATACCGCCTATACCAAGTGCCATATCAAGACTCATAGCACCTGTGCTCACCACATCTACAGTCTGCTTCGGAGCATCGCCAAGACGCATAACAGAGCCTTCGCCGTAGGTTTTGTAAATCTGCTTGAATGCTTCTTCTATTGCCTTTTCCTTACCTGCATTTGTGATATCGGTATTTATTTTCTTTTCTTCGCCTTTTGCTGCCATTAAAATCATCCTTTCAATAATTTTTGGGAGAAAAATCCTTCTCCTTATAATGAAAGTATATATTTTTCACTGTACCATATAAAGTACACTTGACACCTGTGCTGTCATTTCATTATACACAGAAATTATATCACAGTATGTGTAATTTGTAAATGTTTTTTTGTATGTACTCCTTGAAAAGCTTTGAGATTTGGTGTATACTATATATTAGAAAATTATTTTCAAAAAGGAGAACCGCTTTATGCCTAACAATCATCAGGACAATATAAGAAATTTTTGCATAATTGCCCACATTGACCACGGCAAATCTACTCTTGCGGATCGTATGCTTGAAGCTACAGGTGTACTCACTCAGAGAGAGATGCAGGACCAGATTCTTGACAATATGGATCTGGAAAGGGAAAAGGGCATCACCATCAAGGCAAGAGCAGTCAAGCTTGTATATAATGCCAAAGACGGAAAAGAATATATATTCAATCTTATAGACACACCGGGACATGTGGACTTTAACTATGAGGTGTCCAGAAGTCTTGCGGCATGTGAGGGGGCTATCCTTATCGTAGATGCAGCTCAGGGTATAGAAGCACAGACCCTTGCAAACACATATCTTGCAGTGGATCACGATCTGGAAATTGTGCCTGTCATCAACAAAATCGACCTTCCAAGTGCAAGACCTGAGGAAGTGAAAAGAGAGATTGAAGATATCATTGGAATAGAAGCGGAGGATGCACCGCTTATCTCTGCAAAAAATGGTATTAATATAGATCAGGTGCTTGAAGCAGTGGTAAATCTTGTACCACCGCCAAAGGGTGACGAAACAAAGCCACTTAAAGCACTTATCTTTGACTCATATTACGACTCATACAAGGGCGTAATCGTATACGTAAGAATCCGTGACGGAAAGCTTAAGGCAGGACAGAGAATCCGCTTTATGGCAACAGGTACAGAGTTTGATGTGGTAGAGGTGGGATACCTTTCGCCACTGGGACTTATCAAGTCAAATGAGCTAAAGGCAGGAGAAGTAGGATATATTGCCGCAAGTATCAAAAACGTACGCGATGCTCGTGTAGGAGATACAGTAACTCTTGCAGAAAACGGAGCAACAGAGCCACTCCCCGGCTATAAGAAGGTAAACCCTATGGTGTACTCAGGTATATACCCTGCAGATGGTGCCAAATATCCCGACTTAAGAGATGCTCTGGAGAAGCTTCAGCTAAATGATGCAGCTCTCACCTTCGAGCCTGAAACATCCCTCGCCCTTGGCTTCGGCTTCAGATGTGGCTTTCTTGGGCTTCTTCATATGGAAATCATTCAGGAAAGGTTAGAAAGAGAATACAACCTTGACCTTGTTACCACAGCGCCAAGTGTTATATATAAGATTACAAAAACTGACGGAACAAAAATGGATATTGACAACCCTGCAAACCTTCCTTCCCCACAGGAAATAGAAGAAATGTATGAGCCTATTGTAGAAGCGTCTATTATGGTGCCAACAGAGTTTGTGGGAAATATTATGGAGCTTTGTCAGGACAGACGTGGTATGTATAAGGATATGAAATATATCGACGACACAAGAGTATCACTTGAATATGATCTTCCGTTAAATGAAATCATCTATGACTTCTTTGATGCACTTAAATCCCGTACCAAGGGATATGCATCCTTTGACTATGAGCTTAAAGGCTACGAAAAGAGCGACCTTGTAAAGCTTGATATACTCTTAAACGGCGATATGGTAGATGCACTTTCATTTATAGTACATTCAGAGAAGGCATACCCAAGAGGCAGAAGAATCGCAGAGAAGCTTAAGGAATCCATCCCAAGACAGCTCTTCGAAGTACCTATTCAGGCAGCTATCGGAAACAAAATCATAGCAAGAGAAACAGTAAAAGCTATGAGAAAAGACGTACTTGCCAAGTGTTACGGTGGTGACATTACCCGTAAAAAGAAGCTTCTTGAAAAACAGAAGGAAGGTAAAAAGAGAATGCGTCAGGTGGGAACAGTTGAGGTTCCTCAGGAAGCATTTATGGCGGTTCTCAAACTGGATTAAAAAATATGAACGAACTTATTGCTATTTCACGTTCAGGAGCACTGGAAAAGAGGGACTTCGACAAATCCCCTGTCCCCCTTGCCATATATCCTGATCTTACAAAGAGAAAAGGAACAATTTTTCTGGTAAATAAGCATATTGATCTTGAAATCCTCTTTTTTACCAATGGTAAGCTTAAGATTCATCTTGATAACGATACATTTGTTGCAGGAGCGGGTGATATTGTGGTAGTAAATCCTGATGTTTTGCACAACATTATCCCTTTGACCGAGTCAGTCACTTACGATTGCATCGTAATAGAAAGAGCCTTTCTGGAAAACCAGGGTTTGTCACTTAAAAGTATGCATATAAAAGAAATAATCAAGGATCAGTCTGCCTTTCAGTTTATCACAAATATCAAAGACACACTTATGGTAAACAATCAGGGGTATTATGTGGCAAAAATCAACAAATATCTTATTGAACTGACTGTTTTCCTTCTGGAAAACCACGCCCGCTACAAAGACACACCATCAAATACAGACAATGGACTTGTGGCTGTAGAAAACAGCATCAAATATATAAACAAGCATCTTAGTGAGCAGTTTTCTCTTGATGATATTGCAGAATATGTGGGATACAGCAAGTTTTATTTTTGCAGACAGTTCAAAACCACCACAGGATATACTCTTGCAACATATGTGAATATGCAGAGGATAAAATATGCACACACACTTCTTACGGAAGGCGAAGAAAATGTCTCCGAAGTGGCGGCGAAGTGCGGGTTTAAAAGTGTTTCATATTTTTCTACAACATACAAAAAATATGTGGGATATAATCCCTCAACAAAAAAGGGAATGCAAAAAAACTCCAGATCGCAAAAAGGCATAGATTATACATAAGTCAAAAACCTGAATGCACAATAAAACTTACAAATTACTCATTATGTGGGAAATATTACATTTTTATGTAATATTTCCTTATTTTTGTGCCTTTTAAACGGACAGGCAGAGGACACCTGTCCCTACATCGAATAAACTTCGCCTCTCGGTGTATCGCATACACCTTCGGGTAACCCGAAACCAAAGGTTTCGGCTCAGTTTTTCCTAT
>SVJM01000057.1 GCA_015068975.1 Oscillospiraceae bacterium | reverse complement strand
CGAAGGAATACATACCGGAAATATATACAGGTGCGGTAAAGAAAGCAACTTTCAGAAATAATGCACAGACTTATGATAATTCAGATGAAATACTGATTGAAACAATAAGCAATGCACTGAAAAACTATAGGGATATTCCATTATTTAAAGTGGCAGAGCCTATGGAAGTGGAGTATTGTTATTACAGAACGGATATGTGTGAAGATGCTATAAAGAAAAATCCGACAGCCTTCCGTAAAGATGCAAGAACTGTCGTGAAAACTGTCAATGAAATCAAAGGCTATGATGATTTCAGATTCATACAATAAATATAAAAAATGGGATGTAAAAAATTACTTTTTTACATCCCATTTTTTATCTGATTTTATATCTCATTTCTTATTTCACTAGGGGTACAACCTACGGAATTTTTGAATGCTTTGTTAAAGGAAGTGATTGACTGAAATCCGCACTCCAAAGCAATTTCCATTATCGTCTTATTTGTTGTTTTCAAACTTTCGACAGCCTTTTCTATCCTGATGGTCATAAGGTAATTATATGGCGACACGCCTGTAACCATCCTGAAAATCTTGGAGAAATATGAGGGGCTCATAGCCGCATTTTTTGCCATATTATCAAGGTTTATCGGCTTTGAATAGTTCCTTCTTATATAGCCGATGGATTTCTGTATGTCATCAAGATGCTTTACCGGTGGGGTAAGGGCTATATCAGATATATCTGCCTTCTCAGAAACCAAGGTGATCAATTTTACAACAAGGCTTCTTATGGTATATAAGGCGGTTGTATCCTCTGATTCCATAAGAGTGGATATGGTTTTCATGCAATGGATGATTTCCGGATCATGAAGCTTATTTGTGATAGGAATATCCGGATTTATAAGCGCCTGAATTTTATTTGGTGGGATATAGTCAGAGCAAATATTCCATAGAAAAAAGGGAGATAGCTGAACATTGAATGCCACAAGAGCTTCCGTGCTTATTGTAGGAATGCAATGGGTTTCATTTGAACGTGCAATAAAAAGATCACCTTCATCAGCGGTGTATTTTACATTGTTTAGGATGTATTCTCCCTTACCCTTCAACATAAGCCCCAGTTCTATATCTGTGTGGTGATGATTTTTAAATCTGTTGCTCTTTCTTTTTTTCATACTG
This sequence comes from Oscillospiraceae bacterium, assembly GCA_015068975.1. Lineage (GTDB taxonomy): Bacteria > Bacillota > Clostridia > UMGS1810 > UMGS1810 > SIG435. The sequence continues at coordinate 7,747 of SVJM01000057.1, read as the reverse complement.
TTAAACAGAGAAAATATATATTGGTTTGACATCTGAGTGTAGTAATTCTTTTTCATAAGATAATATTCACCTACAAAAAAATAAGATTTGACTAGATTTAGACGATTGTTAATTGTAGAATAAGTATAGCAGAAAAGGCTTTAAAAGTCAAGTTTTAACAGAAAGGAGAATGGCGATGATCCTTACAGATTATTTTAAAAGTGAACAAGATTTGACTTGGGATTATGCGAAACAGTGTGGAGTAAATCATGGGGTTATAAGACTTCCTGAAGACAAAGAATTTGACATAACTGATTTCAGTCATTGGAAGGATGTATACAAAAGATTTACCGATTTTGGCTTAAAGCCTCTTATCATCGAGCCTATGCCAAATGAACTTCACGACCATATCAAAGCAGGAGATGAAAAGAGAGACGAATGTATAGAAAAAGTAATTAAAATGCTTGAGTATATGAATGAACTTGATATTGGTACAATCTGCTTTAACTGGATGGCGCATGTGGGATGGACAAGGACAAATACATCTATAAAAGAGAGAGGCAATGCTCTTGTCACAGGCTTTGACATAAAAGATTATGTGCCAACAGGGGAAAAGATAACTGCAGACGAGCTCTGGGCAAACTATGAATACTTTATAAAGGCAGTTATACCATATGCAGAGAAGTACAATGTGAAGCTCGCTCTTCATCCTGATGATCCACCGCTTTTAAAGCTCGGCGATGTGGAAAGGATAATGATAAGTTTTGATAATATCAATAAGGCAATCAATATTGTGAACAGTGACAATCTGGGTGTCACAATGTGTCAGGCGTGCTATCTTATGATGGGCGAAGACCTTTATGATGTGATACCGAGATTTAAGGATAAAATATTCTTTGTTCATTTCAGAAATGTAGCAGGAGATAAATACAAATTTAACGAAACATTCCACGACAACGGTCTTATCAATATGGCAGATATTATGCGTCTTTATAAAGATTGCGGCATAAGTGTGCCTGTGAGAGTGGACCACGTGCCTCTTATGGCTGGAGAAAGTCAGGAAACGGCAGGATATACAGCTCTTGGAAGACTTTATGCAATAGGTTATCTTAAAGGTATCATTGAATCTATATATGGGAGAATGTAATGTTCATTTTCGTCATTCTGAGCGAAGTCGAAGAATCTGAAAATGAAGGTGAGAGACACAATGTTATAATAAAATAATTATACGGAGGAATATGATTATGAATTTTAACGTAAGAGAAGAAGTTATTGCACTGACACCTCAGTGGAAGGGCGAAAGACTTCCCGACGGAAGACCAAAGGTTGATGAAAAGTATCTTAAAGCACTTAAAACCCTTACCCTTGAAGAAGTATGGAAGCCAATCTTTGTGAAAGGCTACGAAAGTCAGTTTGAAGGTAGACTTCACACACTTCACGATGACGGAAGAAAGCTTATCGGCCGTGCTATGACAGCAACATTCTGCCCATTCAGACCGGACTATGACGAAGTGGTAAAGGATATCGGCAGAAGCGAAAACAGAACCGGTACATACAATCAGTGGGTAATCGACAGTCTGGGTGAGTATGATGTGCCTGTAATTGATATGTATGACAAGATTTATAAAGGAACATTTCTTGGTGGAAACCTTACAACTGCTATTAAGAACAAAACAAAAAATGAAAACGGTGGTGCAGTAATCTGGGGTGGTGTCCGTGACACAGAACAGATGAAAAAAATCGACGACACTCAGGTTTACTACAGAGGTATAGACCCTACACCTATCCGAGACTTTATTATGACAGGGTTTAATACTGTTACAAGAATCGGTAACGCAGTATGTCTCCCGGGTGATGTGGTATTCGGAGCAGGTGGGGGAGTATTATTTATCCCAAGCCATCTTGTAGAAGAAGTAGTTGGCGGTGCTGCCAAAACTCAGGTAAAGGATCTTTTCGGATTTGAAATGATTACCCTTAATAAGTTCACAACAGCACAGATAGACAAGAATACCTGGACAAAGGATATGCTTGATCTTCTTATGGAATTTATCGAAACAGACGACAGAGCCAAAGAATACAGAGGTCTTGACTGGTCATTGGAATACGACCTTGCTATCAACGGAGATCCAAACGATACACAGTCGGCTTTATAATAAGAATTTTAACAAAAACTTTTTCATATCACAAAGGAAGGACTACCATTCATTTTCGGCAGTCCTTTCTTTTTGTATATTGTAAATTCTCTTGTATTAAGATTACCGGATTGCTTCTTAGATATATTGATATAAAATATCGAAATCTTAATATCTTGAATGGTATTTATATACTCTGACTGTTTTTTCGTATTTCTCTGGGTGTCATATTGAGAGTTTTGTGGAGGATTTTTCTGAAATATGATGTGGAGCTGAATCCCAGTTGATCGCTTATCTCCTGAATAGATTTGTCTGTGGTGATAAGAAGAAGCTGAGCCTTTTTTGAAAGGATTTTTTGCTTTTCAAAGTTTGGTGTAGTCCCCCTTACCTTTTTGAATGCAAGATAGAGTGCAGTTTCACTTATATTTACATATCTTGCCACCTTGTCTGCATTATCTTCAGGATGTGCCCACATATATTCTGTGGCATCAGATACTATCCTTTCTTCCTTTGATACTTCTTCCTTAGTCATATATTCCAGTATATCAGAAAGGAGAGTATAGAATTTGCCTATTGATTTCGAGTTGATACCTGATATAAGGTCTTTGTCATTAATTCTTTCCTTTATTTCTTCAGGAGCACTTATTGTCTGGAGAGGGTATGTGTTATTTTTGTTTTCCTGAAAGAAGGTAAATCCGAGGGAAATAAGCTCAGTGCCGGGATCGCCGTACCAGTATGACTGATAGGGAAGATTCATAGGGATATAAAATATATCTCCTGCTTTTGCACTTAATGTATAATATTTTGAAACTATTTCGCATCTTCCTTTTATCATATATGCCAGAAAGTGCATAGGTGCTCCCTGTCGGCTGTCGTGATGCTGAAATTTACCTCTTATACTTTTGTGAAAATCAAATGATTTGAAGAAAAGTGAACTATCCATAACACAAACTCCTGATATCTTTAAAGAATATTACCTCATTAAATATAGCATAATATATTTTTTGTTGTCTGTCAATGTGATATTATCAAAATATAATCTATATTTATGAGGTGACAGACCATGATAAGCAAAAATATCGTATTTACAAAGCCCGGCCTGGCAGAGCTTCTTGAAGAAGAAGTAAAGCCTCTTGGCACAAATGACATTCTTGTAGAGCTTGAAATGTCCTCTGTGAGCAGCGGTACAGAAAAGGCAAACCTTCTTGGTGTTGACAGAATAAGTCCTGCGGCAAAGGAAGTATCCAAAACATATCCAAGAAGACTTGGCTACAGCTGTTGCGGTAAGGTCATTGAAGTAGGAACAGAAGTAACAAAGCACAAGGTAGGCGACAGAGTGGCTCTTGCATGGAGCACACATTCTCAGTACAATGTGATTACAGAAGACAATGCTTATCCTATTGATGATATAGACCCACAGGATGCGGCACTTTTCAATATCTGCACATTCCCTATGGCTGCAGTAAGAAAATGCAGAACAGAAATGGGTGAAAGTGCAATCGTTATGGGTATGGGTGTGCTTGGTATTATAGCAGTGAAGCTTTTAAGAATTGCAGGTGCTACACCGATTATTGCAGTAGACCCTGTGGAATCAAAGAGAGAGTTAGCTATAAAGCACGGTGCAGATTATGCTTTTGACCCATATGATCCTGAGTTCAGTGCAAAGGTAAAAGCAGTAACAGACGGTGGATGCAATGTGGGTATAGAGGTTACAGGTATCGGTGCAGGTCTTGATGGTATACTTGACTGTATGCAGAGATATGGCAGAGTGGCACTTCTTGGCTGTACAAGAAATAGTGACTTCTCCATAGACTACTACGGCAAGGTGCATGGACGGGGAATCACCCTTATAGGTGCACATACTATGGCTCGTCCAAAATATGAATCCCATGGCGGATGGTGGACACAGGCAGATGATTTTTATGCTATAAAGAAGCTTGTTAAGACCGGCAGACTTGAGCTTAAGTCACTGGTAGAAGAAGTGCATTGTCCTTGTGAAGCAACAGAGGTTTACAACAGACTGGCAAGTGAAAAATTCTTCCCTGTAGTACAGTTTGATTGGAGGAAATTAAAATGAGAAAAATAAGAATTGCGCAAATCGGCACAAGCAAGATGTCTCACGGAAATCAAATATTCAAAAGACTTGTTGACAATCCTGATATATTTGAAGTAGTGGGATACTGTATGCCCGAAAATGAAAGAGAAAAATGGCCTGAAAATATGACACAGTTTGAAGGCTACAAGGAGCTTACTCTGAATGAAATCTTAAATGATGACACAATAGAAGCTGTTACAGTAGAAACAGAAGAAATCTATCTTACAAAGTATGCTCTTATGGCGGCAAAGCACAATAAGCATATACATATGGAAAAGCCGGGAGGAATTGAGCATAAGGATTTCGAAGAGCTTGTATCCATTATGAAGAAAACAGGCAAAGCATTCAGCACAGGATATATGTACCGCTTCAATCCATCTGTAATTGAGCTTATGGAAGAGATAAAGAGGGGAGAGCTTGGTGATATCATAAGTGTGGAAGCGCAGATGAGCACTCCGCCTTATGCAACAGAAGTAAGAGAATGGCTTGACACTTTCCCTGATGGTATGATGTATTTCCTTGGTTGCCACCTTGTAGACCTTGTATATCAGATTATGGGTAAGCCATTGAAGGTATATCCTATGTCAAGAAGTACAAATGTAGATGGAGTAAGTGCCAAGGATTCAGGAATGTGCCTTATGGAATATAAGTCAGGTATGTCATTTGTTAAGGCTTGTGCTTATGAATTCGGTGGACCTCAGAGAAGACAGTTATCTGTTGTAGGAACAAAGAAAACAGTAGAGATAAGACCTTTGGAAGGTGGCGCTTCTGATTCCCACAAGACTGCAACCAAGAAGACCTATGATACAAGAGGATGGTCAGATGAACCCCTTGTTAGTTCTGCACCACGATTTGACAGATATCGTGATATGCTTTTTGCATTTGCGGCAATGGTAAGAGGCGAAAAGACAAATCCTTATACACTTGATTATGAGCTTGAACTTCATAAGCTTGTGCTTGAGTGTTGTGGTAAATAAAACTCTATTTGACAAAAAACTTACCAAAAGGGATGGTCCCTTTTGGTAAGTTTTTTTATTGTATCAGGATATAAAAATCAATATATATTCTTTTTATCACTTGAAATATATTACAATTTGTGGTATATTTTAATCATCAATGATAAGGACGTGTGAAATAATGAAAGTATCTACAGAAATCGGATCTATTGCAAAGATAATTGGAGAAGAGAAGGCAGTAGAATATGTGGCAAAGGCAGGGTTTGATGCGTGGGATTTTTCCATGTTTCGTATGTGCATTACCCGTCAGGGCGAGCTCGTTTCCGATAATGATCATCCTCTTGCAGGAAAAAACTATGCAGAATTTGCCAGAAAGCTAAGAAAAATCGGTGAGGACAACGGCATCATATGCAATCAGACTCATGCGCCATTTCCTACAAAATATGAGGCAGTTCGTTCATATATAGAGAGGGCGCTTGAATGTACTGCTATTGTAGGAGCAGAGATATGTGTTGTGCATCCTCAGAATTTACTTTCTGCTGAAGAAAATGCAGAAATGTATAGAGAATTTCTTGTTGATGCACACAAATACGGAGTAAAAATCGCTACAGAAAATATGTGGTGCTGGGACGGAGAAAAGGATGAGTCGTCACCTGCGGCTTGTTCTTTTGCAGAGGATTTCTGCCGACATATAGATGTTGTAAATGATGATTATTTCGTGGCGTGTCTTGATATAGGCCATGCAGAAATGAGAGGCTCATCTGATGGTGCAGCATACACAATCAGAGCCCTTGGAGACAGACTTCAGGCACTTCATATCCACGATAATGACCAGTGGAAGGATTCCCATGCAATACCTTTTTCTATGAAGGTTGATTTCGAGGAAATTGTAAGAGCATTAAAGGATATAAATTACAAAGGTTATCTTACTCTGGAAGCAACCAGATATATTGAAAACTTCACAGAAGAAAATGCATTTGAAGGGGTAAAGGATCTTTATAATGCGGTAGATAGAATGAGGAAGATGTTTTAGTAAAAGACATTCACAATTATTCGGTGTGGTATTTTTATATAAGTAAATCATATAAACTTTTTCCATATTCACTATTACTTATTACTTCAAAAATCCGCACTTGGAATATTTTTTGAGGGAATAGTGAAGAAGGAATAGGTGATAAGTAAAAAATCCGTACACTTTCGTGTGCGGATTTTTTGGCGCGCCTGATGCGATTCGAACGCACTGCCTTCAGAGTCGGAGTCTGACACTCTATCCAAGTGAGCTACAGGCGCTTATTCTATGCAATGTCCGGTATGTTTATCACTGCTTTTGTGACTACACCAAGGACTTTTACATCATCTTTTTTGTATTTTATACTTTTATAGGTTTCGTCGAAGCTCTCAGGAACAAGAGTAATAGTATCATCCTCCTGATAGAACCTTCTGACCATTAGTTTATTCTTTATCATAACAGCACAAAGGGATCCCACATCAGGGATTTGCTGTCTTTCGATAACTACAATGTCATTTTTGTTTATATGATATTTGTCGATACTGTTGTCGTCGATTACTATACCAAAGAAATCTCCTCTTCTGATATTTACGCAGTCGGGAATTTCCATATAGGTTTCTATCTTAGAATATTCTTTGTTTATAAGAGCATCAGTGTCGCAGGTTTTGAATACAGGCATTTGTCTGCCTTTCATAAACTGGACATATCTTTCCCTTAAGTCGGATATGCCTATAAGATAATCTACAGTTACATCAAAAACGATTGCCATTTTTTCAATCATTTTTCCCGGAGGGCAGTTCCAGTCTTTTTCATAGTTGCAGATTGTGCCCTTTGATGTCATATTAAGAAGCTTTGCAAGATGCTCCTGTGACCATCCGTTTTCTTCTCTTAGTTCTCTGATTCTTTCGCCAATTGTAGGTTGCATAGTTGTCTCCTTATTTCTGTGTAATTATACTATTTATTTCTTTTTGTGTCAATCGGAAAAGGTCGATTTTGCCATGTGAAAATATCTTTGTAAAAATCTGTTATTTTGTTCCGTAGAATATGGTGTCAAAATCCGTGTTTAATATTTCTTTTATCAGAATGATTTCGTCAGGATAGAGGTGTCTTTGACCTACTTCTATTTTTGCAATGGCACTTCTTGTAATATCACATCCTGCCAGTTGTAGTTTGGCAGATAGCATTTCCTGCGTCATCCCTGATTTTTCTCTTATTTTTCTGATATTGTTTCCGATTTCTTTTTCTCTGTTTCTGATCATAAAACCAACCCCTTGCACTCAAATTAGAGCAAAATGCTTAGTTTTATTATAGGTTTATTTTATCCTTTCCTTGCACTTGTATAGGTGCAAACGCCTAAAAATTCAGTTTCAAATTATTTTGTTGTAAAAATAAAAGGGGATAGAAAAAAGACTTCAGAATGAACAAATAGAGCAATGTAGGGACAGATGCCCTCTGTCAAGTCCAGATTATTTACAAAATGTTCGGGAGGATTATTTACAGTTTTCGTTATTGATTCTGTAAATTCTCTTTGATATAAATAACTGTTCGTTAAGATCGATTTTTGCAATTTGAAAAG
>SVJM01000011.1 GCA_015068975.1 Oscillospiraceae bacterium | reverse complement strand
GCACCGACAATTGTTGACGTTATAGGGGTTTCCCCGGCAAATGAATGGGAGGGAAAATCGCTTATAGGCGATGCAAAGGAATGAGTGTTTTTACTACTACATTAAATCAGATATCTTTTCTTTTTGGCTTTATAATCATAGGGTTTATCCTTGTGAAACTTAAGGTTCTTCCTGAAAACGCATCTGTTGTACTTTCAAAACTGGAAAATACCGTGTTTATACCTGCATTGGTTATGGGCACATTTATAGAGAATTTTACTGTGGACAGGATTACATCTGCATGGAAGCTTCTTACTATAAGCTTTGTTATTGCCATAATTGTAATACCTGTTGCAATTGTCATATCAAAGCTTGTGACAAAGGATAAATATATTCAGAAGATTTATACATACGGACTTTCTTTTTCCAACTTCGGATTTATGGGAAATGCTGTTGTAATGAGTATGTTTCCCGATATATTTTTTGAGTATCTGATTTTTACTCTTCCTTTGTGGATTATAATATATTTGTGGGGAGTGCCAAGACTTCTTATAGCACAATTGGGTGAAAAGCCGACGTTTAAAGAAAGTCTTAAGGCATTTGTCAATCCCATGTTTGTGGCGATGATTATAGGTATGATAATAGGGCTTGTGAATATTCCTGTGCCTGAGTGGATACGTTCACTGATAGACACATCGGGAAGCTGTATGTCACCTGTTGCCATGATTCTTACAGGCGTGGTGGTATCATCCAATTCCCTCAAAAAAGCATTTACGAATGTAAGTATATACATTGTATCCATAGTAAGACTTGTGGTGTTTCCACTGATGTTTATATTTGTGGCACCGCTTTGTGGTATTTCGGGAACAATATTTATTTGTGGAGTATGTTCTCTCTCTATGCCACTGGGACTTAACACAATAGTTATCCCAAGCGCATACGGCAAGGATACATCTGTTGCTGCAGGTATGGCAGTTATATCCCATTTGTTTGCAGTATTGACTATACCGGTGATATTTTCACTTATTTAATTTTTAAGACAGAAACGGATTATATCAAAATGTCCGTTTCTTTTTTTGTTGGATTTTTGGGAACTTGTACTATCTTTTTTTAAATACCGTGATATAATGTATAAAGAAGTGTTTAGTTATCTGAATGTGAAAAAAGCACTTTAAATTCAGGTGCAAAAAGTATAAACTTATTTTATTCTCAGGGGGAAGAAATGAAAAAGATTTTATTTCTGATTTAACCTTTGCTTTGAGCAAATATTTATATTTTGTGAGCAAAAAATAGTAGAATTTTTAATTTTAACGTGATAATATTGGAATATGAATATTATGCAGAGGTGAATTATGGATAAGTTGTACGATCTTAATAAAAACTGGCTTCTTATTTCGGGAAATGATGATGAAACAGATTATCATCAGACGAGAATTGATGAAAATAAAGCTTACAAGGCTGTGACTCCGTCTTTTCCTCATATGTATATAGAGGATCATACAGGAATTACCTGGTATCAGCAGGAATTTTTTCTTGAGGAACTTCCCGACAAGGATCATATTGCTATGGTCGCTTTTGAACGTGCTACTCTTAAGACTGATGTGTCTGTAAATGGTAAAATGGTCGGGACGCATATTGGTAATGAAGATCCTTTCAAATTTGATGTGACAGATGCACTTAAAAAGGGGGACAATATCATTTGTGTGCGAACCTCAAAGCCGGATACAAGGGATATTGACGGATATAACTTTTTTGAAATTCCTCACAGAAATGAAACTGCTGAGGGTCTTATGCCCGGCGCAAATTTCAATATATCAGGCATTTACGGCGATGTATGGCTGAAGGTCATCCCGAAGGTATACATTGATGATGTTTATCTTATTCCCGACCATAAGACCGGTAACATTCAGGTGAGAATGACTGTCATAAATAAGTATAATGACAAAAAGAAAGTTGATTGCTTTGTAAAAGCAGGGAAAACAACTGACGGTTATACAACAGAAATAAACAGTGTTACCGCACTGACAAACCCGGGAGAAACTCTTGTTACGACAGATATAACTATAGATAACTATGAATTGTGGAGTACTGAAAATCCGATTCTTTATAATGTGTACACAGAAATAAAGACAGATTGTACAGAACAGTCATTAATTACAAGAACAGGTTTCAGATATTTTGAAATCAGAGATGACGGATATTTTTATCTTAATGGCAAGAGAATTATGCTCAAAGGTTCTCACACAGGGAATTTCGCGCCTTATTCAACACAGAATATATACAATGACGAAGAATTCTTAAGAAAAGACTTTATGATGGCAAAGGCTCTGGGATTCAATATGGTAAGATTTATTTCAGGTGTGGCAGTGCCTATGCAACTTGACCTTGCAGATGAAATAGGACTTATGATATATGAAGAACCGAGAGCAGGATGGCAGACAAGAAACGGCGTTCATGCAAAGGAGCTTTACCTTGATAATCTCCTTACCATGATAAAGAGAGACAGAAACCATCCGTCTGTTACAATATGGGGATTTCTTAATGAAACCAAATGCGATGGAAATTCTACAGATCTTTTTGAGGTGGCAAGAGACAGTCTGCCTGCAGCAAGAGAAATTGATGAAACAAGACTTATAATGTTTTCAAGCGGAAGATGGGATTATGATTTGTCTTTGGGTTCATTCTCAAATCCTTACAGCAGAAAGTGGGATTGTGTCTTAAACGGTGACGGACTTGACTGCAGATGTCAGGGCGATATGTCCGAATATGAAGGACTGCAGTCAAATGAACCACACAGATATGAACCCGGTGATATTCATATATATTGCCTGCCAAAACTCAATGCAAATATTACTGCCCGTTTCAGACAGGTGGGAGTTCTTCACAAAAGACCGTATTTCCTTTCTGAATTCGGAATTGGTTCAGCGCTTGATACCACTACACTTATAAATAAATTTGAAGAAGAAGGCGGACCGAAAATATGTCCTGATGTAAAGATGATTTATCAGATGGATAGAATTTTCAGAGATGAACTTAAGAAATACGGATTTGATAAGCTGTATCCGTTGGCTACAACTTTATTTAAAGGAAGTTACAACAACCACGCAAAATACAGAATGAAGCAATTTAATATTGTAAGATCAAATCCTTATCTTAATGCTATGAGTATTACAGGACTTCTTGACCACAGCATCTGCGGTGAAGGACTATGGACAATATACAGAAAGTATAAACCATATATGGCAGATGTAATGCAGATGGGATTTTCTGATGCGATGTGGTGTATCATTACGCCAAAGGCATCAGTAAATAAGGGCGAGGAGTTTTCTGTAGAAGCACTTATTTCAAGTGTGGATGTTTTAAAAACCGGAAAGACTTACCCTGCAAGACTCAGTATAGAAAAAGATGGTGTTACATATGCCTATCGTGAGTATTCTGTTACGGTTCCTGACAGCAACTCCTTTGTAATACCTGTACTTAATGAGAAATTTGACACATCTTCCTATCCTGAAGGAGAGTATACACTTCATCTTGAAATAGATGGTTGTGATGTGTGTAACAATACAAAGAAGTTTACAGTGATTAATCCTGTAATGTCAAAGACAAAGAGAAAAGTTCTTTGCATTGACATAGATGAAGAAATGTTTACACAATATGGGTTTAAAATTGCAAAAAGGTATTCAGAAGGTGCGATTGTTGCAGTAAGAAGTGTAACAAAGAAAAATTTTAAGAAGATACAAGAATATCTCTCAAAGGGTGCAACCGTTGTATGCTTCAAGGCTACTGCAGATGATGACATTTCCGTAAATCTTCTTCCAAAAAACAGAAGACCGGGCAAGGTGCTTACCAATGACTGGTTGTATCACAAAGAATATGTGGTGAATTATGAAAGTCCATTCTTTGATAGAATGCCGGCGGGGGTTATGGATTGTGACCTTTGCGGAGATTTCTTCAATCATTATTCTCTTGATGCAGAAGGAGAAGCTGTGCCTGATATTACACATGCAATGAGCTTCTGTACAGGATATCCTGTAAAGTCGGGATATACAGGCGGATTTTCTATGGGTACATATAATCTTGAGTGCGGAAGATTAGTTCTCAACACTTTTGATTTACTGGAATCAGAGCTTCCGTATGCAAAGAAAATTTTTGTAAATATGATTGATAACGCATAATAAAAAGGTGCTTTTTTAAGCACCTTTTTATTATGCGTTTCTATATAAGATTATCTTTTTTGATTATAATTGTTTTAAGTAATAAGCAGAGAAAGAATGGAATGTTTCAATGCCTTAAAAATGCAGATATTTTCTGCGAAAAAACGATATTAAAGAAAAAAATAAAAAATTTTTCAAAAAAATGTGATTTTTTTGTCAATTTCTCTTGGCTTTTTTAAAAATCTGTGATATTATATTATAGATAAAGTATATCTTTATGATATTTTATAGGACGGAAAACCGTCTCAACAATTTTAAGGAGGGTTATAAATGGCTCATATTAGCGAAGCTGGAGTTAAGAAGATCAATGAAATTATTGACAGACATATAGGTCAGAAAACTCCTCTTATGATGATCTTGAGCGACATCCAGAATGAATATGGTTATATTCCGTTGGATGTTCAGCAAATTGTTTCAGACAGAACAGGAATTTCAGTAGCAGAAATTTATGGTGTTGTTACTTTCTATTCCTTCTTCTCTCTCGAACCAAAGGGTAAGTACGTTATCGGATGTTGTATGGGTACAGCTTGTTACGTTAAGGGCGCACAGCTTGTTATGGACAAGTTCTGTGAACTTTTGAATATTGAACCCGGACAGACAACAGATGACGGAATGTTTACAATCGATGCATTAAGATGTATCGGTGCATGTGGTATCGCACCTGCAGTTACAATCAACGGAAAAGTTTATCCTAAACTTTCTGTAAGTGATGTACCCGGCATTGTAGAAGAATACCGTAATATGGGAGGTGCAAACTAATGAAAACATTTGCAGAATTGGATGCTAAGATCTGTAGCTGTACAGAAGCATTGAATCAGAAGATTGACGGTTCCAACGGAAAGAGAGCGATCCTTCTTTGCGGTGGTACAGGTTGTATTTCCTCTAATTCATTAGATATTAAGGCAAAATTTGAAAAGCTTATCGCAGATAACAATATGGGCGATAAGGTAACAGTAAATATCGTAGGATGTTTCGGTTTCTGTTCACAGGGACCTTTCGTTAAGATTTTCCCTGAAGATACTCTCTATCGTCTTGTAAAGGTTGAAGATGTAGAAGAAATCTTCGAAAAGGATATCAAAAACGGCGAAATTGTAGAAAGACTTCTCTATGTAGAACCTAACACAAACGAAAAGGTTGCTAAGCAGGAAGATATCAACTTCTACAAAAAGCAGAAGAGAATTGCTCTTCATGGTTGTGGTGTAATCAACCCTGAAGATATCAACGAAGCAATAGGTGAAGGTGCTTTCCAGGGTCTCAAACGTGCTCTTGGTATGGATCCTAAGGAAGTAATCGATGAAGTTCTTGCATCAGGTCTTCGTGGTCGTGGCGGTGCAGGCTTCCCAACAGGACGCAAATGGTCATTTGCTTATGCAAACGAAGCTGACCAGAAATATGTAGTATGTAACGGTGACGAAGGTGACCCGGGTGCATTTATGGACCGTTCAATCCTCGAAGGTAATCCTTTCGCAGTATTGGAAGGTATGATGATTGCAGGTTATGCAATTGGTGCATCAGAAGGTTACTTCTATGTACGTGCTGAGTATCCTATCGCTGTAAACAGATTGCAGAAGGCTATCGATCAGATGACAGAAATGGGCATCCTCGGTAACAATATCATGGGCACTGACTTCAGCTTCCATGCATATATCAGACTTGGTGCCGGTGCATTCGTTTGTGGTGAAGAAACAGCACTTCTTAACTCTATCGAAGGTAAGCGTGGTATGCCACGTCCTCGTCCTCCATTCCCTGCAGTTAAGGGTCTCTGGGGCAAACCAACAATCGTAAACAACGTTGAAACACTTGCTTGTGTACCATACATTCTTCGTGAAGGCGCTGCAAAATTTGCAGAATGTGGTACAGAAGGCTCAAAGGGAACAAAGGTATTTGCTCTCGGCGGTAAAGTAAACAACGTAGGTCTTGTAGAAATCCCAATGGGTACAACTCTCCGTGAGCTTATCTATGATATCGGTGGCGGTATCCCTAACGGAAAGAAATTTAAAGCTATTCAGACAGGTGGTCCTTCAGGCGGATGTCTTACAGCAGAAAGCCTTGACGAACCAATCGACTTTGATAACCTTGTTGCTAAGGGCTCAATGATGGGCTCCGGTGGTGCTATCGTAATGGATGAAGACAACTGTATGGTTGACGTTGCTAAGTTCTATATGGAATTTATCTGTGACGAATCCTGCGGTAAGTGTTCACCTTGCCGTATCGGTACAAAGAGAATGCTCGAAATCCTTACCCGTATTACAAAGGGTGAAGGTACAATGCAGGATCTTGAAGAGCTTGAAGAATTGGGTAATTCAGTTAAGGCTAACTCACTCTGTGCTCTCGGACAGACTGCAGCAAACCCAATCATCTCAACTATCACACACTTCAAGGATGAATATATTGCTCATATCGTAGACAAGACTTGTCCTGCAGGTGTATGTAAGAAGCTTATTCGCTATACAATCAATCAGGATGACTGTTTCGGTTGCGGACTTTGTGCCAAGGCTTGTCCTGTTGGATGTATCCAGCGTACAGATTATACAGCACCGGGCAAAAAACTTGCATCATTCCAGATTGATTCAAATGAATGTGTTAAGTGTGGTGCATGTATTTCTACATGTAAATTCAAAGCAATTGTGCAGAAGTAAGGAATAGGAGGAGAATATAATGGCTAAAGTAAATATCAAAATTGAAGGCATCTCCTACCAGGTTGAAGAAGGCTTGACCATTCTTGAAGCTGCAAAGAAATGCGGCTACGAGATTCCTTCTTTGTGTGCATTTAACCACGGTGAATGTTCAAACGGTTCATGCCGTGTATGTTTGGTAGAAGTTGTCGGTGCAAGAGGCCTTGTTGCTTCTTGTGTATATCCGGTTAGCGAAGGTATGGAAATCATCATTTCCAGTGCAAAGGCTTCAGAAGCACGTCGTGCATCTGTAGAACTCTTGCTTTCAAACCATAATCAGAACTGTCAGCAGTGTGACAAAAACGGACAGTGTGAGCTTCTTAATGTTGCATATATTACAGGTGCTCGTGAAGGCCGTTACCAGGGCGAAAAGACTCCTGTAACAGTTGACGAGCTTACACCTTCAATCGTAAGAGACACATCTAAGTGTATCCTTTGCGGACGTTGTGTTGCAAGATGTGAAAATGCTCACGGTCTTGGTATCCTCGGATTTGAAAACAGAGGATTCTCAACAATCGTTGCTCCTGCAGAAAATCGTTCAATGGCTAACTCACCATGTATCCTTTGTGGTCAGTGTGTAAGCGTATGTCCTACAGGCGCATTGATGGAAAAATCCGAAATCGCAAAAGTTGACGAAGCTTTCAAAGCAGGTAAACACGTTGTTGTTCAGACTGCTCCTGCAGTAAGAGCTGCACTTGGTGAAGAATTTGGTATGCCTGTTGGTACAGCTGTAACAGGCAAGATGGTAGCAGCACTTAAGCGTCTTGGCTTCCACAAAGTTTATGATACAAACTTTGCTGCCGACCTTACAATTATGGAAGAAGGCACAGAACTTCTCGGAAGAATCAAAAATGGCGGAACTCTCCCGATGATTACATCATGTTCACCGGGTTGGATCAACTACGCTGAATATAACTATGGCGATCTTTTGCCACACCTTTCATCATGTAAATCACCTCATCAGATGCAGGGTGCAATCATCAAATCTTACTACGCAGAAAAGAATGGCATTGATCCTAAGGATATCTTTGTTGTATCTATTATGCCATGTACTGCAAAGAAAGATGAAAAAGAAAGAGATCAGATGCAGAAAGACGGTATCAAGGATGTTGATGCAGTTCTTACAACAAGAGAACTTGCTCGTATGATAAAGAGAGCAGGTATCCTCTTTACACGTCTCCCTGACGAAGAATTTGATCAGGATCTTATGGGTGATTACACAGGTGCAGGCGTTATCTTCGGTGTAACAGGCGGTGTTATGGAAGCTGCACTTAGAACAGTTTACTATGTTCTTACAGGCAAAGAACACGAAGCAATCAAGTTTGAGGCGGTTCGTGGCTTTGACGGAATCAAAGAAGCTTCTATCGATATCAACGGCACAGTAGTTAACGTTGCTATTGCACACGGTATGAAGAATGCTAAGGTTCTTCTCGACGAAATCAGAGAAGGTAAATCTAAATATCACTTCATCGAAATCATGGGTTGCCCTGGCGGATGTATCGCAGGTGGCGGACAGCCAATCGTTCGTTCTTGCTTCTTGCCAAATGAAGATGACGATATCCTTGACACATATAAGGAAAAGAGAGCAAATGCTCTTTATAGTGAAGACGAAAGACTTACACTTCGTCAGTCTCATAATAACCCACAGATCAAGGCTCTTTATGATGAGTATCTTGGTGAACCAAATTCACACAAGGCTCACGAGCTTTTACACACAACTTATAGCCCACGCAAAGGTTTCAACTAATGATGAGATGTAAAATTTCCCCACAACGCAAATTGACGGGGAAAGAGAATTCAAACAACTAAAGGCTTGGATATAGTTATTAATAAGGAAGAGAACTTTCGCAAAATCGAAAGTTCTCTTTTTATATGTCAATTTGCTTTGAACAAACTTCACCTCTCGACGTATCACATACGCCTTCGGGATTCAGTTTGTCCAATGTGAGAAAATTTTTCTATCTCATCTGATTCCTGCTCGCAGTATCGCATACAGCTTTGGCTAAATAAAAAACAACCCCATTTACCAAGTGTCCTTATGACGAGTTTGTAAATAGAGTTGTTTTTTGTTTATTCAAGTATTTTTAATGCTTCGGGAAATATTTCAAGGCTTCTCTTGAGTATTCCTTTTGTATGTGCTATTGCTACACCGTAGTTTGTCATAGGTACATCAGATTTCTTTGCTTTTTCAAGTCTGGATTTCATTTCCTGACTGTTTAGCATACATGCACCACAATGAACTACCAGTTTGTATTTTGATAAATCCTTTGGGAATTCTCCTCCTGATGTGAAATCAAACTTAATATCTGCACCAGAAAATTCCTTTATCCATTTGGGTAGCTTCACAGTACCTATATCTCCACATTGTCTGTGATGGGTACAACCTTCGGAAATAAGGATAGTATCTCCGTCACATAGTTTTGAAAGCATTGCCGCACCCTTCACCTGACTTATAAGATCGCCCTTATATCTTGCAAAAAGGATAGAGAAGGATGTGAGAGGTATATCTTTAGGTACAATTTTTGAAACCATTCCAAAGGCCTGTGAATCAGTGATTACCATTTTAGGCTTTTTTGAAAGTGAATCGATAGAAGTCTTTAAGTTTTCCGTCTGACACACCATACATATAGCATTGTTATCAAGTATATCTCTTATTGTCTGTTGTTGGGGGAGAATAAGCCTTCCCTTAGGTGCTGATTCATCAATTGGTGTCACAAGGATTATGACATCTTCCTTTGTGATAAGATCTCCCAATAGAGGTTTATCTGTCTTGATGTTTTTTGCAAGGCTTCCTAAGAGCTCTTTTAGTGCGTCAATATTTATGCCTTCTGTTGCACTTACCCATATTTCGTTATCCTTACCTTCGGGAATATTGTCCATAAGGTCTGCTTTGTTATGTGCTATGATGTAGGGAATATTCTTTTCTTTTGTAAGTTTGATAAATTCCTGAGTTATTTCATCATCCATATCATTATCTGCACATACAAAAACAGCAATATGAGTTTTCGAAAGGATTTCTCTTGTCTTTTCTACTCTCAAGTCCCCAAGGCTTCCTTCATCATCAAAGCCCGGTGTGTCGATTATCACAACAGGGCCTAATGGCAGAAGCTCCATGGATTTTCTCACAGGGTCAGTGGTAGTTCCCAACACATCAGAAACGACAGAGAGATTTTGCCCTGTAACTCTGTTTACAAGACTTGATTTACCTGCATTTCTTTTGCCAAAAAAACTTATGTGTATTCTTTCTGAACTTGGGGTGTTTTCTAAACTCATACTTCCACACGCTTTCTTCTACCGTCTTCTCCCTTTGGAGAATTTTCGTTATAGTTTCTTATATAATCTACCTGATCTCTGGCGATTCCTCTTACTTTTTCATTAGGAATGTTATTAATTTCATTATCTACAATTTTATGACCAAGTGCTCTTGTTTCTTCGCTTGCATAATCCTCAAGAAATTCAGACAATGTCATAAGAGCATTTGGCAGACAACAGTTGGATATCTGACCTGACTTACAAAGACTCATAAATCTGTCGCCTGTTCTTCCCAGTCTGTAGCATGCGGTACAGAAGGATGGGATATGACCATTCTGCATAAGCCAATGCACCACATCATCAAGGGACCTCTGGTCAGATACGTCGAATTGTTCTGTATCGTGAGGTCTTTCGTCTGATGAGTATCCTGCATATCCGCCAACTGATGTACGGGACCCACCGCTTATCTGTGATACACCAAGGTTAAGAAGCTTTCCTCTTACGGATTCTGTTTCTCTTGTGGAGATAATGATTCCTGTATATGGTACTGCAAGTCTGATACAAGCGGTAATCTTTGCAAATGTATCATCATCAATTCCGTTATCGAAGTCATCAGGATTGATATCGTCAGCTCTTTTAAGCCTTGGTACACTTATTGTATGTGGACCTACACCGAATACCGCTTCCAGATGTTCTGCATGCATAAGCAGACCTGCGAACTCATATTTATAAAGTTCAAGTCCGAAAAGCACACCCAAGCCCACATCGTCAATACCGCCTTCCATAGCTCTGTCGTGAGCTTCGGTGTGATATGCGTAGTTGCTTTTTGGGCCTGTTGGATGAAGAGCTTCGTAGCTTTCTTTGTGATATGTTTCCTGAAAGAGTATATATGTGCCGATACCTGCTTCTTTGAGTCTTCTGTAGTTTTCTACAGTTGTAGCGGCAATATTTACATTTACACGACGGATGTCTCCGTTTTTGTGGTGTACACTGTAGATGGTGTTGATACTTTCAAGCACATATTCCAATGGACAGTTCACAGGGTCTTCGCCTGTTTCTATGGCGAGACGCTTGTGACCCATATCCTGAAGTGCGATTACTTCATTTCTGATTTCTTCCTGTGTAAGCTTCTTACGTGGAATGGTTTTGTTTTTTGCATGATATGGGCAGTACACACAACCATTTACACAGTAATTGGAAAGATACAAAGGCGCGAAGATAACAATTCTGTTTCCGTAGAAAGCATGCTTGATTTCTTCTGCGATTTCATATATCTTATTTACCTTTTCTTTGTCATCACAGGCAAGAAGCACGCTCGCTTCTCTGTGAGTAAGACCTGCACAGCTCCAACCGTCAGAAGTTTTCTTTGGTCTTGCTTTTTCCAATAATGCATCGATAAGCTCAAAGTTGTTTTTGTTTTCTTCAGCATACTTAAGGGTAGCCTTTATTTCTTCATCGTTTATAAATTCTTCTGCTTTTCTTGATTTAGGATCATATATTGCCATGATTAATCGTCCTTTCTTTTATGTCTTAATCCTTTTTGTATACGTCACCACGGGAGGTACTTATGGTATATCCTATGGATTCTATTCGTCTTTTAAGTTCTTCTTTTGCCTGAGCAGACTCTGCACCGTCAGAAAGCTTGTTGTCATAGAGCATATATTTCTTTCTCACTTCTTTCGGCGATAGATTTGGCATCACAACATTTGCACCTGATAAAATTCCTTTTTCTCTGCCTGTTTCATCCATTGTTCCAAGGGCTGTTGTGGCAGGGAGAAGTACTGTTGGGTGGATAAGTCTTATTATACTTAATAGGTAGCATGTAAGGGCTACACTGCCTGCCTTTGCATCCTTGAATTTTGTATCCTTGTGAGGAATAAATGGTCCAATGCCACACATATCGGGCTTGAATTCTTCTATGAATTTAAGATCCCCTGCAATGTGTTCATCAGTCTGTCCCGGACTTCCTACCATAAATCCGCATCCCACCTGAAATCCCACTTCTCTTAAATCTTTAAGGCATCTCATCCTCTCATCATATGAAAGTGATGGGGGATGAAGGATTTCATAATGGTTTTTGTCAGCAGTTTCGTGTCTTAAGAGATACCTGTCTGCGCCGGCTTCTTTAAGCTTTATATAACTCTCTTTGCTTCTTTCTCCAAGAGAAAGGGTTACTGCACAATCAGGGTAGTCTTTTTTGATATTTTTTATAAGTTCACACAGGATATCATCTGTGAAATAACCATCCTCGCCGCCCTGAAGCACAAAGGTGCGAAATCCCAGCTCATACCCTTCTTTACAGCACATAAGGATATCCTCCGGTGTAAGTCTGTAGCGCTGACAGTTGGGGTTGCTTTTTCTTATTCCGCAGTAATAACAGTCATTTTTGCAGATGTTTGATACTTCGATTAGTCCCCTTAAGAAAACTTCTTTGCCATAATACTTTTTTCTTTCTTCATTGGCATATTTCATAAGAAGCTCAGTTGTGTCAGGGTTTCTTCCCTTTATAAGCACAAGGTATTCTTCCTTTGTGAGAGAATGGGTATTTTTAAGCTTGTCTATTATTTCATAAATATCCTTATTCATTGGATATCACTCCTGATAATGCTGTCTTTGCACTTACACCATCAAGATTTCCGATTTTTCCTGCCAAAGTGGAAATCTTATCCTGAGGAGCATCTATTGCAATACTTATTATACTTATATTTTTTTGTCTGTAGGGGACACCCATTCTTCCTATTATATATTCACTGTACTGGTGGAGTATATTATTAAGTGGCTCTACAGACGATTCCTTTTCTACAATTATACTTATAACTGCTACTCTTGTTTCCATATTCCAAGCCCTCCCTTTCGTAATAAAAATAAAAGCCGTACCATATTACGGTACGGCAAAAAATATCTTTTATATATGATATACTTGACGCACCTTTCAGTCAGATAATTCTTTGTGTCAGGATTGTATAAGTATTATACTATTTTTTCTCATAAAAGTCAATTGACATTTGTTTCTTTTTAGCTTTAAGTTTTACCGGTGTTATATCATAATACTTCTTAAAAAGTCTTGAAAAATAACTGTAGTTTTTGTATCCTACATATTCTGCTACATCATTGAGCTCCATATTATTCTGAGAAATCAGATCCTTTGCAAGGTGGATTTTTCTTTTGTTGATATAATCTGTAAGTGTTATATCCATATCCTTTTTGAATATGAAAGAAATATACTCTTTTGACAGGTTCATTTCTTCACTTATGACCTTCAGGGAAATATCCTCGGTGATATGCTCGTCAATGTAGCGGATGATTCTGGATACGTGTCCGTTTTTTGCGCCAAAAGTCTTTGCATCTGACAGTTCAAGCAAAATGTAGTTAAGAATGTTTGCAATTTTTTCTTTTGAGTGATAATGCTGTGTCAGATGAGACGGAGAAAAGACCGATACGAGCTTCTTGATATCATGAGTTATGCAATTTTTCATATAAGGTTCAAATGTAATATTATGTCCGTCGTTTATGGTAAAATTAAAGCTTACGAAATGTACCGGACTGTTCCCGCGGATTCTCTCTCTTACATCCTCAGGTGTAAAGAATATTGCATCATTTTTGCCAAGAACATATTTTTCTCCATTGCAAAGATATGTCATATTTCCGCTTATGACAAATGTCAGGTCATAAAAAGGGTAGGTGCGTGGAGGGATCGGGGAGTATTTACTTATTTTCACATTGCAGTAATGTCTGACGTCTTTTACTATGTAATCAATCATAATATCACCTTAAATATTAATATTGTGCAAAAAATGAAGAATTTAATTAAATTAGTATATTGCATTGCATATTCATCGATTATATAATATTATACAGATGCAAGTATATTGTGTCAATATTAATTTTGTGCTAAAGAGGTGCTTTATGAAAACTTTGATTTTTGGAGATTTATCTCCTACATATGCTACAAATCCATATTTTGAGCAGGGAGATACCGATACACTTTTTACAGATACACTTTCACTTTTTGAAGGAAATGATGTGAATATTGTAAATCTTGAGTGCGCATTGACAGACAGTGACAAGATTATTAAGAAGTTCGGACCTGCACTTAAAGCTTGTCCCAATACTGCAAATGTGCTTAAATCCATTGGTGTGGATTATTGCTCTCTTGCAAATAACCATATTTTTGATTATGGTATAAAGGGAATGGAAGATACCTTCATGGCACTCAAAAGTGCAGACATTACATACACAGGCTTTGGAGATAACTATCAGGATGCAAGAAAAAACCTTGTGATAGAAAAAGATGGTGAAAAGCTGTGCTTTGTGGCAGTATGCGAGCATGAGTATTCCTATGCAACCAATGACAGAATGGGAGCAAGGGGATATGACGAATACGATACAATAGAAGATATAAGGAAGGCGAAGGAAGAAAACGACTGTGTAATTGTGATATATCACGGTGGAAAAGAGCATTGCCGTTATCCTTCGCCAAGACTTCGTAAAATCTGTCATGCAATGGTAAACAACGGTGCCGATGCTATATTATGTCAGCACAGCCATTGTATCGGTTGCTATGAAAAGTATAATGACAGTCATATTCTTTACGGTCAGGGGAACTTTCATTTTGTCAAGGGAGTTAATGGCAATCCTCCCGAAAGTTGGAATACACTTCTTGCGGTAAAATATGATACAGTGTCAAAGAAAATAGAATTTATACCTATTAATAATACAGACAATGGCATCACCCTTTCAAAAGGCGAGCTTAAGGACAGGATAATGAGGGAATTTGAGCAAAGAAATGCAAGTCTTCTTGATGGCACATGGAAAGATGGATGGCATAAATTCTGTATGGAAATGAAAGCTCAATATGAGAGTGTGATTGCAAGAGCATTGCTTGAAGAAAATCCTGACCTCAACAGACAGAGGTTTGCTCACTATCTTGACTGCGAAGCGCATCTGGATGTATTTAGGGAGCTTTTTCCAAGCTGGAATGATACAAACGAAAAGTAGGAATGGACACTACATATTTGTTATGAAATTGCTCTTGACAACTATATATTACGGTGCTATAATGATTCGGGCTGAAAAAAACAGCCCGAATTTTTTGTTTTTTAATCCGGCGTAAAAAGCTTAGCAAAACACCGGAACACAACAGAAGGGAAGCGTATTTTTATGAGTACATTATTATCAGTATCAATAGCACTTCTTGCCGGTCTTCTTATGACAAGAGTGTTTAAACCTTTAAATCTGCCATCGGTTACAGCATATCTTATTGCAGGTGTTCTTATAGGACCTTATTGCATAGGTGCTTTGGGCATAGAAGGATTGGGATTTAATTCCCATGAAGCCATGGAAGCACTTGGGCTTGTGTCAAATGTGGCATTAGGTTTCATTGCATTCTCCATAGGAAGCGAGTTCAGAATGAGTGAACTCAAAAAAACCGGAAAACAGGCTTTTGTGATAGGTATTTTTCAGGCATTGGCAGCTACTTTCTTTGTGGATATTGCCTTGTTTGTTCTTATGTGGATAATGCCGGGCAAACTTACTGCACCTCAGGCTATCACACTTGGTGCTATAGCAACTGCAACTGCACCTGCTGCAACACTTATGGTAGTAAGACAGTATAAGGCAAAGGGACCTCTCACAAGTTTGCTTCTTCCGATTGTTGCATTGGATGATGCTGTAGGTCTTGTTGTTTTTGCAGTATCCTTCGGTATTGCAAAGACTCTTGTATCCGGTCAGGTAGATCTTATATCAATCATTGTGAATCCTCTTGTGGAAATTTCACTTTCACTTGTTCTCGGTGCCATCATGGGATGGGTACTTACTCAACTTGAAAAAATGTTCAACTCAAATACAAATCGTCTTAATATGACTATCACATTTGTATTTTTGACAGTAGCATTATCTATGTTCAAATTTGAAATTGGACCGGTACATATCGGATTTTCATCACTTCTCGTGTGTATGATGCTTGGAACAGTATTCTGCAATATCTGTCCTTTGTCTGAGGACCTTATGGATAAATCCGACAGATGGTATTCACCACTTTCTGCACTTTTCTTTGTAATAAGCGGTGCAGAGCTTGAGCTTAATGTATTTATGGACTGGGCGATTGTTGTAATCGGAATAGTATATATTCTCTTCCGTTGCTTTGGTAAATATTTCGGAACACTTTTCAGTGCAAAAGCCACAAAATGTTCACCTGAAATATGTAAATATCTTGGAATTACATTGTTCCCTCAGGCAGGTGTAGCACTTGGTATGTGTGCAATCGCTGCTGCAGAACTTCCGGGGCAGGGAACACTTATAAGAAACATAACACTTTTTGCAGTTCTTATTTATGAATTGGTAGGTCCGCTTATGACAAAAGAAGCCCTTAAGGCTGCAGGAGATATCAAGCCTATGAGTGACGAAGTTAAAATGCGTCGTCAGACCAAGCTTGAAAACGCAAAAAAAGCAAAAGCAGAATAATAAAAACAAGAATCCGGATGTGTATGCATTCGGATTTTTGAAGTGAGGAACAAAAGATATGAAAGCAACAATGAATGAGGTTAAAGAATATATTTTGGGATTGATAAAGTGGCTTATAGTGTCACTTATCCTTGGTGTAGTCTGCGGTGTTGTGGGAAGTGCTTTTCATCACGCAGTTGATATTGTCACTGAAATAAGAACAGAGTATATGTGGATAATGTTGTTTCTGCCACTGGGAGGGCTTATAATATGCGCTATGTATTCTATGTTCAAAAGTAGCGGTGACTTAAGTACAAACAGGGTAATAGAGGCGGCAAAGGGAAAGGAAGCAGTTCCTTTTGTTATGGCACCGCTTATATTTGTAAGCACAGTAATTACTCACTTACTTGGCGGATCTGCCGGAAGAGAAGGAGCTGCACTTCAGCTTGGGGGAAGCTTTGGAAACAAGATTGCAGAAATCCTTAAGATAAAGAAAGAACACATTAAATATGTGGTAATGGCAGGGATGAGTGGTGTATTCTCCGCTCTTTTCGGTACTCCTCTTACTGCGGCATTTTTTTCTATGGAAGTCATGGTTGTAGGGTCAATGAGCTACAAAGGGATTATCCCATGTGTGCTCACTGCCTTTGTAGGGAGTATGGTATCGGAGTTTTTTGGATGCAGCGGAGTATATTATGACAATGTATTGCCTTGTGAATTATCTTTTGGTAATATAATTATAGTAGCCGTTGTGGCATTGGCTTGCGCACTGACGGGGATGCTGTTTTGTACAACAATCCACAAGACTGAGCATCTTTCGGATAAATATATTCCGAATAAATATATAAGAGGCGCAGCAGGTGGTGTGGTTATCATACTTCTTTCTCTTATATTCAGGACAACAGATTATAATGGTGCAGGTATGAATATAATAGATGCTGCCATTTCCGGCGAGGCGCGATACGAAGCATTTTTGATAAAAATAATATTTACTGCGATCACTATTGCATCAGGATTTAAGGGCGGAGAGATTGTTCCTACATTTTTTATAGGTTCAACCCTTGGGTGCTCATTGGGGTTGATTTTTGGTTTTGATCCTTCATTCTGTGCATCCTTGGGATTTGTGGCATTGTTTTGTTCGGTGACAAACTGTCCTGTGGCGTCGCTGATTCTATCAGTAGAAGTGTTTGGGGGACATAATATTATTCTTTATGCAATCGCCTGTGCCATAAGCTTCTGTATGTCAGGCAGATGCAGTCTTTATTCAAAACAGGAATTTTCTGAAAAGAGATACATATAAAATATACTTTTGTAAGGAGAGGATATAATGAATTATCAGAACATAAGATTCCCTGGAGGAAGAGCAAAGGCTCTTACTTTCAGCTATGATGACGGATGCAGAGCAGACGTGAGAACAGCAAAAACTTTTACAAAGTACGGCTTGAAGGGCACATTCAATCTTAATAACAGAGAAAATGAAACAAGACTTACAAGAGATGAAGTAAAAGACCTTATTATTTCAAAGGGACACGAAGTTGCAATTCACGGAGCGTATCATCGTGCAGAAGGAATACTTCGCCCTATTGAAGGTATCAAGGAGGTACTTGACTGCCGTCGTTGTCTTGAAGAAAGATATGATATGATTATAAGAGGTATGGCTTATCCCAATTCAGGTATAAGATGCTTTACAAACGGCGCAACCTATGAAAATATAAAGAACTATCTTACCGAGCTTGATGTGGCATATGCCAGAACTCTGGGTGGTGACAATGATATGTTCAGACTCCCTTCAGACTGGCATGCATGGATGCCTACTGCGCATCATAACAATCCGAATCTTATGGAGTATATAGATAAGTTTCTTTCCAATAATCCTGACGAAAAGAGAAGACCACAGGAGAGATTTCCTATGCTTTTCTATATCTGGGGACACAGTTATGAGTTCGATGACAAAAACAACTGGGAGCTTCTTGAAGAAATATGTGAGAAACTTGCAAACAGAGATGACATATGGTATGCTACAAATATAGAGATTTATGAGTATGTGGAAGCATATAACTCATTAAGATACAGCGCACATGGCGATATGATATACAATCCTACACTATTTGAAATATGGATTGATATTAGTGGAAAAACCTATTCTGTTAAGCCGGGTGAAACCTTAAAAATTGAAGAATAAGACTTCTGATAGGATGACTGTATCTCAAAAAAGGAGAGGATATAATGAAATATCAGAATATAAGATTTCCCGGGGGAAAGGCAAAGGCTCTTACATTCAGCTATGATGACGGACACAGGACAGATGTGAGGATGGCAAAAACCCTTACAAAATACGGAATAAAAGGAACATTCAATTTTACAAACATCCAAGATGAAAAATTGATCACAAAAGATGAAGTAAAAGAATTTATTATTTCTAAGGGACACGAAATTGCAGTTCACGGGGCACAACATCGTGCACAGGGAATACATCGTCCTATAGAAGGTATCAAGGAGGTAATTGATTGCCGTCGTTATCTTGAAGAAGAATACGGGATGATTATAAGAGGTATGGCTTATCCCAATTCAGGTATAAGATGCCTTGCAAATGGTGCAACATACGAAAATATAAAGAGTTATCTTACCGATCTTGATGTGGCATATGCAAGATCTGCCGGTGATGATAATGATTCCTTCAGTCTTCCTCTGGACTGGCATAACTGGATGCCTACTGCACATCATAAAAATCCGAAGCTTATGGAGTATATAGACAAATTTCTTTCCAATGATCCTAATGAAAACAGTAGAATAGTAGCAAGATTTCCCATGCTTTTCAATATGTATGGACACAGCTTTGAATTTGAAAATGATAACAACTGGGAGCTTCTTGAAGAAATATGTGAGAAACTTGCAAACAGAGATGACATATGGTATGCTACAAATATAGAAATTTATGAGTATGTAGAAGCATACAACTCATTAAGATACAGCGCACATGGCGATATAATATACAATCCTACGCTATTTGAAATATGGATTGATATAAGCGGACAGATATATTCTGTTAAGCCGGGTGAAACTTTGAAGATTGAAGAATAAAATTATAAGGAGATGTCTGTAATGTTTGAAATGCTGTTTTTCGGTACCTGTTCAGGAACCGAGCCTATGAAGGATATGCATCACTGTGCATGGGCTATTAAGAAGAATGATGGATACTACTGGTTTGATGCAGGTGAAAACTGCTCAAGAACTGCACACCTTATGGGAGAGAACTTAAGAAATGTAAAAAATATTTTCATTTCTCATCCGCATAGTGACCATATCGGCGGACTTATGAATCTGATATGTACAATCAGGAAGCTTTTTGTGAGAGATAAGACGATGAGAGAAGAGCCTTTAGGACTTTTTGTTCCAAAGATAGAAGTGTGGAAGTATCTCAAGGCATATATTGAGACCGGGGATGCAAATATCGAAAGCAGATTTAAGATAGATGCAAAGGAAATTGATGACGGATTGATATTTGAAGATGAAAACATCCGAGTGGAGGCTTTTTCTAATTTGCATATGGAACATGCCTTCGGCAATGAAAAAATCTCTTATTCGTTCAGAATATCCATCGACGGAAAGGTAATTGTATTCACAGGAGATGTAAAAAACCTTGACGAAGTGGACAAGGTTGTAGGAGAGGGATGTGACTTCCTCATTATGGAAACAGGCCATCACAATGTGGATGATATTATTAATTATTCGGAAACTCACAATGTGGATGTGCTATTGTTTAATCATCACGGCAGATATATTATCGGAAATCGTGAAGAGGCTGAAGAAAAAGCTAAGGCTTCATCAAAAAAGACAATTATACTCAAAGATAAGGACAGAATAATGGTAAAATAGCATGGCAGAGATTAACAGCTTCAGAAAGGGCATAACAGACGGAATGCCTATTTGTCTGGGATATCTTTCTGTAGCATTTGCCTTTGGCATATTTGCTACAGAAAAAGGATTAAGTATCCTTCAGGCACTTATTGTGTCTATGACAAACGTAACAAGTGCTGGTCAGCTTGCGGGTGTTCCTATAATGGTGGCAGGAGGAACAATAGCCGAGCTTGTGCTCAGTCAGTTTATAATAAATTTAAGATACGCTCTTATGTCAGTTTCTCTATCACAGAAGCTTGGCAAAAGTGTGAGAATGAAGGACAGATTTGTTATTTCATTTATGATGACAGATGAAGTGTTTGGCGTGGCATCAGGCAATGGTAAGAGAGTAGGGAGAAACTATCTTTTCGGGCTTATAGTCACACCATTTATTGGATGGAGTCTGGGTACACTTCTGGGTGCAGGTGCGGGTAATATTCTTCCTGTAGCTGTGGTATCTGCTCTTGGAATAGCTATCTATGCAATGTTTGTTGCTATAGTGATTCCCGAAGTAAAGAAGTGTGCAAATACGCTTATGTGTGTAATCTGCGCTGTGGCAATAGGATGTGTATTGTGTTTTGTTCCTGCCTTCAGCTTTATTCCGGAAGGATTCAGGGTGATAATAGCAGCAGGAGCTGCCAGTGCAATATTTGCATTTTTGAAACCTCTTGAGGCAAAGGGGGAAGAAGATGATGAATAATGCAAAATTTTTGGTATACCTTATATGTATGGCAGGGATAACATATCTTATAAGGATGATTCCCTTTGTCCTTTTCAAAAAAGAGATTAAGAATAAATATGTATTGTCTTTTCTTCATTATATTCCTTATGCGGTGCTTTCTGTAATGACAATACCAGCGATATTTAATTCTACAGAGAATATATGGTCAGCGATTGTAGGAACAGTGACAGCAGTGATACTTGCTTTTATGGAAAAGAGCCTTCTTACAGTAGCTGCAGCATCTTGTGTGGCAGTATTTGTGACAGAATATATAATGAAACTTATGTAACACAAAAAACTTCAAAAAAAGTGTTGACAAAATAAAACCTATGTGTTACAATTCTAATGTTGTTTGACTTCCGATATGTTTTCGGAGTAAATAAAGATGTGGCCCCTTGGTCAAGTGGTTAAGACACCGCCCTTTCACGGCGATAACATGGGTTCGAATCCCGTAGGGGTCACCATATTTTTACAAACGGGATATTGTCAATATCCCGTTTATAATACGGGCCTTTAGCTCAGTTGGTTAGAGCAACCGGCTCATAACCGGTTGGTCCGGGGTTCGAGTCCCTGAAGGCCCACCAGAAAAAAGCACTTGCAATCGCAAGTGCTTTTTTCAATGAAATACGCCTTGCGGCGTGTGAAATAGCTTTGCTATGAAATACACTTCGTGTATGAAATATTGCTTTGCAATATGAAAAGGCGTATTTTATTTCACATTTTTCGAAGAAAAATATTTCATAATCCGTCAGGATTATTTCATATCAACGAAGTTGATATTTCATTAAATATTTACATCATTTGTATGATGTGTTATAATATCTGTAGAGGTGTTACAAATGAAAGAAAATAAACTTGTTGATTTATCTACGGATTTTGCGGTTAAAATTATAAAACTATGCGAAACGATAAAAGGACATTTTTCACTTACTAATCAACTTGAGCGTAGCGGAACATCCATAGGAGCAAATATACACGAGGCAAATTATGCCCATAGCAAGAACGATTTTATTGCAAAATTACAGATTGCTTTAAAAGAATGTTATGAAACAGAATATTGGCTCGAACTTTTTGTAAAGTCGGAAATTTTAGATAGAGAAACTGCGAAGGATTTATATAATCAATGCGGTACAATTCGTAAAATATTGATTTCTTCGATAAGTACGGCAAAGAAAAATCAAAATTAAAAGAGCTATAAGGCTCTTTTTTTGTTGGTCGCATAAAATCAAGGACTCTACACTTGTGAAGGTTTTGGTATCAAATCAGGCGAAGCTTATAAGACGAAAAAACACTTAAACATACGGATTTTAGCCTATTTCCATATCTTTTTGGGTAAAAAAGCACAAAAATTTAAAAAAATTTGGAAATTTATTGTAAAAAATTAAATAAATACTGGACAAATCCGAAAAAATGTGGTATAAATACTAGTAAGGGTTAACACGTTGTGATTAATCAGATTTACTAAAATATAGGAGGAAATTTGAAATGAACAAAACAGAATTAGTTGCTGCTATCGTAGCAAAAACAGGCGTTGCTAAAAAAGTTGCTGAAGCTAACTTGAACGCTACAATCGAAGCTATCACAGAAGCTCTTGTTAAAGGTGACAAGGTTTCTCTCGTAGGCTTTGGTAACTTCGAAGTTAGAGAAAGAGCTGCTAGAGAAGGTAAGAACCCACAGACAGGCGAAGCAATCAAGATTGCTGCTTGCAAAGTTCCTGCTTTCAAAGCTGGTCAGGCTTTAAAGAACGCTGTAAAATAATATAGCAGATTAATAACACCTCTTAAGGTATATCCTTAAGAGGTGTTTTTCGTTAATATGGATACAAAAGCTCTTTGTGTAATCTTTCATAAGTGCCTGTCACAATATATTTATGTACAATTTACAGTTTGGTAACAAAAAATATATAGTTTTGTAGTATTATAATATAGAAACATCATCAGAAAAATGATTTTTTGTTAAAAATTACTTGAAAAAACACCCAAAAAATAGTATAATATAACTAACTATGGAATAGAGGTGATTGTTTTGAATGCAAGATTGTTTCAGCAAATCGCATATCAGATGAAAGAGGTTATGAATCGAAACCTGGGTATTATTACAGATGGTGGATTTATTATTTCTTCTCAGGAAGGATGTATCACAAACAGTGACTTGAGCTGTGTGCTCAGCTTCACTGAAGAAAATACCGATACATTCACATATAACGGATTCACATACAAACCGGTTCTTAACATGAATAAAATAGAGTATATAGTATTTGTCCAGGGTGACGATTCATTGGCAAAGAATTATGCCAATATTCTTCAGGTAAGCTTTTCAGGAGTGAAATCTCTCTATGATGAAAAGCATGATATGACAAACTTTATCAAAAATATCATTCTTGATAATATTCTCCCCGGCGATGTACTTGCAAGAGCAGCAGAGCTTCATTTCCCTATAGAGGGTAAGAGGGCAGTATATCTTATCAAAACAGACAAGGATACAGATTTTTCTTCATTTGAGATTATAGAAAATCTCTATCCGGACAAACAGCAGGATTTCCTTATTAATATAGATGATGAATCAATCGTTCTTGTAAAGAGCTTTTCTGATTCTGATGCTGATGCTGACCTTGAAGAGGTTGCAAATGCTCTGTATTCCACACTTATGTCCGAAAACCTTGTAAAAGTGACAATAGGTATAGGTACACTTGTGGATAATGTAAGGGAAATTGCCCGTTCATACAAAGAAGCATGCAATGCAATAGAAGTAGGTAAGGTTTTTGATAATGAAAAGTCTATTATAAGCTATGACAATCTGGGAATAGGCAGACTTATATATCATCTTCCTACAACACTTTGTGAGCTGTTTTTGGGTGAAGTGTTCAGAAAAGGATCAATAGAAGAACTGGATCAGGAGATTCTCTTTACAATCCAGAAATTCTTCGAAAACAATCTTAATGTGTCAGAAACATCCAGACAACTTTATGTACACAGAAATACTCTTGTGTACCGCCTTGACAAGATTCAGAAGATCACCGGACTGGATCTTCGTATATTTGATGAGGCTATTATATTTAAGGTTGCTATGATGGTAAATAAATATTTGCAGTCTAATACCGACATAATTTGAGGTGATTAACTTATGATTAAATTCGAAAACGTTTCAAAAGTTTATGAAAACGGCGTAAAAGCTCTGGACGAAGTAAGCTTTGAAGTGGAAAAGGGTGAGTTTGTATTCCTGGTAGGAAGTAGTGCAGCAGGTAAGTCTACACTTATCAAGCTGATGCTCAGAGAAGTGGTAGCATCCTCAGGATCTATTCATATCAATGATATAGATGTGAGCAAATTAAAGCACAGACAAATTCCATATTTCAGAAGAAATATTGGTGTTGTTTTTCAGGATTTCAGACTTTTACCAAATAAAAACGTATACAAAAATGTAGCTTATGCTATGGAAATAGTAGGTGCATCCAACAAAAAGATCAAAAGTACCGTTCCTAAGGTATTGAGTATGGTAGGTCTTGCTGATAAAGCGAAGATGTATCCGGCACAGCTTTCAGGCGGTGAACAGCAGAGAGTTGTACTGGCGAGAGCAATTGTAAACAGACCTGCAATTCTTATCGCAGACGAACCAACAGGTAACCTTGACCCGGAAACAGCATCAGAAATTATGCAGATTATAGAAAATATCAATCTTTCCGGAACAACGGTTATTATGGCTACACATGCAGAAAAAATCGTTGACTCTATGAAAAAGAGAGTTATAGAATTAGAAAAAGGCTGTATTTCAAGAGACGAGTCGAAGGGAGGATACACATATGCGAATAATTAGAAATTTTTTCAGATTCATAGGTGATTCGGTATCCTCTATGATAAAGAATCCTCTCATGACTATAGCATCTATGCTTATAGTTACATTTTGCCTCTTTGTTTTTGGTGTGTTTATTGTTCTTACAATGAATGCAAACTACATGGGACAGAAGATGGAAGAACAGTGTCAGATAGAAATCAATATTTCCAAAAGAATTGAAGATCCTCAGGAAATAGAAGACATCAAAATGCAGATTGAAAAGAAAAATGACCAGATCACAGATATTGTGTATAAGACAGGTAAAGAAAGATTTGATAGATTCAAATCAAAATTATCTGCAGATAAGCTTTCTCGTTTTGAGGGTGTTCCTGATACAATAATTGACAGCTCATTTACTGTGACACTTAAGGATATAAGTCAGGCGAAAAGCCTTGTGAAATACTTTGAAAAAATCAAAGGTGTCACAAGTGTAAGCACAGAGCTTTCACTTATGGAAAAAATACACAATTTGACAGATCTTATTAAGAAGATTTCTATGTGGCTTGTACTTTTGTTTGCATTTATAAGTATATTTATCATTTCAAACACAATCAAGCTTACATTACATAACAGACGAAAAGAAATCAATATTATGAAATACGTAGGTGCAACAGATGCATACATAAGAGGACCTTTCGTTATCGAAGGTATGATAGTTGGTCTTATTTCTGCAGTTATTGCATACTTCGGTACTGCATACGGATATATGACACTTGTGGGATTTATGGGATCATTCGGAATAGCAAACAGTGTTATTTCTCTTGAACCCTTTGCACATTTAAGATGGATTCTTGTGGGTGCATATCTTATCCTTGGTATGGGTCTCGGAAGTGTGGGAAGCTTTGTTTCAATCAGAAGATACCTGGATGTATAATGGTTGATATGAAAGGAATGAATTATATGCAGCATGTATTATGGAAGAGGGTCTTTTCATGGATAGCACTTATTGCATTTTTGGGCATTATATTTGGTTCGGTTGTAATGAACTATGCTTATGCCGAAAAGTCATCAGGTGAAATACAGAAGGAAAAGACAGAAAAAGAAAAAGAACTTACAGAAACTAAATCCGAAACAGAAAAGCTTGCTGAAGATATCAAGAAAAGTATTGCTGAATTGGAAGCTTTTGGTGAAGAAATCGGAAAAAAAGAAAATGAAATAGATATCATTGAGCGTGATCTTAAGAAAGCAGTTGAAGAATGTGATGCTCAGGAAGAAAATTATTTTACCAGAGTAAAGCTTATGGTAGAAGAAGGAGAAACATCCTATCTTGAAATCATACTTGACTCTGAGTCCTTTTCTGATTTGTTTGAGAGAATTGAGATTGTGAATGCGGTTGCTGAGTACGACCAGAATCTCTGGAATGAGCTCAAAGCAAAGAGGGATGAAATCAAGAAAAACAGAGATAAACTGGTAAAAGAAAAAGAAAAGCTTGAAGCAATGCGCAACCAGGAAGAAGCAAAGAAGAACGCTTTGGAAGCTAAGCTTCAGCAGAATAAGGAAGTAACAGACAAGATTATTGCTGAGATTGCCAAGCTTGAAGAAGCTTTTCAGAAGCAGAGATCAATAGAAGAACAGGCATGGTCTCAGGCAGGTAAGAGCACAAGCCAGACTGCTAAGTTTGTAGGCGGTAAGTTTGTATTCCCGATTAATTCCAGATATGTTTCATCATATTTTGGTTACAGAATACACCCTATCTACAAAACAAGAAGAATGCATACCGGTGTAGATATCGGTGGTATAATGGGAGAGCCTATTTTTGCTTGTAACGATGGTACAGTTATTCTGTCCAGTCATAACACAGGCGGATACGGCAACTACATTATGATTGACCATGGTGGCGGAGTGGTAACACTTTACGCACATAACTCATATAATGGTGTCAGTGTAGGACAGAAGGTTGTAAGAGGACAGGTAATTGGTAAAGTAGGTTCAACAGGTGCAAGTACCGGACCTCACCTTCACTTTGAAGTCAGAATCAACGGAAGTCCTGTAAATCCATTGCCATATATTCAGTAATGAGAAAGCAAGGTTTTTTACATGAAAAAACGACATATAGTAATAACAGCGGTTGTAACATTTTATGTTACAGCCCTGCTTTTTCTTATAGTAGGTGTGAGACTCTATATGGGCGGTGTGTTTTTGGGAAATGATTTCCAATCGAAGCTCCAGAAGATAGATTTCATGCTGAAAAGTAAATATATCTTTGACTATGATCAGGCAAAGCTTGAAGAGGGAGCATTGGAAGGGTATCTTAAAGCTTGCGGAGATGTGTATACAGAATATATCTCCAAGGCAGAGTATCCCACCTATAAAGCTTCTTCAACAGGCAAATACAAAGGTATCGGCGTAGTGGTTTCTCTGGATGGTGATTTTGTAAAAGTCATAAGTGTCAATCCGGAAAGTCCCGCAAGTAAGGCAGGTATTATTCCTGATGATATTATAAAAGAAGTCAATGGTGTGACGGTAAATGCTGAGAGCTATAATGATGCCATTTCTATCATAAGAGGAGAAGATGACAGGGGAAAGGATGACAAGCTTTCTATCATTGTTATGCGATATGGAGAGGACATTTCTCTTGATATCACAAGAGAAGAGGTAGAATCCATTACTGTAGAAGAAAAGCTCCTGGATGGTAATATCGGATATATAAGGATTTCTTCTTTTGAGGGTATGACAGCGGAACAGTTGGAAAAAGCCCTTGATAATCTTAATATAAACACCTTAAAAGGACTTATATTCGATATGAGAAACAATCCGGGCGGTACTCTTGAATCAGTACTCAAAGTATCAGACAGAGTGCTTAGCGAAGGGATAATTCTTACCATCAAAGATAAAGCAGGAAATGAGGAAGTGTTTAAGGCAGAAGACGACAAGAGCATAAACCTTCCCATATGTGTGCTTGCAAATTCAAACAGTGCCAGTGCAGCAGAGGTGTTCAGTGCCGCACTAAAGGAGAACGGAGTTGCAACACTGGTAGGGGAGACAACATTTGGTAAAGGCATTGTACAGTCTATATACGAGCTCGGTGATGAAACTGCAGTGAAGCTTACCACAGCAGAGTACTACACACCAAATGGCACATCTATTCACAAGGTCGGCATTAAGCCTGATTTTGAGGTGAAGCTTGATGAAACACATCAGAATGTGCTTATATCAGATATCCCATATAATGAGGATTTGCAGCTAAAGAAGGCAGTAGAGGTACTAAATCAAAAGTAAATATATAAAAAATAGCTTTGGTAAACCAAAGCTATTTTTTATGTGATAGGAATTTTCGCGGTCCACGGCGAAAATTTGCATCACGCAAAAAAGTGTACCGCCCTACCCCCAAGATTGGGGGCAAGGGGGTTGATGTGCTAAAGCACTTTTTTAATTACATAGGAAATTGCGTCAGCAATTGCTTGTAACAACAAAATTTACCTTATACAAAAGTGAGCGAAGCGAACATTTAATTGACGAAGTCAATTTTGTTATAACAAAATTTAAAAAATTTTAAAATAATACTTTAAATTTTGTTAGGAAAGTGGTATAATAATATAGAATAGACGAATTATGTATTATTTTATATTATATATGGTTGTTTACAGGGGGTAATTATGGAAAAATTTGTAATATCCGGCGGAAAACCTCTCAGAGGTGAGGTGGAAATTTCAGGTGCAAAGAATGCTGCTGTTGCTATTATTCCTGCCACACTTTTGGTAGAGGGTGAATGCATACTCGAAAATATTCCCGACATCAAAGACGTAAATCTTATGTTTGATATGCTTGAGGCACTTGGTGCAAAGGTAGAAAGATTATCTTCCACAAGTGTAAAGATAGATGCAACAAAGCTTGATACATATATTGCAAAAAAAGAGCTTGCTTCACGTATGAGAGCATCCTATTACTTTATCGGAGCACTTCTGGGAAGATTCAGAAAGGCAAACGTAGCTCTCCCGGGGGGATGTAACTTTGGAATCCGTCCTATTGATCAGCATCAGAAGGGCTTTGAAGCCATGAAGTGTAAGGTTGAGATAAAGAATGGCTGTGTAGAAGTGGAGGGAGAGAATCTCCAGGCGGCTAATGTTTATTTTGACATTGTATCTGTAGGTGCTACAATAAATGTAATGCTTGCAGCTGTACTTGCACCGGGAACAACTATCCTTGAAAACGCCGCTAAGGAGCCTCATATTGTAGACGTGGCAAACTTCCTTAACTCCATGGGAGCATCAATCAAAGGCGCAGGCACCGATACAATTAAGATTAAAGGTGTAGAAAAGCTTCATGGGGGTTCATATGAAGTGATTCCTGATCAGATAGAAGCAGGCACATATATGTTTGCTGCTGCAGCCACAAGAGGAAATGTGCTTATAAAAAATGTTGTTACCAAGCATCTTGAAGCAATCACCTCCAAATTTGAGGAGATGGGTGTAGAGATACAAGAGGGTGACGGAGAAATAAGAGTAAATGCAGAAAATGCAGAGCTATCAAAGATAAAAGTAAAGACTCTTCCATATCCCGGATTTCCCACTGATTTGCAGCCGCCTATGGTTGCCCTTCTTACAACTGTAAAAGGAACAAGCATTGTGACAGAAAGTGTGTGGGATTCCAGATTTCAGTATGTGGGTGAGCTTCAGAAGTTCGGAGCAAATATTACAGTGAATGGCAGAGTAGCTGTAGTGGAAGGAAATATGGAAAATCTTTCGTGTGCAGAGGTTCGTGCAACTGATCTCAGAGCAGGTGCTGCCATGCTTATAGTTGCTCTTGCTACAAAGGGAGAGTCAACAGTAAGCAATATTATCTACATTGACAGAGGATATGCAAATATCGAGCAAAAGCTTACCAAACTGGGAGCAGATATCAAGAGAATAGATGATTAATTTATATACATTATACAGCGGAAGTTCGGGCAATTCAGCCCTTGTAACAACAGATAATACAAATATTCTGATTGATGCGGGAGTAAGTTGCACAAAGATTATTACAGCACTTAATGAAGTAGGTGTCAGTCCTAAAGAGATAGATGCGATACTTATTACCCATGAACATTCAGATCATATTTCAGGATTGGATGTCTTTTGTAAGAAATTCAATATTCCTATATATGCAAATAAGGAGACATTATCTATACTGGAAGGAAGTATTCATTGTGTATATCCTGACAGATTCAGAGAGATTAAGCCATATGAAAGCTTCACACTACGCGATGCAAGGATTTTTCCATTTGATATATCCCATGATGCCATTCATCCTATGGGATACAGTATAATCAGCGATGAACAAAAGGTTTCATTTGTTACTGATATGGGAAAAATAAATGATACCATACTCAAAATCATCTGCAAAAGTGAGGCAGTGCTTATAGAGTCAAACTATGATGAGGGTATGCTTATGTCAGGATTTTATCCATGGAACCTTAAAAAACGTATCCTTGGAGATAAAGGACATCTGTCAAATGACAAGGCAGCCTGGGTTGCCGCACAACTGGCAAACTGGGGGACACGACATATAGCACTGGGACACCTTAGTGAAAACAACAATACGCCTCAGCTTGCATATGATACAGTGCTTTCTGTACTCAAAAAGAATGGTCTTGATGAGGATGTAGTTTTGTCTGTTGCACCCAGAAGCAGTGTGCACAAAGTTTTGTAAGAAAATATAAAGCTGAAAGGATTGAATACATATGATGACGGTAAAAGAAATCAACTACAGCGTATACGGCAGATGTGTATGTGCCACATATGAAGATATTGAGCTGATAGCTACACTTGAAGTAGGTCCCAGAATTGTAAGTCTCAAAAACAGGACAAGTGTTAATCCCTTTTATAATGATGTGACGGGTATGCATCTTGGAAGAGCTTTTGCTGACAAAACATTGAAGCAATACGGAGAAGATAGCGGAGTATGGCACAATTACGGCGGTCACAGGCTATGGACATCTCCCGAGAGTGCACCAAGAACACCTTACCCTGATAATGCGCCTATTGAATATGTGGTGGGGGATGACTCCATTAAGTTTATTCAGCCGGTACAGAAATGGACCAATATCGGATTGGAAATAGAAATCAGATTTGAAGGAAAAAATACATTGAATGTATATCACAGATTGACAAATCACGGTGCATGGGATGCAGAATTTGCACCATGGGCACTTTCTGTTCTTGATGCTGGTGGTGTTGAGATTATACCTCTTCCTGATAATAATACAGGATTTCTTGCGAACACATGGGTTTCTCTCTGGTCATACTGCAAAATGAATGACAAGAGAATTTACTGGGGTGACAAATATATCACAGTTACTCAGGACAAAGAGTGTGCAAACCCAATGAAGATTGGTTTGAGAAGTCTTCATGGCTGGAGTGCATATCTATTGAATAATACATTGTTTGTAAAGTATTTCACACCATATTATGAGGATGGAGTATTTCCTGACGGGGGTATGAACTTTGAGACATATACAGAGTCTACCTTTATAGAAATGGAAACTCTTGGTCAGCTTAAGAAAGTGAAGCCGGGTGAAACTGTAGAGCACAAAGAAACATGGGAAATCTTTGACAATGTATCAGTTGATGATTTCAGCGAAGCATCAATAGATAAAATGGTTGAAAAATATATAATTCAATAATTTCTATAAAAAATAACCCTGACAAATTTTGTCAGGGTTATTTTTTATAGAATAAGTATTATTATTTGTGCAACAAAAGAGTCTCAAGCTCTTTCATAAATGTTTCCACATCTCTGAACTCTCTGTATACCGATGCAAATCTTACATAGGCTACAGGATCAAGCTCTTTGAGCTTATCCATAACAAACTCACCAAGCTTGGTAGATGGGATTTCTCTGTCCATTGAGTTGAAAAGCTTACTTTCTACGCTGGAAACAATATCTTCCATCTGAGCGAAGGTTACATCTGTTTTTTCACAGGCGCGTACAATACCATTGAACAGCTTCTGTCTGTCATAGGTCTGTCTTTTGCCATCTTTTTTGATAATGATAACCGGGATAGATTCAATTTGTTCGTAAGTAGTAAATCTCTTTTCACACTTAAGACATTCTCTTCTTCTTCTGATTGAATTTCCCTCGTCAGTAGGACGGGAGTCAATTACTTTGCTTTCTGCATATTCACAATATGGACACTTCATAGTAAAATACCTCTCATATGTTTTGTATCAAAAAAGGGAATGTAAATTAATTACATCCCTTTTTTAAAAAAATTAGTCTCTTGTAAGGAATGGAGGAATAACCAAATCATCATCTGCAGCTTCTATGCTGAATGAAGGTACGCCTTCACTTGCCTTTGGCTGAGCTTTTTTGCCGTCATTAAGACCTGTAGCAACAACTGTAATAACGATTTCGTCTTCCAGTGAATCATCAACAGATGTACCGAAGATAATATTTGCATCATTGTCAACCAATTCGTAGATGAGGTCAGATGCACTCTCGATTTCGTAAAGTGTAAGATTTTTGTCACCTGCGATATTGAATACAACGCTGTCTGCACCGTCGATTGTTGTTTCGAGAAGTGGGCTGTTGATAGCAGCTTTGATAGCAACTTCAGCTCTGTTTTCGCCTGAAGCTCTGCCGATACCCATATGAGCGATACCTGAATCTCTCATTACTGAGCTGATGTCAGCAAAGTCAAGGTCGATGTATCCGGGAGATGTGATAAGTCCTGAGATACCCTTAACGCCCTGTGAAAGAATGCTGTCAGCCATCTTGAATGCATCCTGCATTGAAGTCTTCTTGTCACATACTTCAAGAAGCTTATCGTTTGGTATAACAACCAAAGCATCAACACATTCTCTGAGCTTAGCAATACCTGCTTCAGCTTTTTCCATTCTCTTTCTTCCTTCGAATTTGAAAGGCTTTGTTACAACGCCAACAGTAAGTATACCCATATCCTTTGCTATAGAAGCAACGATTGGAGCAGCTCCGGTACCTGTACCACCGCCCATGCCGGCTGTTACGAATACCATATCTGAGCCTTTGATTGCATTAGCTATGTCTTCTTTGCTTTCTTCTGCAGCTCTGTGTCCGATTTCAGGGTTAGCACCTGCACCGAGACCTTTTGTAATCTTTTCGCCGATCTGAATCTTGACATCGGCATTTGAACGGTTTTCGCCGAAGAGAGCCTGAGTTTCTGTGTTGATAGCGATAAACTGAACACCTGCAAGATTATCAGTAATCATTCTGTTTACGGCATTGTTTCCGCCACCACCGACACCAATAACGATCATATTAGCGCCTGTAATTTGTCCTTTGTTTTCTAATTCTAACACGGTTTTGTCCTCCTTGTGTTTTAGTTGATATCATTTATAAATAGAATTATATCACATATATTTATAAATTTCCAGTGTTTTTTAAAAAAAAATTAAAAAATGTTAAAAAAATGTTTCATTTTGTGTGTTTTTTGTAACAAATTCCGGTTTTAGCCGGTCAGAATTACCTTGTTTGGGTCAGACAAATCAAATCTTCCACCTGATTTGTGACTCAGATCTGATGGATATGCCACTTCCAAGTATGCAACCTTGTATTCAAGATTGCCTTTCCCGAATATGACAGTCATTTCATTTTTTAATGTGAGAGTTACATTGTTGTATTTATCTATGCTGATTGTTGAAATCTCACCAGTCAGCTCAGTTTTTGAAAGATGGTCAATAAGCTCTTTGATTGTATCAATTCCCTCCTGATTGTCATGAGAGGATATTGTTTCTCCCGGTGTGGTGTCATTGAGTGTAACTCCCGAAAATACGGGAAGATCCGATGCCTGGTTTAGAGGCATAACTTCAAGAATTTTACCTTTTTTGTCAATTGCCAGTGCGTTGGATGCAAATTTTATATAGGCAATTTTTTTGCATTCTGCAATTGTGATTTTTATTGTGCCGGGAAATACTCTCTTTATTGTTACTGTATCGATTATAGGGTTTTTCAAAATATTTTCCCTTGCCTTTGCAGTGTTTGCCTTAAGGATATTTTCTCCGGTCACAAGCTTTGACTGGATTTTAATAATGTTTGCATCAATAGTTTCATTTCCTTCTACCACTATATCTGTGATGTTAAAAATAAAACTGAACATTATACATCCTGTGATTGCAGCTATCAGACACAATATAATAAATATATTTGGTCTTTTTGAC
The DNA here is from genome assembly GCA_015068975.1 of Oscillospiraceae bacterium. GTDB lineage: Bacteria > Bacillota > Clostridia > UMGS1810 > UMGS1810 > SIG435. The sequence continues at coordinate 25,491 of SVJM01000011.1, read as the reverse complement.
AGTTTTTTATTTGAAGGCTTTTTTTCGGATTGTGTATGAGTATTTGTATTTTCATTTTCGTATGTACTCATATTTCAGTTTTTCCTTTCTGCTTTTGCTCCCAGTATTATTAGTTGATCGCACAATCTGTCATATCCGCGATCAATGTAGTGGGTATTGAATATATTAGTATCCCCATCTGCTCCAAGTGCCGCCACCACAAGTCCTGCACCGCTTCTTAAGTCCTTTGCGTATACATCTGTGCCTTTAAGACGATTTACGCCCTGAATAATAGCAAGATCTCCTTCTATTTTTATATCAGCGCCCATTTTCATAAGCTCTGATGCATGGCGGAATCTTCCTTCAAATATTGTTTCCTTTATAAGTGAGGTTCCTTCTGCTACAGACAGCATACTCATTGCAATAGACTGAGAATCTGTGGGAAACCCGGGGTAGGGGGATGTTCTTATCATATTTATATTTTTTATTTTGTCCGGTGCTGTGATTTCGATAGATGAATTGTATATATCAAGCTTTGCACCGCTCTCTTCAAGTATAGATAAATATGCCTGAAGATGCTGAGGGTTGACTTTGTTTATAAGTATCTTTCCTCCTGCGCACATACATGCTGAAAGATAGGTGGATGCCACTATTCTGTCAGGAATTATAGAGTGCTCAGTGGAATGAAGCTTATCTACACCCTGAATACGGATTATAGAGCTTCCGGCTCCCGATACCTTTGCACCCATTGCATTTAAGAAATCCTGAAGATCCTGAATCTCAGGTTCTCTTGCCGCATTGATGATGGTGGTTTCTCCTTTTGATATACAAGAGAGAAGCATAATGTTTTCAGTTGCGCCCACTGAAGGAAAATCCAGATGTATTCCTGCAGGGCTGAAGTCTTTTGCATCACAATGGAGAAATCCGTGTGCTTCGTGGATTTTTACACCAAGCTTTCTGAATGCTTTTATGTGAAGGTCAATAGGTCTTGGCCCAAGCTCACAACCTCCCGGAAAGCATACAACTGCAGTTTTGTGTCTGGCAAGAATGGCACCAAGAAATATTATGGAAGATCTCATTTTTGTCATAAGTGAATGGGGAATGAAATTTCCGCTGAGATTCCCTGAGTTTACAATGATGTGATTGTTTTCGCGTTTTACCCTGCAGCCAAGCTCACAAAGTATTTCTATTGTGGTTTCCACATCAGAAAGTTGTGGACAGTTATGTATTACACATTCATCACCGCATAGAATGGTTGCTGCAAGTACAGGCAGAACAGCGTTTTTTGCTCCATGAATATCTATTTCACCGGATAATGGATATCCGCCGCTAATATTTATATGTTCCATACAACAAATACCTCCAAAAAAGAGTTAATCTATTGTATGATATGCTCAAAGCTACTTCTTTGTCACAATGTCTTTAAGTTTGTCATATATTATTTCACATGCCTGGGTTTTTGCAAGGGACAGTGCGTTCTTTTCCATCTCTGATCTTTTTGAATCAGAATAAATAACACTCTGTACCTTGTCAAGAAACAAATCATATGTAAGTTCTTTTTCCAGTATAACAAAAGCTGCATTGCTTTTTTCCAGAGCTCTGGCGTTATATTCCTGATGATTGTTTACTACATTAGGTGAGGGGATAAGTACAGAAGCCTTTCCCAATGCACATATTTCAGAAAGGGTAATTGCACCTGAACGACATACCACAAGGTCAGCTGCACTTAAAACTGTATCCATATCTTCGATATATTTTCTGATTTCAAATGTTTCATTATTTGTATCTTTTAATTGGTTTATTACTCTGTCATAATCCCTTTCTCCTGTGGAAAGGATGACTTTTAAGCTTGTGTCGGTATTCTTTTTGATAAACTCAACAATTGTATCGTTGATTGCTGCAGCACCAAGGCTGCCTCCTAATGCCAGGATAAGCTTTTTTTCGTTTAATTCCAGCGACTTTCTGGACAATTCTCTTGATGAAGAAAGAATCGCAGGACGAATAGGGTTGCCTGTTGTGAGAATTGATTTTGCACTTTTGAGATAATCTTTGCTTTCATCAAAGCTTATAGCTGTAACAGTAGATTTTTTTGAAAGAAATTTGATTGCAGCCCCGGGAAAAACATTCTGCTCATGGATAATAGTGGGAATGTTTAAGAGATTTGCTGCAAATACCACAGGAGCACAAACGTATCCACCTGTTCCTACCACCGCATCAGGTTTAAACGCTGAAATTATTGATAAGCATTTAAGTATACCTGTGGCAAACTTTATTCCCGGACGAAGATTTTTTATTTTGCTTTCTGTGGAAAATCCCTCTACATCGATGTACTTTATATCAAATCCTTCATTTGGAATAAGCTTGTTTTCCAGACCTTTTTTTGTACCGATAAACAGTATTTTTGAATCAGGCTCTTTTGATAATACATAATTGGCTATGGCAATGGCAGGATTGATGTGTCCTGCTGTTCCTCCGCCGGATAGTATAATATTCATATTATTAATCCTTTCTCAAAGGAAATTAAATACTTTTTCCGGATTTTGAATCCTTAAGGTTTCTTGAAACATTCAGTATGAATCCCATTCCAAGAAGGGTGAATACAAGTGCAGATCCGCCATATGAAAAGAATGGCAGAGGCATACCTGTTACAGGGATAGAGCTTGTTACAACAAGGATGTTTATAATTACCTGAAATGCGATAAGAAGAATAATACCGCTTACTGCAAGACAGGAAAATCTGTCCGGAGCATTAATGGCAATATACAATCCCCTTTTGATAAGAAGTGCAAAAAGGAGAATCACAAATACTGCTCCGATGAATCCCAACTCTTCACATATGATGGAGAATATGAAGTCATTATGAGGCTCGGGGATATAGAGAAACTTTTGTCTGCTCTGACCAAGTCCCAGACCGAAGAATCCGCCTGAACCTATTGCATAAAGAGACTGAACTATCTGATATCCGTCTCCAAGCATATCCGCTTCCGGATTCATAAAAGTGGTTATTCTTTTGAGTCTGTAGGGAGATGAAACAATAAGTGCGATACCGATAGGTAATGCAGCCATAAAAGGAACCACAAAGTAAATCAGCTTTGTTCCTCCTATTATAAGAACAATCATTCCTACAAATGCTACAACTATAGCTCCGCTCATATGCGGCTCAAGGAGTATGAGTCCTGCAAATACACCTACAAGAGCGAGAAATGGGATGAATTCTTTTACGGTAGATATTGGTTCTTTTCTCAATGACAGGCAGTGTGCCAGAAACAGGGGAAGTGTATACTTCACTATTTCTGATGGCTGAATGGTAAGAGATCCTACACCAAGCCATCTTCTTGCACCATTGATTACCTTTCCGATACCGGGAATCAATACAAGTATTACAAGCACAAGGCTTATTGTGAGAAGCATAGGTGTCATTGCCTGGATTTTTTTGTAGTCTACCTTTGATATATAGAGCATTCCGATAATGCCGATAACTGCATAAATACCTTGTCTTTCTATGAAATAGAGGGCGTTTTTCTGAAAATGATGTGCAGATGCACTGCTGGCACTGAATACCATTATCAGACCGAATATAAGAAGTGACATAACAATTGCGAAAAACTGAAAGTCAAAGTTATTTAGTTTTTCACTGCTTTTCTTTTTCATCGGATACCTCCATTTGATAATTTATTTGATCAGAACATTATTATATATGAAATAATGCTGAGAATAAGCGTAATTAATATTGCTGTAAGAACAATCTTTTTTTCGCTCCATCCACACATCTCAAAGTGATGATGAATAGGGCTCATCTTGAATACTCTTTTGCCTGTAAGCTTAAAACTTGTTACCTGAATGATTACAGAGAGAGTTTCTATCACATATACTCCGCCTACAATAACGAGAATGAGTGGATTTTTGATTACAAGTGCCATGGCACATACAGCTCCACCCAGAAAAAGTGAGCCTGTATCACCCATAAATACCTTTGCAGGGTGTGCGTTAAACAATAAAAATCCTATACATCCGCCTGTCACTGCTGCCGCAAATATTGCAACCGGTAACAGCGATGGATTTTCTGCAGAGCTTATCTTATAAAGACATACAGTGAAGAATACCCCCACCACTGCAGTTACACTTGCAGCAAGTCCGTCAAGACCATCAGTGAGGTTTACACTGTTTGTACCGCCAACCAATACAAACAGAGCAACAGGAATGTAGAAATACCATATGTCAACATATCCTTCGATAAAAGGAATCTTTATGGAGTAATCGATTATTCCTGTGATTTTGCCTATTATTATGAACAACAGGGATGATACAATCTGCATAAGCATTTTTTGTTTTTCGGTAAGGCCAAGGTTTCTTTTTTTCACAATTTTAATAAAGTCATCTACAAAACCGGTAATGCCGAAAAACAGTGATGTTATAAGCACAAATAACGCCTCTTTACATGGGGCAAAAATCATAGTTGATACTGTAATTGCCAGTATAAAAATCACACCGCCCATAGTAGGAGTGCCGCTTTTTTTCTTATGCCAGCTTGGTCCGATTTCTCTTATTTCCTGACCGAACTTAAGCTTGATAAGTGCCGGGATAATAAACGGTCCCGTAACTGCACAAATCAAAAATGATAATACAAATGCCATTATGATAGTATTTATTGTACCCAAAATAATCCCGCCTTAATATATCTTTTGTTTTGTATTTTTATGTGATATGAATTTTCGCGGTCCACGGCGAAAATTTGCATCACGCAAAAAAGTGTACCGCCCTACCCCCAAGATTGGGGGCAAGGGGGTTGATGTGCTAAAGCACTTTTTTATAAAAGCTCACTGATTTTTTCCATATGCATACTGTGAGAGCCTTTGATAAGATAAAGGTCTCCTTCTTTTTGTGTTGCTTTTATATGAGAAACTATTTCTTCTGTTGTGTCAAAGTGATAAAATTCTTCATCACCTTTTTTAGCATTTTTTGCTCCCTCAAGGATAGCACGGGACTCGTCACCAAGTGCTATTATTACATCTGCACCTGATCTGATGGCATATTCTCCCACTTCCATATGGAGCACATTGCTTTGCTCTCCCAATTCCTTCATATCTCCAAGAATGGCAATTTTCCTCTTTGCTTCAATGCTTTTTAATACATCGAGAGAGCTTTTTGCAGATTGGGGATTTGCATTATAGCAATCATTGATTATTGTAAATGTATCTTTTTTGATGATAGTCTGTCTTATTCCGTCAGACTTGTAGCTTAAGTATCCCTTCTGTATTTCCTCATCGCTCATATCAAAGATTTTTCCAAGTACATAAGCGCACAGTGCGTTATATACATTGTGTATGCCAAATATAGGAATCAGAAATTCATGATCGGAAATACCGAACTTTATCCCATCTTCTGTCTGAGTGATATTTTTTGCTACTATATCACAGGATTCATTTTCTATACCAATAAATATTGTTTTTTGTTTAATATTGCCCTTAAGTGTTATTAGCTTGTCATCATCACCGTTCAATATAACGATGCCGTCCTCTTTAAGCCCTGTAAGTATCTCGGTTTTTGCTTTAAGGATACCATCTCTTGACTTTAAGAATTCTATATGTGCAGTGCCGATATTTGTAATGATGGCAATATCAGGCTTTGCTGTTTTTGAAAGAAGCTCAATCTCGCCAAAATTACTCATACCCATTTCCACAACTGCTGCCTCAGTGGATGAATTCAGTTTAAAAAGTGTAAAGGGCATACCAATGTCATTGTTGTAGTTTTTATCTGTTCTTACTGTGACCTTTTTCTGATCGCATACATTGGCGCAGAATTCTTTGGTGGTGGTTTTTCCCACACTGCCAGTAAGAGCTATAAGTGTGATATCAAATTTACTTCTGTACAGATTAGCTATTTTTGACAGCATCAGTCTTGTGTCTGAAACTTTTACAAGATTTGTGTCATGGAGAGCATCCTTCATTGTAAGGGATGCAGCTGCACCGTTTGATATAGCACCGGATATATAGTTGTGACCATCGGCATTTTCACCTATTAAGGGCACAAATAAGGAACCTTTGGTTGCTTTTCGGCTGTTGGTGGTCACCGATGTGATTATCACATCAGCATTCCCTGAAAGAAGAGTGCCACCTGTGGCATTTATTATTTCTGATAGCTTTAAGGGCTCTATAGTTTGAAACATTTTGATTCTCCCTTTATTGTCCGATATTTACTGCGGTATATTATTGTGTGATATCTTCAAAGATTTCTCTTACAATCTCTCTTTCGTCAAAGTGAATAGTACCGGTATTTAAGATCTGGTAGGTTTCGTGACCCTTGCCCGCAAGTAAAACTATATCATCAGCCTCTGCCATTTCCATAGCAAATCTGATAGCATCCTTTCTTTGTGGGACAATGTGATATTTTCCGCCTGTTTCTTTAATTCCTGCTTCCACTTCTGATATAATGAAATCGGGATTTTCACTTCGCGGATTGTCGCTTGTTATTATGGATACATCAGACAATTCGCCTGAAATTCTGCCCATTATAGGTCTTTTGGTTCTGTCTCGGTCTCCGCCACAACCAAATACTGTTATAACTCTTCCTTTTGAAAAGCCTTTTACTGTTTTTATAATGTTTTCAAGTCCGTCAGGAGTATGAGCATAATCTATCATCACTGTATAATCAGAAGGGATGTTTACAATCTCTGCTCTTCCTTTTACACCTGTAGCAATGACCAGGGCATTTTTGATATCTGATATGCTTATCCCAAGACCAAGGCATATTCCCAGTGCACAAAGTGCATTGTATACAGAAAAATCTCCGGGAATATTTACACGGATATTTTCTTTTGCAAGAGGGGTTTCTGCATCGAAGTTTACACCCTTTGAGCCAAGCTTTATGTTTTGTGCTGTGATGTCAGCTTTTGATTTTATACCATAACGGATTGTTTTGCAGGTAGCATTTTCTGTGATTTTTTCTGCATATTCATCGTCAGAATTAACGATACCCACTTTGCACATGGAAAAGAGTATTGCCTTCGCCATAGCATAGTTATCCATTGTCTTGTGGAAATCAAGATGATCTCTGGTAAGATTGGTAAATGCACCTATCTCAAAATCTATCCCATATACTCTGTCAAGATATAGTGAATGGGATGAAACCTCCATGATCACATATTCCACTCCTTCAGAGTACATTTCAGCGAACAGCTTGTGCAGTTCAAGGCTCTCAGGGGTGGTTCGTGAGCTTTCTATCACACGGTCGCCTATCATATTCTGATTTGTGCCGATAAGACCAACCTTGTGGTCTTTATATTCGAGAATTTCTTTTACAAGATATGTAGTAGTAGTTTTTCCGTTGGTACCTGTAATGCCTATGATCTTCATCTTTGATGCAGGGTGAGAATAAAACTCTGCCGAAAGAAGTGCAAGAGCTTTTCTGGAATCATCCACCAGGATTTTTACTGCACCTGAAAAGTCTGTATCCTTTTGACACACAACAGCTATAGCACCATTTTTGATGGCACTGTCAATATACTTATGGCCATCTGTTTCAAAGCCTTCTATAGCAACAAACAGACTACCTTCTTTTACTTTTCTTGAATCATATTCAATAGAAGTGATTTCCTTGTGGGGGAAATCAGGGTGATTCAGGATGCTTATACCTTTTGTTAGCTCTTTTAGTGTCATGACATTAAATTCCCTTCGTTATTTAGTGAACATCTGAGTTTAAGATATCGACTGTAACCACAGTTCCCGGGGCTGCAATTTCTCCTGCAGGAGGATTCTGTGCCCCAATATATGAGTTGTTGTCTGTTTCAGTTGAGCTTTTTCCGGAGATTTTCATATTAAGTCCTGCGTTTGCAAGGATCGAATTAGCTTCAGATATAGACTTTCCTACTACACTTGGAATCATAACAGCCTCATCTGCTGACTCACTTGTATAAAGCATTACTGTAGAACCTGCAGGAACTACGGTTCCACCTGTAGGGATCTGCTTCAATATGACAACATCTTCGGAATTGTTCAGCCCTACGGTTTTGCATTTAAGCTGCATAGAGGCAAGGATTTCCTCTGCTTCTTTTACATTTTTCTCTACCACATTAGGTATTGTGATTTCTATTTCGTTTTCTTCGCTTTCTGTATATTGAGGATCAATATTCAGATATCTTAATGTGTCGTCAAATATCTTCTGGAAGGTAGGTGCGGCAATCTGACCGCCCATATGTGCGCCTGCAGGCTCGTCAAGCATTACAAGGCCGATGATTTCAGGGTCATTTGCAGGAGCAAATCCGAGGAAAGATGCCACATAGAGTCCCATATTTCTTGGGAACTTTTCACTGGTACCGGTTTTTCCTGCTACTCTGTAGCCTTTGATATAGGCATTCTTTGCAGTTCCTTCGGAAACAACAGTTTCCAGAAGCTCACGGACAGTTTTGGCAGTGTCCTTTGATATGGCTCTTCTTACTTCTTCTTTTTCAAAAGCTCTTACAACAGTGCCGTTATCGTCAATCAGTTCTTTTACAATTCTTGGTTTTACTATTATACCGTCATTGGTTATTGCAGTCATTGCTGCGATCATCTGAAGAGGTGTTACCTGGAATCCCTGACCGAATGAGCTTGTAGCAAGTTCTGTAGTATTGAAGGAATTTGTCGTATAGAACACGCCTTCAGCTTCACCCGGAAGGTCAAAGCCTGTTGTATCAGTGAATCCGAACAGCCTGTGATATCTCATAAATTTTGTTTTGCCAAGGTTAGCACCAATCTGCATAAATACAGGATTACATGATGACTTTACACCCTGTGCAAATGTAAGATGTCCGTGACCGCTTGTTTTATGACAGCTGATTCTGTAGTTTGCCACTTTCATATATCCGTTACAGTCAAACTGATCGTCAACCTTAACAACGTTTTCTTCCAGAGCGGCGGCTGCCACGAAGGTTTTGTATGTGGATCCGGGCTCATATGTGTCAACAACTGCCTTATTTCTCCACATTTTATTTCTTGCATCAGATAATGCTTTGTTTCTCTCTTCACCGGTAAGGGAATTTACCAACTCAATCATTTTCGGATCGTTAAGGGTGAAAGGAGAGTTAAGATCATAGTCGGGTTTAGTTGCCATAGCCAGAATTTCACCTGTTTTGGCATCCATAATGATACATACAGCACCATTTCTTACATCATACTGCTTGATAGCATCCTCAAGATGCTTTTCTGCATAATGCTGGATGGTTTCATCTATAGTAAGCACCACGTTGAGACCATTTTCAGCATTGATATATTTTTCGTACTGATAGGGCATATCTGATCCGGTAGAGTCCTTTGCTGTGATTACTCTTCCGGGAACACCCTTAAGGTATTTGTCATATACCATTTCTACGCCATTGAGCCCCTGATTGTCAGTGCCTACAAATCCTATGATATGGGATGCAAAGCTTCCATATGGGTAGTATCTTTTTGCATCTTCGGTAAGATATATGCCGTTATAGTGCAGATTTCTGATTTTTTCTGACTGCTCCGGTGTGATTTTTTGCTTTATGATAACATATGATGAATTTTGTGTAAGCTTTTCTCTTAAATCCTTTTCATCCATTTCCAATATGAGTGAAAGCTCACGGCATATTTCATCAAGCTTTTCTTTTTTGATTTCTGAAGGTGTGCAGGTCACTGTGTCAACAGATGCACTTAAGGCAAGGATGTTTTTGTTTCTGTCGTAGATTATTCCTCTTTTTGAAGAAATCACCTTGTCTTTGGTCTGTTGAGCAGCAGCTTTTGTGGAAAGCTCATATCCTCTCACAAACTGGAGATATCCTATTCGGATTGAGATTCCAACAAAAAGCGCAACAATGATTATAAATATTGATGATATATATTTTTTTGTTTTCAGTGTTGGTTTTTGGGTATTTTTTTCCATTTTTATTCCCTCTTATAATAGCACTAAAGGAGTATTGAAAATTTAATTTCATACTCCCGGAAAAACGTCATAATTAAGTTATATTGTCAAGCTATTTTAAATATTCCAAAAGATTGAAGCTTCCTCTGTTGACAGTGCTCAAAGCTCCCTTGTAATAGTTTTTGTTTTTGTAATCCTCACTTATTTCTGCATAATCATTCTGAACAACATTTACATATACTGTCTGATACTTGTCAGGACGCTTCATACCAAGCTTTGATGTTGCCATTTCTTCCACATACTGAAGATTGACTTTTTCTTTAAGCTTCATTTCTGTCTGAGCGTTCTGGCTCTGGAGCTGTGTGAGTTTAGCCTGAAGCTTGTCTGTTGTATCACTTTTTTGAATGATAAGTGCATTTCTGTATAAAACTGTGAAGGCAAGAATGAATGCTATTGCTATTATTGAAAGAACTTTTCGCTGACTTTTTCTGTGAGCAATTTGTTTTTTCTTGGCAAATTTTATTGACTGTTCCTTGTGCATCTTTTCAAGTGCATCAAGATTGTAAGCGGAAGAACCGTAACTGTAGTAGCTATTCATTTTAGACACCTGCCTTTCTGTAGTTATATTTTTTCTATTATTCTCAGCTTTGCGCTTTTTGAACGGGAATTGTATTCTGTTTCTTCCAAAGAGGGGAGAACAGGTTTTTTTGAAACGATGATTCCCTTTGGTTTGTTATTGCATACACACACCGGGAAGCTCTTGGGACATGTACATCCCTGCGCCAGTTCTTTGAATGTCTGCTTTACTATTCTGTCTTCCAGTGAGTGAAATGTTATTATTGCAAGTCTGGCTTTTGGGTTTAAAGCTTCAAAGAAGTCCAATACACTTTGTTTAAGATCCTTAAGCTCGCCATTGACCTCAATTCTTATTGCCTGAAACACTCTCTTTGCCGGATGTGATCCCTTCTGTACAGTTTTTAGCGGGATTACATCTGATACAAGCTGTGATAATTCTCCTGTGGTCTTTATGGGAGAGATGCTTCTTCTTTTTATGATTTCGGCAGCGATTCTTTTTGAGAACTTCTCTTCTCCATATGAGAAGAAGATGTCAGTAAGCTCAGCTTCCGAATAGGTGTTTACCACCTCATATGCACTGATGGGATCCTTTGTGCTCATTCTCATATCAAGAGGTGCATCCTGTATGTAGGAAAACCCTCTCTCTTTGTTGTCAAGCTGATAAGAAGATACACCAAGGTCCATTATGGCACCGTCAAGTCCTTTAAGATTGTTTCTTTGAAGGATTGACTTTATATTTTTGTAATTGTCATTTTCGTATATTATGTTTGAAAAGCCCTTAAGTCTTTCTTTCGCTGCATTTATGGCTTCTATATCCCGGTCGATTCCAATGTGGATACCCTTGGGTGAGAGCCTTTTTAAAATCAGCTCCGAATGTCCGCCTCCGCCTAATGTGGCATCTGCGTATATTCCCTCTGGATTTATATTAAGCGCATCAACCGATTCATCAAGTAATACTGAAATATGCTTAAATTCCATTGTATCACCTATATTCCAAGCTCAACCATACTGTCTGCAATAGCATCCGGGTCAATTGTGTTGTTGTAGTCGTTCCACTGGTTAGAATCCCATATTTCTATGGTGCTTCCGTTACCGGTTACTACAACATCCTTTGAAATGTCTGCATACATTCTCAGTGACTGAGGGAGAAGGATTCTTCCCTGCTTGTCCAGTTCACACTCTACAGCACCGGATAAGAAAAATCTTACAAACTGTCTTGCGTTTTTGTCAGAGATAGGGAGTGATTGAAGTTTCTGAGCAAATGCCTGGAATGCTTCGGTAGGATATATGGACAAGCACTTATCAAGTCCGCGTGTAACTACAAAGCTGTCGCCCAGAAGCTCTCTGAACTTAACAGGAATATTCATTCTGCCTTTTACATCCACGCTGTGATAATACTCACCAATAAAACCAAATGACATTTACTCTTTCACTCCTTTCTGAAAAATATCCACAAATGGGATTGTTTCCTGAAAAAGTTCTGAAAGTTATCCACTTTTCCACACTTTTATCCACAATTACCCACCCGATGTATAAATTGTACCCCATTTTCATCCATTTTGCAATAGTTTTTTGAAAATTTTTTTAAATTTATTTTAATCTGAATGACATCGTTCTGTAACAATAGCATATATTGTGTATCGACAAAAATATACAACAATATATAGGGAAGTACATTTTGGTGGGAGATGATCCCTGAGAAACAAAAATATAAAAAATATAAAATTAGTGTGGTATTTTCTGCCACAGTATGGTAGAATATATAATATATATAATGAAAGGAAAATTTTTTATGGAAATCAGAGATATAAAAATTGCAAAGGGAGTTACTTTGCATTATATAAAGGATACAAAATATAAAACAGTTTCTATGTCGGTATTCTTAAGAAGACCTCTTGAGAAGGAAACCGCCACATTGAATGCGCTTCTTGCAGGGGTTTTGAAGCAGGGCACAAACAAGCTTAATAATATGAAGGATATTTCAAGATATATGTCAGATCTGTATGGTGCCGGATATGATATTTCTGTGTTCAAAACAGGAAGCACACACAATCTGTCTTTTGATATAAGCTTTCTGTCAGAGAAGTATCTGACCGAATCTATAGAAAAAAGATGTGTGGATTTTCTTTTTGATCTGATTTTTGATTCCAAATGTATCGGACAAAGCTTCGATGAAAGTGATGTGGAAACAGATAAGAACAATTTAAGAGATGATATTGATTCAATCATCAACAGTAAAAGAGAATATGCCGAAAAACGACTTAATGAAATAATGTTTGAGGGAGAAACTGCATCTATTCCGTCTTTGGGATATAAGGAAGAAATAGATAAGATTTCTGCCGGGTCGCTTTATGAGTATTACAGAAAGATTATATTTGAAAGTCCTATAGATATATATATAGTAGGGGAAGTTGATTTTCAAAAGGTATCTGAGGATATTAAAGAAAGACTTTCTTCATATGAATTCAATATTTGCGATGTTTCTCACCGCTTTGAAATCAGGGGTGCAGGTGATGTTAAAAATGTTGAAGAAAAAATGGACGTTACCCAGGGTAAGCTCTGTATCGGAATGAGAACAAATATTTCAAAAAAGGATGATGACTACTTTGCATTCGTAGTTGCAAACAGTATCCTGGGTGCAGGGGCACATTCCAAGCTTTTCAATAATGTGAGAGAGAAGCTGAGCCTTTGTTATTATGTATATTCCCGTTTCAGCTCTCTTGATGGCGCTGTTAAGATAGACGCAGGTATTGAGTTTGACAAGGTGGAAGAAGCAAAGAAGGAAATATTCAATCAGATTGAATGTGTGAAAAGCGGTGACTTTTCGGATGATGAATTCAAAGCAGCAAAGGAATTTCTTATTGACAGATATAAGAAATATACCGACAGTCCCGGAGCTATTATGCAATATCTCTATACGGAAGAGGTTACCGGTATAAAATACACCATTGAGGAAATGGTGGAAAGGGTTGGTAAGGTAACAAGAGAGGAAGCTGTAAAAGCCATCTCAAAGCTTCAGCTTGATACGGTATATTTTCTTAAAGGAAAGGACATTGAATAATGGATTTTAGGATAATAAATGATGAAAAAATAAATGAAAAAATCTACTTTGGAGAGCACAGAAGCGGACTTGGTGTGATCATTGTGCCAAAGAAAGATTTTTCAAAAAAATACGCAATCATCGGAGCAAGAATAGGCTCTGTTGATAATAAATTTATACCTATCGGAGAAAAAGAACCATATTCTATTCCTGATGGTGTGGCACATTTTCTGGAGCACAAGCTTTTTGAACAGCCTGACGGTTCAAATGCATTTGACAAGTTTTCTATGTATGGTGCAAGTGCAAATGCATATACATCCTTTACAAATACCTGCTATCTCTTTTCATGCACAGACAATTTCAACGAAAGCCTTGATCATCTCTTGAGCTATGTGTATGAGCCATATTTCACTGATGAAAATGTATCAAAGGAGCAGGGTATCATCGGACAGGAAATCAAAATGTACGACGACGATGCAGACTGGTGTGTAATGTTTAATCTCCTTAAGTGTCTGTATAATAAGTGTCCTGTAAGGATAGATATTGCAGGTACTGTAGAGAGCATATCACATATTACAAAGGATGTGCTTTATAAGTGTTATAATACATTCTACAATCCTTCAAATATGGTTTTGTGTATTGCAGGGGACGTGGATATTGACAGAGTAAGTGAGATTATTGATAAGAATCTTCCTGAAGTTAAAACCGGAGAAGCGGCAGTATCCTTATATCCTGACGAGCCACAAAATATATGCAAAAAGGAAAACATCCAGAATATGAGTGTTTCTGTACCATTGTTTAATATAGGATTCAAGGACAATGAACTTGCCAAAGGGGATGAGCTTGTAAAGAATGATATTGCAGCAGATATTATTCTTCGTACTCTGTTTTCAAAAAGCAGTGATTTGTACTATGATATGTATCGGGAAGGGCTTATCAATGATGAGTTCAGCTACGATTCTATGTATGAAGAAGGCTTTGCATGTGTGATGGTGGGTGGCGAATCAAGAAATCCAAGAGAAGTGGACAGAAGGATTATGGAATACATTTCAAACAAAATTGAAATCACCCGGGAAGAAGTGGAAAGATGCAAAAAAGCAATGTGGGGATCCTATATGAGAAGCTTTAATAATGTGGAAGCGATTGCAAGAATTTTTATGCAGAATGTATTTCGCTCAAATGATCCACTCTCCTTTGAAAGAGCATTTGAAGAGGTTTCTGTTGATTTTGTCAACAAAAAATATAAATCTCTTTTCAAAGAAGAAAACAAAGCGTTATCTATAGTAAATCCAATGTAATTTCGGAGTTGAAGCAAATGACAAATACAATTTCTTTTCCCGGACTTGGTCTTGGACCATGGGAGATAAGCAGAGTGGCATTTACACTGTTTGGTAAGGATATTTACTGGTACGGTGTGATAATTGCCATAGGATTTTTGCTTGGAATTATCGTAGCCCTTAATGTGGCAAAAAAAGTGAATATTACAAATGACAATATCTTTGATCTGGTCCTTTATTGTACTCCTGTGGCAGTGATATGTGCAAGGGTGTATTATGTGGTGTTTAATATCAGAGAATATGACTCCTTTATGGAAATGATTGCCATATGGGAAGGTGGAATTGCCATATACGGAGCCATAATCGGTGCTGTAGTTACAGCCTTTGTTTATTCAAAAGTAAAAAAGATCAACACAGGCGATTTGTTTGATGCAGGTCTTATGGGTGTTATCACAGGTCAGATCGTAGGAAGATGGGGAAACTTTGTAAATGCAGAGGCCTACGGATATAATACTGACTCTCTTTTTCGTATGATGATAGAGGGTGTGGGATCGGTGCATCCTACATTCCTTTATGAAAGCGTGTGGAATCTCCTGGCATTGATAGTATTGTTTTTTGTTGTGAAAAGAAGACACTTTTCGGGGCAGGCGGCATATACATATGCAGTGCTTTACGGCGTAGGAAGATTTATGATTGAAGCATTAAGAACAGACAGCCTTTATATGGGTGTTTTCAGAGTATCGCAGGTGGTTTCTGTTGCATCAGTGATAATAGGGTTCATAGGGATTTGGGTAAACTTAAAAAATATAAGAGAAAATAAGATAAATTCTCAAAAAACAGTTGAAAATAAGCTTTAAAAATAGTATAATTACAATGTATGAAATAAATCAATTATATGTGACAAAAAAGAAAGGAGACGTGTATGAGATTATATAACACTCTCACTCAGAAAAAAGAAGAATTTGTACCTATTGAACCGGGAAAAGTAAAGATGTATTCCTGCGGTCCTACAGTGTACAATTATTTTCATATAGGAAACGCCAGACCTTTTATAGTGTTTGACTGTCTCAGAAGATATTTTGAGTATATCGGATATGATGTTGAGTTTGTACAGAACTTTACAGATATAGACGACAAGATGATAAAAAAGGCAAATGAAGAGGGTATTACTGTAAAAGAACTTGCAGAAAGATACATTGCAGAGTATTTCACTGATGCAAGAGGACTTGGTATCAAGGAAGCAACTCATCATCCGAGAGCTACAGAAAATATCCAGGCAATTATTGACCTTGTCAAAAAGATGGAAGACAACGGTTATACATATACCGTTGACGGTGATGTGTATTTTGATGTAAAGAAGTTTAAAGATTATGGCAAGCTTTCTCATCAGCCTTTGGAAAACTTAGAGGCAGGTGCCAGAATAGAAGTAGGGGACAAAAAGAAAAACCCTATGGACTTTACTGTATGGAAGGCAAAGAAAGAGGGAGAACCCTTCTGGCCAAGTCCTTGGAGTGAAGGAAGACCGGGATGGCATATAGAATGCAGCGCAATGGTAAACAGATTCCTTGGCGAGCATATAGATATTCATTCAGGCGGTATGGATCTTATCTTCCCTCATCACGAAAACGAAATTGCACAGAGTGAATGTGCAAACGGATGCACATTTGCAAATTACTGGTTGCACAATGGTTATATCAATGTGGACAACCGTAAGATGAGTAAGTCTCTTGGTAATTTCTTTACAGTAAGAGATATTGCTCAGGAGTTTGATTATGAGGTAATCAGATTCTTTATGCTCAGCGCTCACTACAGAAATCCAATCAATTTCAGTCACGATCTTTTAAAGCAGGCAGAAACAGGACTTGAAAGAATATATACCTGTATTTCAAATCTTCAGTTTAAGATGGCAAATGCTCAGGGGGACAAAGAAGAAGCAGAAGGGCTCTATTCATTCAGAGACAGATTTGTATTAGCTATGGATGATGATGTAAATACTGCAGATGCCATATCTGTAATATTTGACCTTGTTAAATTTGCAAACACCAATATTGACGATTCATATTCAGCATCTGCAATAGAGAGTGTGATATCTCTTATAAAAGAGCTTGGCGGAGTGTTGGGTATACTTTCAAGAAAAACCGAAGACGATATGCTTGATGAAGAAATCGAGGATCTTATACAGCAGAGAACTGATGCAAAGAAAAACAGAGATTTTAGAGAGGCAGATCGTATCAGAGATCTGCTTAAAGAAAAGGGCATCCTTCTTGAGGATACAAGACAGGGTGTTAAGTGGAAGAGAGTATAGTATATGTTTGATTTTACACCGGATATGAGTGTCAGTCAGTTTTCGTCTCTTCAACTTGCTTATATAGGTGATGCAGTGTATGAATTATATATTCGTACAATGATTTCAAAGGACAAAAACATCCCGGTAAATAAGCTTCACAGAGAAGCCACTACCTATGTGAAGGCAAAGGCTCAGAGTGATATTATCAGAAAGATAGAGCCTTACCTTACTGAGCAAGAGCTTTCGGTATATAAGCGAGGCAGAAATGCAAAGGCTAATACCGCTGCAAAAAATGCGGATATAGTGGACTACCGTCATGCTACCGGATTTGAGGCGCTGATCGGATACATATATCTTAAGAAGGATTTTGAAAGACTTGATGAGATTCTCAAATTATCCTTCAGAATGCATAATGAATCTTAAATAAACAAAACTATTACCGGAAAGGTCGGTAATAGTAATATGAAAAAAAGAATTATATACCTGTTTTTTAAAAAAGTGTTTTTTATAACTCTTGGCGCTTTTGTTATGGCAATGGGGGTAAGTGTCTTTCTTGTGCCCTCAAGGATTGCCGCAGGGGGAGTGTCGGGAATATCCACAGTCGTATACATTAAGACCGGTATACCTTTGGGCATCACATATTTTGTATTCAATGTAATTCTCTTTATATGGGGATTTAATACTGTTTCAAAAAAGAGCCTTATATATACCGTATATGCCACATTTATTTCATCTGTGTTTCTTACATTCCTTGAAAACTATGGTGTGGGATTCGGAGATCTTCTCACATCTTCTATATACGGCGGTGCACTTACAGGACTTGGAATGGGTATAGTGATTATAAATGGTGCTTCTACAGGTGGAGTGGATCTTCTTTCTGTTATTCTCAACAAACGGTTTCCGGGGTTTTCTGTGCCGGGTATAATTCTTTTTTCAGATGTGGTGATTGTTGTACTGTCAGCTTTTGTTTTTTCTGATTATTCATTGATTCTTTATTCCTTTGTGGCATTATTTGTCACAAGCAAAGTGATGGATTATGTGATAGAGGGAGTAAATATTGCCAGGGCAGTATATATAATAAGTGATAAATATCAGAAGATTTCCCGCGAGATCATCCTTTCTCTTCAGAGGGGAGTTACAGGGATATATACCAGGGGTATGTATTCGGGAAATAACAAAACCACCCTTATGTGTATCGTACGCAAGCGAGAGGTCCATAAGGTAAAAAACATCGTTCGCAAAACTGACCCCAATGCTTTTGTGATAGTTCACGAAGTGACAGAGGCTCTTGGGGAAGGGTTTAATTTATATCAATAATTATACAAATATATAAGAAAAGGGGCTAAGGATTTATGAGCAACAAAGAACTAATGATAACTGCTTACAAGATAAGAAAGCATATTATTGAGGCAGTATTTCATCCTCAGGCAGGACATCCGGGAGGGTCATTGTCAATAGCGGATATTATGTCTGTTCTCTATTTTGACAAGATGAACATTTCTCCTGACAATGTAAATGATCCTGATCGTGACAGATTTGTACTCAGCAAAGGACATTGTTCTCCTGCACTTTATGGTGCACTGGCAGAGAAGGGCATTATCCCAAAGGAAGATATCAAAACCTTCCGCCATATAGACAGCTACCTTCAGGGACATCCTGATATGAAGGCTGTTCCGGGAGTGGATATGTCTACAGGTTCACTGGGTCAGGGCATATCTGCAGCTTGCGGAATGGCTCTTGCAGGTAAGCTTGACAAGAAGGATTACAGAGTGTATTCAGTGCTTGGCGACGGTGAAACAGAAGAAGGTCAGGTATGGGAAGCAGCAATGTTTGCGGCACATTACAATCTGGACAACCTTACAATCTTTGTGGACTTTAATGGTCTTCAGATCGACGGAGATATCACAAAAGTAATGAATCCTACACCTCTTGATGAGAAGTTTCTGGCATTCGGATGGAATGTAATCACAATTGATGCTCATGATTATGACCAGATAAAGGATGCTATAGAAAAGGCTAAGGCTACCAAGGGTAAGCCAACTGCAATTATAGCAAAGAGTATTAAAGGTAAGGGAGTTTCCTTTATGGAAAACAACCCATCATGGCACGGTGTTGCACCAAACGAAGAAGAATACAAGCAGGCTATGGCAGAGCTTGATGCAAAACTTACAGAATTGGAGGGGAAATAATATGGCAGAAGTAAAGAAAATCGCAACAAGAGAATCCTATGGTAAAGCACTTAAGGAATTTGGTACTGACGAAAGAATAGTTGTTCTTGATGCAGACCTTTCCAAATCTACCAAGACAGCAACATTTAAGGATGCTTATCCCCACAGACATTTCAATGCGGGTATTGCAGAAGCAAATATGACAAGCGTTGCGGCAGGACTTGCATCCTGTGGAAAGATAGTATTCGCAAGTTCATTTGCAATGTTTGCATCAGGAAGAGCCTTTGAGCAGATCAGAAACTCTGTTTGCTATCCAAATCTCAATGTAAAAATCGGTGCAACTCATGCAGGTATTTCTGTAGGCGAAGACGGTGCTACACACCAGTGCAACGAAGACATCGCCATTATGAGAGCGTTGCCTAATATGACTATCATAAATCCTGCAGACGATGCGGAGGCAAGACTTGCAGTAAAAGCTGCAATCGAAACAGATGGTCCTTTCTACTTAAGATTCGGAAGACTTGCTGTAGATGTTATAAATGATCCAAGTACATATAAATTTGAAATCGGTAAGGGTATCGAGCTCAAATCCGGAAAGGATGTAACAATTATTGCAACAGGTCTTATGGTGTCAAAAGCTCTCAATGCTGCAAAAGAGCTTATGGAAGAAGGCATCGATGCCAGAGTGATCAATATACATACAATCAAGCCAATTGACAAGGATATTATTATCAAAGCATCAAAAGAGACCGGGGCTATTGTTACTTGTGAAGAACATAGCATAATCGGTGGTTTGGGAAGTGCAGTAAGTGAAGTTTTATCAGAAAACGCACCTTGCATTATGAGAAGAGTGGGTATCATGGATAAATTCGGCAGGTCAGGTAAGCCTGCACAGTTATTTGAAGCCTACGGACTTGACGAAAAAACCATTATCAAAAATGTAAAAGAAGCTATCGCAAGTAAGTAATCATTTTATTGCTGCAGCAGAAATTACTGCTGCAGCAATTTTTGTGTTAAAGTATATGAATATTTCTATGAAATTTCAGTTTTTTTATCACAAATGACAGTTGAATTTTATATTAAAACAATGTATAATATATAAAGATGTTATTTTTTTAACAATCAAAGGTGGTGGGAGCTTGACAAAGACAGGCTATGTTTCAAAAATCGAAGATAATAAAACATATGTGATCACAGAATGTGAGTCAGCCTGCGGACATGATTGCTCCACCTGTTCCTCCCATTGCAAAAAAACCTTCAGAGAAAGCCTCGTGATAAATACAGTGGGGGCAAAAGTGGGAGACAGAGTAGAGATGAGCGTATCAGATTCCAAGGTAGTGTTTCTTGCGTTCCTTGTGTATATGCTTCCTCTTATTATACTTTTTGGCATATGGATTGTAAGCGATTATATATGGGATAGCGGACTTTTAAGCTTTGTGTCTGTAGCGGTATTTCTCATTATATGGGCATTTTTTGTTGTGAAATATAACAAAAAAGGTGTCATAAACAAAATTGAAAGAATATTATAGAGGATATAAGTATGAAAAACCTTTCTTCAAAAGAAGTTGTAAAAGATATACTTAATAAATCTGGATTTAAGTTTTCCAAATCACTGGGACAGAATTTTCTTATTGATGATTCGGTACTGGATTCAATCGTATACGGAGCAGAGCTTTGTGACGAGGATTATGTACTTGAGATAGGACCGGGCTTTGGTACACTTACACAGAAGCTTTGCAAAAATGCAAAAAAAGTTGTGGCAGTAGAAATTGATAAAACTGCAATTCCTATTTTGGAAGAAAATCTTAAAGAATTTGACAATGTAAAGATAATAAATGATGATGTGCTTAAGCTTGATCTTCAGAAGCTTTGTGATGAAGAATTTGAAGGCAAATCCTTTAAGGTGGTGGCAAATCTTCCATATTATATAACCACACCTATTGTAATGGCACTTCTTGAAAACAGCCTAAATATCTCAATGCTTGTGGTAATGGTACAAAAAGAAGTGGCTTTGAGATTTTCAGCAAAGCCAAATAAGAAGGATTATGGCGCAATCACCCTATCAGTAGATTATTACTGTGATACTGAAATGGTATGTGATGTGCCGCCCCATTGCTTTATGCCGCCTCCCAAGGTGACAAGTTCGGTGATCAAGTTTATTGTAAGGGATGAAAAGAAGGTATCACCCAAGGATGAGAAGCTCTTTTTTAATGTTATAAAAGCTGCATTTGGAATGAGAAGAAAGACCCTTCTCAATGCTCTTTCAAATTCAGGAAGTATAAATCTTTCAAAAGATGAAATTAATTCCACCCTTGAAGAATGTTCAATAGATCCGAGAAGAAGGGGAGAAACTTTGGATATTTTTGAGTTTTGTACCCTGTCTGACAAAATATTTGAAAAAATTTCAAAAAAATAAAGGATTTTTGAAGGTTGTGGCGAAATATTATATAAGTAGGGTTAATTTGTAACCTGAATATAAAAATGTAATTTATTAATCGGAAGGAGATATAAAAATGACAAACAACAAAAAAGTTTTATCATGGCTTGACGAAATGGTAAAGCTCACAAAACCTGATGAAGTTATCTGGATTGACGGCAGCGACGCTCAGAAAGAAGCTTTGGAAAAAGAAGCTTGTGCTACAGGCGAAATCAAAGCTCTTAACCCTGACAAATTCCCTGGTTGTTTCTTGCACAGAACAGCTCAGAATGACGTTGCCAGAGTAGAAAACAAAACTTTCATCTGCTCAAGAAGAAAAGAAGACGCAGGTCCAACAAATAACTGGATGGATCCTAAGGAAACTTACGAAAAGCTTTCTAAGCTTTATGATGGCGCTATGACAGGCAAAAAGATGTATGTTGTCCCATTTATCATGGGTCCTGCTAAGTCACCTTTTGCAAAGGTTGGTATCGAGCTTACAGACAGCATCTATGTTGTTCTCAATATGCTTATTATGACAAGAGCAGGTAAGATTGCTCTTGAAGAAATCGGTGACGATGGCGATTTCACAAAATGTTTACATGCTTCAAAGGATCTTTCTGATGAAGATAAGTACATCTGTCACTTCCCAGAAGACAACACAATCTGGTCTATCAACTCAGCTTACGGCGGAAACGCTCTTCTCGGTAAGAAATGTATGGCACTTAGAATCGCAAGTTACCTTGGTAAAGAAGAAGGCTGGATGGCTGAACATATGCTTATCCTCGGTCTTCAGGATCCTAAGGGCGAAATCACATATATATCTGCAGCATTCCCATCAGCATGTGGTAAGACAAACCTTGCTATGCTTATCCCACCGGCTGAATATGCAGGATACAAAGTATTTACAGTAGGTGACGACATTGCATGGCTCAGAGTAGGCGATGACGGAAGACTTTGGGCAGTTAACCCTGAAGCAGGTTTCTTCGGTGTTGCGCCGGGAACAAGCGAAAAGACAAACCCAAATGCTCTCCATACAGCAATGTCTAATACAATCTTCACAAACGTTGGTCTTAAGGATGACGATACAGTCTGGTGGGAAGGTCTTGACAAAGACGTACCTGAGCACGCTATCGACTGGAAGGGTGAAGAATGGACACCTGATAAGTTCAACAAAGAAGATAAGCTTACAAGCTGTGCACATCCAAACTCAAGATTCACTGCTCCTGCAAGACAGTGTCCATGTGTATCTGATCAGTTTGATGCTCCACAGGGTGTTCCAATCTCTGCTATGGTATTTGGCGGAAGAAGAGCTACAACAGCTCCATTGGTATACCAGACATACAGCTGGAATCACGGTGTGTTTGTAGGTGCTACTATGGCATCTGAAACAACTGCTGCAGCAAGAGGTGCTGTAGGAGTACTCAGACGTGACCCAATGGCTATGAAGCCATTTATCGGTTACCACGTTGGTGATTACCTTGCACACTGGGTAAAGATGGGCAAAACTATTCCAAACCCACCAAAGATTTTCCATGTTAACTGGTTCAGACAGGACGAAAACGGCAACTTCATGTGGCCTGGTTTCGGCGAAAATATGAGAGTTCTTGAATGGATTGTTAAACGTTGCAAAGGTGAAGTTGATGCAAGAGAAACAGCTATCGGTTACCTTCCAAACGTTGAAGATATCAATGTTAACGGCCTTGATATCGACAAAGCTACTATGGAAAGACTTCTCCGTGTTGAAGAAACATGGAAAGAAGAAGTTCCGGGTATGAGAGAATTCTTCTCAACATTCGAAGGAAGACTTCCTAAGGAAGTAGAAGACGAACTGGATGCCTTGGAAGCAAGACTTAATAAATAATCATAATATGATAATCAAAAAGGATGAACGTTCTTTCGTTCATCCTTTTTTGATGTCATAAACACGGATATATCAAAATACAATATTATTACTCATATTATAACGGGAGTTGAAACATATGCCTGTCAGGGCAAGGAAGTTATTGTTGATTATTTTACCCGTAGTGATAACAGTTTTTTTATTTGCGTATTTTTTGTATGTTTTTAATTACGAGGCTATTTATCCCGGAGTGAAGATTTCAGGCTTGTCGGTGCAGAAATTAAAAAAAGATGCAGCCATAAATACAATCAGAGATAAATTTCCATATGATGGTCAGAGCATAGCCTTTGAGTATAACAAAAATACTTTCTCTCTTCTCTTAAATGAGTCAGGGGTAGGGTTTGATTATAAGAAATCAGTGGATAATGCCTATTCTTACGGTAGAAAAGGAAATATATTTGTAAGATTAAAAGACATAATATCCTCTTATACAAAAGGAGCAAACATTCCTTTGGAGCTATCCATTGACATAAACAAGCTCGAAAGGGTAATGAAGGATAATCTTGCAGACTTCGTTTCAAAAAATACCGAAAATAAAATTGAGCTGAATTCTGACAGGATATCTGTCACAAATGGAAAAGAAGGTATGGGGATAGATATGGCATATCTTTTATCAGAGATCAGAAGCAATCTTTCACATTATGATCTGTATACTCCAAATAATGTAAAAATATCTATGATCAAGCCGAAGCATATTTCATATGAAACTCTTAAAAATCTTTTTGAAGCAGAAAAGAAGGATTTTGAATACTATCAGAAAAATGGGCATTTCCTGTATACACCATCAACTGTAGGAGTATCAATCGACAAGGAGCTTTGTGAGAGTATTCTCAAAAATAATTCCACAAATGACCTGCCTTATGAAATTCCTGTAAAGCTCACATATCCACAAAAAAACATCAGGTATTTTTCTGATAATTATATCATAGATACTCTGGGAAGCTTTTCTACAGTGTATAATAATGCGAATATTCCCCGAAGCGAAAATATCCGTATCGCCGCATCAAAAATCAATGGATGCCTTATAGAGCCTGGGGGAGTGTTTTCCTTCAACAAAGTGGTTGGGAAGCGTGATGAACAAAGTGGATTTAAGACTGCCAAGGTGTACCAGTCAGGAGAAGTGGTTGATGGAGTTGGCGGTGGGATATGTCAGGTATCCTCAACCCTTTTCAATGCAGTTCTCTTTGCTGATCTGGAGATTGTAAAAAGAACAAATCACTCTATGCCTGTGACATATGTAGCGGTAGGACGGGATGCTACAGTATCCTATGATTATATAGATTTTGCATTTAAGAATAACAAATCATATCCCATAAGGATAGATTGTTTTGCAGATAACGGCAATATCACCTGTTCTGTAATGGGGATCAATGAGGATAATAAGGTGGTGGAGATAACAACAGAAATCATCAAAAGGATACCCTATGGCACCAAGACCAAAAAGACATCCTCTCTTTATGAAGGCAAAACAAAGGTACTGAAAGCAGGTCAGGAAGGTGTAAGGGTAAATACATATAAGACAGTAAGTATAAACGGAGTGAAGATGGAAAGGCAATGGGTGTGCGAAAGCTATTATGCACCTGTAGATGCTTTGGTGGAAGTTGGTACAAAGAAGAAACCTCTGCCAAAAACAGCACCACCATCTCCGCCAAAGATACAGGAAAAAAGCGAACCTATTGCGCAGACCAAGCAAGATAAAATCATTCAGTATCCTTTACCACAATAAAAAAGGGGATGTAAAAAAACTCCAGATCGCAAAAAGGCATAGATTATACATAAGTCAAAACCCTGAATGCACAATAAAACTTACAAATTACTCATTATGTGGGAAATATTACATTTTTATGTAATATTTCCTTATTTTTGTGCCTTTTTGCTACGAATAAACTTCGCCTCTCGGTGTATCGCATACACCTTCGGGTAACCCGAAACCAAAGGTTTCGGCTCAGTTTCTCCGTTCTGAAGTCTTTTTTCTATCCCCTTAATT
>SVJM01000056.1 GCA_015068975.1 Oscillospiraceae bacterium | reverse complement strand
TATCCCCATCCCAGGAGATATCTGCACCAAGAGATTCAAAAATTCCTCTCATAGGCACCATTGTTCTGGAATTGATAATCACAGGCATCACGTCATATTCATGATTGTAGCCGTTGATTTTGATTTTAATCCCGTCATCTGCATATGAAACAAGAGAAAAGCTTGTGATCATAATGCACATTACTACCAATAAAGCTAATACTTTTTTCATCTTTTTCTTCCTTTCTTGATATGAGTATGTTTTTGTTATACATAAAGAGTTATAAGCAAACAATATAAAATCTTATCTTTTTATTTCGAAATCTTATCTTACTTACACCTCTTTTTCCCCATTGTATCATCCGTATTTTCACCGGTCAATCCTATTTCAGTTGCATAAACACCAGTAATCAACCAAAGGTTGAACTATAAAAGCTTACTTACATTCCTTTCTGTAACGACCCGGAGTTATCCCGAAGTGATTTTTGAATTGCTTACTCATATAAAACTCATCAAAAAATCCCGTCTTCAAGGCAATATCCGAAAGTGTCTCCTCAGTTTCCTCAAGAAGCTTCTTCGCTTCACGAAGCCTTATGTCAAGTATGTATTCTGTTGGCGACTGATTGTACATACTTTTAAACAATGCTCTGTAATGGGACTGACTGATGCTTTCAAGTTCAGACAGTTTTTCAAGGGTAATTTTTGAACGGAAATTCTCGTGAATATAAAACAAGGACTTAAAAAGCTTCTTATTTCCTCCTGTTTTTATATGTCTGGAAAAAGTGGCGATTATGTCTGTAAGAAGGGCTTCCGTTACACTGTAAAAGTATTCGTCGTTATTTACAAACTCTCCAAACATCTTTCTCCAGTTATCTATCATATAGGATATCTGTCCGCATTTATGTATCTTATTTACTTCTATAGAAAACTTATCCAGAAGATTCTTTGCATTGCTTCCTGTGAAATGAAGCCACAGGTAATTTAACCCCGAATCCTTGCAAAGATAGTATTCATATTCCGTACCGGGTTCGATTATAAGCACATCGCCTTTTTCTATAAAAAAAGTTTCGTCCTTTATCCTTATATCAAAGCCCGATCCTATGTGATACATTATATAATAGTCATTTCTTACACTACGGTTATGAAAAGAAACTCTATCATCTGCAACACCTACGCAGTTTACTATAATACTCCTTGACATATCGCATACATTGGCACTTCTTTCATCTATTGAGTTAAAATATGACTGGGCTTTCATCATCATCACCTCTTTATAAATTCATTATACAATAAACAGATAATATAATCAATAAAATTCTCAAAAATTACATTTTTTAATAATTTCGTTATTCCATTTGTATTATATTGACTATAAATATGGATACGTAGGCTAAACACACATCATAGCTATCAGATATTATACATCTAATCATCGGATAATACATTTTTTCAATCGTTTTGTCAATTTATTTTTTTCATATAAATGGTATAATAAGACTATGATTAATAAATACATTCTGATGGAGGAATAAATATATGAATATTTCTGTAAAACAGGTTTCAAGCCTTGAAAAAGTAACACTTTCATCATATGAAAATGCAAAACCTATCAAGTCAAAAACTCTTATGAAGGGTGAAACATATTCATATCAGGTATCTGTGAAGTGTTCTGACAACATTATGTTTAATGTGGATGTGGAATCAGAGCTTAAGGATCATATTAAGGTATATCTTGTAAAAGATGCAATAATGGATCTATGTACATACACTGACTATGTGGAAGATGATGACTATATCACAAAAGAAACAGGTACTATGCCTGATATCCTTATGCCCATAGAAAAAGTGAATAACTATTTTAAGACAAGCTATTCTGTAGATACCCTATGGATAAAGACTGATATCCCTATCGATATAAAAGAAGGTAATTATCCCATAAAGATAACTCTCACATCTGACATGAGACCTGAACAAATAGTCCTCACTTCCCAGATGATACTGGAAGTAACTGACGAAAAAATATCTGAACAACAGATTACATTTACACAGTGGTTTCATACTGACTGCATCGCAAACTATCACAATGTGAAGGTATACTCAGAGGAGCACTGGGATCTTATAGACAAATATGTTCATATGGCATCAGAGCTGGGTATCAATATGATCCTCACTCCAATAATTACGCCACCTCTTGACACAGGCATCGGACTAAGAAGAACAAATGTTCAGCTTGTGGATATTAAAAAGGATGGGCAAAATTATACATTTGACTTCTCCAAGGTAAAAAGATGGATAGAAATCTGCAACAAAAATAACATAAAGTATTTTGAAATATCTCACTTCTTCTCACAGTGGGGCCTCAAAAGTGCTCCTAACATCCTTGTAGAAGAAAATGGTAAGTCAGACTACCTCTTCGGATGGCATGTGGAATCAACTGATCCCGAATATAAGAACTTCCTTGATCAGTTCTTACCTGAACTTGTGAAATTCTTAAAAGACGAAGGAGTAGCTGACAGATGCTATTTCCATATTTCAGATGAACCAAAGCCTGAGCATATAGAAAAATACAAATATGCATACAACCTCATCAAGTCTCATATAGAGGGCTTCAAGACAATTGATGCCCTATCTACATATTCTTTCTACGAAGAAGGCTATGTGGATATCCCTGTATGCTCTACAAACAAAATAGACAGATTCCTTAAGCACAACCTTCCAAACCAGTGGACATACTACTGTTGCTCACAGCACACAAAGGTAGCAAACAGATTTCTGTCTATGCCATCATACAGAAACAGAATTATCGGGCTACAGTTATATAAGTATGATATCAAGGGTTTCCTTCATTGGGGATATAATTTCTACAATTCACAATACTCAATCTGCCCTATAAATCCTTATATCACCACTTCTGCAAATGGTGGATTCCCTTCAGGAGATTCATTCAGTGTATATCCTGTAAATAATGATGTAATACCATCATTACGTGCAGTTATATTCAAAGAAGCATTGCAGGATATTGAGATATGCAGAACTTTGGAAAAATATATAGGAAGAGACAATGTGATAAATATGATTGATGACGCCGCAGGATTCAGTATCACCTTTGACAATTATCCGAAAAACGCAGACTACATAATCAATCTTATTGACAAAATGGAAAATATGATAAAGGAATATTCTGACAAGGAGTAGATGTTATGAATTATTTTCTTAAAGAAATGGAACAAAGGTTATCCGAAAATGACAAATTTCTTTTAAAGGAAATATATGAGCCTCAAGTGGTAACCATTCCTCCTTCAGATGCATTTAACTATCTTACAGTTATGCCTGACGGAGAATTAAGAATTTACGGAGCAATAAGAAAAGACAAGGTTACAAGAACCAACGAAAACGAAGGTGTCCACGTATACATACGCTCAACAAACTGCGGTCTTACATGGGAAACAGTTGTACTTAAGAAGGGCGACGCTTTTGCAAGTGGTGCATACAGTCCAAAAACCGGCAGATATTTTGAAGTAATGACAAACGATGCATATCACAACACTTCAAGAACAAACTTTGCTTTTGAGAATCTTATCGAAGGTCATTTGTATTTAATGATTTCTGATAAGGGTGCAGACTCACCTGTAGAAAAGTTTATAGATTTATATCCTGAAGGTAAAGCACATATGGCAAGAAAGCCACTGTTTCTGAAAGACTCAAACAGAATGATCATTGTATTTCAGAAATATGATAAATATGTATCAAGCGTTGTAGTAGCAACATCTGATGACAACGGCGAAACCTGGAAGACACAAGTGCTGGAAAACGCAGGATATGTACCAAAAATAGAAGGACATGAAGGTGTAAGATGGCAGAATTATTCATGTGAGCCTACAATAGAGGAATGTGAGGACGGAACACTTATCCTCATCACAAGAACAAGTCATAACTACCATTACATACAGTATTCATATGACCATGGTGACACCTGGACAAAGACTGAACCATCAATCTTCCATGGCACAAACACTATGCCTGTCCTGTATAAACTGCACGATGGAAGATTGCTCTTTTTCTGGAGTAACAATCAACCCCTTCCTGAGATTGACTGCACTAAGGTATTTCCCCCTGTGGGTTGGGCAGAAATAGAGGGTGTAGGCGAAGATGTGTTTACAAACAGAGATTCAAACTGTGTTGCACTATCCGACAAATCAGGTAAAGTATTTGAATATGCAAGAGAACTGTATCTTAATGATATAAGAAATCACGCAGATTTCCGTTCTAACTCCGGTGTAGCTACAGCCAATGACAAAAGCATCCATCAGGCAGAAATGTGCGAGCTTCCCTTTGGAAAAGTGCTTGTTCACTTCGGGCAAAATGAAGCCTCAAGAAAGGTAGTTATATTTGATCTTAACTGGCTTATGGAAAAACAAAGAGAAGAAAACTTCCGCACAGGACTAAAAAATGTATCTACACAAATGTACGTAAAAAGCAATCTTGGAAACTACAGAAACTTTTCTGGTCACTGTGCATATAACCGCACAAATGGTGCACTTCTTCTCCCCGATCCTGAGGGAAATCATGAAGAAGTATTATCAATCGGAAGAATTGAGGACGAAAGACTTGTTTACAAAAAACAAGGTGCCGTATGGAACTACCCTGCATCTAAAAAAGGAAGTCTTAATATAAAACTCAGAGTCTTAAAAAGCGGTGTGGCAATATCACTATCCGATCACTGGTATAACCCCTGTGATGAAACTGCGAAGATTGAATCCCACATATCCTTTGACATAACAAAGGATATTGCACCCGATGATAAATGGACTGATATAAAAGTGGATTTCGATACAGAAAAATCTTACGCAAAAATCTATGCAGACAATGAACTTATAAAAGAAGAAAAAATAACTGAAAATGCCCCTTTAGGACTTATGTTTGTACATATACAGACACTGGCTGAAGGCGAAGACTTTGAAGGAACACTTATAAAGCATCTGGCATTTCAAGGAAAGTGAGGAAATGACGTTGAAACAAATAACAGTAGCCCTTATCGGCGCAGGAAACAGAGGATTGGCTTATACTGACAATATGCAGAGCCTTGGCGATGAATACTTTAAAGTAACTGCCGTATGCGACCCTGACGAAAAGGTAAGAAATGTAATCAAAGATAAGCATAGTATTCAAGAGGAAATGTGCTTTGAGTCATACGATGAGTTCTTTGATATGGGAAAAGTTGCCGATGCAGTCATAATTGCTACAATGGACGATCTGCACCTTGATCCTGCACTTAAGGCAATAGAGCTTGGATATGACATACTCCTTGAAAAACCTGTTTGTCCAAATGCAGAAGACTGTGTCAAAATTGCCAATGCTGCAAAGGAAAAGGGAGTTAAAATCCTTGTATGTCACGTATTAAGATACACCCCATTCTTCTCAATGATAAAAAATATTATAGAAGAAGGAAAACTGGGAAAGGTTCAGGCGATACACCACATTGAATGTGTTGGCAATCTTCATCAGGCACACTCCTTTGTCAGAGGCAACTGGCACAACAGCAAAAAAAGCTCCTGTATGATACTGCAGAAATGCTGTCATGACCTTGACATTATCCAGTATCTTACAGATGATAAATGCAAAAAGATATCATCCTTCGGCTCTCTATCTTATTTCAAAGAAGAAAATGCTCCCGAAGGTGCACCGATGCGTTGTACAGACGGATGCCCTCATGCTGACACTTGTATATATAATGCTATCGAAATATATGTAAAAAATCCTCTCAATCTGTGGTACAAAGGTGCCGCTACAAAGGGTATTAAGTATTCTGATGAAGAAATG
The DNA here is from genome assembly GCA_015068975.1 of Oscillospiraceae bacterium. GTDB lineage: Bacteria > Bacillota > Clostridia > UMGS1810 > UMGS1810 > SIG435. Next base: position 3,468 of record SVJM01000056.1, on the reverse strand, counting down.
ATTGAATTTTTAAAAACCTCCGACTACGGAAGATGTGTGTACCATTCAGACAATGATGTGGTAGACAGACAGGTAGTAAATATGGAATTTGAAAATGGTGCCGTAGCAACACTGAGTATGAATGCCTTTAACCATGCAGGAAGATTCATACGTGTAATGGGAACAATGGGTGAAATCTACGGAGATATGAACGCAAATACCATCGAATATTTTGATTTTGTCTCAAGAAAAACTGTTACATATGACTTAAAGAGCGAAGAATTCAGCTCATTCTATGATAAGCTTGCAGGTCACGGTGGCGGAGATATGGGAATAGTAAAAACTCTTCACAAATATCTCACAGGAGAAATCGACGAAAAGAACTTATCAGAAATTGGTGTTTCTGTAGAAAACCACCTTCTCTCCTTCGCCGCGGAAAAGGCAAGACTTGAAGACAGGGTCATAAATATGGATGAGTATAAAAAAGAGCTTGGACTTAAATAATTTATACGTAAAAAAGGTATGAATATATGAAAAAAACCACGTCTTTAAAAGCCGCATAAACAGGCAAAGTAAAAGCACAGACTATTTCGGTCTGTGCTTTTAATGATTTAAAAAATGTTGCGTTCTTGAAATCAATCATTTTTAATCGCCTTTTGTATTTTCTTTTGCGGTATTTACCGACGATATTAACAGTTTACGAATTTTACTGCAGTTATCATACATTTCCTTTTCTTTTTTCTTTAATCTCTGCACACAAATTAACTACATCTACCGCAAATTGCTTTGACAATTCTACAGGCTTATTTTCCTTCATACTTATTCTCCATTTTAATGAATTGACAACGACCTTGTCATGAATTGGCTTCGCCATGATTTCTCGCTTCGCTCCATGAATTGAATTGCCTTTAATGCACCGACAGGTGCGATTCATGAGTCGCAGACTCAATTCATGAAACTGCAGGTTTCAATTCATGCCGTCAGGCAATTCATTGAGTTTGCTTTGCAAACTCATTATAATACATATCTATTCCTTCGGCGATAGCCTTTCCTATTCCATCACTCTCACTGCGAAGTATATTTAAATCGCTCGGATTATCAAAAAATCCTATCTCAAGATATGCAACAGGCACAGGAGATTTACAAAACAAAACAAGCTCAGGGTATCCTGTATATATTCCATTTCCATATTTACTGATAGATGTAGATGAGGTAATACAGTTGTTTATAGTTTCACCAAGACTGTTACTTATGCCTATATAATTCTGCGGTATGCCACTTTGATCGTAGAGCCCCGAAAGTGAAATATAGCAGCTTCCTTTCCCACCACCTGCATTTGAATGAATACAAACATATGCCAGTACATCAGGCTCAAGGGATGTATTACCACCGGGATAACATTTTTTGATACGTTCAGTTATAGATGGATTATCATTTTGCCCCCGTGTAAGTCTTACCGTGTAGCCTTTTTGCTCAAGATATTTCTTGGCGTTAATAGCATTGTTATAGTTAAGATCAGGTTCTATGTCCCGATCTCCGGCACCTATAGAATACCAGCATCCGCCATTCTTAGGAGCACGACGGCTACAGCCTGATCCATTACAATCCTGCCACATAGTACCGGATTTAAAATGTCGCCATTCTCCCCAGCCCTTACCTTCTACATATGTATATCCACTGTCAATCTTCTCCTGCTGAGACATAAGCAAAGAGGACTTGCCATGTCCCGGATCAAGCACGATAACTCTGCCGGTATTTTCCAAATGACTATTATCAGGTATATCTGCATCTTCAGGCACTTCACCAAAGCCATCTACCGGAGTCTCAGGTGGATCAGGTATCTCGCCGAAATTATCCATCGGTGTTTCAGGTGGCTCAGGCATTTCTGAATAATTATCCAATGGTGGTTCAGAAAGCTCACCACCTGAAGGTATATTATCAGGCTCAGTATCAGCTTCTGACTGCGCCGGGTTCATAAGTCCTCTTTTTGCTATCTCTGACTTTATGTCACATCCGCAAAATAAGCTTAAACATAACGTAAGACACAGAATTATACTTATCATTTTTTTCATATCATCATCTCAAATAAATTGATTTTGAATATCCAATATATCCGTCGTATTCAATCTTATAAAATCCACCGCTTGCATTACCAAGATAACGCACTCTGGTTCCCAAAGGTATCTCACAGATAATATTATCAGGATTTTCCTTTGGAGCACTTCTTAAATAGATAGAATGTTTAACATTATAAACTGTCATATATGTACTTCGGCTGCTATAGTAATCAGAAAGATAGATACTCTTGGCATAGCCAATAGTTCCGTTATAACTGATTTTAGAAAAAGTACCGTTGGCATACTCAATAAATCCAACCTGTGTACCAACAGGAATTGTTGTAATTATATTATTTGGATTTTCTACAGCAGCACTTCTCAGATATATGGAATTCTTAACATTGTCAACATACATATACTTGTAAATGGTTGTATTGCCTACAGGTGCAGTATTAACCTGCGGCTTAGTAGCTGAGAGATAATCTCTCTTAACATATCCTGCAGTGCCGTTGTATGTGACTTTTGAAAAAACAGTATCGGTATTTTCCAGCCATACTATCTGTGTACCAACAGGAATCTCAGTAATAATATTACTTGGGTTTTCTGCAGGCTCACTTCTCAGATAAATTGAATACTTAACATTGGCAACATACATTGTAGTTGGTACAGATGCTGTTGTGTTTCCTGTTTGCACCGCTTCATCCTTCTTACCTGATTGTGTGACTTCTGTCTGTACAGCATTTGAATCCACATCAGACGAACCAATAGGAATAACATCTGCAAAAATAAGTATTACTGCTATAAACATTACTGCAACAAGTGTACCCAATGCTGCAATTATCGCAATAAGGGTGGTATTATTCTTTTTTTCCATAACAATCTCCTTTTGCACAAATATTGTGGTACTTGAAAATAAAGTAGCCTTTCCCAAACAAATTTGTACTGTAATATTTTACAAAATTATAAAATCAGTGAACGATTTAGATGCCAAGCTTTTAGCGATATACTCGCTCACGCTCGTGCCATATATTCTCATTCTATTCAAATGCGATATAACTCCGCTTTGCTTCGTTGCGATATGATATAAATTCCTATTCTCGTGCTGCAGGCACATATCGCATCCTTAGATATATCGCGTACGAAGTACATATCGCAAATTCCGCAAGGAATTTATATCGCTGATTTCATCTTCGATGAAATCATTATATGATTTTGTCAAGTTAGGGACAAAAAATTTATATACTTAACGCAAGTATTGATATAATCTATCCGGAAAATTCACGGTCATGCCATCAACATTCAACATACACATCTTTTTCATAAGGGAGACATTATAAACTCCCCACGCTCTTATTCCAAGGCCTTTACTACGCAACTCTTTTATCATATCTACTGTAATATATTCTGCTTGAGGCGCCATTTCTTCACCTGA
>SVJM01000055.1 GCA_015068975.1 Oscillospiraceae bacterium | reverse complement strand
ATGCTTATAAAAAGCATGATATGTATGCTAATTTCAATGATACGATTGCCGCCAATTTGAGATATACAAGAAAAATCAAAGAAAACAGGCTGGGCTGGCTGATACTTGATGTAGGACTTTTAGGCGTTTTGGAAGGCGACTGTGTTATAAAATACAATTCATAAGGAGGATTACATATGAAAAGATTTATTTTATTTCTTCTTGCCTTTGTGCTTGTATCAGGATTGGCAGGTTGTAAAGAGAAACCCGTTCCGGGCGGTGAAACCAATAAGCCTGAAATTCAAACAGAAGCGAAAGAACTAACAGAATTAAAGGATAAAATTAAAGCTGATGGCAATCTTATTGGTGTTGCTTATCTCGGTTGGATTGAGGGCGATGCCGAAACTGCAAAAGCAGAGCTTGCAAAGCAGGATTATATTAAAGATATTCCTTTTGTTAAGGATATAGAAAAATACGCTGAAAACGAAGGATACAGAATGTATTTGGTTGTACCTGCGGATGATAGCGTAACTATTTCTGTTTGCAAGTGCGAATTTGATGATGAGTATATGCCTTATGATGGCGAAGAGCTTATCAGCACTAATGAACCTGTTTTAATTCGTGGTAATATGAGCGATACAATTCCAAACCTTTATGTAATAGCTAAAAAAGGCTCTGAAAAGGTGGAATACACTCCAGCACAGTCAGGTATGGATGGAAGGTTAGAAAACAGCAAAAACAAAGTTTATGATTTCACACCGTATGATTTTATGGCTGAGTTTTCTGCCTATGACAGAGTTCCCGATGCGGTGTTCTGCGGAAGCTGGATAGCTTTTGAAAACGATGGTAACGGTGAGGAAAGAGCACTGGGTCTTGAGCTGAATCCCGACGGAACGGCAAGCTATGTTTACGGAATCGGAAACAGCGAAATCTTGGAACAGTTTGAAGGAACGTGGACACTTGGTGAAAACGACATCCTCAAATTAGAGCTTGCTGGCGGTCCGCCTGAAAGTGTTGAAAATCCGGTCGTAGCCGAACCTTACGACTGCAACCCGTCATTTGAATGGGAAATGACAACAGAAGGTCTGAGCCTTACCCACATTGACGGTGATGAAATTCTTTATGGAACCAAAGGAAACACATTTGAGTTTTATGTAAATGAATATTAAATATAAAACTAATAGTCCGCTGAATTTAATCGGCGGACTAAAATATTGTTTAAAATATGATAAGAAATTTTTTAATAAGCAACAAAAAAATCGCAATCTTCTGATTGCGATTTTTTATACTAAAGATCCATATTGATTGTCGCCAATATATCTCCGTCTTCTTCACACACATTAATGATTATTCCGGAAACTGTCGGCACTTCAGATTTTAGTGGTGCAAAGCCTGCCTTGAGAGCTTCTTTGTTGTCTTCATATACTTTCTGCATCTGAGCTTTTCCTGCATCAGGAACATTGTTTATACCCTGAATAGAACAATCAAGTACAAGCTTGGTGCCATCCACTTTAAGCGTAGATTTGCACTGCATTCCTCCGGAGCTTTCTCCGAAGCTCTTATCAAACGCACTCAAAAATTCATCGCCCTGAGTTTTAATAAAAGCTTCCAAATCAGGATCATTATTTGATGCAGGCTGAGTTGCCACCTCTCCTGTTGCCTCAGGTGCCGGTGCAGGAGTTTCAGTTACCTCGTCTGCACCTGTACATGCAACAAGGCCTATAGCCAGGATAGCAATAACAAGCATAGATATAATTCTTTTTGACATCTGTTTCACTATTAAATCCCCTTCCTGAATTATGGTAAATAGAATATACCATAGTTTCGTAATTTCGTCAATATTTTATGTAAGAAAAAAGTACTCGCTAAATATTACAAACAGAAGCAAGCATTATATACCTGCTTCTGTCTGATCATATATTAAAGAAAAAATCTATCCTACTGACAGCAACCGTTTCTCACATCAGGCTCTCCTGTGAAGCAGTCTCTCTCCGGTGGGAAGAATTCTTCTACAGGGAAATGGAGCTTATTGAAGAGTTCGCATGGGTTTGAATCACCCGTTGTTGTACATTCACACTCAGGAATACAGAAATCTATCACAGGAATAAGGATTTGTACTTCTCTTTCAAGCCTTACGATTGTAAATATACCAAGTGTGATAAACACCTTTTTGTCTGTTTCATTATCAACTACACATCCGTCGATTGCAGAGCAAATACCTGATGGAATAGAAGATATATCGCAGTTACAGCAACAGCAGCAACATGATTTGTCATTTGGCTCTACGATCTTCGCACCAAGGCAAATAGGATCTACCACTTCCACCTGTGCTATAGGCAGGTTATTCTTCTGCCAGAGCTGGATATCCCCTTCATCAAAGCGATACTTGGACTGAAAAATCTTTGCATTACCTTCCGAACCAAAAAGTATAACTTTCTTTTCATATACTGCGATACCTTCCACCTGCTTTGGTCTGGAAGCACCACAAGTAACATCAAGAGTAATTTTGAAGAAAAATCTTAAGTCAACTGTATAATATCCTCTGTTAAACTGTACCGGCTCCACGTCAGAATATACCCAGATTATTTCTGCCTTTCTGCATTTGATGCTGATGGCATCGTTAACAATCTCCTGAGAGCATCCAGAAAGATAAACTCTTAAATCCTCTATACATTCTTTATCCTTACACGAACCGTATACCTTACGAGTCTGAATACAGGTAGAGCCACTTCTTCCTTCTGATGGGCTCACACTGTTATTTGTTCCAGTCATACATATCCTCCTGACTAAATTTTAAAGGCATATGCCTTATTATCATTGTATGTAAATAAGTCTTATTTGGTGAAAGGATCAGATACACTTATGTTTTTTGTAATATAACAGATTTTAAAAAATATACTTTAATGATAAATAAATAACTGAAAGGATGTTTGATTTTGAAGCTTTTTGTCGTACACAAAAATACCATCATAATGTATTCACTGATATTTCTGTTTGTATTTGGGCTGATATCTCTCAACAAAGATACAGCCTTAAGTGTAATCCAGACAATGTCACCAAAAAAAGACCTGCCAATATATTCAGTGTCTACAGATCAGAAGATATGCTCCATAAGCTTTGACGCAGCCTGGGGAAACGAGGATACAGAAGATCTTATCCGAATTCTTGAAAAATACAATGTAAAAACCACCTTCTTTGTAGTCGGCTCATGGGTGGACAAATATCCCGAATCAGTCAAGCAATTATCAGATGCAGGACATGAAGTGATGAATCACTCAGATACTCATCCTCACATGACCAAGCTTTCAAAAGAAGATATGCTTAAGGAGCTTAATTCATGCAATGACAAAATACAAAAAATCACGGGAGTACGCCCCACCCTTTTTCGTCCGCCATACGGAGATTATTCAAATGATGTAATAAGCACAGTTAGAGAAAATCAGATGTATACCATTCAGTGGGATACAGATAGCCTTGACTGGAAGGATCTGTCAAAAGAAGATATATTTAAAAGAGTAACTGAAAATGTGAAACCCGGAAGCATTGTCCTCTTTCACAACGCTGCAAAAAACACCCCTCAGGCACTACCTATGATATTGGAAAAGCTCACAAATGATGGATACAAAATAGTTCCCATATCTGAACTTATTATCAAAGATAATTTCACAATAGACCATACAGGCAAACAGATTCCAAACCAAACAGAAAAGACTACACTGGAATAACTTGTTAAAAAAATGGCAATCCTATGAAAAAGGTATTGATTTTATGTGAAAAATATGTTATCATTACCATAATTTGAAAATTAAGGAGTTGGATAAAAATGCCATTGGTAACAACAAAAGAAATGTTTAAGAAAGCATACGAAGGCGGATATGCTATCGGAGCATTCAACGTAAACAATATGGAAATCATCCAGGGTATTACAGAAGCTGCTAAAGAGCTTAATGCCCCATTGATTCTCCAGGTTAGTGCAGGCGCAAGAAAGTATGCTAACCATACTTACCTTGTAAAGCTTGTGGAAGCTGCTATTATCGAAACAGACCTTCCTATCGCTCTTCACCTTGACCATGGTGATTCTTTTGAGCTTTGTAAGTCTTGTATCGACGGTGGCTTCACATCAGTTATGATCGACGGATCTCACCTTCCATATGAAGAAAACATTGAGCTTACAAAGAAGGTTGTTGAATACGCTCACGCTCGTGGCGTAGTTGTAGAAGGCGAACTTGGTCGTCTTGCAGGTGTTGAAGATGATGTTAACGTTTCTGACGAAGATGCATCTTACACAAGACCAGAAGAAGTAATCGACTTTGTAACAAGAACAGGTGTTGACTCACTTGCTATTGCTATCGGAACAAGCCACGGTGCTTACAAATTCAAACCGGGTCAGAAGCCACAGTTGAGATTTGATATCCTTGAAGAAGTTTCTAAGAAGCTCCCGGGATTCCCTATCGTACTTCACGGTGCATCAAGTGTTATCCCTGAATACGTTGAAATGATCAACGCTAACGGTGGTGACATGCCTGACGCCATCGGTATTCCTGAAGATATGCTCAGAGAAGCTGCTAAGAGTGCTGTATGTAAGATCAATATCGACTCTGATATCAGACTTGCACTTACAGGTACTATCAGAAAATACTTCAATGACAATCCTTCACACTTCGACCCAAGACAGTACTTGAAACCTGCAAGAGCTGCTGTTAAAGATATGGTTGCTCATAAGATTACAAAAGTATTGGGTTGCGACAACAAAGCTTAATCATAATACTCAGGCGGTGTAAAAAGTGATTTTTACACCGCTTTTTTCACATATTCTTTACAAATTATTCAAATCTGTATAACAATTATCATTTATAATATCATTATGAACTATACCAAAGATAAGGAGAATGATAATGAATATCTCTGACTCATTTAAAAACAGCAAATCATCAAAAAATTATGTGAAAACAATTTTTAATGATGATGTACTGGGCAAGACAAAAGAATGGTTTGAAAACTATACAAAGATTATGGCATATTACAGATGTGCAATGATGGAAATAGAGACAAAGTTCAATGTGCTTAACGAAGAATTTTCACTTCAATTGGACCGTAACCCTATCAATGGGATAAAAACAAGAATCAAAAATCCTTTAAGTCTTAAAGAGAAGCTGGACAGAAAAAATCTGGCTGTTACAATCGAAAACATCGAAGAGCATATAAATGATGTGGCAGGCGTAAGAGTAATATGTTCATTTCCCGAAGATGTATATACCCTTGCTGATGCCCTTCTCAGTCAGGACGACATCACTCTGATAGAAACAAAAGATTATATAAAGAATCCAAAACCTAACGGATACAGAAGTCTGCACCTTATTGTAAGCGTACCAATTTTTCTGGCAAAAGAAAAACGCTCTATGAAAGTAGAAATACAACTTCGCACCATTGCTATGGACTCATGGGCAAGTCTTGAACATCAATTAAGATACAAAAAAGACACTGACTTTACCGAAGAAATGGCAAAGGAACTACTGTATTGTGCTCGTTTAAGCTCAGAGCTGGATGAAAAGATGGACAATCTGCGAAAACAAATTCAATCAAGCAAAATATAGCATAAAAAATCTGCGAAAGAAAACACTTTCGCAGATTTTTTACTTCGTATATTTCATAACGTGCTCTTTAAGTTTTTCAAATGTTTCATCACTTATATCGTGCTCTATCTTGCAACTGTCTTCATATGCCACATCTTCGCTCACGCCCATGGCAATAAGAGCTTTTGCAAGTATCTCATGTCTTTCATATATTCTCTCGGCAATTTCAAGACCCGACTTTGTAAGAGAGATATGTCCGCCATCATCAATGGTAATATACCCTTCTTCACGAAATTTCTTCATCGCCACAGAAACACTGGGTTTGGAAAATCCCAGTTCATTTGCCACATCGATACTTCTAACATTACCGTTTTTATTTTTTAAAACATAAATTGTCTCAAGATAGTTTTCAGCAGATTCTTTAATAATCATAAAAGAATATTCCTTTCAATCAAAACATAAGATGATTATAACACACAAACTTACATTTGTCAAAATTTCATTTGTCCTCAACCATACCAAAATTTATACATATTATACCAAATTTTTTAAAAAATGTATTGACATTCAAAGTTAGTTATGCTAAACTAACTAATGGAAAGTTAGTTCAGACTAATTACAGAAAGGAGCGGTACTATGAATCTCACAGATGCAATCGAAGGAAAAGAATACATAATCAAAGATATCCTCACCGATGACGAAGAGCTTAATTCATTTTTGTTTTCTTTGGGTTGTTATAGTGGAGAAGCAATAACCGTTGTATCCTGTAAGAAGAGTAGTTTTGTGGTGTCTATCAAGGACGGAAGATACAGCATTGACAGAGCACTTGCAGAAGCTATCATTATCTGATTATAAGCGACAGTCACAAATGACAGTCGCATATATTTTGACCATAAGTTAGTCGCATCTAACCGTATTAAAAGGTTATTTTAAAGGAGGAATACACTATGAGAATTGCTTTGGCAGGCAACCCAAACTCTGGTAAGACGACCATGTACAATGCCCTCACCGGTAGAAACGAAAAAGTCGGCAACTGGGCAGGTGTAACTGTAGAAAGAAAAGAACACACTATCAAAAAAGCATATTACAAAGGAAGTAAAGAGCTTATCGCTGTGGATCTTCCCGGTGCTTATTCGATGTCACCATTCACATCTGAAGAAAGCATCACCAGTTCTTATGTAAAAAAGGAAAACCCTGATGTGCTTATCAACATTGTAGATGCAGCCAACTTAAGCCGTAGCTTGTTTTTTACAACACAGCTTCTTGAGCTTGGAATTCCTGTTGTAGTAGCACTTAACAAAAGTGATATCAACAGCAAAAAAGGCACAAAAATCGACGTTAAGAAGCTTTCCGATAAGCTTATGTGCCCTGTTATTGAGACTGTTTCCACATCCAGCGAGGGACTTGAAAATGTCATTGCTTCTGCAGTCGAAGCCGCAGGCAAAAAACAGGTATCTGTTTACGATCAGGGAGATGTTGATCTTACTGACAAGGCTTCAGTTGAAATGGCTGACAGAAAGAGATTTGATTTTGTAAACAAAATTGTTAAAGACGTAGAGACCAGAAAAGTCTTTACAAAGGACAAAAACTTCGGAGACAAGATAGATGCTGTCATCACAAATAAGTGGCTTGGAATCCCGATTTTCGCCGTTGTAATGTATCTTGTGTTCCAGATATCACAAGTGTGGGTAGGAACTCCTGTTGCAGACTGGTTGGTTGCCTGGCTTGAAACATTCCAGGGATGGATTGGCGGACTATTGGAAAATGCAAATCCATTATTATCAGCACTCCTTGTTGACGGTGTTATCGGTGGTGTAATCGCAGTTGTTGGATTTTTGCCACTTGTAATGGTTATGTACTTTCTCATTGCACTTCTTGAAGATTGCGGATACATGTCAAGAGTTGCTGTTGTACTTGACCCTATATTCAAAAGAGTTGGTCTTTCAGGGAAATCTGTTATCCCATTTGTTATCACAATCGGATGTGCAGTACCGGGAATTATGGCAAGCAGAACTATTCGCAACGAAAGAGAAAGAAGAGCAACTGCTATGCTCTCCCCTTTTATGCCTTGTGGTGCGAAGATTCCTGTAATCGCTCTTTTTGCAGGTGCATTCTTTGATGATGCAGGCTGGGTAAGTACAACAATGTACCTTTCAGGTATTGTACTTATATTCCTCTGTGCACTTCTCATCAACAAAATTACAGGACACAAAGCAAGAAAATCATTCTTTATTATCGAGCTCCCTGAATACAAGCTTCCATCACTTATGGGCGCATTCAAATCTATGTGCTCACGTGGTTGGTCTTACATAGTAAAGGCTGCGACTATCATCCTTCTTTGCAACACAGCGGTACAGATTATGCAGACATTTGACTGGACATTCCACGTAGCAGAAACTACAGACACCTCTATTCTCGCTTCAATTGCAAGTCCATTTGCGTATCTTCTTATCCCTGTTGTAGGTGTACTTAGCTGGCAGCTTGCTGCAGCAGCTATCACAGGCTTTATTGCAAAGGAAAATGTGGTAGGCACACTGGCTGTTTGCTTTGTAGGACTGGAAAACCTTATTGACACAGAAGAACTTGCACTTATGGAAGGAGCAGGTGCAGAAGTTGCTACAACATTTGCTATTACAAAGGTTGCCGCACTTGCATATCTCATGTTTAATCTATACACACCTCCATGCTTTGCAGCTATAGGTGCCATGAATGCAGAAATGAAAAGCGCAAAATGGCTCTGGGGAGGAATAGGTCTTCAACTTGGAGTTGGATTTACTGTAGGGTATCTTGTGTATACAATCGGTACACTTATTGTAGATGCATCTATGCTGAATGTAACCGGTGCAATCTGTGGCGGTATCGCAGTAGCCCTGATGGTAGCAATAGTAACTATCCTTGTACATAATACAAACAAAAATATGAAAAAAGAGTATAAACTAAACTGAAAAATGAGTGATTAATATGCAAAACATTATTATAATCATAATCCTTGCACTTATACTGGGTGGTGCATTATGGTATATCATCAGATCCAAAAAGAATGGAAACAAATGTATTGGATGCCCCTACGGGAAAATGTGTCAAAGCGGTAAGAATAATAACGCTCCATGCAGTTGTCAGAAAAGTGATAACTAAAGGATATATATTATCAGAAAACTCCCCTGTCCCCGGGGAGTTTTCATTTGGAAAATAAGCAAAATATTAGAAAATATCTCTTGACAAACTCCCACTTTTATGGTATTCTATTCAAGTGCTTTTGAGAGTAATCAAAACCAAATATTTGCGGCTGTGGCGGAATATTAAAGAATTGATAATTTAAAATGGAAAGTTGAAAGTGAGTAGATAAATGGAAAATATTATTGAAACCAAAAGCTTTGACTTTGCAGTTAGAATTGTCAATTTATATAAATATTTGACTGACACAAAGAAAGAATTTATTATTTCAAAGCAGTTACTCCGTAGTGGTACAAGTATTGGTGCAAATGTGGCTGAAGCAGAGCAAGCGCAAAGCAGACCTGATTTTATTTCAAAGATGAACATTGCGCTAAAAGAAACATCAGAAACAAAATATTGGATTAAGTTGTTGCAAGCAACAAAATATCTTTCTATGGAAGAAAATTCCTCAATTTATGCTGATTGTGTTGAATTGGAAAAATTATTGGTGAGCATCATCAAATCTTCCAAACAATAATTTTCAATTTTCCATTTTCAACTTTCAATTTAATATGCGGCTGTGGCGGAATTGGCAGACGCGCTAGACTTAGGATCTAGTGTCAACGACGTGAAGGTTCAAGTCCTTTCAGCCGCACCATTACGAGTGTTCTTATAGGATTTAAGAAGTTCTATGAGAACACTCGTTTTTTATTGCCGTATATGTTTCATACTGCTACACAGGCTCTTGTGTCAAAGTGAACATCTACACCTTGTCTT
>SVJM01000010.1 GCA_015068975.1 Oscillospiraceae bacterium | reverse complement strand
CAATCATACCGAACAAAGTGTAAACAATCATACCATACTATACAGTCCTCGCCTGTCCGTTTAAAAGGCACAAAAAAAGAGGAAATATTACATAAAAATGTAATATTTCCCACATAATGAGTAATTTATAAGTTTTGTTGTGATTTCAGGGTTTTGATTTTGGCTTACTCTATGCCTTTTTGCGATCTGGAGTTTTTTTACATTCCCTGTTGTTTTTGTCTTATCTTCCATAGTATAAACGCATAAGAGTCATTGATAAGAAATATCACAAAGCATATCTTACATATTTACTTCGGGTCTGGTTATTAAAAAAACACTCCCTGTATATCTTCAAAGACCTAACGATATACTGTGAGTGTCTGCACTCTCCACCCCCGGTGGCGGAACATATTTTTTATACATTTTATCATAAGACACTTTTTTAAGTCAATATTTTTTCTTGATAAATCGAATAGATAATGATAGAATATTATATAAACTGAAATTTAGGAGAATTTATATGAAAACTGCTATGGTATTAGAGGGCGGTGCTATGCGTGGAATGTTTACCGCGGGAGTCCTTGATGTACTTATGGAAAATAATATAACAACAGATGTGACTATAGGTGTGTCTGCAGGTGCCGCATTCGGAAGCAATTTCAAATCAGGACAGATTGGCAGATCCATTCGTTACAACCTGCGCTTTTGCAGAGACAAAAGGTACTGCAGTATCTGGTCACTTCTTTTCACAGGCAATTTGTATGGAGCCAAGTTCTGCTATCATACACTTCCCAATAAGCTTGATGTGTTTGATACAGAAGCGTTTGAAAAAAGCCCTATGGAGTTTTATGTAGTGTGCACAGATGTGGAGACCGGTAAGCCATTGTACAAAAAGATAGATAAGGCAGATGATGTGGCATATGAATGGTTCAGAGCATCAGCATCACTTCCTCTGGTATCAGAAATTGTAGAGCTTGAAGATAAGAAGCTTCTCGACGGAGGAATATCCGATTCTATCCCTCTTAAGTTTGCAGAGAGTATTGGATGTGATAAGTCTGTAGTCATCCTCACTCAGCCAAAAGGATATACCAAGAAGCCTGCATCTATGATGGGAATTATGGAGAGAATTTTTAAGAAATATCCAAAGATGATAGAAGCTCTTAAAAACCGATATATTATGTATAACGATACATTGAAGTATATTGAAGAGAAGGAAAGGGAAGGCTCTGTGCTTGTAATTCGCCCAAAAGAATCACTTATTATAAAGAGGGTAGAGCACAAAAGAGAAAACCTTGAAGCAGTGTATAAGCTGGGAAGAGAAATTGCACAAGAAAGACTTGAAGAAATCATAAAGTTTTTGTCTGAATAAAAAAGGGACTGTAAAAATATTTTTACAGTCCTGTTAATTTTAGATATTAATACCGTTTTCTTTCATCAGCTTGTGAAGTATGATTTCGTTCTTTTCTTCCATTGGAGTAAGAGGGAGACGAAGGAAGTTTTCGCACCAGCCCATCTTTGCCATTGCACTCTTTACAGGGATAGGATTTACTTCTGAGAAAAGTGCATTGATAAGAGGAAGGAAATTCAGCTGAAGTTCACAGCTTTTCTTCACATCACCCTTAAAGAAGCTGTCGCAGATTTCTACTGTTTCTTTTGGAAGAACATTTGAAAGTACAGATATAACACCTTTTCCTCCAAGAGACATAATAGGTACTATCTGATCATCATTTCCTGAGTAGATGTCCATTTCATCTCCTACAAGATGAGCAACTTCTGCTATCTGTGAGATGTTGCCGCTTGCCTCTTTGATAGCACAGATATTTTTGTGCTCAGCAAGGCGCTGACATGTAGAAGGTGCAATATTTACACCTGTTCTTGATGGTACGTTGTAGAGGATTACAGGCTTTTCTACAGAGTCTGCAATCTGTGTAAACATCTTATAAAGACCATTCTGTGTAGCCTTGTTATAATAAGGTGTTACAACCAGAAATCCGTCTGCACCCACCTTTTCTGAATACTTTGTAAGATCAAGTGCATAATCTGTATCGTTACTTCCTGTTCCGGCGATTACAGGTACTCTTCCTGCAACCATTTTGACAGATTCTTTGATAAGATCTTTATGCTCAGCATCAGTAAGGGTAGAAGCTTCGCCTGTTGTTCCTGCAATTACAAGTGCATTGATGCCCTCATCTATCTGCCAGTTTATAAGCTTTTCAAGTTTGTTATAATCTATTCCTTTTTCATTGAGTGGTGTTATAAGTGCTGTAGCAACACCCTTAAATAACGTATTGTTCATAATGGATTCCTCCTATGTTGAATATCTATCTATATATAATATCTCATTTTAGGTTATTTGTCAATTTTTTCTTGGATTTTTTTAAGGAGTGCTTCGCATCCTTCCACCACGTCATCGTAGGTTTCATCGAAGTTTCCTGTATACCATGGATCGGCTATATCTCTGCCTGATGTAAGATCAAGAAGCTTTGATACCTTGCCTTCCGGATCTCCATCTGTTATGCGGAGAATATTCCTTATGTTATAGCTGTCCATTCCCAATATATAGTCATATTCTTTATAGTCATTTTTTGTAAGCTGTACTGCATATTTACCATCAGTGGATATACCGTGCTCTCTTAATTTGTTTCTTGTGCCGTAATGGACAGGATTACCGATTTCTTCTCTGCTTGTAGCAGATGATGCCACATATACTTTATCAGAAAGACCTTCTTTTTTTATCATATCCTTCATCACAAACTCTGCCATGGTGCTTCTGCAGATGTTTCCGTGGCATACAAACATTATCCTTATCATACAAAACATCCTTTCTCTTTGATTATTATATCAAAAAACAGACCAAAGGTCAAATGAAGATATCTAAAAAAATGAGTAAGTTTTCTATATTATTTTTGGAGCTTTTATGATATACTGGATAGAAGAAAGAGGTGTCCTGGTATGAAGATTTATGATATAAGGGATTTCGGTGCAATAGCCGATGGAAAAACGGTCAACACAGAAGCAATACAGAAAACTATTGATGTATGCGCAGAGAATGGCGGCGGAAGAGTAATTGTTACTGAGGGAAAATATGTTACAGGAACAATTTTTATGAAGAGTAACGTAGAGCTTTCAATAGAGGCAAATGGAGCTATTGTTGCAAGTGTGGATGGAAATGATTATCCTGATTTTTCCTGTGAAGAATGGGATACAAAGAGAGCACCGAGAGCAAGTGCAAAATGTCTTATCTACTTTGGCTATATAGAGAATGCCTCTCTGACCGGAATGGGTATGATAGATTGTCAGGGAATACATTATTGCGATCCTGTGTATGACGATGATGGAAAGGTTGTTCGTTATCAGAGAAACACCACAAATATTCCTGCAAGAATGGTATTTGTAATGGGATGTACAAATGTGAGAATAGAAGATATCACTATGAAGGAAATGGCAGGAGGATGGGGATACTGGATAAACAATTCTCAGTTTGTGACAGTTTACAAGGCAAAGCTGTACTGTAATCCCATGTATCCCAATGCTGACGGCATTCATATAAACTGTTCAAGTGATGTTTTAGTTGAGGGATGTATTGTTCACTCAGGGGATGACAGTATCATAATCCGCTCTAATACAAATACGCTCAAAGAAAAAAGACCATGTGAAAGAGTAGTTGTGAAAGGATGCACATTAAGTTCCAATCACAATGCTGTAAGAGTTGCGTGGAGAAATGATTATATTATAAGAAACTGCATTCTTTCAGATCTGATTATAACAGATACTGCCAGAGGGATAACTATGGAGCTTCCCGACCATTCAAACCCTACTGATTTTAGTGATAGTCATACAGTGATAGAAAATATTCAGGTAACAAATGTTGTTCTTGACAGAATAAGAAAAGCACCTTTGACAATTAAGGTGCATCCGGAAAATCTGATGGGAAGAATAGGTAACATACGGTTTTCAAATATTACATCATCCTCCGGAGATTACCCTGTTATTGCAGGAAGAGAAGATGCTGTACTTGATGAAATATATTTTAACAACTGTAAATTCACTGTAAAGGATGAAGAAAAGACCGCACAGTTTTTCTCTCATGTAAAGGGACTTCATCTTACAGATACCTCCTTTGACGTGGTGGAAGATGATACACCTTGGAAGATGTATGAAAAGGAAACAAGTTTATAAAAAAGTGCTTTAGCACATCAACCCTCTTGCCCCCAATCTTGGGGGTAGGGCGGTACACTTTTTTGCGTGATGCAAATTTTCGCCGTGGACCGCGAAAATTCCTATCACATAAAAAATAAGTGGCTGTCGCGACAGCCACTTATTTTTTTGTGTATTAATATTTATAAATATGCCGATTTATATAAAGCGGTTTTGTATGGGATCATATTCAAAGCCTGCATCGAAAAGCTTCTTTATGATTTCCTCTTTGTCTTCATTCAGGTCATCACACAATAAATCAAGTGATGAATACATATCACGAAGTTTTGTATTTACAACACTTAAGAGTATTATTGGGTCATTGGGTAAATTTTTCATAACACACTCCTTATAATTTTTGGATTCGGTATTGATAATAATCATAATTAGTGATAAAATATTACCATATTTACAGAAAGGACAAGTTGAATTGAAACATTCTTTGAAAGATTCACACAAAAAAACTGTATATATATCTGCTATAGCAATATTTATCCTTGTTTCATTTTTTATAATGTATCTTGTAAACAGGCTTGTTTCTGATTTTGAAGCAGATCCCGTGAAGTTTCGTGACTGGATAGATGGCTTTGGTATATTCGGACCTATTGTTTATACCGGTATGGTTGTACTGCAGGTTGTATTTGCAATTGTCCCGGGCGAACCATTTGAAATAGGTGCCGGATATGCTTTTGGCATAATAGAAGGAATACTTCTTTCTGTACTGGGATTTGTCATAGGAAGCATTATAATATTTTTTATTGTAAGAAAGTTTGGTGACGGAATCATAGGAGTATTTTTTTCGTCCCAAAAAACCGAACGCCTCAAATCAATGCTTGATAACAAAAACTCCAGAATGGTAATATTTCTGTTGTTTCTCATACCTGGCACACCTAAGGATCTTGTTACCTATGTGGCTGCACTTACACCTATATCCTTTTCGGATATGATATTTCTTGTTTCGGTGGCGCGTCTTCCTTCTTTAGTCACAAGTGTGGTGGCGGGAGATGCACTGGGAGAGGACAGGATGATCACAGCAGTGGTAGTATTTGCAATAACTGCACTTGTAAGTATGCTAGGTGCATATATCTACCGCAAAGTCTCCCACAGAAAGCTTCTCAAAAAACAAGAACTTAAATAAACAAAAAAATAAACCTCCACTATTGTGGAGGTTTGCTTTTTAAAAGTTACGCGATATTGTTAAGTGCTACTGAAAGCTGTGATTTCTTTCTTGCAGCGGTGTTCTTATGCATAACACCCTTTGCAACAGCCTGGTCAATCTTCTTAACAGCTGCTCTGAAAGATAAGATAGCATTTTCTTTATCTGATTTAGCAACAAAACCTTCGAACTTTTTAACCAAGGTTTTGATGTTTGTTTTGATCATCTGATTTCTCAAAGTCTTTGTGCTTATAACTTTAACTCTTTTCTTAGCTGATTTAATATTAGGCAATTCGTTCACCTCCAAGTCATATTTAACAAATGAGATTATACCACAAGAATTTTTAAATTGCAATAGTTTTTTTGAAAAATATTGAAAAACATTGCTAAATTAACCATTTTCAATAAAAAAACACTTTATAATACACATTTTTTTGATTAACTTTGGTACTATTTCTGAAAAGTTAGACAAATAATCCTTTACATAATTTAGAAATTGTGATATCATATGTTGGTAGAGTAATTTTAATGGAGGTAATACAATGGCAAAGAAAAAGGCAGAAACCTGTTTGTTATATAATGGAATACCACTTGTAAAAAGAGGGAATGTAATTGTGTATGGTGATATGAATGACAAATATCACTTGAGAATGACAATCCTTAAGACCAAGATGGTAAAGGATATTGAGATTGCTACTCACATCTATCTTGAGCTTGTATCTGATACAAATAAGACTGTAAAGAAGGCTGAGAGAGAAGATCTCTATGAAGCATTGGATGTAGGCGGATTCTGGTTGGAAGAAGCATTGAATGGTAATTTATAGATTATATAATTTTCAAACAAAAAAAGGGACTGTAAAAAATTTATTTTTTACAGTCCCTGTTGAATTTAAGGGGATAGGAAAAAGACTTCAGAACGGATAAACTGAGCCGAAACCTTTGGTTTCGGGTTACCCGAAGGTGTATGCGATACACCGAGAGGCGAAGTTTATTTGTAGCAAAAAGGCACAAAAATAAGGAAATATTACATAAAAATGTAATATTTCCTACATAATGAGTAATTTGTAAGTTTTATTGTGCATTCAGGTTTTTGACTTATGTATAATCTTTGCCTTTTTGCGATCTGGAGTTTTTTTACATTTCCTTTTTTAGTTTATATTATCCATTCTGTACTTTGTTGGTGTAGTCCCTTCAAGGATTTTAAACTTCATACAGAAGTAGTTTGCATCCTTAAATCCCACCTTCTGGGCAATCTCATGGACTTTGATTTTTTTGTTTGACAAAAGAAGCTTTTTAGCCTCATTGATTCTTGTTTCCATCAGGTAATCATTAAATGACATACCTATATGTTTTTTGAATATCTGGCCTAAGTATGACACGTTTATAAAGTGCTTTTTTGCGAAGTGTTGCAGAGAAATATCTTCACTGTAGTTTACCTTCACATATTCATATATAGCATTAACAATATCAACACCGTCATTTTTTGCCAGTGATTTAATATACTCGTTGCTTTTTGTAGCAAAATCTGTCATAACTACCTTTACAATGTCGATGGTAAGGTCAGCAAGCTTATCAAATGCAAGATGTCTGTATGTAACATTCTTTATATCTCCGCCAAGCTCAGATATATGCTTGGATATACTTGATATTACAGTTGTGATGATGTTTTTCAGACAATCAAGAGTGACAAACTTGTCGCTGCACTCTTTAAACAGGGCAGTGATAGATGTATAAATATCCTTTTCGCTTCCGTCGATGATAGCGCTTATAAATGAATTCATAAGGGACATATCAGAAAGCATAGCAGAAAAGGTAATATTATCTGTCTGATCATAATGGAGTATAACCCCGGAGTCATTATAGAATTTCACTATCTTTAATGCACTGATGCTTTCTTTTGATTTGTTTATCCAGTTTATGGATTCTACACTTCTTCCCACCAGTACGGATATACTCAGGTTGTTTTCATAAAAGAGAGATTTGATAGCGGAAGCGTATTCGTATATTGTCATTCCAAGGGATTTGAAATTCTGACTTGATACCACTATGCCGTATTCTGCAAGACCCACCTTAAACAAGCCGTGACTGTATTCGTCGCCGATAAAGTTAAATAGCTTTATAAACATAAAGTTCTCTATCTGATCATAGGATGCAATCTTTCCCGAAAGATATTCTTCGGTGGTAGCGTCATAGGAGACGGTTATATAGTAGTAGTTTCCATTGTCAATTCTTGGAGAAGAAGCCTTTTGCATGAACATGGAATAAAAGGAATTCTCTCCCTGATGAAGATTGTTGAGAAAGGCATATTGCATAAAGTGCAGATAGAGTCTTTTTTTGTCAAGATCGTCCTTTGCTCTGTCAAGAAGGCTATAAAGCTCCCTGGATACACTTGTATCAGGAAGATATCCAAGAACTGCAGGGGATATTATATCCTCGGCATTTTCCACATATCCCGTTACCACAAACAGGGTGGATTTGGAAAGTCTTTCAGCTTCTGATATTATCTGATTGGAGTCAATGTTTTCCGAAGAGTATTCGCAAAGGACCAGATGAACATCAGACATTTTGATTACATTTATTGCAGTTGTGGTATCCTGACACACTCCTACTATATTGAAGTCGTAGGTCCTTCGAGAGATAATGGATTTAAGATTATCTATATCAGATTTTTTGGAGTTTACAATAAGTATTTTCAGCATATTTATTTAATCTCCCACATGATTAGAGCGATAACAGCACATGCTGTATGGAAGTCATCTCTTCTTACCTTCAGCTCCGAATCAAAGCTCTCGGGTATGAGATTGTATCTGTTCTTTGACATTCTTGATGGAGAAAGGTAGTCGAAAGCATCATAGCATTCGTATATTACACCATCATTTTTGTACCATTTCAGAACTGCAGAGAGGATTTTTTCCCTGATAGCTTCACACTGCTTTTTGTGTCCTGTATGATTCATACCCAATAGAGCAAAATAGTTATATATAGGATGCATTGCTCCATACCACATATCATTTTCGAATTTTTCATCAGATACAGGCATAGACGGTATGCCGGATTCACATACATATTCTCCTTCCTCATCAAAGAGTGCTGTTGTAAGAGAACTAAGTGTTTTGCTATCGCATACTCCGGCAAAACCAGGCATAAATGAAGCAATGGTCTTTACTTTTTTGAAAGCTCCGCCTGATGTAAATCTGTCATAAAAACACTTGTCTTCTTCGTCGAAGAGCTTGGTATTAAGATTCTTTCTGATTCTGTCATACACCACATCCCAGTAGAGTGATTCTCCCTGACGTTCAAGAATCTTTGCAATCTCTGCCATAGAGAGAGCTTCCTTTGCCATAAAGGAAGTGAAGTCAAGAGCTTCTATAGGGGAGTTGTCTTCAAGACGTGGTGATCCCTTCATATCGCATTCGTTTATATTAATGAAGTTTCCGTTTGAGTCTGCATTCCAGCTATATAAAAATTCCTTGTTGAAATCCTTGTTTTCCATGATCCACTGCATATACTTTTTCAGCTTTTCATATATATCATAAAGGAAATCTCTGTTTTCTGTGATTTTGTACACCTCAAGAGCCATCCATGCTATCACAGGATAGTGAAGAGCACTTTTTGTTCTGCCGTAGGTATCATTTTTCAGGATTCTTCCTGAAGGTTCTCCAAGGTCTACAATTGTATTGAGGCTTTCCTCTGCGATATTATTGCCAAAATATTTTCCTGCCAGAAGTGACAATGCCCAGTCTGCATAGTCAGAGTCTTCACTGTCTGTACGGGATACAGATGACCATATTCCTGTATAGAGTCCGCCACCGGACATATATGATGCTTTCATAACAGAAAAGCATTTATAAAGCAGCCTTTCGGTGTCGGGATCATCCAGTGAAACTATAGGGAGCTTTTCAAAGAAGCTTAGTTTCTTTGAAATCTCTCTGTTGATGTCAAGCTCAATCAATGAGTTTGCCTCTTTTTCTGAATGTTTTCCGCAGCTGAGTACTGTATATGTGTAGTCCTCTCCGTCTCTTGAAAGGATTGTGATATTTTCTTTTCCTACGGTATATACTTTAAGATAACCTGATTTGTATTCTTTTACATCTGCTTCAAACATAATGTGAAAGCTTGCGGTTTTTGGATATCTCATAAGAATTGCGGACTGAGTCACAAAGATAATGTCCAGGTTGGAAGTGGTGGTGTCATCTTCCAGGATATTTGCCTTTATGATATCTGATGCTACCACATCGAAATCTATACTCAAAAGATTTGAGAATGTGAAATAGAAAGAAAACTTCTCCGGATGACGGAATTCTACTCCCAGTTTATCTCCCATAAGATTTCCTACAAGGCTCATTTTTGGTGTGCAGGTACCATCCAGTGCAGAAAATGCAAAGAGCGCACCCTGACCCCATATATTAGGTAAGTTCATATCCAAAACCTCCGTTATCTATAAATTTTATAGTTAGTTCTATATATTTTAACATATTTAATGTGTATAGTCAACAGTGATATGCAAAAGAAAAACCCATTTGAAGCTTGTCAAATGGGATGTTTTGCTTTGGCTATATTTATAATTCCAGAAGTCCCTCAGGAAGGCTTACTCTGACTATTCCTTCAGGGATGTTTACTTCAAGCACAAATTCCTTTGCGGCAGGAAGCAACAGGTCTTTTTGCCCCTTTCTTTTGATCACATATATGTCTGTGCCACCGTGGGAAAGCACATCGGAGATAACACCGTATTCTGTGTTTTCGTCTGACACCTTAAGCCCTATAAGGTCTGCCACATAGTATGTGTCATTGTCAAGGGGAGGCATATCTTCCTTTTTTACATAGAGGACAGTATTCTTCATCTTTTCTGCCATTTCTATGGAAGTAATCTTATCAAGATGAAGGATCACCATATTTTTCTGATATTTCACATTAGTGATCTTGTACTCTGTGAGATCCTCTGTATAAACATAGTGGATTTCTTCAAATATTTCAGGATAATCCGCCCATGGAACAACCTTTATGTCGCCCTTAAGGCCATGAGTATTCACGATTTTTGATAACTCTAAATATGATTGTTCCACCGGCACAATTCTCCTTTACTGCATAATTTCAACAATAACCTTTTTGTCTTCTTTTGTAGAAGCAGCTTTGATAACGGTTCTTATTGATTTTGCAATTCTTCCTTGTTTGCCTATTACCTTGCCCATGTCACTTTCGTTAACTCTTAATTCAAGTACAAGAGCATTGTCTTTTTCGACTTCGGTAACAGTAACTTCATCGGGGTAGTCTACCAATGATTTAGCAAGAAAAGTTAAAAGTTCTTTCATAAACAAATCACCCCTCAAAATTAAAAGTGCATTATTTTATAACGCCGCATTTTTTGAGCAAAGCCTTAACAGTATCTGTAGGCTGAGCACCGTTACCTAACCATTTCTGAGCTTTTTCTGCATCGATTTTGATTTCGCCAGGATTCTTGTTAGGATCGTATGTGCCGATTTCTTCGATGAATCTGCCATCTCTTGGGTATCTTTCATCAGCAACTACTACTCTGTAGAAAGGAGCCTTCTTAGCACCCATTCTTCTCAAACGAATTTTTACCATTGTGTTTTCACCTCCGTAAATTTTTTAAACAATATTTTACAGCTTATCACATAAACCTTCCAAGACCTCTCATTTTGGAGAGCTTTTTGAGTTTTTTTGGATTGCTGAATTGTTTCATCATTTTGGTCATCTGCTCAAACTGCTTTATGAGAAGGTTTACCTCAGCTACCTGAGTGCCGCTTCCCTTAGCAATTCTCTGCTTTCTGGATGAGTTTATTATTTCAGGTTTTTCTCTTTCTTTTTTTGTCATTGACTTAATGATTGCTTCCACATGGCCAAGCTTCTTTTCGTCAATGGTGGCACCCTTTAGTGCTTGTGCATTTACACCGGGAATCATACCCAGGATATCCTGCATTGAGCCCATCTTTTTGATCTGTTGCATCTGCGCCAGATAGTCATCAAATGTAAATGTCTGTTCTCTGATTTTCTTTTCAAGCTCCATTGCCTGCTTTTCGTCGAAGGCTTCCTGAGCCTTGTCGATAAGGGTAAGCACGTCACCCATACCAAGAATTCTGGATGCCATTCTGTCTGGATAAAACATATCAAGGTCGGTAAGCTTTTCGCCCTGTCCGGCAAACTTGATTGGCTTGCCTGTAACTGCTCTTACAGAAAGGGCAGCACCGCCACGTGTGTCACCGTCAAGCTTGGTAAGAACAACACCTGTGACTTCCAGTCTTTCATTAAATGTTTCTGCCACATTTACAGCATCCTGACCTGTCATTGCATCAATGGTAAGAAGGATTTCTGAAGGGGAGACACTTTCTTTGATGTTTACCAGTTCATCCATCAGCTCTTCGTCAATGTGAAGTCTGCCTGCTGTATCTATGATTACAATATCATTTGCGTATTTTTGTGCATGAGATACTGCTTCTTTTGCAATGTGAACAGCATCTGTGCTTTCATCAATAGAAAATACGGGTATCTCAAGACTTTCTCCTACAACCTTCAACTGTTTTTTTGCAGCAGGACGGTATACGTCACAAGCTACAAGGAGAGGTCTTTTGCCGTTTTTCTTGAAGTATCCGCCAATCTTTGCGGCAGATGTGGTCTTACCTGCACCCTGTAGACCTACCATCATAATGATTGTAGGACCTTTGGATGAGTAGTTTATCTTGGAGGCTTCACCGCCCATAAGTGCAGTGAGCTCTTCGTTTACAATTTTTATTACCTGCTGACCCGGGGTAAGACTTTCCAGCACGTTTTGTCCCAGAGCCTTTTCGGATACGGTGGATATGAAGTCTTTTACGACTTTGAAGTTAACATCTGCTTCAAGAAGGGCAAGTTTTACCTCACGCATTGCGGCTTTTAAGTCGCTTTCGGAAATTTTGCCTTTGCCACGGAGTTTTTTGAATGTATCCTGAAGTCTTTGTGATAGATTTTCAAATGCCATACCGCAATCCTCCTTCTAAATATATATTTCTTCTATAAGCTTGTCGATTTCTGATATAAGCTTTTTGTCAGTTGTGTGAGTTTTGATAAGTTCAGCTTTTTGTTCAATTGTTTTGAGCTTCTTTATCATGCCAAGCTTTTCTTCAAGTAAGTCAAGCTCTGCTTCGCCTCTTTTGATAGCATCCCTTACGCCTTGTCTGGATATACCGAACTGCTGAGCAATTTCAGCAAGTGAGCAATCCTGATTGTAATACAGATCCAGTGCTTCAAACTGCTTTTCGGAAAGGATGCTTTTATAAAAGTCCAGAAGATTTGCATAGTCCAGATTTTTCATAAATTTCATTCCTTTCTGAAGGATTTGCACACAAAAATAGGTGTAAAGCAAAAAACTTTACACCTATGATAATACATTAAATGAAATTTGTCAATAGTTATTTGTAATTTTCTTAAATCTTTTCTTGAGTTTCGCTGTTTTCAGCCTGCTCTGAAGCAGCTCTCAGTTTCTCAGGCAGATCAGGGTATTTTCTGAAGAGAAGCTGTGCTACACAGTTTGTATCAGATTTATCAGCCTTTGACATTTTGATGACTTTTTTGAAGCAGTGAATATACATATATATTACAAATGCCAATAGCGCAAGTACCGACCATGATGAACCAAGCATACAAAGGAAGTCATAAATGCCATGTGCTGCTACAGGAACTGCAAGGGATTTAATTTTCATTTGCTTTGAATCAAAGCCTGCACGTCCAGGTGGGATGAGACCCTTTTGGATAAACTTCTGTTCATATTCTTTAGCTTTGTCATAGATGTGTACCATGCTGTAATAGTAACCCATCATTACACCATAAAACATATGTCCGGGAACTGATAACAAAGCACGCATAATGGCATTCCCGAAACCGTTTTCTGTTACATAAAGCACGTTTTCAAAAGCAGCAAAGCCAAGGCTTACAAACACCGCATATATAATGCCGTCAAAAAGTGAATTAAATTCCTTGTTTTTTCTGGTTGGGAGATACATGAAGAAATACTTGCAACCTTCTTCCACCAAAGCTACTGCTATCATAAAATACACGAGAAGATAAGCAGCTCTGATGTTGGGATCTGAAAATACTTTATCGCCGGTAATTGACGGTATGTAATATGATGAAAAGATTTCGTCTATAAATTCACCCAGAAATTCTCCGATAATAAGCACGGGTACTACGCTTAATACACCAAAGAGCAGAAGCTTGATTAACAGTCCGAAAGGTTCTTTTTCCTGTCTGTCTTTTATAAATATGTAAGTACACAGGATAATTGCCGGTGCAAGAGCTGCAATGACCAGCAAAATGAAATTAATGTCCATAGGTATTCCTCCAAAATTGTGATTTTGTCACATATTGACAGATTATATTGTAATTGTACTATATACGGTGACAAAATACAATATAGTTTTCAAAAAAGCCATTATGTATATATGTCAGGACAAGAGATTTTGAAACAATTATCCCGACAGAGAAGAAAATCAGCTGACTTTCCTCATTCTGTCGGGACGATAGAGTGTATGATTATATATTGAGATATTTGTTTCTTGTTGCCATTCCACCACGGATGTGCCTTTCTGCCTTGTTTTCGTCAAGGATATGTCTTGCATCCGCAAACAGGGCAGGGTTGATTTTTTTAAGTCTTTCTGAAATATCCTTGTGAACTGTGGATTTACTTATGCCAAATTTTTTTGCTGTGGCACGTACAGTGGATTTATTATCTATTATGTATTCTGCCAGAGTGATAACTCTCTCCGATATGTAATCCTTCAAAATACATTCACCCCAAACTTTATCATTTTAATAAATGATATGTATGGGGTGGGGGATTTATGTTTGGAAAGTGAGATTGGTTAATCAGTGCCAGTCGAGCAAGTGTCTCTCAAGACTCATAATAAGCTGAATAGGGGTTTGTCCGGTATAGTCTCCATCACAAATGCGTGATTCAATATATGCGATATCTGTTTTTCTTCTTTCGATGATTTCCAATGCATCGGTGTCATCTTTGTACTTTTCTTCCAATGCTTCAATCCTTTTTATTACTTCCGGATTATGAGAATATAATTGTTGATTATTATTTGATGTTTTACTCATAGTATACCTCCTGATGATTATTCATCATATGGCTTGGGACAACCATATGAATCAAGGATTTTGTGTGCAGCAGAGTGAGATATTTCTTCCAGACAGTCTACAGTTCCTTCGTAGAATGATAGTTCATAATCAGAACCTTCTTCTGTAAGTTGCCATTTGTTTGTTTTGGCAGAATAGTATTCCAAAGGGTCCTGACCTACTCTCCAACGAACAATAGTATTGTCGTTTTTATCCTTAAAATAAATTCCGATTTCATTGAATTTGTAGGATAGTGGAAGATAGTAATCTGTGAAGATACCATCTATTTCTTCATCTGTCAGTTCGCCATTTTCACCCACAAAGAATTCTATTTTTTCATCTTCAACATTGTAGAAATTCAGTTTGCCTTTGACAGGAAATGGCTTTATCAGTCTGAGGTTTGAAAAATGCCAGGCGTATGAATTCGGTTCAGGCATTTCATCCATACAAGCCGCTTCAAGGTGTTTTCTTCTAAAAGGTGTAACATCATCCAACGAAACAATGCAGACTGCATGTCCCGAAATCATACCCGGAATTTTTGGCGAGGAACTACTGCATATAAGTAAATCTCCACGATGTTCTGTATTCCAGGAACGAACTTCGATAGTTTTCTCTCCTGTAGAAATAAAATGTGCCCATGGGTTTTGAACAGATATAGCTTTCATATTTATCATCCTTTTCTTTTAATTTTTATGCTGCGGCATTTGAATTTATATTATCAATGACCTTACGTATGCGTGTCCATAGAGACAAATCTGTAAATATTTCTACAACACTTCCTCTGTCCGTAAATGGAGAATCCTGCAGCACAGATAAATCCTTCATCATTCCATTGTGAACAATATATTCAACGATCTGATTAACAAAATATATCTGTCTGTTATCCAAGTCTGCATTGCCCAAGAATTCTGCAAAAGCCTCTTTTGCCGCATTCATATCAAGACCTACGATTTCACGGACAAACTCGCCAAGTGGTTTCTCTCCGTATTCAGCAGTATATTCTTCTTTCGTTCCGACTTCATTCCAGAGAATCTTTTCAAGTTCTGTAACATCATCTTCAGTGAGTGGTACATTGCCTTTCAACTTTGCAATCGCACTTTTATCCTGATGCTGTCGTATATAATATTCCGCTTTTGCTCTGTAATTTTTAAGGTCATCGCTTTCAAGTTCGGACTCTTTCCACTCGGTGGAAAGGATATCATCACTAATATCAACGTCAACATCAATACGCGTGCGCGGAATGTACTTCATCAGATTGCGGAGTGATTCGCGGATATGTTCAAAGTCGTTGATTCCGCAATTATCAATATAATCTGTGTGAAGTATTTTGTCGATAAGTTCCGACTTTGCCGTTATTTCAGGTATATTAGCAACGCTCGCAACGGCATCAATTTTTTTATAAAGCTCACTGCGAGCTCTGTTATACTTTTTACCGATAAGATATGCAAGTTCAATTCCATACATAAGTGCATCAAAACGTACAGCACTTGCCTCATCCTCATCAGGTATGATAAGAGGTGCAAGTTCTTCCTTGATAGTAAGTGTATCTTCATATGTAAGGGATGCATAATTCTCTTCATTAGCATAAAGCTCCACATACTTAAGATGCTGCTTTACTGCGAAATTTTCTTTGTTAAGTTCACGAACCTTTGTTACCATTTCAGTGACCAAGCTCTTACGAAAAGCAATTAAATCTTCTGTCTGATAAGCAATATCCTGAAGTTTGAAGATGATCTGTGATTTTAAGTTAAATATCGTCCCCTGCAGTGCCATCTGATTCGCTGTAGGTTTTCCCGGATTCATTCTAAAGAACTCAAAGTTTCCGCAAAAATCAAAAATGTAGAATTTATTTTTGTCTTCTCCATCCAGAAGTCCCGGACAAAGACGAGTGCCTCTGCCAATCATCTGCCAGAATTTTGCCTTACTCATAACCTTCTTGAAGAATACAAGATTTAATACTTCCGGTACATCAATGCCTGTATCAAGCATATCAACGGAAATCGCAATCTGTGGCAACTTTTTCGGATCTGAAAATTCATCAATCAGGCTCTGTGCATAGTTGATTTTGTTGTCAATCACCTTTGCAAAACCATTTAAGTGTGGATATTCAGAATTGAAAATCTCATAAATTTTCTCGGCATGCTTGTGATTTTTCGCAAATACAATTGTTTTGCCGAGTATCTGACCATAATCAATTTTCAGCCCGTCAGTCATAAGGATGTGAAGCACCTGCCGGATGGTGTCATGATTGAATACCCACTCGTTTAGTGCCGTGGAACTGATTTTATCAGGGATATCACCATGTTCATCCTCAAACATACTCTCATATTCTTCTTTTTCTTCATCGGTCAGATCTTCGTAGGTAATGCCCTGTTCAATAAATTTAAGCTTTGATTCTACCGACATATAATCTACTAAATAACCGTCTTTTACAGCCTGAGCAAGTTCATAGCCATAGGTAGGTACACCACTTTCAAGTTCAAAAATTTCATAGGTGTTTTTGTCAATTTCATCCTTAGGAGTAGCAGTAAGACCAACAAGTGGAGCATCAAAATAGTTAAAGATATCTCTGTACTTATTATAAATCGAACGATGCGCTTCATCGCATATTAAAAGATCAAAATGACCGCTTGTGAAAAGCTTTCCATCATCGTCTTTTACTTCGTCTATACAATTATACATGGTCTGATAAGTGGAAAATACGCAATGTGCTGCAAAGTTATCTTTTTCTTCACAAAGGTTAGTAACAGATAAATCAGGCAATAGATTTACAAAAGAACGTTTAGCCTGAGTCACAAGAGATGTTCTGTCTGCCAAAAACAGAATGTTTTTGACCCAGCCGTGTTCTAAAAGCACTTTGCAAAGTGCAATAACAGTTCTTGTTTTACCCGAGCCTGTTGCCATAACAAGGAGCGCTTTTCTGCGATTTTTGATATCAAATGCATCGCAAACTGCTTTGATAGCGCCTTCCTGATAGTATCTTCCTGCGATATTCTTGTCAACCATCACATTTTTAAGGCTTGTCCTCATTTTGCGAAGGTTGAACATCTTTTCCAAATCACGTTTTGAGTAAATGGTTGCAACTTTTCTTTCGGGATACTGACCGTCATCAATTCTTGTTTCAAAGCCATTAGTTAAGAATACCACAGGTCTTCTGCCATACTGCTTTTCTAAAATATCTGCATAAAGCTTTGCCTGCTGTCTGCCAATTGCCACATCTTTACAGGTTTTCTTTGCTTCAATAACTGCAAGCGGCTTATGTGTATCGTCATATAATACATAATCAGCAAAACCTACTTCAGATTTGTTAGGCATGCCCGGAAGTTCCACTTCGTTTTTCCAGGTGTTATTTTCTACCCATCCTGCCTCTTGAAGCATAGTATCTATGTATATCTTTCTTGTCTTAAATTCGGACAAATCAAGAGGCTTTGGAACATAAGTCTGCTGTTGTTCAGCACGTCTGGCAGTAAGTTCATCTTTTAATGCCTGATTTTCTTCTATCAGACTTTCTAGGTCAATAGTTTTGTCAGTAACAAAAGATAATGCTTCTTCTGTAGTAAGCTCCATAAGACTTGCATCAAACTGACCTTCCTTATAGTCCTTGCCATAGCAATATGCTACATAGTCAAGGAAATAGTAGAGGTTTTCAATGCAAAGCTTTGCCTGCTCCATAGAAATTTTCTTTCCGCTATGAGCTGCAATGTTGCCTGCTTTGCGGATGAAGTCCATTCTTCTGTATATGTCATTACCTACAACATCACGAAATTCTTCACTACTCATCAGAGTAATAAGAGTAGTGTCGTAGGGCATTTCCAAATCCTTATCAACGGAATACATCCATTTTACAGCAAACTCCATTGCTCTACGGCAATTGATAACAGACGCAGATGCATCAATGTTCAAAATCTTTTCAGCAGAAATAGCCACATCTGCAAATGTGGCAAATTGCGGATCGGATTTTAAGAAATCAAAGTTTGTCATGGTGGTTACTCCTTGCTTTATCGATTGATGTTTTCTATGTATTTGCTCAATGTTTTTTCGATTTCCTTTTTTCCACCTATCGAATTTTCATAAAAAATTGTTCTAAAACCACTTATATCAAAGGGAAGCTTATCTCGTTTGTTTATATCAGCAAGCAATATAGTAGTTTTACCTAAAGCGTGACTATAACCTAGTTCATAAAAAACATTAGGATTATCCATAGTTATGTCTGCGATAATAACTGAAGCATCATTTATTTCTTTTACAATATCGTTGATTATAGGGGTGGATGTATAACATTCATCCGCTCTAATAGTTTCATATCCATAATCTTTGAATTTAGGGGATATTACTTCGTTATATAGTTCATCAAAGTCTTTTTCAAATTTCATAATTGCAAAAACTTTAGGTGATTTTTTCTGAATATTTATATCTGTAATCGTTGTCTCATAAGCATTTGCTAAAAATATTCCTATTAAGCCGGATGTGTTTATTATGTTTGTATATGTATATAATAGAACATCGTCAACAAAAAAACGAATTATATTACCTTGTTGTTCAATTTTAATATTGTATTTCTTTGATTTGTTAATAGTTTCCGGAGAACCGCCCGCTATTTTGTTGCTCCAAGTTTTTCCATCCCAATAGTCTAACGAATAGGCGCACCAATCATTTCTTATTGCTACTTGGTAGTAGTTTTCGCAGCCGTCCATATTTTTGTAATCAAAAATGGCGCCCACTCGCGACCTTGTATCAACATTATTCATCGTAACATTAAAGGAAATTTTTCCTTCTTTAAAGTTTCCGGGAAATAAAATCATACCTGTTTCAGGAAATAGTGTTTTTTCTTTTGATATTGGGTCAGTATATTCAACTTCTTTCCCGTGATAAACAATTTTATCCGAATCATTGCTAAAATTTCCGTTTTTGACGTAATAACTTAATTTATTCATAAAATGCCTCCTTATCATGTAATTTAGGATTACCCAAAATATTTTTGCATTAGTGCTTTTTTAAGAAGTTCCAGTTTTTCAAGACTTTTTTGCACTTCCAATTTTGATTTGCCGGTCTGTTCAACAAAATTGGCGAACTGATTTTGAAGTTCGATTGGCGGAATAGGAACTGACAGGTTTAAAATATCTTTGTTGGAAATATTGGCCTGTCGCACCCCTCTGCTAATACCTGTTAATTTCTTTTTCACAGGTTCAAACTTCAATAACATAGACAGATAATATTTGTTCATTGTATCTTTCAATTCAAGTTTTGCATTTCGTTGATTTAGATAATACTCGGTATAGTCGTTCCCAAGTATGCAAACATTACCGTAGTCATCTTTTCCAACTGTTCCAGTAAGCGACATAACCAAATCCCCTGGATACATTTTATATCTGCTTAATGCATCATCATCTTCCCAAAAAACCAGATTAACAGGTTTGAAAAATCCAGAGTTGATGTTTCCAATTCTTAAAACTGGAATACCTTCTTCGGAAAATTTCTCACTTTTAAAAGCATAACCACCAATAACATTCAAATGTTTTGACAAAGGTTGCTCTTTCCAACCAAGTGTGTTTTTTTCTGGGTCACCAAACAGTTCAACAAATCGTGCTTTGACAAGCTCATCTAATTTTCTCAGTTGTTCTTTTCGTTTGTCAATCAATTCATTTGTATAGTCCAATTCACAAGCAATACGCGTCTGCTTTTCTAATGAAGGGAGAGGAACGATAATATTTTTCACATACTCTTGAGATATATGTTTTTGCGCACCCCCGTAGCAATCAGATAAAGTTTTATCACGTCGGTATAGCAGATAATAGAATAAGTATTTAGGAATGTGTTTCTCACTAGGAACTATTGCGGAAATGGATTGATTCGCTGTTGCTTCCATTTGTAAATATGCTACCTTACCAGCAGTTGCGCCAGTCAATGCAATTAACACAGAATTGATTGGAATCATTTTTGCTGCGGAATTATCCAACCCTTCTTGCGTTATGAATGTTTTTGCATCAAAAACACTACAATTTTGGCAAACGCCTGATGGAAGCCAAGGTATAGTTCCACCCCAATATTCTGATTTTTTTGTACTAGGAGTACCGCCTGTTATTACCTCTGTAAAATCACATATTTTCAGATATTCAATAGCCATCACAGCATTTCCTCCAATTCTGCCAATCCTTTGGTTATCTCCATTTCAAGTTCATGGAGGTCTGCCATAATTTCAGCTGTTGAAGGATATTCCACAGGCACATATTCTGTTTCTTTATATTTATTGATAGATAGGTCATAGTCATTATTTACTATGTCCTGCTTGTCCACAAAAAAGCTCTGTTCTGTTTTTGCTCTGTCAGTTTCTTTGTCGAGATTATGGAATTTTTCAATGATATCGGGAATATCATTTTCAGCTACTGGTGTTCTCTTATCATCGAGACTGAACCCGTCTGCTTTCATATCGTAAAACCACACCTTGTCCGTTCCGCCATGACCTGTTTTTGTGAATATAAGTATAGCAGTAGAAACTCCTGCATAAGGCTTGAAAACACCAGAAGGCATGGAAACAACAGCTTCCAATCTATTATTCTCTATAATTTCTTTTCGAATTGCTTTATGTGCAGTTGATGAGCCGAAGAGCACACCATCAGGAACGATGCAGGCACATCTGCCACCGATTTTGAGCATACGAAGGAACAGAGCAAGGAATAAAAGCTCTGTTTTCTTAGTCTTACACATCTTAAGCAAATCGGCAGACACAATATCATAGTCAAGACTACCTTTGAATGGTGGATTCGCTAAAACAAGGGAATACTTATCTCTGTCTGGATTTTGGTCTGACAAACTGTCACGATACTCAATGAATGGACTGTCAATACCATGTGTCATCATATTCATGGCACCGATACGGAGCATAGTTCGGTCCATATCGTAGCCGTAGAACATAGAATTCATATAATGGTCTTTTTTCTGTTTATTAAAGAAAATTTCTTCCTTGTAATTATCTTTTAAGTATTCGCCGGCAGACACCAAAAATCCACTTGTACCGCAAGCAGGGTCACAGATAACATCGTCAGGTTTCGGCTGCATCATAGCAACCATCATTTTGATAATATGTCTTGGAGTTCTGAACTGACCATTTAAGCCTGACTGTGCAATTTTGTTTAAAAGATACTCATATACATCCCCTCTGACATCGCTGTCAGAAGAATTCCTCATCAGCTCATAAATATCATCGAGGCTTGTTACAACCTTATCAAGCAAAAGAGGTGTCGGTAGTTTAAAGATTGCATCGTCCATATATTTTGAATATGCACTATCTTTGTCTGCGTGCAAATTCTTAATAAAAGGAAATACCCATTCCTGCATAATAGTATACATTTTTCCTGCAGGGAAATCGCGGAATGTAGACCATTTCAACTGATTTCCATCAATTGTGCGCTCGCCGATTTTTACCTTGTCAGCAAATATAGTCTTGTGAGGCAGCCCCAGCATAGCACTTTCTTTAGCGCGGAGGTTGTCAGTGTCGTCAAGATCGTGGATAAACATAAGGTATGTAATCTGTTCAATTACATCAAGGGGATTGACAAGCCCCCCTGATGCAAATATGTCCCAAAGTCCGTCTATTTTATTTTTAAGTTCACCTGTAATCATTATTTATTCGTCCTCTCTGTTCCAAGTATAGGAAGTATATCTTCCACCGCTTATTTTGATAATTTTATGGTTTTTCAACAAATCTGCCAATGCTCTCTGAACAGTTGTTTCGCTTATATCGGGACATTTGTCCAGGATATCTTGTTTTGTGATTTTACCAAGTGTATTTTCAATTATTTTCGCGATTCTTTCAGGCTTTGAAAGCTTACTTTCAATCATTATCTGCACCCTTGATGCAAACTCCCTGTGGCCTGTGAGAATAAGAGATAGCATATACTTTACAAATGGGGCATAGTCATTATTGTTTTCATGCCAACCAAAAGAACTTTTTTGCAAAGCATCATAATAACTGTCCTTTGTTGTCTCAATCATTTTTTCAATACTGATATATTTCCCAACTATATAACCACTGCGATACAACAGTAGAAGTGTAAGAAGTCTTGACATTCTTCCGTTTCCGTCATTAAATGGATGTATGCACAAAAAATCCAGTACAAACATCGGGATTGCAAGTAGCGGGTTGATTGCTTCCAATGCGATAGCCTCGTTATATGCCATACAAAGCTTTTCCATATTATCAGGAACTTCCCATGCTTCTACAGGCTGAAATCGAATATATTTGTTGCCATCTGCATCTTCCTCGGCAATTACATTATCCACATTTTTGTATTGACCACCGTAGGTTACAGTATTAAATTTATACAGATCTCTGTGAAGCTGCAAAATGATATTTGGCTTGAGGGGAATGTTATCATGATCAGAGTGAATTCTGTTCAGGACATCTCTGTATCCTGCGATTTCTTCTTCGGCTCTGCTTTTTGGATTTGTTTTATCCAGTGCAAGTTTTTTTATTCTTTCATCAGACGTATATATCCCTTCGATTTTATTAGAGGCTTCTGTACTCTGTATTTTTGCTATTTCTACAAGTCCTGCAAGTGCATCGGCACTTGATTCGATAAACAAATTTTGTTTTCCTTTGTATTCGTGAATCTGTGTAAGCACTGACACAATATCCGGTGTCAAAAACTGCTCCCACTTATCCTTATAGTTATATATTCTCATAATATCACCTTTCAATTAAGTCATTTTATCATATTATGACTTAATTATATTGTAATATGTAAATGGCCCGTTGTCAAGCTTAATTTGGTCATTTTGATGTAAAATGACCAAATTGCCGACAAAGAAGTAAAGAAAAAGAGATGCAAAAATATACTTTGCATCTCCGATTTGTTATTGTTACACGTTGCAGTACATGAATTAAAGATTATAATACTTATCAAACTCTGCAGGATGTGGGATAGCAGCAAGCTCTCTGCATTCTGCACGTTTTGTTGCGATGAAGTTCTTAAGAAGCTCTTCAGGGAATACTCCGCCTGCTGTAAGGTAGTCATGATCAGCTTCAAGAGCATCAAGTGCAGCATCAAGTGATGTAGGAAGGTGTTTAAGCTTTGCTTTTTCTTCATCACTTAAGTGGAAGAGATTCATATCATATGGTCCCCAGCCGTTTGCATGAGGATCGATTTTGTTTTTGATACCGTCAAGACCTGCCATAAGGATTGCCGCATAGCAGAAGTATGGGTTACATGTAGCATCAGGATTTCTCAGCTCAAAGCGTCTCAGTTCAGGAGCTTTTGCATATGCAGGGATACGTATAACTGCACTTCTGTTGGAAGTAGCATATCCCACAGTAACAGGTGCTTCAAATCCGGGAACTAATCTCTTGAATGAGTTTGTACTTGGGTTTGTGATAGCACAAAGTGATGCAATATGCTTAAGAAGTCCGCCCATAAAGTAGTGAGCTGTTTCACTTAAGTTTGAATATCCGTTGTCATCTGAGAACAAAGGCTTTCCGTCTTTGAAAAGAAGCATATGAACGTGCATACCGTTACCTGCTTCGCCCATTACAGGCTTTGGCATAAATGTAGCACTCATTCCATATTTTCTTGCTACGTTATGGATAATGTACTTGATAATCATTGTAGCATCTGCCATTTTTGACATTTCGCCAAGCTCAGGCTCGATTTCGAACTGACCGGCAGCACCTACTTCAGGGTGGTGGTAGTTAAGAGCTATGCCTGCTTCCTGAATAAGCATACACATTTCGCTTCTTGCTTCATATGCTACGTCAAATGGCTTTGCGATGTGGTAGTTCTTCTGTTTTGCAACTACATTGCCTGTGCCTTCCACACCACTGTTCCAGTGAGCCTGGATAGCATCCACACTTGCAGAAACACTGTCAGGACCCACATTCCAGCCTACCTGGTCAAAGAGATAAAACTCAAACTCAGGAAGAATCTTCATCGTATCAGCGATACCTTGTTCTCTCATATAGTTTTCTGCAGCCAGAACGATGTTTCTCGGATACTGACTAAGTGGTTTGTTTTCCGGATTTGCGATAATCATAGCATTACCTGTCATAGACAATGTAGGGATTTCGCAGAATGGATCAATAATTGCAGTATCAGGATCCGGGATAAATACCATATCACTTTTTTCTACTACAGCGTATCCGTAGTTTGAAGCATCAAAGCCGATACCGTTTTTCATTGTTTTTTCCGAAAAGTTTGATGCAGGGATGGTAACGTGACGGTATTGACCGTTGATATCTACCATCTTGAAGTCAACCATTTTGATATCATGCTCTTTGATAAGATTCAGGATATCTTTAACTGTTTTTTTCATAAAAAATCTTCCTTTCGTCTGAAAATTTTTTTAGCTTTTTTCTATTTTATCATATAAATCCAAGGATTTCAATAAAAAAGGAATGTAAAAAGCAAATTTTTACATTCCTTAATAATTTATGATGTTTTTTTCTTAGTAAGCATTATTCCTGTTGAAATAAGTAAAAAGCCGAGGATATACTGGATTTTGAAGCTTTCTCCTGCTATAAGCATCCCGAATACAACTGTAAACAGCGGCTCTGCAAACTTGATGATAAAGAGCTTTGACAGTTCGCCTTTCTCAAGTATTATGTACCACAGACAATAGCTGAATACAGATGCAAAAAGAATATACACGAATACAAGTGACTGCAGGCTGTAGCTTACAGTCATACTTCCACCCATAAGATATCCCACTGTAAGAAGGATGATTCCACCAAACAGCTGACTTACACCGGTCACCCATACAGAATCTGCTTTGCTTATGGCTTTTTTTCCGAATACACTTGCAAATACAGTACAGAAGGACGCGAGAAGGACAAACACCTCCCCAAGTCCGAAATCTATTCCGTCAGGGGTGATATTGATTACTATTATTCCCGCAAATCCCAGAGCTGCAGCAACAAATTTTGTTACTGTAGGTCTGTCTTCCTTAAAGAAAATGAAGGAAAAGCATACATAAAATACCATTCCCACTTGCTTTAAGATAGCCACAAGTGCACTGGATTTGCAAAGATTAAGAGCAGAGTAGGTGAATGCATAATGAAGTACTACCGAAAAAAGCCCTGTAAACAGTATTGTAGAAAATACAGGCTTTACCCCGGTGAACTTATCTTTAGCAGTGAAGTATCTGTAAATACAAATTACTAAGCCGCATATGGTAAACCTTACACCTGCAAACAAAAGTAAATCACCTGTGGTTGTAATGTCAAAAATCTTATACCCGATTTTTACACAAGGAAAAAGGGATCCCCACAGTGCCATTACAATAAGTGCTTTAAGTGTGAAACCTAAGTTTTTTGATTTAGCCATTATTTAACCTTCAGAACAACCTTTCCCACATTTTCTCCTCTTTCGAGGATAGCATGTGCATCTTCTGCCTGCTCTATAGGCAACACCTTATATATAGATGGCTTGATTGTGCCATCCTCAAGCTTTGGCCACACTTTTTCCACAAGCTCTTTGAGAAGGAGAGCTTTTTCTTCTGAGCTTCTCTTTCTCAGCATACTTCCCACAAGGTGAAGTCCTTTTGTAAGAAGTGGTCTTAAGGGGATAGTTGTTTCTATGCCTGCAAGAGTGGAGATTACTATCCAGTAGCCCCCTTCTGCCATATATGGGATACACTGACCAAGTGTTTCACCGCAGAGACAATCCATTACTGTATGTACAGGATGTCCCATTTCTTCTTCTTTTTTAAGAACTTCGCTCACATCTTCCTTTGTAGAATTGATGATCACATCTGCGCCTAAGTTTTCGATTTTTGATGCGATTTCGTCAGAGAGTACAGAAGTAAGTACCCTTGCACCGAATGCCTTTGCCATTGGTATTGCAACAGAGGCAAGTCCTGATGCGCCTGCAGGGATAAATGCTGTCTGACCTTCTTTTAAGTGTCCCTCATAAAAGAGATTTAAGTAAGATGTAGCATATGCCTCAGGAAGAGATGATGCTTCTTCATATGTAAGTCCCTTTGGCATTGGCATTACCATACCGTAAGGTGCGCATACATATTCTGCATATCCGCCACCACCAAGAAGGGCACATACATCGTCGCCTACTTTAAATCCGCTTTTTAAAGCAGCTTCTTCACCCATACTGTGTACCTTGCCTGCTACTTCAAGCCCCATCCATTCAGGCCATCCCTTAGGAGAAGGATAGGTGCCCTTTCTCTGGAGAAGGTCTGCACGGTTAAGAGCTGCTGCGTATATTTCTATCATTATTTCATCTTTTTTTGGTGTGGGAGTATCCACATCTGTCCACTTAAGGTTTCTGTTTTCGTCGATAAGAGTTGCTTTCATAATTATCCTTCCTTTCTTTGCTTCCTATTATAACGAGGTGAATTTATGGGGTAAATATCATTTTTGATACTTTTATCAAATTTGATATTAATATGTAATAAATATCAATATTTGAAATGTTTTTTGCAAAAAAGCATCAATATTGATGAGGTTTTTAAAAAATATTTCTGTTATACTCAAATTATAAACTAAAAGAAAGGGAGAAAAACTATGAAAAGAATTATCAGTTTGGTTATGGTGATTGTAATGCTTTCGTTACTGGCATTTGTATCTGTATATGCCGAAAGTGCAATCGATGTTACAATCGACGGCAAAGCACAGTCTTATGATGTGATGCCTGTGATTGTGGATTCAAGAACATTGGTACCTATGAGGGGTATCTTTGAAGCACTTGGTGCAACTATTGAGTGGGACGATACCACAAAGACAGTAACCGGTACAAAAGGTGATATAAAGGTTACATTGCAGATAGGCAATAAGGAAGCAAAGGTAAACGACAGTACAGTTTCTCTTGATGTACCTGCAACAATTGTTTCAGACAGAACAATGGTGCCTGTAAGATTTATTTCAGAATCACTTGGATGCAAGGTAGACTGGGATGATGCTACAAAGACAGTAATCATCAATTCTTCAAAAGAAAAGCTTGCAAAGCTTGTATCTGAATTCCACAGACCTGTTCCAACAGAATTTACAAAATCATCTTCTATGGATGACCTTATCTTCTACGGACAGCCTGATATCGCAGAGCAGGAAAAGATCTATGCAAATATCAAATCAATGGGCGAAGTGGTATGTACCACAGACGAGTTTATGGCAGGACTTAAGGATGTTCAGGGACCACAGTTTGGTAACTATGAGGTTATTGATGTAGAAGGACAGCCTTTCAGTAAATCTCTCAAGATCACATGTAATGAAGTTCCTGAAAAGAGTTCAAAATTTATTGTAAGAACATCTGCAACACCTGAAAAGAACCCGGGTGATGGCGTTAAAAAAGAAGATATGATGCTTTTTGCTTTCCGTTTCAGACTTCTTGAAGGCGGTAACGCAAACGGCAGAGGAGAAGTT
Source organism: Oscillospiraceae bacterium (assembly GCA_015068975.1). Lineage (GTDB taxonomy): Bacteria > Bacillota > Clostridia > UMGS1810 > UMGS1810 > SIG435. The sequence goes on along the minus strand of SVJM01000010.1, from coordinate 36,058 downwards.
CAGATTCAGATAGAACATCCTGAAACATTCAAAAAAGCACTTTTCCAGAAAATCAGTGCAGGCAAAGACTGGGAGATAGTTTATATGCCATTCACCGGCGTAAAGGATGCTACAAGCATCGGTATCAGACCGGGCTTTGCAAAGCAGGTAATAGAGCTTGGCGGTGTTGAAATCGTCAATATGGGACCTGATTTTGATGCAGCAAAATTCCCAAGATCAGCAGAAGAGATTCCTGAACTTAAGGAAGATGCTCCATGGAGAAAAGACGCTATCGACAGAATCGAAAAGATCAGAAAAGGAGACTTCTCTGTTATCGTAAAGGACAAAGACGGAAACGTTATCCCTGATGCAGAAGTTGAACTTGATATGTTTGAGCATGAATTCCAGTTTGGTACAGCATTCAATAATGCCGTAAACACAGACGAAACCTACGCAAAGAACTTTATCAGACAGTTCAACACAGGTGTTGAAACAAATGATACAAAGTGGGGACCTTTTGAAGGACCAAAGCGTAATCAGGCAATAGCACAGTTTGAAACTGCTGTTAATAAGGGTATCAAATATATGAGAGGACATTGCCTCTTCTGGGAAAGACCACTTTCTTCAAGCGGTGGACAGTGGCTCACACCTGAATATATGTATACTGATGAAATTATGTCAGGTAATGCAAGAGAAAAGTTTGATGAATACTGCAGAGCACATGTTGAAGATATCTGTACATTCTTTAAGGACAAAGTAACAGAATGGGACGTAGTAAATGAAATCGTTGCATCTACAGACCACAGAGATGTATACGGAGTAGAAATCTACAAACTGTGGTTTGACTGGGCAAGACAGTATGCAGGTGACGATTGTGTACTTTATTATAATGAAACAGCACATCACGACCCGATGTACTTTACAAGAATAGAAGAACTTATTGAAATCGGTGCGGACTTTGATGCACTTGGACTTCAGTCACACTATGACGGTACAATGAGAATGCCGTCAGAAGTAATGAAGCTTCACGATGACTTAAGAAAGTACGGCAAGAGACTCAAAGTAACTGAATATTCAAACTCTATCTCAGATATTTATCTCCAGGGTAACTATATGAGAGATATGCTTATCGTTACATTTGCAGAAGAGTTGATGGATGGCTTTGTAATGTGGGGATTCAACGATGCAAACCTCTTTGCAAACTTCTCACCAATGTATGACAATGACTGGAATCTCAAACCATCAGGTCTTGTATGGGAAGATATGGTATATAACAAGTGGTGGACAAAGAATGCAAAGGCAAAAACCGATGCAGAAGGTAAGGCTACCATAAGAGGTTACTACGGTGACTACGATGTAACAGTTACAGCCAACGGCAAGACTCAGACAGCTATGGTTGCATTCCATAAGGGATATGACAACGTGCTTGAGATCACACTTGACTAAAAAATATGAGAAAAAATAATCGGTGCAAAACTAAGTTTTGCACCGATTGTTTTTGATTTTTATTTATCCTTAGAAGCAATTGCCGCACCTGTAAGGGTAAGGATTATTCCAAATATCTGTATAATATTTATTGCATCGCCAAATACTATCACACCAAGAACTGATGCTACTATGGGCTCTGTGTTGGCTATAAGTATCGCTTTTCCTCCGTCCATTCCTGTAGATAATCCCTTTGTATAAAACACATAGGGAATAACTGTTCCCGTAAGGCTTAAGAGAAGGTACAATATAAGTACTGATACATTTGGTACAGGTACTGTCCATGGAGGAACCATACACATAAACACTATTGCCGCCATAATAGTTGGCATAAATGAATTTAAGTCAGGAGCGTATTTCTTTACCGCAGTTTTTCCTATTACTGTAAGCATAGAGTAGCTTAAGCCTGAAAGTAGTCCGATTGCCAGTCCCAATCCGTTAATTTTTAAGTTGGATATATCATATCCTCCTGATACAAGAAAGCACCCGATGAATGTCATAAGGAGTGCTGCAAGCTTAACCTTTGTTACAGGCTCTTTGTATAGTATTCTGTTAAATATTATCACAAATGCAGGTGCTGTATAGAGAAGTACTGCCGCCATTGATGATGAATTGAGTGTTACCTGTGCCTGAGCATAAAGGTATGTTGTGCCAACTATGGCTGTGATTCCGTAAAAAAGAAAAAATGGGATGCATTTAAATGAAAATGTCTTGAATGCGCCCTTGGATAATCCCCATATTATATATATCACTGCGGCAATCATTGCTCTTATTGCAGTGGATGTAATAGGTGGGATACCCATTGATGCAAGGGTTCTGTTAAATAATGGAAATATTCCCCAGCTCACTGCAGCAATGGTCACATATATTGCGCCCATTGTATTTGTTGATTTTTTCATAATATTGTCCTTTGTATATGTCAGTTTGTTCTTAATTCTTCTATAAGCTTTTCATCAGGTGTTACCACAGCGGTGTAATTGTTTACATATATTACCATTCCTGGCTTTGCACCTGATGGTTTCTTTACATTTTTTACTTCCGTATAGTCCACTTCCACATTCTGAGAGCTTTTGCCCTTTGAGAAGTATGCAGCGATTATTGCGGCTTCTGTAAGAGTCCTGTCGGGCACTTCTTTTCCGCCTTCTGTCTTAATAATTACGTGTGAGCCGTGAATATTTTTGGTATGAAGCCAGATGTCTGTGGATCGCGCAAGTTTTAAGGTTACATAGTCATTTTGTTTGTTGTTTTTGCCTGCAAATATTTCAAATCCGTCGTGACTTACAAATCTTGCAGGCTCAAATTTCGGAGCTTTTGGATTCCTTTTTCTGTCAATCCGTTTTCTTATATATCCTTCATCTGCCAGTTCATCTTTTATCTGGTTGATTTCGGATACTGTTTCTGCCTGTTCGATGGATTCCAATACGGATTTTAAGTATTCTATTTCTTCAAGGTTGATTTTTCTCTGCTTTATGGTTTCTTCCTCGGCAGTTTTTTCTTTTGTATATCTTAAGTAGAATCTTTGAGCATTTTCTGCAGGTGTAAGATCGGTTTTCAGTGTGATTTTTATCATTTCCCCATCAGAATAGAAGTTTTCTAGCTCTACTTCCTTGTCGCCTTTGTTGATGCGATAGAGATTTGCGGTGATAAGGTCACCTTTGATTTTATGTTTTTCTCTGTCTGATGAGCGGGAGAGGGTTTCATTCTGAATCTGAAGCTTCCTTTCACATCTTTCTATATTGTTTGATACAAGCTTGTGAAGTGCGGCACTTTTTTGCCTCATACTTTCGTTTTTTGCTTTTTTGATATAGAAGCTGTCCACAGCCTCATTTATAGAAGAGAAGTTTTCCCATTGTACCATATTTTCATATTGCTCTATCTTAAATGGAGCGAAATCAAGCGGCTTTGAGGTTTCTTTGTCTGTGATGATACATGGCGAGTACTGACCATTGACAATGCTGTCCCTCAGTCTGATAATTTCATCTGAAACAGACTTTACACTGTGAAGTGAAGGAAGTGCATCTGTATCTCCCAATGCTCTGAATACTGTTTCTCTGGCGATTATGGGGCTTATACCCATATATTTGGACATAATCTGCTTCTGATATGATACCTCATTTATTTCAATATCAGAAAGGATATCATAGTCGGCTCTCTTTGTTAAGTCAAGCTTACCCTGAGAGGGGGGTTCTTCATATATAAATCCGGGAAGCACCTGTCTTACAGAGCTTACTGTAATGTCTATATGAAAAATAGAATCAATGATTTTTCCTGAATTATTTACAAGGATAATGTTTGAGTGCTTACCCATAATTTCCGCAATAAGTGTTTTTGTGGAAAGGTCACCAAGCTCGTCATAGCTTTCTATGTCAAAGCAGATAATTCTTTCCATTTCTTTCTGGTACACATCTGTTATTTTTCCACCTGAAATATGCTTTCTGAGCAGCATACAAAAAAGTGGGGGAGATTGTGGATTGTCCTTGGATAGTTCGGTAAGATGTACTCTTGGAAAAGAAGGATTTGCACATAATAAAAGCCTGTAGCTTTCTCTGTACGCACGAAGTCCTATGATGATTTCGTCCCTTTCGGGTTGGTGTATCTTGTCTATTCTTGCGCCAACAAGAAGAGTTTTTAGTTCTTTTGTAAGTGCGTTAAGTGTGATTCCGTCAAGTGCCATATATAAAATCCTCCTTTCATATCCGCATATTATATCACAAAATATGTTAAATTATCAAGCGAAACTCAATACTTTTAAAAATTATCGTCAAAAAAATCACACACCTTTCAAAAAACCCTTGAAAAAATAGTAATCCCGTGATATAATTAACGTGTTGTCTTATGTGTTTTTGCACAAATGATGAAGTAATTCACAGATGTCTGTTTTTCAGGCAATCTGATAAATTGAGGAGGTAGTAAAATTGGCAAAGAAATTTAAGACCATGGATGGTAACTGCGCTGCCGCACATTGCGCCTATGCGTTTACAGAAGTAGCAGCAATTTACCCAATCACACCATCATCAACAATGGCAGAATACGTTGATGAATGGAGTGCAAAAGGCTTGAAGAACATCTTCGGCCAGACAGTAGACGTTGTAGAAATGCAGTCTGAAGCAGGTGCTGCTGGTGCAGTGCACGGTTCACTTCAGGCAGGTGCTCTTACAACAACATTCACCGCATCTCAGGGACTTCTTCTTATGATCCCTAACATGTACAAGATCGCAGGTGAACTTTTGCCTACAGTATTTCACGTAAGCGCAAGAGCAATCGCTGCTCATGCACTCAATATCTTTGGTGACCATCAGGACGTTATGGCTTGTCGTCAGACAGGTTTCGCTCTCTTGGCATCAGGCTCAGTTCAGGAAGTTATGGACCTGGGCGGTGTAGCTCACCTTGCTTCTATCAAGGGTAGAGTTCCATTCCTCCACTTCTTTGACGGCTTCAGAACAAGCCACGAAATCCAGAAGATCGAAGTTATGGACTATGAAGACCTTAAGGGCCTTGTAGACTATGATGCTCTCAAGAGCTTCAAGGACAATGCTTTGAATCCTGAACACCCAGTATTAAGAGGTACTGCTCAGAACTCTGACATTTACTTCCAGGGCAGAGAAGCATCAAACAAATTCTACGATGCAATTCCTGATATCGTAAATGACTACATGAAAGAAATCACAAAGATTACAGGCAGAGAATACAAACCATTCAACTACTATGGTGCTCCTGATGCAACAAAGGTTATCGTTGCTATGGGTTCTGTTTGTGAAGCTTTGGAAGAAACAGTTGATTACCTCAACGCAAAAGGCGAAAAGGTTGGTGTACTCAAAGTTCATCTTTACAGACCTTTCTCTGCAAAGTACTTCTTCGATGTTATGCCTTCAACTGTTAAGAAGATTGCTGTTTTAGACAGAACAAAAGAACCAGGTTCACTTGGCGAACCACTTTATCTCGACGTTTGCAACCTTTACATGGGCAAAGAAAATGCTCCTGAAATCGTTGGCGGTAGATTTGGTCTTGGTTCTAAGGATACTACACCTACACAGCTTGTAAGTGTATTTGACAATCTTGATGCTACAGAGCCAAAGAAGGGATTTACAATCGGTATCGTTGATGACGTTACCAACCTTTCACTTCCTGTTGGCGAAAGAATCAATGCTGCTCCTGCTGGTGCAACCAGATGTAAATTCTGGGGATTCGGTTCTGACGGTACAGTTGGTGCAAACAAAGATGCTATCAAGATCATCGGTGACAACACAGATCTTTATGCTCAGGCATACTTTGATTATGACTCAAAGAAATCAGGCGGTGTAACCATGTCTCACTTGAGATTTGGTAAGACTCCTATCAAATCAACATATCTTCTTGACGAAGCAGACTACATTGCTTGTCATAAGCCTGCATATGTTCATCAGTATGATGTACTTGACGGACTTAAGAAGGGTGGTACATTCCTTCTCAACTGTGTATGGGATGAAGCTGACCTTGATAAGCACCTCCCTGCAAAGGTTAAGAGATATCTTGCAGAAAATGAAATCAACTTCTACACAATCAACGCTGTAGATGTTGCAGTTAAAGTTGGTCTCGGACCAAACAGAATCAACATGGTAACACAGAGTGCATTCTTCAAACTTGCAAATGTTATTCCTTTTGATGAAGCTGTTACACTTATCAAAGACGCTATCAAAAAGACATACGGCAAGAAGGGTGACGAAATCGTTAAGATGAACTGTGATGCTGTTGATGGCGCTATCGATGCATTGAAGAAGATTGAAGTTCCTGCTTCATGGAAAGATGCTGTTGATAACGACACAAAGAAAGCAGACGTTCCGGAATTTATCGAAAAGATTGTAAAACCTGTAAATGCGCAGGCTGGTAATAAGCTTCCTGTAAGTACATTCCTCGGTATCGAAGATGGTACATTCGAAACAGGTACTTCAAGATACGAAAAGAGAGGCGTTGCAGTTAACGTTCCTGTATGGGATGGCACAAAGTGTATCCAGTGTAACCAGTGTTCACTTGTTTGTCCACATGCTGCAATCAGACCGGTTCTTCTTACAGATGCAGAAGCTGCAAACAAACCTGCAGAATTCGTAACATATCCTGCAAAGGCTATGGGCGAAGGCTTGCAGTTCAGAATGCAGGTATCTCCTAACGACTGTCTCGGTTGTGGAGTTTGTGCTCAGGTTTGTCCTGACAAGATCCAGGCTCTTACAATGAAGCCATATGACGACGTTGTAGAACCAGATGCAGCTAACTGGGATTATGCAATGACAATTCCTTCAAAACAGGATACAATCGATGTTACAAAGAATATCAAGAATTCACAGTTTGCACAGCCAATGCTTGAGTTCTCAGGTGCTTGTGCAGGTTGTGGTGAAACACCATATATCAAACTTATCACTCAGCTCTTCGGTGACAGAATGATGGTTGCAAATGCTACAGGTTGTACATCAATCTGGGGTGGTTCTGCTCCATCAATGCCATACTGTAAGAATGCAGAAGGCAAGGGTCCTGCATGGGCTAACTCACTCTTCGAAGACAACGCTGAATTCGGTCTTGGTATGGTTAAGGGTGTTGCAAAGATCAGAGAAACACTTGTTGCTCGTATGAACGAAGCAATGGATGCTGTAAGCCCAGAGCTTCAGGAAGCATTCAAAGAGTGGATCGCAGGCAAAGACAATGCAGAAGCTTCTAAGGCAGCTGCTAAGAAGATTATGGCTCTTATCAAAGATGCTGATATGTCAAATCCTGCAATCAAAGAAATCGCTGACAGAGCAGACTTCCTTATCAAACGTTCACAGTGGATCTTCGGTGGTGACGGTTGGGCTTATGATATCGGTTACGGCGGTCTTGACCATGTAATCGCATCAGGCGAAGACCTTAACATCTTCGTAGTAGATACTGAAGTATATTCAAATACAGGTGGTCAGTCTTCTAAGGCTACACCAACTGCAGCAGTTGCAAAATTCGCAGCAGCAGGTAAGAGACAGAAGAAGAAAGACCTTGGTATGATTGCTACAACATATGGTTATGTATATGTTGCTCAGATCGCTCTTGGTGCAAATATGCAGCAGGCAATGAACGCAATCAAGGAAGCTGAAGCTTATCCGGGTCCATCACTTATCATCGCATATGCTCCATGTATCAACCATGGTATCAAGGTAGGTATGGCAAATACTATCCTTGAAGAAAAGAAAGCTGTAGAATGCGGATACTGGCACTTGTGGAGATACAACCCACAGTTGGCAGAAGAAGGTAAGAATCCATTCACTCTTGATTCTAAAGAGCCTACAGGTACAGTTACAGACTTTATGAATGGCGAAAACAGATACCTCATTCTTAAGAAAGCATATCCTGAAATCGCTGAACAGCTCTTCCAGAAGGCTGAAAAGGATCTTAAGGAAAGATATGAAGTTTACAAAAGACAGGCTAAAATGGAATTTTAATCCTGACTTTTAAATAAATTTCAATAAAAAAGATGCAGAAGATATCTTCTGCATCTTTTTGTTGTGTAACGAAAACCACTTGAAAAGTCGCGTGGTTAAATAAAGGTTAAACGGTAAACAGACAGAAAAGTAAAGTATACAAAAAGTATATTATAATACAATGTTGTAGCATAGCACAAATAAATTGTTGGAAAGCCTTCCCCTTCAAGGGGAAGGTGGGGTTTGCAGAGCAAAACTCGGATGAGGTGGAATTGTAGGGGAGGGTCTCTGTGCCCTCCCAAACAAACGGGCGGGGATGGAACCCCGCCCCTACTCATCAGTCTCACATTGCTCGACAGTTTCCCCTCAAGGGAAAGCCTGTAAAATAATAACCCATATATATGTGTATCAAGTAATTATTGCATGGCAGGCTAATAAAAAAAGCACTTGTGCGTCGCTGGCAGAAGGTGGGGTTATGCCCGAAAATGAAAAACCACCCGCTATTGCGGGTGGATATTTATTGTGTTATATCAATTATGTTTATTCCGGTCTTTTAAGTGTTGGTTTTGGTTCATTGTCGGAAACATCCACAATACCCAATCCCACATATTCTTTCCAACTATCATCAGAAAGCACCTTTATAGCAGTTTCAAGCTGTTTATCCGGTCTTACCTGACTTGTAGCCAGGGTGCTTTCAAGCATCAGCTGAGTGCTGAAGTCCATCACACCATAAGGATAAAGACCTGTTGCTCTTTGGAATGAGCAGGTAGCTGCCCATGTTTTTTCATCATATGTGTCATTTCCCGGATATCCTACATCATAGCCCATAATGTGAAGTCTTCGTTTGATTTTTACTACTTCTTCACTTTTGTCACCGATGTTAAATTTCTTTTCCATAGAAAGCACACCGAATACTTCCTTTGAATACTTGACCAGTTCATTTGTCACTTCAATGTCAGGGTAAATACCCACATTGTTGATTCTTCTGCCTCCTGCAGTGAGATATTCAGCATCTGTAAGCTTTACTCCGCCACCGGTCCATATTCTGCTTATAAACTGTTTTGTGCCTTTTCCAAAGGATTTTTCGCCGATTACTACACCGACTTTTGTATCCTGTACTGCGCCTGAGAATGCCTCAGAAGCACTTGCACTGTGTTCATTTATAAGGACAGCAAGTGTGTATTTTGGATTTTCGTTTTCAGAATAGTAAATTTCCTTCTTTTCAGGGTCTTTGTAATCCATGCTGATTACAGGTCCTTTAGGGAAGAAGTGCTGACTTACCTTTACATATTCATCAAGTGAACCACCCGGATTGTATCTTAAATCAATGATTATCTTTGTGATATTTTTTTCATCAAAGGATTTAAGTGCTTCTGATATCATCTTGTCGCAGTGACCATCAAAAGAATCCAGTGATATATATCCGATTTTATCACTTATTACATCGTAATATCCGCTTACATTTTCTACCTGGGCACGGGTCATAATTTTTTCTATGTATTCGCCGTTACGCATTATACCAACTGTAACATTTGTGCCTTCTTCACCGACGATAAATTTTTTCGCTTCGTCAGTAGACAAGCCTGCAAGAGGATTCCCGTCTGCAGATACTATGATGTCGCCTACCATAACACCTTCTTGTAATGCAGGGGAGTTTGGAAGGACGCTCATTACAAACAGCCCTTCGTCAACCTCTGATATAATCACACCTATACCGCAAAATGTGTTTGTTACATATTCCATAAGTTCCTTGTATTCTTCTGCAGTATAGTATTCGCTGTGTATATCAAGCTGATCAAAGATAGCATATAATGCATCATTCATAAGCTCAGGCTTCAGAGCCAGAAGTCTTGATATAATGCTTTTGTATATTTCTTCTCTGTCTATGCCATATCTGTATGATTTATCTACTGCATCAACCATACCTTCCACAATATATCTTTCGAAGGTATCCTCATTCAGAGGCTTTTCCTGTTCAGCTGTTGTAGCTTCCTGTGGATTTTCTACAGGTGGAGTGGGGGTTTCTTCAGCAAATACAGATACCTGAAATGTGAGTACAAGTGCAATTATCAAAGATAAAAATCTGTATTTTTTATTATTCATTAAGATCAATTCCTTCATTATATATAGTTACATTTTCTCAGGAGCATCGATACCGAGAAGATTAAGTGCATTTCCTATAACTGTCTTTACACAGTTTATCATAAGAAGTCTTGATGCCATAAGCTTTTCATCTTCACATTTTACTCTGCAGTCAGGAGCATTGTAGAATGTGTGGAAGCTTGATGCCACATCAAGCACATATCTTGTGATTCTGGATGGATCTTCGGTTTGTGCACTGATTGTAATTTCCTGAGGATATTGTGCAATTTTTTCTATAAGATCATATTCTTCCTGTTTATTAAGAAGTGACAAATCAACGTCTTTGTGTGATTTTATATCTATTCCTTCTTCTTTGAGAGAGTTTATGATACTTGCAATTCTCGCATGAGCATACTGAACGTAGAAAACAGGATTTTCGCTGTTCTGAGCTACAGCAAGGTCAAGGTCAAAGTCCAGATGGCTTCCTGCCTGACGGAGATTAAAGAAAAATCTTGCTGCATCTACACCGATTTCTTCAATAAGATCAGAGAGTGTGATCATCTTACCTGTACGTTTGCTCATTCTTGCCACTTCATTATTTCTCATAAGTCTTACAAGCTGCATAATGATTACATCAAGTCTGTCACCTGAGATACCAACAGCTTCCATAGCACCCTTCATTCTTGCCACATGACCATGGTGGTCTGCACCCCAGATGTTGATTGCTCTTGAGAAGTTTCTTTTTTCAAATTTGTTTCTGTGGTATGCGATGTCTACTGCGAAGTATGTGGGGATTCCGTTCTGACGGATAAGCACTTCGTCTTTTTCACATCCAAACTCTGTAGCCTTGAGCCACAATGCACCGTCTTTTTCGTATGTAAGTGAGCTTTTCTTAAGCTCTTCGATGGTTTCTTTTACCTCGCCGTTATTATGGATAATGCTTTCAGGGAACCATACATCATAGTGGATTTTGTAGTTGGCAAGACCGGTTTTGAGTCCTTCAATGTTGATAGGAAGGGCATAGTCGATAAGTGCCTTCTGTCTTTCAGAACTTTCCATGTTTACAAGCTTGTCGCCATTTATATCGATATAGTTCTGAGCATGTACACCTATATCTTCCCCCTGATATCCGTCTTCGGGAAATTCAAATGCATCTTCGCCAAGAATCTTCTGCATATATCTTGCTTCAAGAGATTTGCCGAATTTTTCTATCTGAGCACCTGCATCGTTGATGTAAAATTCCTTTGTCACATCATAGCCTGCGCATTTTAAGACATTTGCAAGTACATCGCCGATTACACCGCCTCTTGCATTACCCATATGCATAGGGCCTGTAGGGTTGGCGCTTACATATTCCACAACGATTTTTTCGCCATTTCCCACATTTACCTTACCATAGTCTTCGCCCATGTCGCAGATGGTTTTGAGTGAATCATAAAGCCAGTCCTTCTTAAGGTAAAAGTTGATAAATCCGGGACCTGCTATTTCTGCTTTTTCTATGTATGTGTTTTCCAGCTTAAAATTATCCAACAGAAGGTTTGCAGTTACAACAGGAGGCTTTTTTACAAGCTTTGTGATTTTCATTGCAATATTTGATGAGAAATCTCCGTTTTTCTTTTCTTTTGGGATTTCTGTTTCAATTTCCTGATTGAAGCCTTCTTCTCCGAAGGAAATCTCGCCCTTCTTTTCAAGCTCAATAATGGCATTTTCTATTACTGATGCAATTTCTTTTTTAATATTTGCAATTATATCCATTTCTATTTTCCTTTCTTATGCATTCTTTATGCTTATGTCAAATGTATTTGAACCAAGATATTCTTCGTTTATGTCGATATTGTATGCAATGTTGATATGTCCACCGTTGTCATCCACATCTACATCTACCTTGTCTGTGAGAATACCTACCACAAGATTGCCAAAGCCTGTGTCATAATAAGAAGTAGTTTTTTTGTCTTTGATAAACAGCATTTGATTGTTTACCATACCATTTCTTATAAGAGTTACTTTTTTTGGTTCTATTTCCAATGTTGTGGTAGTGCCTGTCATACCTGTCATTTCAGTTTCTTCATATGTGGCATAATATTTAGAATTATCTTTATAAAAGAGTCCTTCTGTTACAAGCTCAATATCGTTGTTGTCATCAAACTGTGACTGAAGCCCTTTTATAGAGATAAGTACATTTCTTTTTTTCATATGTCCTCCTAAAAGATTTCTATATCAATTTTCTGTACAGAATCATCAATTTTTCTTCCAAGGAATTTGTCTGCAACATTTATGAAATTTTCCACAGAATCACTTACAAAAAACTTATACTGCTCTTTTTCTCTTGTTTCAGACAACATATTTTTGTTTTTGAGGTATTCTGATACAAAATGTGCTGTAGCAGCACCTGCATCTATAAGCTTCACATGGTCGCCCATAATTTTTCTTATTGTATTGGAGAGGAGCGGATAGTGAGTGCATCCTAAGATGAGAGTATCCACGCCCATATCTACAAATGGTTTAAGATAGTCCTTAGCTATAAGATAGCTTGCTTCTGTATCTGCCATATTATTTTCTACAAGTGGCACAAACATAGGGCATGCTACTGATGCAGTTTCCATCATAGGTGATATTTCTTTTATTGCCTGTTCATATTTGCCGCTTTTTATAGTGCCGATGGTGCCGATGATACCGATTTTGTTGTTTTCGGTAGCATTGACAGCAGCTATGGCAGATGCATCTACTACACCGATGATAGGTATGTTGTAGATTTTTCTTAAGGTAGGGATCGCAACGGTGCTTACAGTACCGCAGGCAATGACTACCGCCTTGATATCGTGTGTCATGAGAAAGTTCATATCGTCAATGGCATATTTTTTTATAGTATCAGCTGAACGTGTTCCGTAGGGAACTCTTCCGGTGTCGCCAAAATAGACAATATTTTCATCAGGAAGGTTTTTCATAAGTTCTTTTACGAAGGTAAGTCCTCCCACACCCGAGTCAAAAACTCCTATATATCTGTTATCCATTTAAGTTTCCTCTCTGTAAATGGTTTATTTCAAACCGAATTCTATTACATTATCAAGAATTTCTGCATAAGACATACCCTCATTCATAAAGAGCTTCGGATACATACTTATACTTGTAAATCCCGGAAGAGTGTTTATTTCGTTGATTCTGATAATATCATTTTTGTCGTCACAGAAGAAGTCCACTCTTGAAAGGCCCTTTCCATCAAGTGCGTTAAATGCTTTTATTGCAAGATTGCGGATTTTTTCTTCGCAGTTGTTTTCAAACTTTGCAGGGATTACAAGTCCGCTTTCTACCTTGTCGGAGTATTTTGCTTCGAAATCATAGAATTCGTTTGCAGCAAGTATTTCACCTACGCAGGAGGCCTTGATATTACCTCTTGTACCCATTACGGCACATTCCACTTCTCTTCCCTGTAAGAATTCTTCTACAATGATTCTTCTGTCATATGTAAATGCTGATCTGATTGCAGTTTCAAGTTCTTCTCTTGTTTTGGCTTTGCCTATGCCAATGGATGAGCCTGCATTTGAAGGCTTGACAAACATAGGATAGCCCAGCTTTTTCTCGCATCTATCCATGATCGCTTCAAGATCTGAAAGCTCATAGTCGTTTATTGTCACCCAGTCAGCCTGATCAATGCCTGCTTCTTTGAATACAATCTTTGTATATGCTTTGTCCATGCTTACGCAGGAGCACAGTACACCTACGCCTACATATTTCATTCCTGCCATTTCAAGCATCCCCTGAAGTTTGCCGTCTTCGCCATTTGCACCATGGAGTACAGGAAATACTATATCCGTCTTGATTTTTGAGACATTGCCCTCATTGTCTGTTATGATAAATGAGCTGTCTTTTTCTCCCAAATCAGGCGATGCTTTCTTAAGATCATCTGAATACCAGTTGTTGTTTATTATAAGACTTGTGTCCTTGTCAAAGAGACGCCATTTACCGTCACGTGTGATACCTATGGTGGTTATATTGTATTTATTCTTGTCGAGATTTTCAAGCACTGATGTGACGGATCTCAAAGAAATTTCATATTCAGTGGATTCTCCGCCAAACAGAACACAGAGATTGAGTTTTTCTGACATAAATGCACCTCCGAAAATAATAAAAAATTTACATTACATAATAGTATATCATAAATAATCACAAAATCAAATACTATTAATAAAAAAATTTATACAAATTTTCAAAAAAACATTGTCATCTTTTTATTATTTATGATAGAATAAGGATGATAAGATTAAATCTGCAATGTGAAACATCGTTATATAATGATTTTTAATGATAAAAACGGAGAAAGAAAAATGGCAGGACTAAAGATAAATTTAAATAAGATTCAGGAGCTGCCCTTGTCGGTTCAGTTTGTGGATAAGTATATGTGTCAGGCAAATCCTACATATGTGAAGGTATATATTTATGCATTGAGACTGAGTTTTGATGATTCCAAGGAGTTTTCTCTTGGAAAAATTGCAAAAAGTCTTCAACTTCTGGAGAGTGATGTTGTAAATGCGCTGGAATACTGGGACACTCAGGGGGTAGTGAAGTTTTTGAAAAAGAACGATGACTATACTCTGGAGTTTTGTGACATAGCTTCTCAGGAGCCAAAGAAGGAAAAGGAAGTTGCTTTTAAGAAGCCTGTTTATACTGCCAGAGAGATTGATTCTACAATCAAAGCCAATGCTGATCTTGCTCAGATGTATAAGGTGGCAGAGAGTATCTTCGGAAGACCCCTTTCGCCGTCGGAAATGAAGACCCTTTATGGTTTTTATGATTATCTTTCTTTGCCGGCAGATGTTATACTGGTGATTGTGGAATATTGTACCACTATGGATAAGACCAGTATGAGATATATGGAAAAGGTAGCAATCAATTGGTCAGAAAGCGGGATAACCACTTTTGCTGCAGCACAGGAGCATCTTAATGCACTTAAGGAGCAGAATGAAACCCTTGGTGAGATAAAGAAGATTCTCCAGATATCAGGGAGAAAGTTTACCGATTCGGAAATGAAATACATAAATGACTGGCTTAATAATCTTAAAGCAACCCTTGATCAGATTAAAGAAGCCTATGATATCACAATATTAAATACTTCCAAGCTTTCCTATCAGTATATGAATAAGGTGCTTGTGTCTATTGTGACAGGTGCTAAGCCTGAAGTAAAAGAACCGATCAGAAAACCAAAAACAAGTTTTAATAATTTCTCTTCAGAAAGAAAAATGACCGATAGAGAAAAAGAGCTTCTTAAGAAACAAATAGAAGTCCTTGCGAAAAAATAATATAAAGAAGGTGAAATGCCATGAATATTGATAGTGAAGCATTGAGAGAATTAAAGGAACAGCTTTCAAGAGAGAGAGCAGCAAGAGAACAGGATGCTCAGAACGAAAAAAACAGAATATATGCTCTTTATCCTCAGATAGAAGAAGTGGATAAGGAAATATCTCTTACTGCACTGAAAACTGCGTACAAAATTACCGAAACAGGCAGAACTGTTGAAGATGTTGCCAAAGAAATGGTGGATACACTGAATACCCTTAAGGCACAGAAAAAAGCATATCTTGAAAAATATGGTATTTCTGAGGATTATGCCAAGCCGAAATATGCCTGTGAGGAATGTTCCGATACAGGATTTAAGGATGGTAAGATGTGTATCTGTCTTAAGAAAAAAATTGCAGAATACGTGTATTCAAAATCTACAATTTCCCTGCTTAATAAAGATGATACTTTCGACAAATTCAACCTTGATTTCTATTCGGCAGATATCAAAACGGAAATCGGCATATCTCCCAGAATGGCAGCCAATGCGGCATATATCGCCTGCAAAAATTTCTGTGACAATTTCGAAGAAGAAAAGAGAAGTCTCTTTATCTACGGAAATACAGGGGTGGGCAAGACATTTATCACAAGCTGTATTACCAATTGCCTTATGGAGAAGGGTATTGCAGTGCTGTATCACAGTGCATACCGTTTGTTTGGATTTGTGGATGATTACAAATTCAACAGAGTGCCCAGAGATAAGTATAAGGCGGAGTATGATCTTATATATGACGCTGATTTACTGATAATAGACGATCTTGGTACAGAGTTTATCAATTCCAACTCTCAGGCAGTGCTTTTTGATATCCTTAATACCCGTTATCAGACCGGCAAAAAGACTATCATTAGTACAAATCTTTCACTTGGTGAAATCGCAACGGTGTATTCGGAAAGAATTTCATCAAGAATAGCAGGAAATTACATTGTACTTAATTTAATTGGGGAAGATAACCGTACAAAATAAATAATTGCCCGCCTTTGTGTATTTGCATAAAGGCGGGTTTTGTTGATTACAAAAGATAACAACAGAATTACAATTGCAAAAAAATAAATCCATTCCGGAACAGAAACAAAGAAAACCATCTGTGATAAGATGGTTTTCAACCGACAAAAGATAACAACAGAATTACAATTGCAAAAAAATAAATCCATTCCGGAATATGGCTCAGACTATTTTTACCGGGAGAATATTTGGAAGAGGAAAAATTGTTTGAGACGTGCAAACAGAACCAAAGCTGTATGTGATACAGCGCAGGTGAATGTTTGTGCGTAACATTCCGGAACAGAAACAAAGAAAACCATCTGTGATAAGATGGTTTTCAACCGACAAAAGATAACAACAGAATTACAGTTGAAAAAATATAAATTCTTTCCGGAATGTGGCTCAAGCCATTTTTACCTTCCAAATCACATATACTTTTTCATATGCTCCATTGCACTCTTCTCCAGTCGGGATACCTGTGCCTGCGATATACCTATTTCATCAGCCACTTCCATTTGTGTTTTCCCTTTAAAAAACCTCAAGGACACTATTCTTTTTTCTCGGCTGTTAAGCCTTTTCATCGCTTCCTTAAGAGATATTTCTTCTATCCAGCTTTCGTCATTGTTTTTGTCATCGCCTATCTGATCCATTACATATATAGCATCCCCACCGTCATTATATACAGGCTCATACAGTGATACAGGGTCCTGTATTGCATCAAGGGCAAATACCACATCTTCCTTGGCTATGCCAATAAGCTTAGCAATGTCTGATACTGTAGGTTCTTTTTCATTTTCGGCAGTGAGTTTTTCCTTTGCCTGAAGTGCTTTGTATGCTATATCTCTTAGCGATCTGCTCACACGGATAGAATTGTTGTCTCTTAAGTATCTTCGGATTTCTCCGATTATCATAGGTACCGCATAAGTGGAAAATTTCACATTGAGACTTGTGTCGAAATTGTCTATGGATTTAATCAGCCCAATGCAACCCACCTGAAACAGGTCGTCCACATTTTCTCCTCTGTTTGAAAATCTCTGTATCACTGATAATACAAGCCTCAGGTTACCCTTTACAAATTCTTCTCTTGCATTCAGATTTCCCTTTTTGATTTCTTCAAAAAGTTTTGTTTTTTCTTCGTTTGTGAGAGTAGGGAGCTTCGAAGTGTTTACACCACATATTTCTACCTTGTTCATTGTATCCGTCTCCTTATGTGCTTATACAAAAATTATCCCACCAAATACCATATATTATACCGATATGCTGTTGACAAATTTCACACATATTTATATAATGTAAGTACTAATTTGATGGAGGATATTATGGATTATATCAAGCTTACAATATATACTACAAATGAAGGAATTGCCCCTGTCAGCGGTGTGCTTTATGATATGGGCATCTACGGAATAGAAATAGAGGATGAAAAGGAATTTAACGAATTTCTTGAGAATAATACCAAGTACTGGGACTTCGTGGAAGAAGAACTGGTAGAAAAGATGAAGGGCGAAACCAGGATTATTATATATATGGAAGACGATGAGGAATTTTCTTCAAAATATGATACCCTTGTTTCTCTTATTGACGAGCTTAAAAGTACGGACGAAGAAAATGTATTCGGATCACTGGTTGTCACCAATGACAGTGTAAAAGATGAGGACTGGTGTAATAATTGGAAAAAGTATTTCCATCCTATAGAGATAGGAGAAAAAATCCTTGTATGTCCTCAGTGGGAAGATGCGGGACAAACAGACAGAATCCTGTTTAAGATAAATCCGGGCATGACCTTTGGAACAGGTGCGCATCATTCCACATCTATGTGTATAGAACAACTGGAAAAGTGCGTGAAGAAAGGCGACAGTATACTGGATGTAGGCTGTGGAAGCGGAATCCTTTCTCTTATATCCGTTCTTCTGGGTGCAGAAGAAGTGACAGCACTTGATATTGACGAAAATTGCGTTCATGTTGTGTATGAAAATGCCGAACTCAATGATATCGACAAGAATAAACTTAAGGTGCTTTCGGGAGATGTTCTTTCGGATGATAAGCTTATGGAAGAAATATCAGACAGGAAGTATGATATAATAGTTGCAAATATCGTGGCAGATGTTATTATGCCTCTTGCACCTAAGGTAAAAAATCTTCTCAAAAAAGGCGGATATTTTATATGCTCCGGTATCATTACAGATAGACTTGATGAGGTCAGAAAAGTGTTGTCCGAAGAGTACAATATTCTGACAGTAAATACCAAATCAGACTGGGCGATGATATGCTCAAAAAAATGAAAACAAATTGTAAACAATATTTAAATAAATTTAAAATTGTATATTGACAATTGGAACTTTTTGTATTATAATTCATATATGAATACTGTGGAAATAGGTATTCGTATGCTCATTTGAGCGTTATTACTGCGGTTTTTGGAGGTTTTCATCAGTGAAGATTAAGCCGGGATTTATAGTCAAGGAAGTTGTCGGAGACTACTGTATAGTCCCTGTGGATGACAGATTTCTTGATTTCGGTGCTATGATCACCACCAATGAGACGGGTGCTTTCCTTTTTGGATTGATGCAGGAAGAGTTCACATGTGAAGCTGTTGCAGATGCTCTTTGCAAAGAGTATGATGTGGATTTTGAGACAGCCTTAAGTGACGTAGAGGAATTTGTGGCTATTCTTTCTGAAAAGGAGATTCTTGAGTAGGTTATGGATAAGCAAAAGATTGCATCTATATATTCTATATCAGAACTGTTCACGGATACGTTGAAGTCCGGTGGGAGAGTTAAGCTTCCTGTCAAGGGAGTGAGTATGTATCCTCTTATCAGACCCGCCAGGGATTACGCTTTGATTGAGAAGTCAGATTCATACAGAAAGTATGATATCATATTTTATCAGCGACAGGATGGATCCTACATACTCCACCGTATAGTGGGTGAAGATAAGACAGGATTCATACTTGCAGGAGATTCCGAGACCGAGAAGGAATCGGGAGTATCTTCAGAGCAGATACTTGCGAAGGCTACATATATTATAAGAAGAGGTAAAGAGATCAATGTGAACTCTTTCTTATACAAAGTCTATTCCCGACTTTGGGTAGCGATGATGCCGCTAAGACCATTTATTATTGGATTGTGGCTCCGTTTCTGCAAACTGAGGAACAAGCTTATTAAGTAGGTTATACGTACTTCGGTACTTATAATATATAAAGTTCAAATAGCCATAGGCTTTGAAAACTTGTATAACACAAGTAAATATTAGGAGGAAAAGAAAATGTCTAAGAAAAATTTAGCAAAAAGACTTATCGCTCTCGTTGCGATAGTAGCTATGTTCGCTGCTATGACAGTTACAGCATCCGCAGCAGACTATAGCTCAACCACAATGTATGTGGATGATAATACTGTTAAGGTATCAACATATGTAAAAGGACTTACAACAGGTGATGAAGTTACATACTACGCTAAGAGCGGCGTAAATGATGTATATGTAAACCAGTATACAGCAGAAGGTTCTACACTTGACAAGGATTACATTACAGATACCGCAAATCTTGATGGTCTTGAGATCAAGATGGCAAAAGTAGATAGTGAATTTTCAAACTACGCTAAGATTGAAGGTTCAGATAAAGGATCTGTAACATTTGTATGGGGTTCTTTGTCTTCATCTTACAGCGATAATTTCCCGGTTGCAGATGAAATCATCACCATTGGAAATGTATCTGCAACAGCAGACAGTAAGTTGATCTCATCATTGACGGCTAAAGTAGGTGATAACGAAATTAATGTTCCTGCATTTATAAATGAAAATGGCAATGTTTCAATAATCAACCCATTTACTTTTACTGAAGCAGATGGTACTGTAACAGTTACTTGGAATGGAGGTACATATTCTGCTCCTGCAGTAGGTATTAATCTTACAAGTGACTTCGGCTATACTCCTGTACAAAGTGTTGTATTTAATAAAAACAAGATTTATTTCAAAGATAGCTATACATTCACAGATGAAGATGGCGAAGATGTAACAGGTAAGTTGTTTGCAGTTCTTTATGACGTTAAACTTCCTAACGAATATATAGAAGTTGGTATCGAAATTGATGAGGGCAAAGGAGACGGATGGGTTCCTTTGAAAGCTTATGGTACACTCGCAGGTGATACTCAGAAGTTTGCAATTGCATTGGTTGATGAAGCTCTTGAATACGGCTTTAAGTACAGAGCATATTGTAAGATCTCTGAAACAGAGACTGTATATGACACAGCAGTTAAGATAGCAAATGCAAAATATGCTGAAGAACAATAATATAGGGAGAGGGAGGTAATCGAAATGAAAAAATATACAAAACCATCAATCGAAGTAGTTTCATTAAGAATTAAAGAAGATATCGCAAAAGTACCTACCACTTTCTATAAGAAGGGCTCAAGTGGTTGGACAAAGGCTCAGCTTAAAGCTTTGGCTTTGAAAGATTTTAAAGCAAGTGTTTAATCTTAAAAATTCTTAGACAAAATTATATAGTAAATTTAAGGCGGGTAAACTTACCCGCCTTGAGTTGTTTATACTATTATGATATTTAAAATAGCCGTGTAAGCCAAAAAAGGGTTTACACTTTTTTTATTTTGTGATACAATAACTATATAGATTTACAAGGAGGATAATTATGTTTATAAAAATTGCAAATGTAATAATGAAGATTAATTGTCCTCATAATAGTACCCTGAACGAACTACTCAGAGAATATATAATAGAAGACGGAAAAGAAGATACGCTAATTGATATAATGGTGAACAACAATATTCCATTACCTGCAGAACAGGTGTACGGACCTTATAAGAATTATTACTATTCCAAAGAGGCGGATGGTACGTTAAATACCTATGCCATTCCCGAAGGCTTTGACAGATGCCTTCTCTCCTGTAAAGTAAGTCCTGATGGGAGTAACGCATCCATAGATATAATAGATCTCAGCGATACAATAGTAGAGTTTAATCTTGGGGAATATATGATAACAGCAATCGGACTGGTGTTTATCAAGCTTATACTTAAAAATAACGGATTTGTTATTCATGGTTCAAGTATCAGCTATAATAATAATGGAATTATATTCTCGGCGAAATCGGGCACAGGTAAATCTACTCAGACAAAGCTCTGGATGGACAATCTTAGCGATGTGATTCTTGTAAACGATGATACACCTGCAGTCACATTTGAAGGGGATGATGTGTATCTTAATGGCACACCCTTTGCAGGGACTACAGGTCTTAATAGGAATGTGAAGGTTCCTTTGAAGGCGATGGTCTTCATAGAGCGTGCCGAGGTCCCCTATATTGAGAGACTGTCATTCAGAGAAGCAATTCCCAGATTTATTGACGAGATGAAGAAATCCCTTGTATCAGACAATATTTCTCTTTGTGTAGACTTTGCAGCGAAACTTATGGAAAAAGTCCCTGTGTATCTGCTTCATTGTAACATGGAGAAAGAATCTGTAGATATATTGAAAAATCAACTACAACTATAATATATAAAGAGGTGTACTTATGAAAAACATTTTTACAAATGCAATTTCAATAATGCTTGTACTGCTTATGTTGACAGGAATGATGTCATTTTCAGTATTAGCTGCAGATTTTGCAGATCTTAATGGTCACTGGGGTTATGATTTTGTTATGACACTGGTAAACGATGGCACTGTAAATGGATATCCTGACGGCACATTCCGTCCTGACGGCACAGTTACCAGAGCAGAGTTTGTGAAGCTTATCGGTAAAAGTGATGTGCTTTATGAAGGTACATATACAGATATAGCTGATCACTGGGGTTATGACTTCATTATGTATTCGGGTCTTGACGGATATGAAGATGGCACCTTCAAGCCTGATACACCTATTACAAGGAATGATTGTGTAAATCTTATCTGGAAAAGAAATGGCTCTATAAAGGATACTGTTTGCCCTTCAGTTATCACAAATCAGGGTACAAACCCTGATGCTGTTGCATGGGCTTATACAAATGGTATTGTATGCGGTGATGATGGACTCAATCTCCGTCTTTCTGATACGCTTACACGTGCAGAAGCTGCAACACTTATTGTCCGTTCCAGAAGTATCGATCCTAATGCGGCTAAGGTGAGATTTATTGACAGAGTAAATCCTGAAATATTAAAAGCTGTGTTTGAGAGCTTTAATATATTCGGAGACATTGTCTACAATCCTGATGCAACTATCACAAATGGACAGCTTGCAAGGGCTGTGATTTCTTATGGCGAAATGACATCTGAGCCTGAGTATGGTGATATTGAAACTCCGTATTCAGGAATATATGCTAAGGATATGATGGCTGTTGCAAAAGAATGTATGGGAGATGTTCCCCTTAATGCTGAGAGTGAAAATGCACCTGCATCAATAAAACATGCGCTCTCAGAGTTTATGTATCATACATTACAGAGAACTGGTAGATTGAAGCCGGGAAATGGAACTCCATATACTGATTACAATGATTATACAGGCAATGTTGGTTTGTTTATGAAATATGCATATCTCAATGGCATTATGTTTGACTATACAGGTAATATTTATCCTGATAATCAGATCACTCATAAGCAACTTGCTGCAATACTTCTTCAGATTGATGAATTATTCGGCACACAGGTTGCCTATAAAGATGAAGATAAAATGTTTGTGAAAATAAACAAGAATCTTTCTACTTATTCTGCAAATTATAAGGAATACAGATGTATACTTGCTGATGTGTCTCAAAAGGCTTATGCAGAATTCAAACCTGAAGCATCAGTTTTGGATTATACCGATGAAGCACACAGCTCTGCTTCAATAATTGCAGATACATTAAATATACTAAAGGGAAAATATGGCACTGATGATTACAAGCTTTCCTTTATGAGCTATCCTACACTTGCATGCGAAAAGGGTATATCTATTACATTTGTAGCAAAGCTTACTGCGAATGTTCCTGACGGAACAAAAGTATCGGCTATATTCCCTGATATTTTCTATTCGTCACGTGATGCGGATGCTTCCAATGGAGATGTTTATTTGGTGTTTAAAACCACGGAGCCAATGATCAAGTTCTACTTTGAACCGGAAGAGCTTCAGCTTGTAGATGTGATTCAGTAAAGAAAGGAAACAAAAATGGCAGATTGTATTTTTTGCAAAATTGCAAATGGCGAAATACCATCACAGTTTGTATATGAGGACGACAAATGTGTAGCATTTCGCGATATAGAACCTCAGGCACCATTTCATGTGCTGATTATTCCAAAAGAGCATATTGTAAGTGCTATGGAAATTGACGAAACAAACTCTTCTATCGTAGGACATATATTCACAGTTGCAGCAAAGATTGCAAGAGAAGAAGGCATAGATAAGACAGGCTTCAGACTTGTAAACAACTGCGGAAAAGACGGTGGACAGACAGTAGGACATATGCATTTCCATATGCTTGCAAAGAGAAACCTTCAGTGGCCTCCGGGATAATGTCTGTGCGTTATAAAGGAAAGGCAGTGTAAAAGAATTTTACACTGCCATTTTTTCACGAAAAACGACTTTACCTTCGCAGTTATCCTTCCTCCTTCGCCGTCATGCAGAGCATAGTCGAAGAATCTGCGAAGGGGACAGAAAAAGCTACCAAGAAAGAGAGAACCCCTCATAGCTCCTTCAACATCGCCTACGGCTCGTTCAGTATGATGATGAGGTGTAGAATTCCCAAGGACCTCGTAAATGATATTTTGCAAATAAACATATATTATATAATAATACTAAGGTGATATTTAATGGAATGGATTTTGTATGCCGACAACTATATACTTGATTTTATACAAAGGGTATTCAGATGTGATATACTTGATTTTGTGATGCCATATATCACTCTTCTTGGTGAGAATGGTATATTGTGGATAATACTTGGTATATCCCTCTTGTTTTATAAAAAAACAAAGCCAATGGGGATATCAATCCTCATGGCTCTTATGATAGGCTTTGTTATTTGCAATCTTACACTTAAGCCTCTTGTTGCAAGGGTTCGCCCATACGATGCCAATGGCTTTGAGGGGCTTCTTGTGAAGGCATTGTCTGACTATTCTTTTCCTTCAGGTCATACACTTGCTTCATTTGAGATGGCTGTATGCGTGTATATGTTTGACAAAAAATATGGGATAATTGCATTAATTATCGCTGCATTGATCGGTTTTTCCAGATTGTATCTCTATGTGCATTATCCTTCTGATGTAATCTTCGGTGCTGTTCTTGGTATATTTATAGGATATTTTTCATCCTATATTGTTAACAAGAGATTCAGTCAATGTAGTTGATGTTATGTTTTCGAAATTTGCCCGGGGTAATTCCCATATGCTTTTTAAAAAATGTAGTCAAGTGACTTGCATCATATAGTCCCGTCATTTCAGCAATCTGTGCCATGGTGTAGTCAGAAGATTGCAAAAGGGAACATATTTTATTGAGCCTTATGCTGTTGAGATATGCACTAATCCCACATCCAAGCTCTTTTACGGCAAGTCTTTCTATCTGGGTTTTGGAATAATTGGTGATACTGCATATATCAGAGAGTGTAAGTGTAAATGGATTGTTATCCTCTATTATCTGTGTCAGCCTTGAAGAAATGGTGTTTTTGTTTGAAGCCATTACATCAAGAGCATCAAGGAGAGTCTTTTCAAAACAGTTAATAAAAGTTGTGATATTCAAAGGGGTAGGGTTCTTTAAGAGCTCTGCCGCTTTTTTCATACTAATGCTCATTGGTGCCACATTGATTGCCAGAGGGTATTGAGTGAAATAAGCAGATAACATTCTTGATATGTTTCTGTCGTCTTCATCTATGGAAATATCCACACCAATCTGACCATAGCCTTCTTCAGACACAATTTTGTGTGGTATCTCGGGAGGAAAAATCACAAGCTGATTTTTGTGTACACTGATGTGCTTATCTCCCATATAAAGCTCCATAGAGCCTCCGGTGATGTAGTTTATGTGCCACCATTTATCATGAGAATGAAAGTTCATAATATAATTCTTTTCTCTTGTAAATATGTGTATCTTTGTATAAGGCTGTGGAAGAGAAGAGTGTATCAGAAGATCAAAGGGAATTTTGTCAAACATATTTATTACCTCCTATATGGTTCTATTGTACAATTTTATGGTTCAGATGTCAATTGTAGCAAAGGAAAAGTGGTGTATAATTAAATTAAGAAATACAATATAAGGAGAGTTGTTGTATGAAAAAAATAAGCAATGAGTATTTTGACCTGATTAAGACCTGGTGCGATAGCCTTATTGATTATCAGGTGACAGAGCACAGAGAGGAATCCTTCGTCGGAGGTATTATGTGTCCTGCCTGTATGGGTATGCACGGACGGGTTGGGGATGCTATGTATCCCTTTGTATTTGTTTATGCAAATACAGGAGATAAGAAATACTATAATGCAGCAAGACTTCTTTTTAAATGGACAATGAGAAATATGCTCAGAGATAAGGGACAGATCATTAATGATGCCAATTCTACTTGGTATGGCATCACAGTATTCTTCAACATTTCTCTTGGCGAGTTGCTGTATAACCTCAAAGACTATATAGAAGATGAAGATTATAATCAGTGGATGGAATACTACCTTGATTCCTGTGAATATATCTACGAAAAGTTCTATAATAATACTAACTGGAATATAAACTATCGTGTGGCAACTGCCACAAGTATGGCTGTGGCATATAGAGTGCTCGGCGACAAAAAGTACGAAGAAAAGGCAAGAGAGTTTGCTAAGATATCTGTGGAGCATATGACAGATGAGGGATTTTTGTACGGAGAAAACAAACCTACAGAGCTTCCTACAGGCAGAGGATATCGTCCTGTTGATTTAGGATACAATGCGGAAGAATCTCTACCAAATCTTGCAATTTACCTTAAGTATATTGGAGAAGATAATGATACAAAAAAAGCACTTGTACATTCTATGAAAGCGCATCTCAATTTTATGTTGCCTGACGGTGGCTGGGACAATACCTGGGGTACCCGTTCAAATAAGTGGTCATATTGGGGAAGCAGAACATCTGACGGATGTCAGCCTGCATATGCATATCTGTGTGATGAAGACGATACGTTTTTTGAAGCAGCACACAGAAATTATGAGTGTCTTAAGAGATGTACTGTAAATGGACTTCTTGCAGGGGGTATTCATCATAAAGAAATGAATGAGCCTTGTTGTGTACATCATTCATTCTGTCATGCAAAGGGGCTTATCGCACTTGCAGAGGCAGAATACAGCAGAAAGAGTAATGTGAAGCTTCCCAGAGAAAAGCTCAACGGCATCATAGATTTCACATCTATGAATGTATCTGTGTCTACCAAGGGCGACTGGACAGCCACATACTCATGTGATGACTATGCAAAGGGAAATGATGATGAAACACCAACAGGCGGTGCAGTTACTATGCTGTATCATAACAAGTTGGGCATCATCCTCGGTGGCGGACCAAACGAATTCAAACTTGCAGAAGCGCACAATATGCAGGTGCCAAGATTTTTTGAAGATGTGTGTCAGCTTGCACGCCTTGAACATGATGTGGATGGCAAGAGAAGAAGAAATACCTATGACACATCAGCATCCATCTATACATATTCCGATGATAAATGTACTACTTATATGGCTAAAGGTATGATAAAGGAGCCAAGATTTTTTGGTACTGACAGATATGAAATAAAGTATACGATGTGTGAGGATGCCTTTGAGATATCTGTATTTACCGAAGCGGAAGGAGCAAGATTTATGCTTCCTGTTGTAGCAACTCCTGATGAGCTTCTTGAAATAAAGGGAAATACCGTTACAATAGATAAAAAAGGCGGCATCTTAACCATTGAGTCATCAGAGAGAATCACCCACAATACCAAAAGAGCCGAAAGAATCTTCAATATGTGGGGAGGACTTGCCACTGCTCATCTCATTGTGGATGTACCGAAAAATAAAGAGCTAAAAATTAGATTTACAGTAAAATAACATTGCAATACAAAAAAACTTACCAAAAGGGACGGTCCCTTTTGGTAAGAAATGATTGACAATTACACGATAAATTGATATCATAATGCTAAAAGAATATATATCTATATATGAAGTGAGGGTAAATATGAGCAGAAAACCACGTATTATAAGCGAAAGCGGAATGTATCATGTGATATTTCGAGGTAATAACAAACAGAATATATTTAATGATGAACAAGACTATAAGAAGATAAAAGGGATTATAAAAGACATTAAAGAACAAATGTCCTTTGAGATATATGCATACTGTTTGATGACTAATCATGTTCATATGCTTATGAGAGAAAAAGAGCCGGGTGACATTTCTCTCATAATAAAAAAAGTTCTTACAAGATATGCGATGTGGTTTAATAAAAAATATCAACGTTCAGGTGGATTGTTTGAAAACAGATATAAAGCCATGGCTGTTGATGATGAAACTTACCTGTATGAAGTTCTTCGATATATCCACTCCAATCCTGTTGCGGCGGGGATTTCTGCACAGATTGATGAATATCCGTATAGTAGCTATAAAGAGTATTTTGAACAATATCCATACATATTGGATAAGGGATTTTTTATGTCAATGATGAGCAAAAGTGAATTTGTTGATTTTCATAGCAGAGAGGAGATTGTTGTATCAAGACTTGAAAAAGTATCTGATGATGAATTGAGAAATATAATTATTTCGAAATATGGCGTTGCACCAAAGAATATTGGATTGTTAAACAAAGAACAAATTGCAGAAATCATCAGAGAGCTTGAGAAGTTTTGTTCAAAAAGACAGATAGAGAAGGTAACAGGAATAACCAGATGGAAAATGTCTAAACTGTAAAACTTTTAAAAACTTACCAAAAGGGACGGTCCCTTTTGGTAAGTAATGCTAAAGGGCTTTATTATCAGCTCTCAAAAAACAGTTGATTTTATTAATAATATATGGTAAAATATCCAAAGATATATACAATTTTCTAATAACAAAGGGGTAATAGAAATGCTGGATATAAAATTTGTCAGAGAAAATCCTGATATAGTAAAAGATAATATCAAAAAGAAATTTCAGGATGAGAAGCTTCCTTTGGTAGATCGTGCCATTGAGCTTGACAAAAATTTGAGAGAAGTGAAGTCAGAAGCAGACAACCTTCGTTCAAACAGAAACAAGGTTTCCAAGGAAATCGGTGCTCTTATGGCTCAGGGCAAGAAGGAAGAAGCAGAAGCTACCAAGCAGAAGGTAACACAGTATGCTCAGAGACTCTCAGAGTGCGAAAAGCTTGAAACAGAATATGCAGAAGAGCTTAAGAAGGTAATGATGGTTATTCCAAACATCATTGACCCATCAGTGCCAATCGGCAAGGATGACAGTGAAAATGTGGAGAT
Organism: Oscillospiraceae bacterium; assembly: GCA_015068975.1. Classification (GTDB taxonomy): domain Bacteria; phylum Bacillota; class Clostridia; order UMGS1810; family UMGS1810; genus SIG435. Next base: position 7,395 of record SVJM01000010.1, on the reverse strand, counting down.
AGAACGCTATGGCGAACCTGTAGTACCGGATTTTGAAATTCCATATCATACAGAGATTATGGAGAGATTCAATGGTATCGATATGGAGGCTGCAGGCAGAGTAGCAGGTAACGGCTTCTATTATCTTCAGGGAGAGATTGCAAGACTTCATTCTGCAATCCTTTCATACGCAAGAGACTTTATGATAGACAGAGGCTTCACATATTGTGTACCTCCGTTTATGATAAGAAGTGCAGTTGTTGATGGTGTAATGAGCTTCAACGAAATGGAATCCATGATGTATAAGATAGAAGGAGAAGATCTTTTCCTTATCGGTACAAGTGAACATTCTATGATAGGTAAGTTTATTGACACTACTATCAAAGAAGAAGAGCTTCCGCTCACTCTTACCAGTTACTCACCTTGCTTCCGTAAGGAGAAGGGTGCACATGGTATAGAAGAGAGAGGCGTATATAGAATCCACCAGTTCGAAAAACAGGAAATGATCGTAGTATGTAAGCCGGAAGAAAGCAACAAATGGTATGACGTGCTCTGGCAGAATACAGTAGACTTCTTCAGAACACTTGATATCCCTGTAAGAACACTTGGCTGTTGCTCAGGAGACCTTGCAGACCTTAAAGTGAAATCTCTTGATGTAGAGGCATGGTCACCAAGACAGAAGAAATATTTCGAAGTAGGTAGCTGTTCAAACCTTGGCGATGCTCAGGCAAGAAGACTTCGTATCAGAGTAAAAGGCGATGAGAAGTATTTCGCACATACACTCAACAACACAGTTGTTGCTCCACCGAGAATGCTTATCGCATTTCTGGAAAACAACCTTCAGGCTGATGGCTCTGTTCTCATCCCTGAACCACTCCAGAAATATATGGGATTTAAGGATAGAATTGTTCCGGTTAAGTGATTTCAAGCGTAGCTTGAAATCAATGAATTGCCGCAGGCGTGAATTGAAATCACAGATTTCATGAATTGAGCCTTGCAGCTCATGAATTGCACCTTTCGGTGCATTATCATATCGCTTACGCAACGAGAATTCAGAAGCAATTTATAAGTAAATAGTATATAAAGAAGGAAATCACATTTTTTGTGGTTTCCTTTTTGTATTAAATAGGATTGAAATAAAAAAATTTTTGTGTTACAATACTAATATAGAACGAAAACAGTGAATAATTTTAGAATATGAAAAGGCGGTGGAACTATGATTGTATATACAATTGATGAATTACGTGATAAAGTCAGTGAGGTTGCTGTTCAATATGGTGTAAAAAAAGTAGCGTTGTTTGGGTCATATTCTACCGGCTCACAAACACCTGAAAGTGATATAGATTTGATTATCGATAAGGGTGAAATAAAAGGCTTGTTTATGTTCAATAGTTTTATGAATTCATTGGAAGAAAAATTGCAAAAAAACGTAGATGTGGTAACATATTCATCATTGCATCATTCACTTCTTGGCGAGTGTATAAATAATGAGGTGGTTTTGTATGAACAGAAGAGATGAGTTGGTATTGAGGAAGATTGTTAAGTATGCAGATGAAGTAAAAGAAACAATTTGTCGATTTGAATTAACTTCAGAGAAGTTTGCAGAGGATTTTGTGGTTCGTAATGCTATATCAATGTGTATATTGCAGATTGGTGAATTGGTGGCGAAGCTTTCGGATGAATTCAAATTGACAAACGATATAATGCCATGGAGAGAGATAAAAGCAATGCGAAATATAGCTGCACACAACTATGGAGAAATGGACTATGATATCTTGTGGGAAACAGCGATATCGGATATCCCATCGCTACGTGATTATTGCAATGGTTTTATAAGTAAATAACATAAAGGAAATCACATTTTATGTGGTTTCTTTTTTTGTGCAAAAAATTAATCCCTTTACACCATACTCAGCGTTTGTATAAATAAGCAGGCTTCGAAGCGACACGGATGAAGTAAGATTGTAGGGGAGGGTCTCTGTGCCCTCCCAAATAAACGGGCGGGGAATGGAACCCCGCCCCTACAAAAGCTCACCACTATTCTGACACACCCTGTTTCCTTAAAGGATTTTGTAGGGGACGATGCTCCCAACTGTCCGCACAAGAAACATAACAATACAGTAAGCATAAAAGTGAGCAATTACAATCTCTTTCGCTGTCATATTCTGCTATTTGCCAATGTCATTAATGCACTTTAGTGCAATTCATGAGCCGTAAGGCTCAATTCATGAAATCTGTGATTTCAATTCATGCCGAAGGCAATTCATTTAGGTCTTAGACCACCCATCGTCATCCTGAGCGCAGTCGAAGGATCTGTGATAGATGTTTCGACTACGTTACACTCCGTTCAACATGAGGTTACAGAGTTAAGGATTCATCCCAAGCCTTCCCCTTGAGGGGAAGGTGGGTTTTGTGTAAGCAAAAGTCGGATGAGGTGTAGAATCCCATAGGGGTTCGTACCCTTTTGACATTCACTCGATGTCAAAAATATACTATAAAAACGATTAAATAAAACTGTGGAAAATTTAGTAAAAAAATAGTTGCATTTTTGATTTTTATATGCTATACTAATTTTATCCTAGTATAAGTATGTCTATTTTTGTGTGCAAAAATGACTGCACACAATGATAATTCTTATATCAGGACCAATCTAATTTATTATTTTTCATAATAAAAATAAAAAATAAGGAGATATGAAAAATGAAAAAACTACTTTCACTTGCACTTGTATTGACAATGCTTTTCACAATCATTGCAGTACCAAGTGTATCAGCCGCTGCTGTGGGTGAATACCTTGCAGGCGACTACAAGACTGTTGCCAAAATGGGATTTGAAACAGGCGATCCTCTCCCAAAGAAGGCAGACAGCAGAACCTATAACATTTTTACCACATCGGCAAAGAATGCAGATGGCGGCTCTATTAGTAATATTAATACCACTCCGGCAGCCACTGCGTACACAACCTTGGGCATCACACCTCCTGTAGCTGCAGGAGAATCCTTCGGTACAAATGCTATTATGTTTGATTTTACCGGAAAGAATATAGTATCTACACCTATTCGTGCGAGAGTTCCTTTCCTTGTATCAGAAACATGCACAATTACCTCAGGTAAGATGTACAGAGCATCTGTATGGATCAGAGTAGATGAATTCGCAGAGGGTGTTACAAAGGGTGGCGCTTCTATCACAATAGGAAGCGATATCAATACCGACAGTTCAAACTGGTATGATTTGAATAAGGGCCAGTGGACAAAGCTTACTTATGAATTTGTTGCGTCAAAAACCTTCACTTCAAATGTTTTCTGTATAACTATCCGTGGCTTGGATTCTACAAGCCAAGTCAACTATACATCACTCAAGGGATACTTCGACAACTTCCGTATCGAAGAATTCCAGGATACAAAGACAGGCTCAGAGGTAGTTTCTTATACAAATATCGGTGCCGCCAGCGGTACTCCATACGGTACAGGTACAGACACTACTTATACGCTTGCAACCGGCTCATCAGCCTCAATAAGCGCGGAACTTGCTGAAACATATGAATCTAACAGCAACACCGTGACTTACCCTACAGCAAGAGGGCTGTATAATGCAAATTCTCCTGTATATTATCCACATATGCCGGCAAAAATTTTCAAGAAAACATCTACAGCCGGTACTTGGCTTGTGAGATTAAGCAAAGCATTTGATGCTGCTGACTTTGCAGAAGGTGACAAAGTAAGAATCTCTATGGATGTATACAACACTGATGCAGTTGCTCATGCTAAGCTGAAAGACGGCGAAATAGGTGCTCCGGTAGAGCTCGATACACAGACCATAGCGATGTATCCTACAGGAGGCGCAAGCGCAACAGATGTTAACGAAGATACATTTAAAGTTAAAGAGGATGTTCCTGTAGATACATGGTACAGACTTGAAAAAATCATCACTATTCCTTCAGACTGGGCTGCTACAGGTGTCAGAATTGATACATCTTACGCACAGCAAAAAGTTGCTGGATTCGCTAATCCATTTGCATCAACTACATATTTCACAAACTTCAAATACGAAAAGATCACAGATACATCAGCTAAGGTAAATGTAGGTGTATCTTCAGAAATTGCCGGTCTTACAGTTACAGGTGCCGGTGAATATAATGTGGGGTCAAATGCTACAGTTACTGCTCCTGCTACAACATCAGACAAATCCAAGGCATTCAAGGGCTGGTATGACGGCTATGTATGTGTAAGCACAGATGCGTCTTACACATTCACAGCAGTTACACCTGTAAACCTTGTTGCGAAATATGAAGAAAATAAGGTAATCCTTAATGTTATTGATGGTGACAATGGTACTGTTACAACTGAAGATGAAGGTAGTGTACCTTATGGCACAGAAGTTACAGTTTCTGCCACACCTTCTGAAGGATATGTATTCGAAGGCTGGTATGACAACACTACCAATGTAATTGTAAGCAGAGATGCTGAATACACATTCAACATGGTGGCAGACACTACACTTTATCCATATTTCATCCCTGCTGCAGTTAATGGATGGCATCTTCTCTCAAACGTAGATGCAGAGGACGGATGGAACCCATCCACAAGCAGCAACTTCTGGGGAAAAGACCCTTCAACAACCAATGGTAACTCAGAAAATATGTCAAATCTTGTTTCATATGAGTCAGAGGCAGAATCTATTCAGAAGCCAAATGATACAGAAGACTTCGGCTCTATGCTTATAAAGGCAGACAAGGCAAATCAGCCAACAGCAACCACCGGTGTAGGCACATTCCGTATCAATGGCATCAATGATATCAGATATAATGCCGGAGATACATACAAAATGTCAGCATGGATGTATATTGCACAGACAGATGATGAGACCAAAACAGAAGTGACTGTTCCTATGAATGTTGTCTATAATGCAGGTGGAAGTCAGATGCAGGATACAAAGACTGTTACTGTTCCTGTAGGTGAATGGACAAAGGTAGAATCAATCTTTACTGTTGCTGAAGATAGCAAACTTATAGGTTGTGCAACTACAGGTTGGAGAGCAAGCCTGGGAGCTTATGTGACAGTTATGTACATGGATAACTTCAAGATTGAGAAGTTTGACGGCGCGACAGTATCTGCAGAAGCTACAAATGGTACTGTATACGGTACAGGTTCTTATGTAAAAGGTGCAAGTGTTACCCTTAATGCAGGTGCAGATGCAGGATACAAGTTCGCAGGTTACTATACAAAAGACACAGATGAATTAATCAGTGCAAATCCTACATATACATTTACAGCAAATGCTGACACAACAATTGTTGCAAAATTTGTACAGGAAGATGCTTTCACATATCCTTCAAGTGTTATCTACCATTTCGGTAGTGAAGAAGATGAAATTAACGTTAATGGTTGGAACAACAACTGGATGGCTATTCCTACAGGTACAAATGGTGCTTACAAACAAGATTCAGATGCACCACACAACATGGAAATCACATATAAGGATCTTGCTGCAGAGGGTATCTACAAGCCTTATGAATCAGCAGAATTTGGCTCAAGACTCTATCAGCAGAAGAGACTTGAGGGTGATATTAAGACTCAGGTTTCAGGTAGATTCCGTGGCTGGGAAAATGGCGGTGACGGTATATCCACTAAGTATAAAGCAGGACACTCATACAAATTCACATGGTGGGTAATGCCTGTATCAATGCAGCTTGCAAATGACGAAGAATCTGAGCCTGCTACAACTAAGCTTACTGTAAATATGCAGTATAGCTCATCTGCAACATCAGGCCTTTCTAAAACATTTACACTTAATGTAGGTCAGTGGAATAAGCTTGAATGGACATTCGTAGCAAATGATAAGATGACTCAGATTGCACCGGGCTTAAGATATGACTGGGATAAGACAAAAAATAGTACAAGCGGACTTATCACTTCTGTAAACTGGGCACTTTATGATGAAATTCAGGTAGAAGAGCTTACATCATGGCAGTTTGATGATGCTACAGCTCCGGCAAACTGGTACAACTATCTTGACCAGGCAGATGCAGGTGCAGGCGCTAGTAACAATAATATAGCCGCATGCAGCGTTATTTCTTATGCTGACGCAGGAATCGAAAAAGCTTCTGAAGATGCAGGCGATAAAGTTGTTAAAATGGACTACAGCAAACCTGATTATACCGAAGCAAAATATAATGCTGCTGTAAAAGCAGGAACTCTCACAGGCGACTACGCAAATATGACTTATGAAGAAGCATATGCACATCTTTCAAGACCTGCTAACTGGGGCGGTGACCTTAGCTTCAGATTCAGAGATATTGTAGCAGCAAATGTTCTTACTCTTGGAAACACATATAAGATTTCTGTTAAAGTATACATCGCTAAGAAGACAGATATAGAAACAGGTGCTGATACAACAAGCAATACATCTGTTCGTATCATCGGTACAAGAAGCGGTCATAAACCTGAAGGCGATGGTAAGAATGTAGCAAAGAGTGTACCTTTCGGTCAGTGGACAGAAGTAAGCTATACATTCAAGGCTACAGAAGCAGGTGTTGACTTCGCTCCATCACTTAAGGTAGAAATAGGCAAAACAGGTGAACCGGAAGTAATTCCTTCGATTGTTTACATCGATGATGTAAGAGTAGATCAGATTCATGTTGATAATCTTGATCTCGAAATTACTGGAAATGATACAACTGTTACAGCTACTGCTACAGTATATGACATTAAGTCAGGTGATACAGTAGATGCTATCGTTATCATCGCAGGTTATGATGCTGATGGTAAGCTTGTAAGCGTTTCATTCTCAAATAATGGCGCAAGCAAGGCTCTTGCTATCAACGAGTCTATCTCTGCTACATATACAAAGGCAGATACTGTTGACAGCTATGTAGCATTCCTCTGGAATGACCTTACAAACATCAGACCTTATGTTAAACCTGTACCATTATCAACAGGTGAAGTAACAGAGTAATTAAAAGTAAAGTAGTTTTTTATGAAAGCGGTGTGAAATTCACACCGCTTTTTTAATTTATAGGAACTTCCGCGGTCCTCGGAATGACAACGGATGAAGTGAAATCGTAGGGGAGGAAAGCCTCCCTTGTTAAAGGGAGGGGGACCAAGCGGAGCTTGGTGGAGGGATTGTAATGTGCCCTCCCAAATAAACGGGCGGGGATGGAACCCCGCCCCTACAATAGCTCACCACTGTTCTGACGCACCCTGTTTTGCTTTCGCCAATGTCATTAATGCACTTTAGTGCAATTCATGAGCCATAAGGCTCAATTCATGAAATCTGTGATTTCAATTCATGCCGAAGGCAATTCATTTAGGTCTTAGACCGCCCACCGTCATCCTGAGCGCAGTCGAAGGATCTGTGATAGATGTTTCGACTACCCCTTCGACGATGCTCAGGGTCCGCTCAACATGACGTTGCAAT
>SVJM01000009.1 GCA_015068975.1 Oscillospiraceae bacterium | reverse complement strand
GTGATGCCACAGATTATTGATGGCAGAACAATGGTTCCTATGCGCGCAATCTTTGAAGCGCTTGGTGCAGATGTTACATGGATTGATCCTACAAAGACAGTTGTGGGAAGTCGTGACAGAAAGTATATAAAGCTGAGAATCGATTCCGATACATATTATGTGGATGGAATTGAACAGGAAAAGAAGCTTGATGTACCTGCTACTATCGTAAACGGAAGAACTATGGTGCCTGTAAGATTTATTGCAGAGTCATTTGGTGAGAAGGTTAACTGGAATAATGACACAAGAACAGTAGAAATCACAAGTGATTATCTTAATAAGGTTGCAGTATCCGATAAACTTGCTCTTCTTCCAAGTACACTTCACAGAGATATCCCAAGGGAATTTACCAAGTCAAATGATATTTATGACATTATCTATTATGATGAAGAGAAAAAAGCAGATATCCCACAGGACATTCTGTCAATGCTTCCTGCAGGAGAGGTATTGTTCACTCCTGAAGAATTTATAACCAATTTTTCTTTTGAAGAAGCGGGTAAGAATAACCTTAAAGCAGAGTGGGGTTATGCAGAAAAGGTAACTGTTGAAGGTCAGTCATTTACTGAGGCTATGAGAGTACATACCGAAAAGGTACCTGAAGCCACAAACAAATTTGTATCAACATACGGCAATGTACTTGAAGGTAAATGTAATGTGGGAGACAAGCTTCTCTTTACCTGTAAGGTTCGTCTTGTAGAAGGCGGAATGGCAGGTGCAGGGCAGATCTATCCTCAGATTCAGGAGATTATTTCCGGGAAATTCAAGAAGATTCTCTTTAAGCCTGTAACTGTTACAAAAAACTGGCATACCATCTATTTCCCTATTGAATATACAGAAGCAAATGACAACTTCAGTATAAGGTTCGGATATTGCTATGCTCCACAGGTAATAGATATTGCAGATGTGAAGCTTATAAACTACGGACCACAGGTTCTTGGCGACTATGTTCTTCCTGAAGATAACGGAGAAATCAAGGATGAGCTTCTGAACGATGCTCCATGGAGAAAGGAAGCACTTGGAAGAATCGAAAAGATAAGAAAAGGCGATTTCAAGGTAGTAGTTAAGGACAAGGACGGCAATGTTATTCCCGATGCAGATGTAAACTTCGATATGTTCGAATCCGCCATTCCTTTTGGCTCAATCTTAAATACACCCCATCTTCCGCAGACCAAAGGGTCAGATGAGCACAATAAAAATATGTGGAAATATTTCAATGGTGCAGTTGTAGAGCACAATATGAAATGGGGACCATATGAAGAAGATGACGGAAAGAGAGCAAGAGAGCTTGTAAATATTGGAAGAAATAACGGAATGATCTACTTAAGAGGTCATACTATGATAATGGATTATCATAAGACAGCCACACCTACAATCCTTCTTCCAAAGGATCTTGTTGACAGCTACGATGATATAAACTATGTGGATACAAGAGTAAAAGACTGGATATACAAAGTTTCTGATAAGTTTGCAGGAGAAATATATCAATGGGATGTAGCAAATGAAATCATCACAGGAGAAGGTTCTCACGATTCAGGTATTTACAGAAATGTAGGACCACATTATTATGACAAAATATTTAAGTGGGCAAGAGAAATGAACCCCGATTCCGAGCTTTTCTATCTTGAAGGCGGTGGAATATATGACAAAAACATCCAGTACACAAATGCTGTAAATAATCTTTTCAAAAACGAAAACAAGTTTGATTCCTTAGGCTTCCAGGCACATTTCGGTACACAGTGGATTGCTCCTACAGAGCACGAAAAGATGTTTAATGAGCTTGTAAACAAATATGGTGGAAATATCGCAATTACAGAGTATACCATTTATACAGGGGATGAAGTGTACGATGCAAATTATACAAGAGATTTCCTTATCACCTGTCTTGCAAATGAAAATGTAAACACATTTTTCTTCTGGGGATTCCAGAAAACAAAAGCCACCTCAAATAAACCTTTGGTAAATACAGACTACACTCTTACCAAAGCTGGTGAACAAGTGATGGATCTTTTCTACAATAAGTGCTTTACCCACGATGCAAAGGTAAAAACCGATGCAAATGGCGAAGGTGCAATTAACGGTTTCTACGGAAATTATGATGTGACAGTAACTCATAACGGAAAAACAAAAACTGTTATGGCTGCATTCCACAAAGGATATGAAAATGTCCTTGAAATAACACTTGACTAAAAGGAGAAAAATAATATGAAAAGAATAACAACATTATTATTGACGGTTATTTTGATGCTTTCATCTTTGTTTACATTTTCTGTTTTGGCAGATGATGGTATAAAGATTATTATCAATTCAGAACCAAAGACCTTTGATGTTATGCCGCAGATTATCGACGGCAGAACAATGGTGCCTATGCGTGGTATATTCGAAGCATTTGGTGCTGAAATTACATGGGTAGATGTGACAAAGACAGTTGTGGCAGAGACTCCTGATGTGGCTATTACACTTACAGTAGGAAAGACCACTGCTAAGGTAAATGGTGAAACTAAAAATCTTGATGTACCTGCACAGATAATCGACGGAAGAACCCTTGTTCCTGTAAGATTTATAGCAGAGAGCCTTGGTTGTAAGGTAGAATGGCAGGCAGATACAAAGACTGTTGTCATTGGCAATTCCAAGGAAGCAGCACCCAAGGATGACAAGCTTCCCGAAGGTGGACAGATTGTAGTATTTCCTGAAGACTTGCTTAATGCAAAAGCAAAAACTATGAAGTCTGATGGCAATATTGCTACAGTTACAGTAGCAGAGAAGGGCGCTGACACCTCTGTAATGCTTACATACAGAACAGGACTCTCAGGCATGATGAAGGAGGGCGACGTATGTATGCTTTCTTTCAAGGTAAGACTTGTATCTGACGGAGAAAATGGTGAAGGATATATCAAGGCACAGATTCAGGCAGAAGGCGAGCATAATCCAAAAGCCCTTTTTGCAAGAACAAAGGTGACAGGGGAATGGACTACAGCATATATGCCTTTTGTGGCACTTGACAAAATGATGAGTGCCGCATTCAGATTTGGTGCTATGAAACAGGTAGTGGAAATCAAGGATCTTCAGATTACAAACTACGGAAAAGATTTTGATGTAAAAAGTCTTCCGTCTACAATTATCGCAGAAGATAAGGCAATTGCAAATGGTGTAATCGACAAGGCAGCTTCTACCACAACAAAGAAAGAAGAAACAACAACTACACCGGCAGCACCTGTTGTTGCACCTGAAGTTGCAAAGGATGCAAACCTTCCTGAAGGTGGCAAGGTAGTTGTCACACCTTCTGATATGCTGAATACCAAATCGAAATCTCTTAAAGCAGAGGAAGGTGCAGCAGTTATCACATCAGCTGAAGCGGGAAAGGACACATCTGTTATTGTTAGCTACAAAAGCGGACTTGCAGCTTTGATGAATATGGATGATGTATGTATGCTTACATTCAAAGTGCGTCTTAAAGATGGGGGAGAAGGTGGCGAAGGATATATCAAAGCACAGATTCAGGCAGAAGGAGAATATAGTCCGAAAGCTCTTTTCGCAAGAACAAAAGTGACAAGTGAATGGACTACAGCATATATGCCGTTTAAAGCCCTTGACAAAATGGTTTCTGCAGCATTCAGATTTGGTGCTATGAAACAGGTAGTGGAAATAAAGGACCTTCAGATTATAAACTACGGAAAAGATGTAGATATCACCACACTTCCTTCTACTATTATTGTAGAAAAAGGTGCAGTAGCAAATGGACTTAAAGTGACTCCATAATAAATAAAAGCAGTGCAAAAATTTTAGTGAAAAAAATTTATTGCACTGTTTTTTTGTGCATTGATAATGCTGTCCTCATAAAGCAATTCTCAAAAAATGTCAAAATTGTATAAAAAATATAGTCAAAATGTCAATTTTGTATATATACATATACGATTTTAATAGTGTATAATAGTATTACAAATAAATTTTAAGAAGAGGAGAAATGAATATGAAAAAAGTATTATCAATGCTTATTTGCCTGGTTATGATTATATCATCCTTTGCTTTTACCACGTCGGTTCTTGCAGATGATGGCATAAATGTTGTAATCAACGGCAAAGAACAGACCTATGATGTGATGCCTGTTATAGTAAACGGCAGAACACTTGTACCTATGCGTGCCATATTTGAAGCACTTGGTGCAGAAGTCACATGGATAGAACCTACAAGAACTGTTGTAGGCAGCCGTGACAGAAAGTATATCAAATTAAGAATCGATTCCGATACATATTATGTGGATGGAATTGAGCAGGAAAGTAAACTTGATGTGCCTGCTACCATTGTAAATGGAAGAACCATGGTTCCTGTAAGATTTATTGCTGAGTCATTTGGTGAGAATGTTAACTGGAATGGCGACACAAAAACAGTAGAAATCACAAGTGATTATCTTACAAAGGTTGCAGTATCCGATAAACTTGCTCTTCTTCCAAGTACACTCCACAGAGAGATCCCAAGGGAATTTACCAAGTCTAATGATATAAAAGATATCATTTATTATGAAGAAGAGAAAATAGAAGAAATCCCCCATGATGTATTGTCACTTTTGCCTGTGGGAAATACAGTATTTTCTGCGGAAGAGTTTCTTAATAACTTTTCTATAGAAAAACCGGGTGTAAATCAGCTCAAAACTAAGTGGGGTTATGCCGAAAGGGTAGCAGTAGAAGGTCAGACATTTACTGAGGCTATGAGAGTACATACCGATATAGTTCCTGAAAATACAAATCAGTTTGTAGCTTGCTTTGGCAACGCACTTGAAGGTAAATGTCAGCCGGGAGATAAGCTTCTCTTCACCTGTAAGCTTCGTCTTGTTGACGGCGGTGAGGCAGGTATGGGACAGATATATCCTCAGATTCAGGAGCTTAAAACCGGAAATTTCAAGAAGATTCTTTTTAAACCTGCTTATATCACAAAAAACTGGCATACCGTCTATTTCCCTATTGAATATGCAGATTCTCATGATGAGCTTGCTATAAGACTGGGCTACTGTTTTGCTCCTCAGGTAATAGATATTGCTGATGTGCAGATTATAAACTACGGTCAACAAGTCCTCGGTGATTATCCGTTGCCTTCAGATGACGGTTCAGTCAGGGAAGATTATTCCAATGATTCTCCATGGAGAATGGAAGCACTGGAAAGAATACCCCAGGTAAGAAAAGGCGATTTCAAAGTGGTTGTAAAGGATAAAGATGGAAATGTGATTCCTGATGCAGATGTAAACTTCGATATGTTTGAATCTGCACTTCCCCTTGGTACAACACTTGGATCAGGAATGCTTCCACACAGAGAAGGCCATGAAGAATACAACAGAAATATGGCGAAGTATTTCAATGGTGCAGTTGTAGAGCACAATATGAAATGGGGACCATATGAAGAAGATGACGGAAAGATAGCAAGAGAAATCGTAAATGTGGCAAGAAGCAACGGTATGATATACTTAAGAGGCCATACTATGATAATGGATTATCATATGACAAACACACCTACAATTCTTATTCCAAGAGATGTTGTGGATAATTATGATGATATAGAGTATGTGGATACAAGAGTAAAAGACTGGATATACAAAGTTTCTGACAAATTTGCAGGAGAGATTTATCAGTGGGATGTTGTCAACGAGGTTATCACAGGACAAGGCTCTACTGAAACAGGTATATACAGAAATATAGGACCTCATTATTTTGACAAGATTTTTAAATGGGCAAGAGAGATGAACCCAAATTCCGAGCTTTTCTATCTTGAGGGCAACAGAATATACACAGATAAAATTCATTATAAAAATGCAATAGAGAATTTTATTAAAAATGAAAACACATTTGATTCATTGGGTTTTCAGTGTCATTTGGGAACAAAATGGGTTTCCGCTCCTGAATTTGACAGGATGTTCAATGAGCTTGTAGAAACTTATGGCGGAAACATTGCCCTTACAGAGTTTACCATATATTCAGGTGATGAAATATACGATGCAAATTATGCCAGAGATATGTTCATTATGGCTCTGGCAAATGAACATATAAATACAATTTGTCTCTGGGGATACAGAAAATCTGGCGAAAAATCAAACAAAGTAATTGTCAATAATGATTACTCTCTTACCAAAGCAGGGGAGCAGATATTGGATCTTTATTATAATAAGTGCTTTACCCACGATGCAAAGGTAAAAACTGATGCAAAGGGAGAAGGTACAATCAATGGTTTCTACGGAAACTATGATGTGACAGTAACTCATAACGGAAAGACAAAAACTGTTATGGCTGCATTCCACAAAGGATATGAAAATGTCCTTGAAATCACACTTGATTAAAAGGAGAATTTGAAATGAAAAAAGTATTATCACTATTGATTGCGACAATTCTTGTACTTTCATCTTTTCTTACATTTTCTGTTTTGGCAGATGATGGTATAAAGATTATTATCAATTCAGAACCAAAGACATTTGATGTTATGCCGCAGATTATCGACAGCAGAACGATGGTGCCTATGCGTGGTATATTCGAAGCATTTGGTGCTAAAATTACATGGGTAGAAGTGACAAAGACAGTTGTGGCAGAAACTCCGGATGTTATTATTACATTGAGAGTGGGTCATCCTGTTGCCAAAGTAAATGGTGAAGCAAAAAATCTCGATGTACCTGCACAGATTATCGACGGAAGAACACTTGTTCCCGTAAGATTTATTGCAGAAAGCCTTGGCTGTAAGGTGGATTGGCAGGCAGATACAAGAACTGTTATTATCGGTGATATCAAAGAAGCTGCACCTGAGGATGATGCACTTCCAAAAGGCGGAAATATTGTAGTATATCCTGAAGATTTCCTTGGTACAAAGAGTAAATTCTTACAGTCTGACGGAAAGACTGCTACAATCACAGTTGCACAGGCAGACAAGGATACATCTGTTACTGTTACTTACAAAAAAGACCTTGCCACATTGATGGCATTGGATGATGTATGTATGCTTTCATTTAAGGTGCGACTTAAGAGTGGCGGAGAAAATGGTGAAGGATATATCAAGACACAGATTCAGGCGACAGGTAAGAATAGTCCGAAAGCATCTTTTGCAAGAACAAAGGTGACAAGCGAATGGACTACCGCATATATGCCATTTAAAGCACTTGACCAGATGGCTTCTGCTTCATTCAGATTTGGTGCTATGAAGCAGGTAGTGGAAATAAAGGATCTCCAGATTATAAACTACGGAAAAGATGTAGATATCAAATCGCTGCCATCTACTATCATAGTAGAGAAAAATGCCGTTGCAAACGGTGTAATCGATAAGGATACACCTGTGGTTGCTCCTGAAGCAGAAAAGGATGCAAACCTTCCCGAAGGTGGCAAGGTAGTTGTCACACCTTCTGATTTGTTAGGTGTAAAGACAAGTGTATTAAAGACATCAGGTGATGTGGCAGTTATTACATCCAACGAAGCAGGCAAGGATTTATCTGTTACTATTACTTACAAAAAAGACCTTGCCACATTGATGGCATTGGATGATGTATGTATGCTTACATTTAAGGTTCGTCTGAAAGATGGCGGAGAGAATGGTGAAGGATATATCAAGACGCAGATTCAGGCAGAAGGCAAAGATTATCCTAAGGCATCTTTCGCAAGAACAAAAGTGACAAGTGAATGGACTACAGCATATATGCCGTTTAAAGCACTTGACCAGATGGCTTCTGCAGCATTCAGATTTGGTGCTATGAAGCAGGTAGTGGAAATCAAGGATCTCCAGATTATAAACTACGGAAAAGATGTAGATATCAAATCACTGCCATCTACTATCATAGTAGAGAAAAATGCCGTTGCAAACGGTGTAATCGATAAGAATACACCTGTAAATAAGGAAGAAACTACAACAGACAATTCGTCAACACCTGTGGTTGCTCCTGAAGTAGAAAAGGATGCAAACCTTCCCGAAGGTGGCAAGGTAGTTGCCACAACTTCTGATTTGTTAGGTGTAAAGACAAGTAAATTAAAGACATCAGGTGATGTGGCAGTTATTACATCCAACGAAGCAGGCAAGGATTTATCTGTTACTATTACTTACAAAACAGGCCTTGCCGCATTGATGGCATTGGATGATGTATGTATGCTTACATTTAAGGTTCGTCTGAAAGATGGCGGAGAGAATGGCGAAGGATATATCAAGACACAGATTCAGGCAGAAGGCAAAAATTATCCTAAGGCATCTTTCGCAAGAACAAAAGTGACAAGTGAATGGACTACAGCATATATGCCCTTTAAAGCACTTGACAAAATGGGTTCTGCTTCATTCAGATTTGGCGCTATGAAGCAGGTAGTGGAGATAAAGGATCTTCAGATTATAAACTATGGAAAAGATATAGATATCACCACACTTCCTTCTACTATTATTGTAGAAAAAGGTGCAGTAGCAAATGGACTTAAAGTGACTCCATAATATAAACAACAAGGACTGTAAAAATCATTTTTACAGTCCCTGTTTGTTGAGTTAAGGGGATAGAAAAAAGACTTCGTGATAGGAGAAACTGAGCCGAAACCTTTGGTTTCGGGTTACCCGAAGGTGTATGCGATACACCGAGAGGCGAAGTTTATGCGTAGCAAAAAGGCACAAAAAAAGAGGAAATATTACATAAAAATGTAATATTTCCCACATAATGAGTAATTTGTAAGTTTTATTGTGCATTCAGGTTTTTGACTTATGTATAATCTATGCCTTTTTGCGATCTGGAGTTTTTTTACATTCCCTTGTATTTATTATATAAGACTTCCGAAAATTTCATCAGCGTATCTTACGCCTTCCATGGCATCCTTTGCGTATTTGTCTGCGCCCATTTTTTCGGCATATTCCAGGTTAAGCACTGCACCGCCTACAATGATTTTTGTATCAGGTGCTTTTTTTCTTAAGAGTTTCACAGTTTCTTCCATAGCAGGAATAGTTGTGGTCATAAGGGCACTTAGTCCAACTATAGGCACATTGTTTTTTATGACACAATTCACAATTTCCTCAGGCTTCACATCCTTGCCAAGGTCGTATACCTTAAAACCGTAGTTTTCCATAAGAAGCTTTACAATGTTTTTGCCTATATCGTGGATATCACCTTTTACTGTTGCGAGTACAACGGGGCATTTTACTTTCATTTCTGATTTTGATTCTGTCATATGACATTTCACCATTTCAAATGCACATTTACTTGCCTCTGCACTCATAAGAAGCTGTGGAAGATATACAGTCTTTTCTTCAAAGCCTTTACCTACTATATCAAGGGCAGGGATTACCTCCTCTGATATGATATCAAGAGGTTCTTTGTCTTTTAATAGCTCTTTTGTAATGGAAGATGCCTGTTCTTTAAGTCCTTTTATGATGGCATTCTGAAGGGGAGATAGCCCTTCGTCCTTTGATGATTTATTATCTGCTGCAGAGAGCTTTTCTTCTGTTACGATACCTGATGCATATTCTATATATTCTGAGAAATTGTCATCCATTCCCATAAGCGCCTTATATGAGTGGTATGCCTTCATCATATCAGTGGAAAACGGGTTCATAATTGCCGTAGAAAGTCCCTTTGAAAGAGCCATAGTAAAGAATGAAGAATTGATGAAATCTCTCTTAGGAAGACCAAATGACACGTTTGATACACCAAGGGATGTGTGGATGCCCATTTTTGTTTTTATATATTCAAGGGTATCAAGTGTTACTTTGGCTGCATTTTTGTCTGCACTTACAGTCATTGCAAGTGTGTCAAATATGATGTCTTTCTTTTCTATACCATATTCCTGGGCTTTTTTAAGTATTTTTTCTGCGATTTTTATTCTTCCTTCTTTTGTTTCGGGAATACCCGATTCATCAAGGGTAAGAGCGATTACCACACCGCCGTATTTCTTTATAAGAGGAAATACTCCTTCCATACTTTCTTCTTTTCCGTTGACAGAATTCACAAGAGCTTTTCCGTTGTATACACGAAGAGCCTGTTCCATAGCAAGGATATCAGATGTATCTATCTGCAGGGGAAGATTGATTATTGCCTGAAGCTCTTTTGTGGCAGATTTAAGCATTTTTGCTTCGTCTATGTCAGGAAGCCCTACATTTACATCAAGTATATGTACTCCTGCATCCTTTTGCCTTAAGCCTTCGTTTAAGATATAATCTATGTCATTTTCAATGAGTGCCTGCTTGAATCTCTTTTTGCCTGTAGGGTTGATTCTTTCGCCGATGAGTATGGGAAGAGAGTCAAACTCTACAGTATGTGTATATGATGATACAACTGTGAGATTTTTGTGTTCAATTTCCAAAGCTTTAATATCTTTTGTTTTTTCAAATAGTGCCTTTATATGATTTGGTGTTGTACCGCAGCAACCGCCGATTACACGGACACCTTTTTTTACCTTTGATGCGATTTCCCGGGCAAACTCTTCTTCTGTCACATCAAATACTGTTTTTCCGTTTTCAGTTTTTGGAAGTCCTGCATTGGGTTTAAATATCACAGGAGTAGATGAACATTCAAGTATTCTGTCTATTACTTCTGAAAGCTCTTTTGGTCCGAAAGAGCAGTTTACACCTATGGCATCTGCGCCCAAACCTTCCAGCATACATACCATTGCCTCGGGAGATGCACCTGTCATAAGATTTGAGTCATCGGAGTATGCATTTGACACAAATACAGGAAGCTTGGAGTTTTCCTTTGCTGCAATAACTGCTGCCTTTGTTTCATATGAATCATTCATTGTTTCTATAGTGATAAGGTCACAACCGTATTTCACACCAAGTCTTACAGTGTGAGCAAATATTTCTATTGCTTCTTCAAAGTCCAGATCACCATAGGGCTTAAGAAGTCTGCCAAGTGGTCCTATATCGAGAGATACAAACTTGGGTGAGGTGTTTATTGATTCATTTTTTGCTTTTGTGGCATTTTCTATGGCAGCTTTTATTATCTCTTCAAGTTTATTTTCATCAAAGTGAAGAGTGTTTGCGCCAAATGTATTTGTATTTACCACATTTGACCCTGCATCAAAATATGCCTTGTGTATGGATATTATCTTATCAGGGTGGGTGATGTTCCATAGTTCAGGATGTTCGCCGGGCTTAAGACCTGCTTCCTGAAGAAGTGTTCCCATACCTCCGTCAAGATAAATTATATTGTCCTTTAAGTATTCTTTTAGGTTCATAATATCATTCCTTATTGTCTGAATGTACATTCTTTTATATTACAATTTTTGCATTTATTCAAAGAATATCCGCAGTCTGTTTCTGATAATCCCACTATCGCAGTAACTGATTTGGAAGGGGATATAATAAGACTGTCATTAAGGGTAACACCGATTTTTCTTGGGAGATCAAGGATACCAAAAATATCTTTTTGAGTGTCAATTTTCAGATCCCCGTATCCGGGAGAAAATCTTGGTGTAAAGAAGATATCCTTATCTTTGTACTGATTTTTCATATCATTTATGAATGTATCGCAGAGGCTTTCGCATCTTTCTGTGCCGATAGCCTGAAGCATAAAGGCTTTTGCAACATCTGATTTCATATATTTTGCAATAAGTCTGTCAAGCTTTATACCCACAGTTGCACAAAATATAATGGCTCTATGTGAATTTCTAAGAGTATAGGACAGGTTTTTGCTTTCTGCCTTAAACAGACCGAAATCCACTGTATTTCCCCGTATAGCCACATCTGTTTCCATATAGCACACCTTATATATCAGATCGCTTCTTGCTTCATCAATACATTTTCTGGCATAGTCTTTTATTTCATCCGAACTGATATCACTTGCTGAATACCTGAGTATTTCTTTTGTGTTGTATTCAGGCTCGGCATATGTTTTTGTAAATACAGTATTCATAGTTATATACCCAGTATATCAGAAAGATTATTTTGTATAGCCATTGCCACATCAGGCTTATTCATTGAATATACGTGAACATTTGTGATGTTGTTTGCAAACAGGTCTATTATCTGGTCTGTAGCATAAGCAATCCCTGCCTGCTTCATAGCATCAGGATTGTGACCGAATTTGTCCACAATGCTTTTGAATCTCTGTGGCATAAAAGAGCCTGAAAGCTTGATTGCTCTTTCTACCTGATTTGCATTTGTGATAGGCATAATGCCTGCCACAACAGGAACTGTTATCCCTGCTTCTCTTATTTTGTATAAGAAATTATACAATAAATTGTTGTCAAAAAACATCTGTGTGGTAAGAAAATCACACCCTGCGTCTACTTTTTCTTTTAAGTATTTTATATCTTCCTTCTGATCTGCACTTTCGGGATGTACCTCAGGATAACATGCACCGCCTATGCAGAAATCATATCCCGAAGCCTTGATTTCCCTCACTAAATCTATGGCATTTTTGTAGTCCCAGTGGCTTCTGTCGGTCCCTTCCATTTCGGGAGTAAGGTCGCCTCTTAATGCCATAATATTACTAATTCCTGATTCTTTTATTTCTTCTATTTTTTTCTTTACAGTTTCCTTATCACTTGATACACATGTAAGATGTGCGATAGTGGAAACACCGTAAAGCTTCTTTATATTCTTAGCAATATCCAGAGTATATTTACTTGTGCCACCGCCTGCACCATATGTAACAGACATAAAAGATGGCTTGAGCTTTGCTATTTCTTCTGTTGCAGTCTTTACGCTTTCAAAGTTTGAGTCAGTTTTTGGAGGAAATACCTCAAATGAAAGGGAAAGCCTCCCGTTTTTTAAAGTTTCGGATATTTTCATAATAATCACACTTTCCAAAAATAGTATATTTAGATTCATTATACATCAGTTTTGTAATTTGTGCAAGTGGGGAATAGCCCATACTTAAACTATTTAGAAAAATATCTAAATAGTTATTGACAGAAGAGGGCGAATAGGGTATGATCTATTTAGAAATACATCTAAATAGATGGGGGATATATCAATGGGAATAAACGAAACTATAAAGGCAATATCCGATCCCGTAAGACGTGATATACTGCAAATGCTAAAGGACGGCAGAAAATCTGCAGGAGAAATAGCAGACAGATTTGAACTGACAGGTGCAACAGTTTCATATCATTTGGCAAAGCTTAAAGGTGCAGACCTTATTTCAGAGCAAAAAAGCAAAAACTTCATTTACTACGAACTTAATACCTCTGTATTTGAAGAGGTTATCAGTTGGATATATTCATTGGGAGGTAAAATATGAAAATTATAAAATGGAAAAGCCTTATTATAACTATATTTGTATGTTTATTGACAATTATACCCGGGATTATTCTGTGGAATGATTTGCCCGAAAGTATGGCGATACATTTTGATATGTATAACAGGGCAGATAATTTCTCTTCAAGAGCCTTTGCTGTTTTCGGGCTTCCTTTGATGATGTGTGTGTTGCAGACAATCTGTTGTTTAATAAATGATATCAATGCTTACAAACACGGCAGTAGGACTAAGTTTGAAACAGTGACAAAATGGACAATCCCACTTATGACGATTATTCTTCAGATAATCACATTGGGGTATAATCTTGGATGGAGTATTGATATCAGAAAATCTGTGGCAGTTATAATCGGTATAATGTTTATTGTGTTCGGTAACTATATGCCAAAATTCGATTATGTAAAAAACTATAATATAGATACACAAAAAGCCCGGAAGATAAACAGATTTATTGGCTATGGAATGGTGATTATGGGTATATTGATACTTATTACCATATTTTTGCCACCAATTTTTACTGTAATATGGTTATTTATGCTGATACCTTTCACAATCATAAGTATTATATATTCTGTGATTGTGTGCAAAAAGGGTTGATTGACAGTAAATTTTCTTTTTGATATAATTTCTTTTATTGTGAGGTGCAGAACATGAACGCTTCAAAAATTATATATGACAGTTTCCTTAAACCATTTGAATCAAAGGAAATGGGAAATGTGGGTTGTGAGCTTGAATTTCCTCTTGTAAATACAAAAAAGAAGGATATTGATGTGGAAGTTGCAAGGGGACTTCTTGATTATCTTATAGAGAATTACGGCTTCAAAACCGATATAGAAGAGAATGGTATTATTCTATTTGTTACAGACAAAAACGGGGACTGTGTGTCCTATGATAATTCATACAATAATATTGAGTTCTCTATGATGTATTCAGACAATCTTCATCGGATAAAGGAACGGTTTGACAGACTTTTTAAGATTGTCTCTGAGTATTTTGATAAGTTTTCATATAAGATGCTGGGACTTGGTACAAATCCAAACAAAAAATATATCACTACCAATCCTGTACCTTTTTCCACATATCAAATGGTAGCAAAGTTTCTTAAAGAAAATACAGATGATGGCAAAATAAAGGATTTTCCTGCATATTTATCCAGTGTGCAGACACATCTTGATGTAAATATTGAAGATTTGCCCTTTGCATATACATTATTTGCAAAGCTTGATTTCGCAAGATGTATGCTTTTTTCAAATTCTCCTTCATTTGACAAGTCTAAGACAATCTGTTACAGAGATTTACTCTGGGAAGAGAGCGGATTTTCCAAATGCAGAAATATCACGGGCAAAGTTGATGAGGAATTTGAAACAGTTGATGATATTATTGATTATTTTCTTACAAAGGATATGTTCAATATCATAAGAGATGGGGAGTATAAAACAATCACACCTGTAAACATCAGAGAATATTTCGAAAACCCATCTTACAATGCAAAAAATGAAGATATAGCACAGTATCTATCCTTCAAGACTGTGGAGATTACACAGAGAGGTACTCTTGAATTAAGGGGAGATTGTCAGCAACCTTTGGGTGAAGGCTTCTCTCCTGTGGCATTCAATCTGGGTATCCTTTACAATATGGATGAGGCAATGGACACAGTAGAAGGATTTTTAAATGAACAAAAGATAAACCTTTCAAACAGTGAGCTTCGTAAGATGGTATCTGAAGGATACGATATGACCAAGATTTTTGACGAGGATTTCCTTTCGGATTTTCTCTATGACCTTGTAGAGATTGCCTCTGACGGACTTATGATGAGAGGACTTGGAGAAGAAAAACTCCTTGCGCCATTGTATGAGAGAGCAGTTACTCTTAAATGTCCTGCTTCTAAGAAGAAAAAAGGAGAATAATATGGGAATACTTATATATGACAACAAAAAGTATACAGATGAATATGAGATAGTGTCTTATATGGCAGACAGACAGACCCTTGCGCTTCCGTCTTCTGTTCTTAAGTTTTTTCAGGAGATAGCAAATGCACATTCTGATGAGTTTGGCTTCGGATTTGAAAACCTTTCAAAAAAGAATGCTACATTTCTTCTTGTTAATGTGAGTATGGATATAACCCGTACTCCAATCCTTCACGAAAAGATAAAAGTAACTACATGGAGTGCAGGAAGAAAGGGCATAAGATATATAAGAAGAACTGTTATAGAGGATGAAAAAGGCGAGATTATCGTAAACGCCGAATCCGTATGGGTGCTGGTGGATACCTTAAGCCACAGGATTATCACAAAAGAAGATGAGATAGGCTTTGATCTTCCGGAGTGTGATGAGGTTTGCGGAGATTTAAGATGTGGCAAGATTGTCCATCCTGATGATATGACACTTCAGGGCAAGAGAAGGATAAGATATACAGACATTGATTATAACGGTCATCTCAATAACTGTAAGTATGCAGATTTTGTAATGGACTTTATGCCCGTAGATGTTATAGGAAAAAGAGTATCCGCTCTTGACATATACTTCCATTCAGAGGCTATGGAAGGGGACAAGATAGAAATATACACCGGAGAAAAAGATGGTTTTATATATTTCCACGGAGTAAATAATGGTAATGTATGTTTCGATGCAAGGTGCAAGTTAGAACAGCTTTAAAATGTAATATGTTATAAACCCCCGATGATTTCATCGGGGGTTTAATAATTGCAACTGATTATTTAAATGTAAGTGTCTTTGCACTTTCGAATGGTTTCAAATTGTCGAATCCATCCCATAGGAAGAACTTGAGCTCGCTATTTGGATTTACTGTTGAAGCATCAAATGAAGAATTTATTGTCATTGTATCTTCAGTTACAGATTTTGTATCAAAGATCTTCATATACTTAAGCTGCCCTTCTGTAAACAAAGCCGCAATAACCAGCTTGTCACCTGTTGAAAAATCAGTGTTGCTAAGTGTAGCTGTGTAGTGGATTTCAGTTTCCTTTGGTTCTATACTGCATGAAGTAACCTCCGGCTTGATCACAGTTGCTATAAACGGTGCAAGAGGAAGATCTGCACCATTATAAAGGTTTCCACCAAGGTGACCGATGGTTTTGCATCCTTCGGGCATATATTCGGTTCTGAATTTGGATTCAGAAATGCCGTTTCCCGAAAGAAGATTTCCATCCTTATCATAGTATGTAAAGGTGTTGTAGCAGTATCTTACTGTGGTTGGATTTGAAACTGTTTCTGCTGATACAATGACGGTGTTGTTTTCACCGAGTGTAGCATTAGCTTTGACAAATGTTTCTTTGTCGGAGCTTATTTCAAAGCCTGTGATTTCTGTTTCGCCTTCGATTTTTGCCACCTGTTTAAGTCCGTCAGCATGTGAGAAGGTAAGGATTGCTTTGTTTCCTTCAACAGTTATATTTTCATATATCGGACCTGAGTATTCCCCTTCATAACCAAATTTATCTGCCATAATACAGAAAGCAGATCTCTTTCCTACAGGAACCTTGTTTGAAGGATGAAGCATATTTTCTATTTCTACATCATAGTTTGTGGCGCCCACATCTGATGTGGATACAAAATATACCTTGTCATTGCCCATTCTCAATATGGTATTAAGCTGAGCCTGTCTTACGTCTCTTACGGTGTCGTATGGAAGATTTGCTTGCTCACATACCACGAAAGGCATATTTTTGTTGTTGTGATAGCTTCTTATCATATGTATGAAATCGTACAAAAGGTATTCATAATTGATTGCAGGGCTATATCCGTTTTCAGCCATTGGTCTGTTGCTTCCGCCCTGATACCATACACATGAGCCAATTGTCATTCCCTTAAGTGGATGGAGCATAGTATTGTATACGCCTGTAGGATAGAATTTCCAGGTGTCAGGATCAATTCCTGAAGCATGCTGTCTTTCGTAGAATGCTATATAATAGTCCTTATACATTTCCCTTGATTTAAGAGTTTCAAGATCCATAAAAGCTTCTACAGTAAGACCGCCTGTGCATGCTTCAATGAAGCCTACGGGGATATTCTGTTCCTTTGCAATATAATATGCAGTCACATATCCTACCGCAGAACGTGATGTGATATTAGACTCTGAAACAACAGTCCATTTCACATTTACATCATCCTGAGGATCAAGATGACCTTTGGTAGGCATCTTTAACACTCTTATGTCTTTTAATACAGATGTATCGTTCATTATAGCCAGTGCATCTTCGTATCCTGCTTTTACAGGACTTGAGAATTTCGCATTCATATTTGACTGACCTGCTGTAAGGATTACCTCGCCAATAGCTATGTTTGTAAATACAATATCCTCTTCTTCGGGACTTGACACTTTAAGGGTAAGGTCTCTTGCTGTATCCATAGGGTCAAAGGTTATTTCCCATCTGCCATCCTTAGATGTGGTAGTTTTTGTCTGTGTGCCGATAGTTGCTGTGATTTTCTTTTTGTCTTCTGTTGCAAATCCCCAGATTTTAAAAGGCATATTTCTCTGGAATACCATATTTGAGCTAAATACCTTCGGCATTGTAAATTTTGCGGGAAGTACTTCTGTAACTGTAAGATCATCAATGTAGAATGTGTTGCATATTGGTTGTGCTGTTTCGCCTGATGCTCCTGTCTGATCGATTCTTATGGATGAAACAAGAGGGTTAGATGCATTGTCTGAAGTATCACCGTTGTCAATCATAGATTTTGTAATAGTGATATCGCCTGACATCGTTGTCCATGTGTTAAATGGCACAACAGTATTTGCAATATTCTCTGATGCAGTTCTGTATTTATAATGCTTATCATCAGGACCGCCATAAGAAAGGGTGAAGGCGGTTTCTTTCGCGCTTTCTTTTTCTGCATCGGTAAGTGCAGTTAAGTTTTTGTCGGCACTTTCTGCAGATTTCTTATACAAAGGATAGGATTTGTCAGCATATACCTTGAGTGATACTCTGAAGGTCTTTCCTATGTCAGATGAAATAGGATAACCCTGAAATATGTCATTTATTTTGATACCTGTATTGTTTCCGCCTCTATTTGTGATTCCGAGAGCATTTGTTCCGGACGCAGGAACCATACCGGTGAGTGTTGCATTTGTTGTCCCGATTGTAAGAGTTCCTCCGTTTGAGCCAAATGTCCTGTAGTGTGGGGTATTAATATGTGTCTGTGTAGCGTAGGAGTATCCTTCGAAGTCCTCTGTATATGATAGGTTTTCAGGGATAGCATCTCCTGATTTATACACTTCTGTTTTTATATCAGAAATAATAAGTGTGTTTGCAAAGTCTGTTTCTCCTGCTGCATCGATCATAACACCCTGAGTAGCACTTATGTCATCAGCAGTTGCTGTGTATGTAAATGCTACTTTTGACCATGCATCAAGTTTTAAGTTGACAGATGTGCATTTGTCATCTGCTATAGGTGATGTTTCTTTATCTGCAAGGAACATTCTTACTTTTGCTGTTTTTGCATTTGTATTTGTATGGTCTGCAGGGAATATACTTGCAGATATTCTGACTACATCGCCCGGCTCAATTTTTGTACTGTCAAAGATTGTATTGATTTTAAACCTTGAAGTAGCAGAATTATTCATTGAAAATTTATACACATTAAGTCCTGCTGTGCCGATTTCTGACTGAGGATATTCATTAACCAGTGAGTCTATAGTCTGAATACTGCTGTCGAGTGAAGATTCTACACTATATGCTATATCGCTTATAGCCGTCTTTTCTGATTCGAAATCCACATTGGAAATAGTTTTCCAGTTTGTATTTGCATTTCTTTCAGGAATTTTGTCTGCGTGATATATTTCTATATTGCCCAAAAACCATGTGCCGGCATATGGATCACCATAGCAATCAGATGTCTGATCGATTTTTATGTCAACTGCATCGAGTACGTTGTTTACAGTTCCTTCGATTTCGATCTGGTGCCATTTGTATGTTTCAAGTTCATATGTTTTCATAATGCCGTCTGCATTTGTTGATTTAGAATCAGGACAGTAGATATATCTTACCTTTGCAGTCTTTGCATCAGGATCTTTCTGGGCAGATTTGTCTGTTACCTTTGAAGTTTTATTAAGACTGTCATATTCACCCCTTGAATATGTATCTGCAATGTAAATCCATGCTTTCATTTTAAAACGGTCTCCGGTATTGAAGCTACCCTTGTCAATGATATCTGTAAATCTTATCACAGAGCAGGCTGCAGTACGGTTAAGTCTTGCTATTAAACCTGATGAAGAAACCTTTGTATCTGCGATTCCCGGATAATCAATAGATGAAAGGGTAGATGGATTTATCTTTGTATCAAGTGTTGATGCTGCAGTTATGAATTTACCATTTGCATCGGACTGCTTTGCAGGCTCCGATGTATGATCAATGGATGCGCTGTGACCTACAGTATTGTCCGAAAACATTGCAGTGCCGCTTCCTTTGGATGGAGAATCCATTTCGGAATCACCCGGGTTAAATCTGGCAATCATAGTATAATCGCCTTCTTTTGGTGCTACTATTTCTTCAAACACATCTATTCTGAAGTTTCCATCATAGAATATTGTCCCCGGGAAATTACAATTATAACTTGGTTCATCAGCTACTGTACCGATACTGAGTCTTACACCGTTTGCTCCCACGTCTGCCTGAAGCTCTTCGGTTACTGTGTACCACTGATTTACAGGGATTTTAATGTCCTTCTGTACTCCGCAATTTGCACTTGCTTTCTGTGGAATAAGTGACATTGGGATTTCCTTTACAGTACCCTTTGTATCCTTTACAGGATCAAGCACAGTTGTTCCGTCTTTATCAAAGCTTATAGCCTTTGT
Source organism: Oscillospiraceae bacterium (assembly GCA_015068975.1). Lineage (GTDB taxonomy): Bacteria > Bacillota > Clostridia > UMGS1810 > UMGS1810 > SIG435. The sequence continues at coordinate 44,091 of SVJM01000009.1, read as the reverse complement.
GCATATGTCGGTGATAAACATTTTAAATGTAACACGTATGGTTGTAGTGCTGCTGAGCGCAGGGTAAGCGCCTTTCATACGAAACATACCGATGTTTGCATTCTGAGTGAATTTTACAAGCTTATCTGTTGTACTGTTATCTTCGCAAACCTTAGGATATGTAGCCGAAAGATCTTTTTTGTTTACCAGTTCAACACTTGTTACCGGCTGAGGATAACCTTTTGGATTAGAATCCAGTCCGCCTGCCGATACAAAAGTCATAGTGTTGGATGGGGATGTAGGGCAGGCAAAAGTCTTCTTTACGCCAACACCTTCGGGTGCAGACCACTGTGTGTAGTTTGCATTAAGCTTTTCCACATAACCCTGCTTTGCTGAGGCACTCATAGGGCTAGATATACTTACCACAGAAGTAAGTACTAAAATGAGTGTCATCATAATAGATATAAATTTTTTCATAATTTTTTGACCTTTCTGTATAAGATGAAATCAACTTTCTTAGTTTAATTATACATTATTGCAGCTAGAAATACAATAGAATTTATTTCGTAGATAAATACTGCTGTTTATCAAAAAAAATTCCCCCGATGACTTCAGTTCATCGGGGGAATTATTATGTACTTGTATCAGTTAAATGTAAGCGTCCTTGCGCTTTCGAATGGTTTCAACCTGTCGAATCCATCCCAGAGGAAGAACTTAAGTTCACTGTCTGCATTTACAATTGATGCATCAAACGAATCAGTAATTTTTCTTATATCCTGAGTTGCAAAGTTTGTATCAAAGGATTTCATATATTTAAGCTGTCCGTCAGTGTAAACTGCGGCGATAACCTGTGGGTTACCTGATGAGAAACCTGTATTCTTAAGCTCTACTGTGTAGTGGATTTTGTCATCCTTTGTTTCCTTACTGTAAGAAGTAACAGTAGGTTTGATTACAGTTGCTTTGAATGGTGGAAGCGGAAGATCCGCACCATTATAAAGGTTTCCTCCAAGGTGACCGATGGTTACACATCCTTCAGGCACATATGTATTTCTGAATTTTGATTCTGAAATACCATTTCCTGAACAGAGATTTCCTTCTGCATCATAATATGTGAAGGTGTTGTAGCAGTATCTTACTGTTGTTGGATTTGAAACTGTTTCTGCTGATACAATAACTGTGTTATCTTCTCCAAGTGTAGCATTAGCTTTAACATAGTTTTCTCCGTCAGAGCTTATTTCAAAGCCTGTGATTTCTGTTTCGCCTTCGATTTTTGCTACCTGTTTAAGTCCGTCAGCATGTGAGAAGGTGAGGATTGCTTTGTTTCCTTCTACTGTCATATTTTCATATAATGGGCTTGAGTATTCCCCTTCATATCCATATTTATCAGCCATAATGCAGTGTGCTGCTCTCTTTCCTACAGGCACTTTGTTTGACGGATGGAGCATATTTTCTATTCCCACATCATAGTTTGTGGCGCCTGTATCAGATGTGGATACAAAGTATACCTTGTCATTACTCATTCTCATTATAGTATTAAGCTGAGCCTGTCTTACGTCTCTTACAGTATCGTATGGAAGGTTGGCTTGCTCACATACTACGAAAGGCATATCTTCGTTGTTGTAATTCTTCCTCAGCATATTTATGAAATCGTACAAAAGATATTCATAATTAACTGGCGGGCAGTAACCATTATCAGCCAATGGTCTGTTACTACCACCCTGATACCATACACATGAGCCTATTGTCATACCTTTCAGTGGATGTAGCATAGTATTGTATACACCTGTTGGATAGAATTTCCATGTGTCAGGGTCAATTCCCGAAGCATGCTGTCTTTCGTAGAAGTCAATATAATAATCCTCATACATTTCTCTGGATTTAAGGGTTTCAAGATCCATAAATGCTTCTACAGTAAGACCGCCTGTGCATGCTTCAATGAAGCCTACAGGGATATTCTTTTCTTTCGCCAGATAATATGCTGTCGCATATCCTACTGCAGAGCGTGATGTAATGTTAGACAGTGAAACAACTGTCCATTTCACATCTGCATCTTCCTGAAGGTCAAGGTGACCTTTTGTAGGCATTCTCAACACTCTTATATCGCTTAATACTGATGTGTCATTCTTTATTTCCAGTGCATCTTCATATCCTGCATTTACAGGACTTGAGAATTTTGCATTCATATTTGACTGTCCTGCTGTAAGGATAACCTCACCGATTGCTATGTTTGTAAATTCGATATCATCTTCACCCGGACTTGACACTTTAAGAGTAAGGTTTCTTGCTACGTCCATAGGGTCAAATGTGATTGTCCATCTTCCGTCTTTTGATGTGGCGGTTTTTGTCTGTGTGCCGATAGTTGCTGTAATAACCTTTCCGTCCTCTGTTGCAAAGCCCCAGATACTAAAGGGCATATTTCTCTGGAATACCATATTTGAGCCAAATACATTTGGCATTGTGAACTGTGCAGGTGGTACTTCAGATACTGTAAGATCATCAATGTAGAAGGTATTACAGAATGGTTGTTCCAGTCCGCCTTTTGCGTTTGTCTGGTCAATTCTTATGGAAGAAATAAGAGGATTTGTCTTATTGGTTGTATCTGTGCTTCCATTGTCAAGCATATCTTCGGTAATGGTTAATTCCCCTGAAATAGTTGTCCATGTGTCAAATGGAACAACTGCAGATGTGAGACTTAGTGCAGCTGTTCTGTATTTATAATACTGAGCATCAGGACCGCCGTAACAAAGCTTGAATGCTGTCTCTGTAACAGTTTCCTTTTCTGCATCTGTAAGTGCAGTTGTGTTGTTAGCGGCACTTGTTGCATTTTCCTTGTATAATGGAGCAGATTTATCTGCATATACCTTAAGTGATATTCTGAAGGTCTTTCCTACATCAGCTTCAATAGGGAGTCCCTGGAATATGTCATTTATTTTGATACCTGTATTGTTTCCGCCTCTATTTGTGATTCCGAGAGCATTTGTTCCGGACGCAGGAACCATTCCGGTAAGTGTTGCATTTGTTGTCCCGATTGTAAGAGTTCCTCCGTTTGATCCGAATGTTCTGTAGTGTGGGGTATTAATATGTGTCTGTGTAGCGTAGGAGTATCCTTCGAAGTCCTCTGTATATGACAGGTCTGTAGGGATAGCTTCTCCTGCTTTATACACTTCTGTTTTTATATCAGAAATAATAAGTGTGTTTGCAAAGTCTGTTTCTCCTGCCGCATCGATTATAACACCCTGAGTAGCACTTATGTCATCAGCACTTGCTGTATATGTAAATGCAACTCTTTGCCATGCGTCAAGCTTCAGGTTTACAGATGAGCACTTATCATCCGCTATAGGTTCAGTTTCTGTATCAGCAAGAAACATTCTTACCTTTGCAGTTTTTGCGTTTGCATCTGTATGGTCTGCAGGAAATACGTCTGCAGATACTCTGATTACATCGCCTGCGGCGATTTGTGCACTGTCAAAGATTGTGTTGATTTTAAATTTAGAATCAGCAGAGTTGTTCATTGAGAATTTGTATACATTAAGTCCTGCAGTACCGATTTCTGACTGAGGATAATCATTAACCAGTGAATCAACAGTCTGAATACTACCCTTTACTGAAGAATCTACAGTGTATGTGACCCCGCTTACAGCTGCTTTATCTGATTCAAAGTCTACGTTGGAAAGAGTTTTCCAGTTTGTTACGGAATTTCTTTCAGGAAGCTTGTCTGCATGATACATTTCGATATTTCCGAGGAACCATGTTCCCGCATATGGTGAGCCGTAGCAGTCACTTGCCTGGTCGATTCTTACACCGACTGCATTAAGTGCATCTTTTACAGTTCCGGAGATTTCGATCTGGTGCCATTTGTTGACTTCCAGTTCAAATGTTTTCATAATACCATCTGCATTTGTTGAAGATGAATTGGAGCAATATATGTATCGTATCTTTGCAGTTTTTGCAGTAGAATCCTTCTGAGCTGATTTATCTGTTATAGAAGAACCCTCATTGAGAGTTTCATATTCGCCTCTTGAATATGTATCTGCAAGATATACCCATGCTTTCATTTTGAAGCGGTCTCCTGCAGCAAAGATTCCTGTGTCAATGATATCTTTAAATCTTATCATAGAGCATGCCGCAGTACGGTTAAGTCTTGCGATAAGTCCTGATGATGATACCTTTGTATCTGCGATTCCCGGATAATCAGTAGATGAAAGGGTAGATGGATTTATCTGTGTGTCAAGTGTTGATGTTGCAGTCTTGAATTTTCCGTTTGTGTCTGTCTGCTTTGCAGGTTCTGATGCGTGACCGTTGGATGCAGCGTGATTTACAGTGTTTTCAGAAAACAGCGCAGTACCGCTTCCTTTGGAAGCCGCAGTCATAGTCGAATCACCGGGGTTAAATCTTGCAATCATTGTATAATCGCCCTCTGTAGGAGCCACTATTTCTTCAAGCACTTCTATCTTGAAGTTTCCGTCATAGAAGATTGTTCCTGCGAAGTTACATGTGTAGTTTGCAGCACTGCTGACAGTACCGATACTGAGTCTTACACCATCTGCACCTGTCTTTGCAGAGAGAACCTCGGATACTGTTACCCATTGATTTACAGGAACGGTAATGCTTTTTGATGTACCACAGTTTGAAGTTGTTTTCTGAGGTACGAGAGACATAGTAAGTTCTTTGACAGTACCTTCTGTATCCTTAACAGGCTCAAGCACAGTTGTTCCGTCTGTATCATAGCTTACACCCTTTGTGCAGATGTCTGTAAGAAACATTCTGAAGGTTACGCGGATGCTTGTATCAGCGGTAAGCGCAGTGTAGGCACCTCTCATACGAAACATACCGATTTTTGCAGTCTGAGTAAACTTTGCAAGCGTTGAAGTTGCAGTAGTATCTGCAGCAACCAAAGGATATGTAGTTGCAAGGTCAGATTTATTTACCACTTCTACGCTTGAGGATGGCTGAGGATAACCTTCAGGGTTATCAGTCAGCGCTCCTGCTGTGGTGATAGACATAGAGTTTGATGTGTTTGATGGATTTTTAAAAGTCTTGGTTTCAGTAACACCTGCGGTTGTAGTCCACTGGGTGAAGTCTGCATTAAACTTTTCCACATACTCCTGTGCTGCTGACGCACTCAATGGGATAGATATACTTACAACAGATGTAAGTACTAAAATTAGTGTCATCAAAAGTGATATTACTTTTTTCATTTTGTATTCCGCCTTTCTTTGTAGGATATAATGTTATAGATATACATTAACTATAAATGATAATAGGCTTTATTACAATATATTTTAGTGCTTAATAGTTTACAAAAAATGCTTTTTTGCTGATAAACACCTTGAAAAGCAAAGATTTTTTTAAAAAAAGTGCGAATTTCATCAGAAACTATCTATGTTAAACGAAAATTCAACAAAAATTCCCCGATGAATTACTTTTCATCAGGGAATTTCGGTATTATGAATTATTTAAATGTAAGTATCTTTGAACTTTCGAATGGTTTCAATCTGTTAAAGCCATCCCAAAGGAAGAATTTGAGTTCACTGTCCTGATTTACAATTGATGCGTCAAATGAATCAGTAATTTTTCTTATATCCTGAGTTGCAAAGTTTGTATCAAAGGATTTCATATATTTAAGTTGTCCGTCAGTGTAAACTGCTGCGATAACCTGTGGGTTACCTGATGAGAAACCTGTGTTTTTAAGCTCTACTGTATAGTTAATCTTATTATCCTTTGTTTCCTTAGAGTAGGAAGTAACAGTAGGCTTAATTACAGTTGCTACAAATGGTGAGCATGGAAGATTTGCACCGTTATAAAGGTTTCCGCCAAGATAACCTGAAAGGGTGCATCCTGCAGGAATATATGTATCCTTAAATGCAGATTCGCCTATTCCCTTACCATCTTTAAGATTTCCATCTGCATCGATGTATGTGTATGTGGTATCACAGTATCTTACTTCCACCGGTTTTGTCACAGAATCACTTGATACAATTACTGTATTTCCGTCGATTGTGGCATCTGCTTTTACAAATGTCTGTCCGTCGGAAGAAATCTCAAATCCTGTAAGAGTGGTTTCACCATTCTTTGATATCATTTTGAGTCCATCTGCGTGTGAGAAATAAAGGAATGCTTTGTCACCCTGTACTTTCATATATTCATACATAGGTCCTGTATATTCACCTGAGTAATTGAATATACTCTTTCTTAGTGCCAGTGCACACCTTTCTCCAACAGGCAGTTTGTTTGATGGATGGATAACTCCCTGAATACTAAAATCATCATTCAAAGGACCTGTATCTGATGTGGAAATCAAATGTACGTTTTCCATTCTTCTTGCGGTCAGATATTGACTGAGTCTCATATCTGAGTAATCACCGAAATATGGAGCAAGCTCGCATACGCATACCGGCATATTATCGTTGTTAAATGTTGATCTGAGCATATTTACAAGATCGTACAACTGATATTGATATAAATCATGGTGACCGGTATTTGATTCGCCCTGATACCACAATGCGCTTCCTATACTCAATCCCTTCAAAGGATAGAGTAATGTATTGTATAGACCTGAGGGATACGCTTTCCATTCGCTTGGAGTTCCCTGAGCTTTTGTAGATGCCTGTTCTGCTACAAGATGTGAATATTCACTTCTTGATTTAAGCACTTCTGTACTCATAAATGCCTGTATCTTGGATCCTCCGAGACTTGCGGAGATAATTCCTACAGGAATATTCTCTTCTTTTGCGATATTATACGCTGTGATGTATCCGACTGCAGTTACATTTTTCACTGTAGATGTGGTAGGTATAAACCAGCTTGCATCTGTAAGCTCAGCCTGTTCATCGAAGCTTCCTACAACTGATGATGTAAGCATGTGAATTTTGCTCATTGTGTTTACATCGGCGATTATTGTTTCCACATTTTTGGCATTTCTCATGGTAAACTGCATATTTGATTGTCCTGCTGCAAGGATCACCTCGCCTACAGCCACATTTGTAAATACAATTTCACCTTCATTTTCTGCAGATACTTTCATGGTAAGATTTGTTGAAGCATCCATTGCAGGGAAGGTTACCTGCCATTTACCGTCTTTTGATTTTGTATTCTGAGTATTGTTTCCAAATGTTACTGAGATTTCTTTTCCGTCATTTTTTGCAAATCCCCATACGTTTATAGGCTTGTTTCTTTGCAGAATCATATTTGACTGGAAACAGTTTGCAACGCTGATTGTTGGTTCGGGAACTTCTCTTACCGTCACATCATCAATATAGAACGTGTCACATATAGCATCTGCCGAACCACCCTGAGCAGTACTCTGGTCAATTCTTATTGCAGAAATAAGAGGATTTGTCATTGTATCTGTGAGACCATTGTCGAGAAAATCCTCAGTCACAGTATATGTAAGTTCCATTTTTGACCAGGTGTCAAATGGGAGCTTTGTTGTTGTCGGCTGGAAGTTACAGCTTCTGTATTTATATTTTGCATCATCAGGTCCGCCAAGTGAAAGAGTAAATGAGGTAGATTCTGCACTTTCGTATTCATCTGCAGTAAGTTCTATAGCATCTGCTTTTTTTGTTGAATTATTTGAGTAGAGCTTATTTGAATCAGGATAAACCATTACAGAAATCTTAAAGATTTTACCGATATCCTGATATTTTGGAGCCTGTTCAAATATATCATTTACCTTGATGCCCATGTTTCCGTTAATTCTTGTTGTAATAGCATATGCTCTGTTGTGTGAATATGCCTTTGCACCTGTAAGGTTTTTGTTGTTTGTATACATAGAAAGGGCATATGTTCCGAGACCGAATGCTCTGTATTTTGGCTGATTGACATATGACTGTGTTACTTGATTGTATCCTTCGAAGTCTTCCGTATAAAGTAGGCTTTCTGCCATGTAAGATGCAGTTTTTAATACTTCGGTCTTTATATCAGAGATAAGAAGTGTGTTTGCAAACTCTGATGAACCGTTACTGTCGATTATTACAGAAGGTGTGAGTGATGCGTGAGTCTGGTCATACATAAATGTAAATGCCAGCTTTGTCCATTTGTTTGGTGAAAGATAAACAAGTGATGTAGATGATTCTGTTGTTACAGGCTGTGATGCAGCATCAGGATAGTACATTCTTACTGTAGCCGATGTTGTTGTAAGATCAGCAGGGAATACCATTGCGGATATTCTTACGATATCACCGGGTACCAGGTCAGAATTATCAAATATGTTTTCTATCTTAAACTGTGAGGATTTGCTGTTATTCATGGAGAAGTTAAAGATTTTTTCTCCGTGTGCAGCTGATTCTGCATCAGGATATGTACTAACCAGTGTGTTAAGATTTGTAATGCTGCCTGAGGATGTGTCAGAAACAATATATTCTGATCCGCTTACAGCCGCTTTATCTGATTCGAAATCTACATTTGATACAGTTGTCCAGTTAGTATTTGTGTTTCTTTCGATGACAGGTGCTGCTTTCCAGAAAGATATGTCTCCGAAAAAGACTGTGCCGGCATATGACTGGCCGTAACAAACATCAAATGTTGATCCGGCTGATTGATCAATTCTCAAACCATTTGCAAGGGTATCTGTATTTACAACACCTTCAAGGACGATTTCTGTCCATTCATTAAGAGGTATTGTATATTCTTTATGAATGTTATCGCTGTTGTTTGATAGTGTACCCTGACAGAAAACAAATCTTAATTTTGCCTCAGTTGCAGCAGTGTCTTTTATTGCGTTTGCCTCGGGTGTTTCTGTAGCAGCCTTTGAGTATACATCTGCCACATATACATAAGCCTTCATTCTGAATCTGTCGCCGGGCTCATATGTTCCTTCTTTTACAAGATCTTTTATTCTGAGCATTGATGCAGGAGCAGTTCTTGTAAGTCTGGAGATCTTACCACTTGTGGAGAATGTACCCTGGGATATTCCCGGATAACTACTTTCAAGATCAGATGGTGTAAGGTTGTTTGTCACATACTGCTCTGCTACTTTATAAAGTTCTTTTGTATCGGGATCTTCTCTGTGTGAAGTCTCGGTCTTACCACCGTTTGATGCAGCATAAGTTACACTCTGATCAGAGTATTTGGCAGTAAGTGTACCTGATGAACTTGTTACTGCAGTAGCACCGCCCAGTTCTACACGGCTGAGCATTGTATAGTCGCCGTCTTTAGGACCTTCTTCTGCAATAGTTGTAAGTTTTTGGATAGATATGTTTCCATCGTAAAATATTGTGCCTGCATATGCTGTTGTATAAGCAGCAGCACCACCTGTATATCCGTCGAAGTCAATTCTGAATCCGTCAGCACCCTGAGATGCCGCAAGATCCTCTTCGATAGTAACCCATTGGTTTACGGGTACTTCTATAGATTTCTTTGTACCTGCAATAGTAGTAGTTGCCTGAGGTGTTATGCAAACTTTCAGGTTTTTGATTGTATTATTTGTATCAGGGACAGGATTTACGATTGTTGTTGTACCTGTTTCGTAGTTTATACCCTTTGTACAGATATCTGTAAGATATATTCTGAATGATACACGCATTGTATCTCCGTTTGAAAATACATCTGTTCCGGTAGCGGATTTCATTCTGAACATACCGATTTTTGCATTTTGTGTGAACTTAACTATATTTGTGGTAAGTCCGGTTCCTGCAGCTACATCAGGGTATGAAGTTGCAAGGTCAGTTACCTTCACAAGGTCTGCCCTGGTAGTGGGGCGCGGATAGCCTGAAGGATTTGCTGTGAGTGAACCTGATGAGGTTATTGTCATAGTTGTATTAGTGTTACTTGGTTTTGTGTAGGTGTGGGATGCATTATTTGAACCCTTGGTCAATGTCCATACTGTGAAGTCATCCCTGAAATGATCCACGTAAGCTATTGCCGCCGACACATTCATAATTGCCATTGATGAGATTAATAGTGCAAAAACGAGAAGTAGTGAAACTGTTTTTTTCATATTATCCCTCTTTTCATACATTTTGTGCAAAATGAAATAAAATATTTGTTTACACAGTTGTATTATAGTATATTTATACCAAAAAAGTCAAGAAAAAACAGACTGCAAAGATGGGCTTTACAGTCTGTTTTTATCACGTAAATACGTTAATTATTTAAATGTAAGTGTCTTTGCACTTTCGAATGGTTTCAATCTGTTAAAGCCATCCCAGAGGAAGAATTTAAGTTCACTGTCCTGATTTACAATTGATGCATCAAATGAATCAGTAATTTTTCTTATATCCTGAGTTGCAAAGTTTGTATCAAAGGATTTCATATATTTAAGTTGTCCGTCAGTGTAAACTGCGGCGATAACCTGTGGGTTACCTGATGAGAAACCTGTGTTCTTAAGCTCTACTGTATAGTTAATCTTATTATCCTTTGTTTCCTTAACGTAGGAAGTAACTGTTGGCTTGATTACAGTAGCCTTGAATGGTCCCAGTGGAAGGTCTGCACTGTTGTAAAGGTTTCCGCCAAGGTGGCCGATATTTACGCAGCCTGCAGAAATGTAGTTGTTTAAGAACTTGCTTTCGCTGATTCCAAGACCCTTTAAGAGATTTCCGTCTGCATCATAGTAAGCATAGTTTGTGTAGCAGTATCTTACTGTTGTCGGATTTGTTACTGTGTCTGCTGATACGATAACTGTGTTATCTTCTCCAAGAGTAGCATTAGCTGCAACAAATGTTTCTCCATCAGCACTTATTTCAAATCCTGTAATAGTATCTTCCCCTTCAATCTTTGCTACCTGTTTGAGTCCGTCTGCGTGTGAGAAGGTAAGGGTCGCTTTGTTTCCTTTTACAGTCATGCTTTCATATATTGGTCCTGTATATTCTCCTTCGTAATCAAACTTATCTGCCATAATACAAAGTGCTGCTCTGTATCCCACAGGTCCTTTGTTTGAAGGATGGATCATGTTTTCGATTTCGATATCGTAGTTTGAAGCACCTACATCTGATGTGGATACAAGATATACATTGTCCATTCTCATCATTGTGTTAAGCTGAATCTGTCTTAAGTCAGCCTGCTGAATGTCTGTGTAGTTTGCAAGCTCACACATTACAAATGGCATATTAGCATTATTGAAGTACTTTCTCACCATGTTGATAAAGTCGTACTGGAGATATTCATAGTCGGCAACAGGGCGATAGCTGTTGTTAGCCATTGCTCTGTTGTTACATCCCTGATACCATACACATGATCCGATTGTCATACCCTTGATAGGGTGGAGCATTGTGTTGTATATGCCTGTAGGATAATACTTCCAGTTTTCAGGATTGATACCGGATGCGTGCTGTGTTTCGTAGAATGTGATGTAATAGTCCTTGTACATTTCTCTGGATTTCAGAGTTTCAAGATCCATAAATGCTTCGATACTGAGACCGCCTGTGCATGCTTCAATAAATGCTACAGGGATATTCTGTTCTTTTGCAACGTGATATGCAGTTGTATAACCTACTGCAGAACGGGACAAGATGTTGGATGTTGAAGCAACTGTCCACGTTACATTTGCATCCTCCTGAAGGTCGAGATGACCTGCTGTAGGCATCTTTAAGAATCTTATGTCACTCATTACGGATGTGTCATTCTTTATTGCGTTTACATCCTCGTATCCGCCTTTTACTGCAGCAGATAATGTTGCCGCCATATTTGACTGACCTGCCGCAAGGATAACTTCACCGATTGCGATGTTTGTAAATTCAATATCCTCTTCTCCCGGGCTTGTTACCTTAAGGGTAAGATTTCTTGCTACGTCCATAGCATCAAAGGTTATTTCCCATCTGCCGTCTTTTGATGTAGCGGTTTTTGTCTGTGTGCCGAGAGTTGCTGTAATGACTTTTCCGTCTTCTGTTGCAAAGCCCCAGATTTTAAATGGCATATTTCTCTGGAATACCATATTTGAACCGAATACCTTAGGCATTGTGAATTTTGGAGGCGGAACCTCTGTGATTGTAAGATCATCAATGAAGAAGGTGTTACATATTGGCTCTTCCAATCCACCGGCTACACCTGACTGGTCAATTCTTATGGAAGAAATAAGCGGATTTGTCTTATTGGTTGTATCTGTGCTTCCATTGTCAAGCATACCTTCGGTAATTGTTATGTCACCGGTTATTGTTGACCATGTATTGAATGGTATGGTCTCAGTCTTAAGTGTCTGGTCAGCAGTTCTGTATTTGTAGTTCTGAGCATCAGGGCCGCCGTATGCAAGTCTTATCTTGGTTGTAGTTACAGTTTCCTTTTCTGCATCTGTAAGTGCTGATGTGTTATTAGCGACACTTGTTGCAGCTTCTTTATACAATGGGAAGGATTTGTCAGGATATACTTTTACAGATATTCTGAATACTTTGCCTACATCAGATGCAACAGGAAGTCCCTGGAATACATCGTTTATCTTGATACCTATATTGCTTCCGCCTCTTCCTGTGATTCCGAGAGCGTTTGTTCCTGATGCAGGTACCATTCCTGAAAGGTCTTCGCTTGTTGTACCGATTGTAAGACTACCTCCACCTGAACCGAAGGTTCTGTAGTGTGGGGTATTAATATGTGTCTGTGTAGAGTAGGAGTATCCTTCGAAGTCTTCTGTATAAGAAAGGTCAGTAGGAATAGCATCTCCTGCTTTATATACTTCTGTCTTGATATCAGAGAGGATAAGTGTGTTTGCAAAGGCTTCTTCCCCTGCAGCATCGATTATCACACCCTGAGTAGCACTTATATCATCTGCTGATGCAGTGTATGTGAATGCTACCTTATTCCAGGTGTCAAGCTTTAAATTTACAGATGAACGTTTGTCATCTGCTATAGGTGAGGTCTCATCGTCTGCAAGGAACATTCTTACCTTTGCAGTTTTTGCAGCATTGTTTGTATGATCTGCTGGATATATGTCTGCAGATACTCTGATTACATCGCCTGCAGCGATTTTTGTGCTGTCAAAGATTGTGTTGATTTTAAACTTTGAATCGGCAGAATTATTCATTGAGAATTTGTATACATTAAGTCCCACTGTGCCAACTTCTGCCTGAGGATATGTGGCAACAAGTGAGTTAAGTGTCTGAATACCGCCATTCACTGAAGAATCAATAGTATATGTAACACCACTTACCGCAGCAGTTTCTGATTCGAAGTCTACGTTGGAAAGAGTTTTCCAGTTTGTAACATTGTTTCTTTCAGGAAGCTTATCTGCATGATACATTTCTATATCTCCCAAAAACCATGTAGCTGCATATGGTGAACCATAACAGTCTGATGCCTGGTCGATTCTTACGCCAACTGCTTCAAGATCATTATTTACAGTTCCTTCGATCTCAATCTGATGCCATTTGTTGATTTCAAGCTCAAATGTTTTTATAAGACCGTCTGCATTATTTGATTTTGAATTAGTACAATATATGTATCTTATCTTTGCAGTGGTACCGGTAGTATCTTTCTGGGCAGAGGTATCTGTAATTGAAGATCCTTCGTTGAGAGTTTCATATTCGCCTCTTGTATATGGGTCAGCAAGGTATACCCATGCTTTCATTTTGAAGCGTTCACCTGCTTCAAAAAGTCCTGTGTCGATAATATCCTTGAATCTTATCATAGAGCAGGCTGCAGTACGGTTAAGTCTTGCTATTAAACCTGATGAAGAAACCTTTGTATCTGCGATTCCCGGATAAGCAGTAGATGAAAGGGTAGATGGATTTATCTGCGTGTCAAGTGTTGATGTTGCAGTCTTGAATTTTCCGTTTGTGTCTGTCTGATTTGCAGGTTCTGTTGTGTGACCATTAGATGCAGCGTGATTTACAGTGTTTTCAGAAAACAGCGCAGTACCTGAACCGGTAGACGCAGTTTTCATAGTTGAATCACCGGGGTTATATCTTGCGATCATTGTATATTCGCCATCGGTAGGAGCAACTATTTCTTCGAGCACTTCTATTTTGAAATTACCGTCATAGAAAATTGTCCCTGCGAAATTGCATGTGTAGCTTGATGCACTGCTTACAGTACCGATGCTGAGTCTAATAGCGTTTGCATCTGTATTTGCAGAGAGAACTTCAGTTACTGTGTACCATTGATTTACAGGAACAGTGATGTTTTTTGCTGTTCCGCAGTTTGAACTGTTTTTCTGAGGAACAAGAGTCATAGTCAGACTTTCTACAGTTCCTGTAGTATCTTTAACGGGCTCAAGTATAGTTGTTCCGTCTGTATCGTAGTTTATACCCTTTGTACAGATGTCTGTAAGGAATATTCTGAATGTTACACGAACTTTTGTATCATCGGCAGGTGCAGTGTAGGCACCTTTCATACGGAACATACCGATTCTTGCATTCTGTGTATACTTTGCAAGCTTAGCTGTAGCAGCTGTGTCTGCAGCAACTGATGGGTATGTAGTTGTAAGGTCAGCTTTGTTCACCACTTCTACAGTTGATGTAGGCTGTGGGTAGCCTGCAGGATTTGTATCCAGAGTACCTGCAGTGGTAATAAACATTGTGTTTGATGTGAGTGTGGGATTTGTGAAAGTCTTGTTTGCTGTAACTCCGGATGCACTTAATGTCCACTCGGTGAAATTTGCGTTAAGCTTTTCCACATAATCCTGCGCTGCTGATGCACTCAATGGGACAGATATACTTACAACAGATGTAAGTACAAAAATGAGTGTCATTATAACAGATATAAATCTTTTCATTTTGTAATCCGCCTTTCTTCATAATGTGAATAAATTTATACATTATAATTATACATTATAATATATACAAACACAAGAAAAACATCTTTTTATAAGGTAGAAAATTACATGCAAAAATTGTGCACTTTGCACAAATTTACAGTTGCAAAAAAATGTGTGGCAGTATATAATAATGTTTGATGAAATGAAGCTGTTGATATAAAACTATTTTAAGATTTTCGATGTGTCATAAGTGACTTGATATGTGTTGATGCACTCGATATGTTGCCTGACGGCAACGAGATTTATTTCAACTTTCAACTTTCAATTTTCAATTATTAATATGTCCGGAGGATACACTTATGGCAGGATACTGGTGTGTTGACTGCACAAGGCACTTCCCATCATACAGTGAGGAATGTCCCTTCTGCGGTTGCACTATTGTAGAAAGATATGAAGAAATAAAGATAAAAGAAGAAATTTTAAACAAGCTTGAGAAGAAAAAAATCACATACAAAAACGGAAACACATACTTCGGAGAAACTTATGAGAATATCCCCTGGGGAAAGGGTGTTATGAATTACAAAGATGGCGAAGTGTATGCAGGGGATTTTTCCAATGGTGCAAGGCACGGCAAGGGTAAGCTTTCTTATTCGGAGGAGGAATACTACACCGGAGAATGGCGAAATGACAAAAGAAACGGATATGGCTGTGAGACGTTTTTTGGCGGGGACAGATATGTAGGTCATTTCAAGGATGATATAAGAGAAGGCAAGTGTGAATTTTTGTCAGGGGATGGCACAAGATATGTGGGTACATTTTCAAACGATGTTCGTCATGGAAAGGGTATGGCATATTTCCCCAACAACACAGAATACGAAGGCGATTGGCTAAATGACAAAATGCATGGCTTCGGTACATTTTACTTTTCAAACGGGGCAAAGTATACAGGAGAATTCAAGGATGGTATGATGCATGGTCATGGTACCTACCGGTATAAAAACGGAGATTCCTTTGAAGGAGAATTCAGAAACAACAAAAGAGAGGGCAGAGGCAAATTTATCCACCTTGGAAGAGCAGTTACCTTTGGTTACTGGGAAGATGATCAGATGATAAAGGAAATAGAAACCGACGAAAGCGAATATTTCAAAAAAGGCTATGTGAAGCTGTCTTTCAGAGGTTCTCATACTGTCACATATATTACTGCAGATAACAAAAGCCACTGTACAACATCTGACAGAATTATAGAAGAAAAGGACGGGTTTATAAAGCTCAGACCTGTATAAAATTTTTAAAAAAACTATTGACAAACCGCACAAAGTGGTGTATCATATCAAATGTTGGTAGAAAATACCGTGAAAATAAAGCAGAAGTCCACTTCTCACCTTACGGTTTAAAGGTATCGGTAAGGTTAATAAGCTTATTGATTATAATGGGCAGGTGGATTTCCATCTGTCTTTTTTCATTGTAAAATTTTTTTGGAGGTGCTTTACCATCGCTAAGAACGAATTGATGATTAACGAAGAAATCAGGGATAAGGAAGTAAGACTTATCGGACCGGACGGAGCACAGCTTGGTGTGGTTTCCATTAAGGATGCTATGCAGAAAGCAGAAGAAGCAAGTCTTGATCTGGTTAAGATTGCTCCACAGGCAACACCGCCTGTATGTAAGATTATGGACTATGGTAAGTATAAGTTCGAAATCGCAAAGAGAGAAAAAGAAAACAGAAAAAACCAGAAGGTTGTAAACACAAAAGAAATCAGAATTTCACCTTCTATCGATTCCAACGACTTCAATACAAAGGTTAATCATGCAATCAAGTTTCTTAAGGCGGGGGATAAGGTGAAGATCACTGTACGTTTCAGAGGCAGAGAGGTTAACCATTCACAGATTGGTGCTTCACTTCTTGAGAAGTTTATCGAGGCGCTTTCTGAATATTCATCAACAGACAAGGCTCCTAAGCTTGAAGGAAGAAATATGTTTGTTGTGGTAAGCCCTAAATAAGATTGTTTATTTTGTCTTTGGTATCAATAAAGACTTATATAAAAATTTAAAAATTGGAAGGAGTTGTACGTTATGCCTAAAATCAAAACTCGCAGAGCAGCAGCAAAGAGATTTGGTCTTACAAAAAACGGCAAGGTAAAAAGAGGTCAGGCTTTCAGAAGTCACATCTTGACTAAGAAGTCTACAAAGAGAAAAAGAGGTTTGAGAAAAGCCGCTTACGCTTCAAGAGCAAATGAAGCAACAATCAAGAAATTGATACTTTATAAATAATATTAGAAGGAGGAGTTACTAATGGCTAGAGTTAAAGGTGCGTTAGCAACAAGAAAAAGACGTAAAAGAGTCTTAAAACTCGCAAAAGGTTACAGAGGTGCGAAGAGCAAATTATTCAGAACTGCCAAACAGGCTGTTATGAAATCATTGGTATATGCATATATTGGAAGAAAGCAGAGAAAGAGAGATTTCAGAAGACTCTGGATCACAAGAATCAGTGCTGCTTGCAAAATGAACGGCATCAACTATTCACAGTTTATGAACGGTCTTAAGAAAGCAAACATCGATATGAACAGAAAGATGCTTTCTGAAATTGCAATTGCAGATGCTAAAGCTTTCACAGCACTTGTAGAAAAGGCAAAAGCAGCTCTCTAATAGACTGCAAAAATTGCCGGGAGTGTAAAAAGGCGGACAAAGGTTACGCAAAGTAGCCTTATATAGCCAAAAACATTGAATTTTATATTTATGTAGAAAATTATCGCGAAACCTTGCGATAATTTTCGTTTTTATGTGCCTTTTTACAATGAATAAGCCTTACCATAACAGTATAAATATGAAGCTTCCGGCTTATTCATTCAAAACAGTTTTTCCTGACCCTTTAAATGTAAATGGTGGTGGGTTTTATGATTGAGATAACCAGTAATAAGAATAAAATTATCACACATATAAGAAAGCTTGAATCCTCATCCTACAGGAAGAAAACAGGAGAGTTCATCATAGAGGGCGAGCGACTTGTAAATGATGCTGCAGCAAACGGTGTCACTCTTTGTTTGCTTGTTGTATCGAATAGTTACAAGGGGAGTATCCCGTCCTGTGACAATGTGTACAAGCTTACGGATAAGCTCTTTGACGAAATTAAGCTTACAGTGAATTCTCAGGGAATATTGGCTGTGTGCAGAATGTTTGATTTGGATTTTGAAGAGAGTTTTTTATCAAAAGACTTCCTTGTGTATCTTGATGGTATTCAGGATCCCGGTAATATGGGAACGATTATAAGGACCTGTGATGCAGCAGGTGTAGGCGGGATAATTCTTTCTCCATATTGTGCAGATGTGTTTAATCCCAAGGTGGTGCGCTCCACTATGGCGAGTCTTTTTAATGTGGATATGGCTGTATGTGACAAAGAGATACTTCATACTCTGAAAGAAAATGGATTTACAGTTTATGCCACATCCCTTAATGAGAGTATTTCATATTATGATGGAGATTTTACAGGAAAGACTGTTATAGTAATAGGCAATGAGGCGAATGGTGTCAGGGATGAAGTGCTCAAACTTTCGGATTATAATATAAAAATCCCTATGGTGGGAAAAGCAGAGTCACTTAATGCTGCAGTTGCAACAGGAATAACTCTTTATGAAGTTTTGCGCCAAAGACGTGACAAGTAATTACTTTTGTGCAAATTATTTTAAGACGTAATGTAAATTGTAAATTTTTTACACAAATTGACAAAAATATAAAAAACTATTGAAAAATCCGTATTTTTGGTGTATAATACATAAAGACGTTTCATTTTAAAGGAGAGATACTATGTTTAGCAAAGAAGTTACAGTCAATAATCAGGTAGGTCTTCATGCCAGACCGGCTACATTCTTTATACAGAAGGCTACTGAATACAAATCCACTATCTGGATATCAAAAGACCAGAAAAAAGTGAATGCTAAGAGCCTTTTGGGAGTACTTTCACTTGGAATTATCAAAGGAACTACCATCACATTATCAGCAGAAGGACCCGACGAAGAGGACGCAGTTAACGGATTGGTTGACTTGATTTCATCAG
Source organism: Oscillospiraceae bacterium (assembly GCA_015068975.1). Taxonomy (GTDB): domain Bacteria; phylum Bacillota; class Clostridia; order UMGS1810; family UMGS1810; genus SIG435. The sequence continues at coordinate 25,441 of SVJM01000009.1, read as the reverse complement.
ACTTCATTGATGCTAAATAAATATTATACATAATAAGGGGACTGTAAAAAATCTATTTTTACAGTCCCTGTTGAATTTAAGGGGATAGGAAAAAGACTTCGTGATAGGAGAAACTGAGCCGAAACCTTTGGTTTCGGGTTACCCGAAGGTGTATGCGATACACCGAGAGGCGAAGTTTATTCGTAGCAAAAAGGCACAAAAAAGAGGAAATATTACATAAAAATGTAATATTTCCTACATAATGAGTAATTTGAAAGGTTTATTGTGCATTCAGGTTTTTGATTTATGTATAATCTATGCCTTTTTGCGATCTGGAGTTTTTTTACATTCCCTTATTGATTTTTTAGGAGAAATAACATGGATTTTTTAAATGAATACAGACAAAAAATAAATAATATATATTCATATCTTAAGGAGCAGGGGAGAACAAAGGAAGTGTTCCCTGTGATACTTGAATTCAGAAAGGAAACAGAAGAGTATCTTTCTTCCTGTAAGGACGAAATGATGTATGCAGTTGTGTATAACACTCTTGCAACCATTATGACTGCACCGGAAGGGTGTTCATATTTTCAGCTGGAAGAAGCTATCAAGGATGCACTGAATGAAATTGATATGATGAAGGAATATATGTAAGAGATCGGATTTTATAAAAAGGTGGTGATACAATGCGTGACTTTGATTACAAGATAAAGAGCCTTCCTGAAAAAAGCGGAGTCTATATTATGAAAAATGAATCAGGGGAGGTAATCTACGTTGGCAAGGCAAAAGTGCTTAAAAATCGTGTAAGCCAGTATTTTAACAATTCAAAGCATACTCCCAAAGTAGAAGCAATGGTATCAAATGTTCACGATTTTGAATACATTATCACTGATTCTGAAATGGAAGCACTTGTGCTTGAATGTAATCTTATAAAAGAGTATATGCCAAAGTACAATATTCTCTTGAAGGATGACAAAACATACCCTTTTATAAAAATTACATTAAATGAAATGTATCCCCGTATTTCTGTTGTGAGAAAGGTAATAAAGGACGGAGCCAGATATTTCGGACCCTATCAGAGCTCATATGCACTGAAGGAGCTTATGGATTTTTTCAGAGAAATATATGGGATAAGAAGCTGCAACAAGGTGTTTCCCAGAGATATCAAAAAGGGCAGAAGCTGTCTGTATCGTCATATAGGTAAGTGTATGGGTGTGTGCGAAGGGGACATAGACGAAAAGGAATATAGAGAAAGAATAATGAAGGTTTGCGAGTTTTTGTCCGGTAATACTGATGAGGTAAGAGGGGAATTGTATCATCAGATGAAGACAGCCTCAGAGAGATTTGAATTTGAAAAGGCAGCAACCATACGTGACAGACTTAATTCAATTGATGTTATATTAAAGGATCAGAAGGCAACCTCCACCACTGATTCAAATTCGGATCTGATTGGTATGTATACACTTAACAATTCCACATGTATACAGATATTCTTTGTAAGAGGCGGTAAAATCATCGGAAGAGAAAGCTATTTTTTTGAGAATACATCTGTAATGGATGAAGCGCAGATAATGTCTGATTTTATCAATCAGTATTATCAGGAATCATCCTTTGTTCCTGATAACCTCTATCTTCAGCATGAGATAGAAGATGGCGACATATTTGAAGATTTCCTCACCAAAAAAAGAGGAAGAAGAGTTTATATAAAGACTCCCAAAAAGGGAGAAAACCTTAAGATCATCAATATGATCAGGCTTAATGCAAGAAAAGAACTGGAAAACAGAGAGCTTAAGATACTTAAGGATATTAAATTCAAAAACCACGCACTCTCAGGCTTAAAAAAGGTCCTTGGTCTGAAAACTTACCCGCATATTATAGAAGCCTACGATATGTCAGGATATCAGGGCGAGGCGATGGTTGGCGAGATGGTTACATTTATTGATGCAAAGCCATCAAATAAGCACTACAGAAGCTTCAATATAAAGACTGTTACATGTCAGGATGATTATGGCTCTATGAGAGAGGTAATTAAGAGAAGACTTTCTCATATTGGCGACAAAGGTTTCGGAGAAGCTCCTGATGTGATTTTTGCAGATGGTGGACTTGGGCAGATAAATGCAGTTATAGATGCCATGAATGAAATGAACATTCATATTCCTGTGTACGGCATTGTAAAAGACGATAAGCACAATACCCGTACAGTGATGGATTCGGATGGAAATCTCCTTGATTTCTCAGATGAGGAAGAAGCATTTATGCTGGTAATAAGGATTCAGGATGAAATGCACAGACGTGCAATAAATCACTACAGAAATATCAAAGAAAAAGAGATGCTTCATTCATCACTGCTTGATATCAAAGGCGTAGGAGAGAAGAAGCGGAGACTTCTTCTGGATTATTTTAAGAGTGTATCAAAGATAAAAAATGCTACCCTTGATCAGCTTATGAATGTTGATGGTATTGACAAAAAGACTGCACAAGAGATAGTGAAGTATTTTGAAAGTACAAAATAATAGCACAAAAGCACAAAAAATTATATTTTTTGGTATTGAATTATGCGAGGATTTATTATATAATATATTATGTTTGGAGTATATAGGTATTGTCAGGGGGATATTATGAAAATCGGGTTTGACAATGAAAAATATATAAATACACAATCAGCTCAGATTATGAAGAGAATTTCTCAGTTTGACGGCAAATTGTATCTTGAGTTGGGCGGTAAGCTTTTTGATGATTTTCATGCATCAAGAGTCCTTCCGGGATTTGAGCCTGACAGCAAGATAAAAATGCTTATGCATCTTAAGGACGAGCTTGAGATAGTGATCTCTATCAGCGCCATCGATATTGTAAAAAACAAAATCCGTGGTGACTATGGTATTTCATACGATCTTGAGGTGCTTCGTCTTATTGATACCTTCCGTTCCATAGGACTGTATGTGGGAAGTGTTGTTATCACACAGTATTCAGGCCAGATAGTTGCAGATGCTTTTAAGAAAAGACTGGAAAGCCTTGGTGTTAGTGTGTTCTTACATTATGTGATAGAAGGCTATCCTACCAATCTTGAGCTTATTGTAAGTGACGAAGGCTTTGGTAAGAACGATTACATCATCACATCAAAACCACTGGTTGTGGTTACAGCTCCGGGACCGGGAAGCGGAAAGATGGCTACATGTCTTTCACAGCTTTATCATGAGCACAAAAGGGGTATTAAGGCAGGATATGCCAAGTTTGAGACATTCCCTGTGTGGAATCTTCCTTTGAAGCACCCTGTTAACCTTGCATATGAATCTGCCACTGCAGATCTTAATGATGTGAATATGATCGACCCATTTCACCTTGAAGCTTATGGTGAAACAGCAGTAAATTACAACAGAGATATAGAGGTGTTCCCGGTTCTTAATGCTATGTTTGAGAAGATCCTGGGACAAAGTCCATATAAGTCACCTACGGATATGGGTGTAAATATGGCAGGTAACTGCATTATAGATGATGAAATCTGTAAGAATGCGTCGAAAAAAGAAATTATCAGGAGATATTACAATACCCTCTGCGATTGCAAAAAAGGTATTGCAACCAAGGATTCTGTTTATAAAATTGAGCTTGTTATGAAACAGGCAGGGATTTCTACAGAGGACAGACCTGTGGTTAAGGGTGCACTTGATAAGGCAGAGAAGACAGGAGAGCCTGCTACATGTATGGAGCTTCCTGATGGTAAGCTTATCACAGGTAAGACATCATCGCTTCTTGGTGCATCTGCTGCTTGTATTCTCAATGTACTTAAGGAGCTTGCAGGTGTAGAAGAAGAGAAATATCTTATCCCACCTGAGATTATTGAGCCAATTCAGAATCTTAAAGTAAATAATCTTGGCAACAAAAATCCAAGACTTCATATTGATGAAGCACTTATTGCACTTTCCATGAGTGCTACAATGAGTGAAGATGCAAAGAAGGCGTTTTCCATGCTTTCACATCTTAAGGGGCTTGAGGCTCATTCAAGTGTTATACTTTCGTCAAATGATATGTCCACTTTCAAAAAGCTGGGTGTAAATCTTACTTGTGAGAGTGTGTATCATTCCAAGAAATTGTACCATGGTTAAGGTATTCTTAACTTAAATATATTTATTCTATCTAAACATATAAGACAATAGGAGGAATTATTATGTCAAAAAAAGTAGTAACTTTCGGTGAAATTATGCTTCGTTTGCAGACACCTTCATATCAGAGAATTTCACAGGCCAAGTCTTTGGAAGTAGAATTCGGCGGTGGAGAAGCAAATGTTGCTGTTTCTGTATCAAACTACGGTATGCAGGGATGCTTCGTTACAAAGCTTCCTGATAATGCATGGGGAGATAAATGTATTTCCGAACTCAGAGCAATGAACGTATGCACAAAGCACATTGCAAGAGGCGGAGACAGAATCGGTGTTTATTTTGTAGAGAAGGGTGCTTCACAGAGAGCATCAACAGTTCTTTATGACAGAGCAAACTCAGCGATTGCTTTGGCATCAGCTGATGACTTTAACTGGGAAGAAATCTTTGAAGGTGCAGAATGGTTCCACTGGACAGGCATCACTCCTGCTCTTTCTGATGCATCTGCAGCAAACTGTCTTATGGCTTGTAAAAAAGCAAAAGAAATGGGCGTTAAAGTAAGCTGTGACCTTAACTTCAGAAAGAAACTCTGGACAAGTGAAAAAGCAGGCAAGGTAATGTCAGAGCTTATGCCATATGTAGATGTACTTATTGCTAATGAAGAAGATGCTGAAAAAGTATTCGGTATCAAAGCAAGTGCTACAAACATCACAGGTGGAGAATTAAGTGACGAAGGCTACAAGGATGTTGCAAAGCAGCTTGTAGAAAAGTTCGGTGTAAAGATGGTTGCAATCACACTTAGAGAAAGTATCTCTGCATCAGTTAATAACTGGGCTGCTCTTCTCTATGATGGCAAAGACTTCTTTAAGTCCAAAAAGTACAACATCCAGATTGTAGACAGAGTAGGCGGTGGAGATTCATTTGGTGGCGGTCTTATCTATGCACTTTTGGCAGGATATTCAAACCAGGATTCAATAGAATTTGCAGTTGCTGCTTCATGTCTTAAACATTCAATTGAAGGTGACTTCAACCGTGTATCTGTTAAGGAAGTTGAAGCTTTGATGGGCGGAGACGGTTCTGGTAGAGTACAGAGATAGTTCTTGTTTTTGAAAAAAATATAACGGGTTGCCTCGGTAAGTTATACACTTATTGAGACAACCCGTTTTTTTGTCAGAATAATTCACTTTTTGAGATGTTATTTATTTTCCTGTAGTTGGATGGGTTTACACCTGTTACTTTTTTGAAATGCTTTGAGAAGTTGGCTATTTCGTCAAATCCGGTAAGGGTTGATATTTCTCCCACGGATTTGCTTGTGGTTTCCAGAAGACTTACTGCGTTTGAAATTCTTATTCCAAGTACATACTGATGAAGAGACATACCTGTTGTTTTTTTGATAAGAGTATTTAAGTAATTGGGATGAAAGTTAAATCTCGATGCAATATGTTCGTTTGTGATTTTTTCATTGAAATGCTTATGTATATAGTCGATTACATTCATAATCAAGCTTGTGTCATTGTCATCCTTTGTATTTGCAAAGGTAACTGTTCTTAATGCCTTTGTAATCACATCTGTAAGTATTCCTGATATTTTTGCATTATAATACAGGGTTCTGGTTCTGTATTCCTTTTCGATTTTCAAAAGCTTGCTTTCTATGGGAATGATGCTGGGAATATACAGATATGAATTAAGCTCGGGCGCATCATCAAAGCATACATTTCCCACAATCTCATCGGGATTGTAGCTGTGTATACTCATAATGTCTATTGGTCTTGTAAGGTGGGAGTATTCATATGTGAAATCAAAGTTTATCCCGATTATCTTAAAATGTGTATTTAAGTTCATTTGATATTTGTAAGCTAAGCCCGGTTTGATGATAAGCAGGCTTCCTTTAGTAAGCTCACAGGCAAAGTCTCCGATTTCTATCGCTACTTCACCTTCATAGCAATAAAAGAGTCTTGCATCCCTTGGTATAAGAGTGGTATCATCAGGGACAGCACTTTCATCAAATATTCTTGCATATCTTACAAATGGATGTATTTCGTCAAATCTCATTTCATCACCTAAATCTTTATTTTTACCAAAAATAAGTTTATTTCATATGTTGATTATATCATCTTATCTTATTATAATCAAGGTATGATCAACAATTTTTTTGAAGGAGATAGTGAAATGATTGAGAGAAAAAACAAAAGAACAGCTAAGATTGGTATTTTTGCTGTGGCACATGCCACATACTGGGATCAGTTCGAAGGCTTGCTTGATAACATTATGAAGTATCACAATGATTTTTGCCAAATGACAAAGGATAATGATGTGGAAGTTGTAGACTTTGGTATGGTGGATTCAAGCGAAAAGGCATTTCAATGTGCAAAGGCTATCAACGGGGCAGATGTGGATGTTCTCTTCTGTAATATGGTTACTTATGCCACAAGCTCAGTATTTGCTCCAATTGTAAGAGAAACAAACAAGCCTATTGTCCTTATTGCTCTTCAGCCAAGAAAGGCAATGGACTACACAAAGGCTTGTACATTTATGCAGCTCGAAAATGACAATATCTGTTCTGTACCTGAGTTTACAGGTGTTGCAATAAGAATGGGCAGAGAAGTAAACGACGTTATTATAGGAACCCTCTATGATGACGAAGAAGCAAAGAAAGAAGTAGCTAAATGGTGCAACATTGCAAAGGTACTTAATTCCCTTAAGGGTGCAAGAATGGGACTTATGGGACACGTGCTTGAAGCGATGTACGATATGCATGCTGATCCTACAGCTGTATCAGCAGCATTCGGCGTACATGTACCTCTTCTTGAAATTGAAGATGTTGTAGAAGTATATGAATCTGTAACAGAAGAAGAAATCGCCGCTAAATCAGAGATTATCAAAAAGGAATTTGATATGCCTGATCCAAAGAGCGACCCTGTTACAATGAAGCTGACAGATGCAGATCTTCACAGAGCCGCAAAAGGTGCCTGTGCTCTTGATAAATTTATCGAAAAGTACAATCTTACAGGTCTTGCCTACTACTATGAAGGAAGAGAAAATACCATTCAGAGAGAGGTTGCCACATCCTTTATAGTGGGTAACTCTATCCTTAATGCACAGGGTATCCCTATGTGTGGTGAGTTTGACCTTAAGACCTGTATCGCTATGCTTATTATGGACAGACTTGATATTGGGGGAAGCTTTGCAGAATTCCATCCCTTTGACTTTGAAGAAGACTTTATCCTTGTAGGTCATGACGGACCCCATCACTTAAGAATTGCAGACGGTAAGCCAATACTTCGAAGCCTTACCAAATTCCACGGAAAGCCGGGTAGTGGTGCTTCTGTAGAATTTAAGCTTAAGGAAGGTCCTATTACAATGCTTGGTATTACACAGAAGGCAGATGGTAAGTTTAAATTCGTTGTAGGAGAGGGACTTAGCAAAAAAGGACCTATCCCACCGACAGGAAATACCAATACAAGGGGATTCTTTGAGCCTACTACAAAGGAATTTATCAAAAAATGGGTTATGGAAGGACCAACTCATCACTATGCATTGGGTATCGGACATCATGCTGATGAGCTTCAGAAAATTGCAAAGATACTTGACATTGAATGTGTTGTTGTGAAATAATGAATTGCAAAGGAAGATGCTGTTTTTGGCATCTTCCTGTTGAAGTTTTTGGAGGAAGGTTATGAGCGATAATAATTTTAAACAACCTTTACAGAAATACAGAGGTTGTGATCTCTGGATGTTAAACGATGAACTGGATGACAAAGAGCTTGAATTCCAGATTGAGGAAATGAAGGACAAGGGCTTTGGTTGTGTAATAGCAAGAACATATAACGGACTTAAAAGTGACTATCCCGGTGAGGATTTTATGCACAAAATGGATGTTATCATAAACAAAGCAAAAGAAGTAGGACTTCAGATTGTGCTTCAGGCGGCATATATGCCCAAGGCTTGTGTAGGACTTTCAAAGGAAGAAACTCTTGGTGTTATAGAATGCAAAAAAGATACAGAAGAAATCCTTTCGGACGAAGAGCTTATAGCATCATACGAGGGGATAAATTATGTATTCCGTCTGATAGAAGGAAGTCTTAATATGTTTGGTAAGGATGCGGTGAAAAGATACATAAAGCGTTCTTATCAGGATGCATGGATGAAGTATTCTCACGAATTCGGAAAAACTATCCGTTCTATATGGGTTGATGAGCCCAGATATGATTCATATCATATTCCATGGTTTAAGGAATTACCAGAACTTTTTATGGAAAAATACGGATATGATATCTGCAAAAATGTCCATATGCTTTATGTGAATACCGGAGATTACAAGAAATTGAGATATGATTTCTGGACTCTTCTCCGTGATCTTATGGGAGAAAACTATTTTAAGCAGATAAGACAATGGTGCGACAAAAACGGTATAGGATTTTCCGGTCATCTTATGGGAGAGGACACTCTTAAGTCACAGATCGAGGATGCTACTGCAAATATGCCATATTATAAGTATTTTGATACTCCGGGTATAGATGTACTCAAAGTCTACGCAAACAAAAAAACCGATGAGATTAAGAACTACAAGGATGAAAGACTCTGGTTTCCAAAATACACAACTCCCCTTCAGTGTGTATCTGCGGCATATCAGGCAGGAAAAGAAGATATCCTTGCAGAGCTTTACGGATGCTCCACAGAAAGTGTATCTTTTCGTGATCAGAAGTATTATTTTGATCATTTTGCCGCACTTGGTATAAATCACAGATGTGCACATGCAGTATTTTATTCTCTTAACGGCTTCAGAAAAAGATTTTATCCGCCGCATATTAATTATTATCAGCCTTACTGGAGCAAATACAAGGTAATGACAGACTGTGTGGCAAGAACCTCTGCTTTTGTAAGCAAGGGAAAGCCTGTTTCCGACTTGCTTGTAATACATCCTCTTGAGACGGCATACTGTATCAAACAGGGAGCACATAACAGAAGTGAAATTACATATAGTGCAGATCTTTATCCTACACATACAATAGACAGATATGATTTCAAATTGTATAAGCTCACCACTGATCTTATTGCTACACAAAATTATTTTCATTTTGGTGATCTTCTTACCATTCTTGAGGATGGTAAGGTGGAAGGGGATAAGTTTATAATAGGCAAAATGTCTTATACCACTGTTGTGCTTCCGTATCTTGAGGTGGTGTCAGCAGATCTTCTCTGCAAACTTCAAGAGTATACATTTAACGGCGGTAAGCTGATAGTATTGGGAAATGTCCCTGATAGAATTGACGGTACATATGATGATACATTGCAGTCAAAAATTCTTTCTATGAAAAATACTTGTTTTGTAAAAGAACTTTCGCAGCTTATATCCATGCTTGATTCAGACAGAGGATACAGGCTTATGGGAGAGGCTACAGAGGATATTCTTGTTAATTACAGATGTGACGATGACAAGAAATACTTCTTTATACTCAATGACAACTGTTCACGCGAAAACACAGTACATATGGAAATCAACGGAGAGTATACAGCCAGGGTATATGATGCAACAACAGGAGAAATATCTTTATATCCTGTAAAATATTCAGATAATAATACATATGTGGAATGTCATCTTATGGGAGCACAGTCTGTTATGATTGAGCTTGAAGCCGGAAAGACTTGTGAATTAAAAACATATTCCAAAAGAAAAACAGTTATAGACATAGATGGCAAATGGGATATAACAAGCTATAATGACAATGTTATAAATCTTGAGTTTGCCCGTTTTTCAAAGGATGGTAAGGAATATTCAAAGGAATATACTATCCTTGCCATTCAGTCAATCCTTGCTTCTGAAGAATATAAAGGAGAGATATATCTTAAGTATAATTTCCAAGCCGATGACCAAATTGACAATCTCACTCTTGCAGTTGAAAAACCCGAACAACAGGAGTTTTATTTAAACGGAAAAAAGATTGATAATACAGTGACAGGATATTATTTTTCAAAAGGATTCAAAACTATAAATCTTGGTACCTGTCAGAAGGGCGACAATGAAATCATTATAAAACGAGAGTTCTTCTGTCCTGCTCCAAGAGAAATGAATCTGTTTGATTTGTTTATGACCAAGCCAAAGGTAGAGCTTGAAAGCATCTATGTTACAGGTGACTTCTCTGTGGATTCCAATGTAGAGAATTCAAGATTCAATGGTGATGTAAAGCTCAGTAAGGATTTTGTACTTTCTTCTTCAAAGAAAGGATCATGCTTTGGCGATATTACATCATCGGGATATCCATTCTATGCAGGAAGTATTTCTCTTTCTAAGGATGTGGAAATATCAGAGCAAGATTTAGCTAAAACTGTTTCCCTAAAGATTGGTACGGCACATTTTGAGATGTGTGAGGTTATTGTAAATGGCAAAAATGCCGGAGAGCTCAGCTGGGAGCCCTATACACTTGATATAACATCACATCTTAAGAATGGAAAGAACAGAATCGAGCTCAAATTCTATACTACTTTGAGAAATCTTTTAGGACCATCACACAATCCGAGAGGTGAAGTGGGGCTTCAGTCACCGGCTCAGTTTGTGGGACATTATGATGAGCCTGACTGGTACAACTGGGCTGATGTGGACTCAAAGGATTGGACAAACTCATACAATCTTATGCATCTTGGGGTATATGGTGTTTCACTTGAAATTGTGTAGGATTTACCGAAAGTTAAATATATAATTTATGTATTCTTGTAATGGGTGTAAAATAGCTTTTACACCCATTAATTATTTTGTTGAATTTTGTCAGAAAATGTGATAAAATGAATGTAATACTATGATTTTAAGGGGGATTATTATGAGAAAATGGGGAGATCGTTATGATGCAAAGCGTGTAAGGGATATAGATGGTATGCATTTCTATATGGCATATCTTATGCCCAAAAGATGCGATGCAGAGGTTTACATTAATGAAAAGATTGATATAACAGAGCTTCTTGAATATATAAAAGAGAAGAATGCATCAGGTGAGAGAAAGGTAACACTTTTTCATTGTATGATTGCTGCAGTTGCAAGAACTATTAAGATGCGTCCGCTTCTCAACAGATATATTTCAGGTAAGCATTATTATATGAGAGACGAAATCTCTATGGGCTTTACTATCAAAAAGAAATTTACAGATCATTCTGAAGAAACACTTATGATTTATCGCCCTAAGGATAACGAAAGTCTTATAGATATTACAGACAATCTTACACCTAAGGTAAAAGAAGCAAAAAAAGAAAAGGATAATGGACAGAGTGTTGATGATATCCTGAATATTGTAAAAAAGCTTCCTAAGCCAATAATGCATATATTTATGTTTTTTATGAGAGTGATGGACAATTTAGGCCTCATGCCAAAGGCATTCAGCAGTGTGGATACAAACTACTGTACAGTTCTTTTGTCAAATCTCGGAAGTATAAAGTGCGATGCAGTGTATCATCATCTTAATAATTTCGGTACCAACGGCATAGTTATTACAATCGGAGAAATGCACAAAGAAGTTGTCCTTAATGATGAAAATAAACTTGTGGCTCGTGATGTGGTAAATATCGGAGCAACACTTGACGAAAGAATTGCAGATGGATTTTATTTTGCAAGATCACTTAAATTAATCAAATATCTGTTTAAAAATCCTGAACTTCTTGACAAAGCCTTAGAGGAGGAGATTGATTTTGAGTTCTGATGCAAAATGGTTTAAGTATTACGGAGATATCCCAAAGACAATAGACTATCCTGATATCTCTATGTATAGAATGATAAAAAATGTGCAGGAAAAGTATCCCGATTATACTGCATATGATTTTATGGGCAAGTCCCGTACATATACTGAGTTTCTGGATGAAATTGAGATTTGTGCAAAGGCACTCCTTGAAGAAGGAGTAAAAGAAGGGGATACTGTCACTGTATGTCTTCCAAATGTTCCACAGGCAGTAATTATGTTTTATGCTATCAACAGAATCGGTGCTGTGGCAAGTATGATACATCCTCTCTCTGCCCAAAACGAGATTCTTTTTTATCTTAACGAAGCAAAAAGTAAACTGGCTATTACATTGAGCCGTTTTTATGATAAGTTTGAAGCTATAAAAGGCAAGAGCAGACTGGAAAAGGTAATAGTAGCCAAGATAGGTGAAGTATTGCCAACTGTTAAGAGTATTGCATACAAATTTATTGGAAATGAACCAAAAGTCAAGGATCAGACGGGAGTTATTTCATGGCCTGACTTTATGAAAAATGGTAAAAACTCCATTCGTTGTATCACTTACGAAGGAAAGGGCGATGATGATGCTGTAATCCTTTTCAGTGGCGGTACAACAGGCACTTCCAAGGGTATACTTCTTACAAACCTTAACTTCAATGCACTTGCTATGCAAACCAAAGAAAGTGCCCAGTGTCTTACACCGGGAGATACTATGCTTTCTATAATGCCTGTTTTTCATGGCTTCGGACTTGGCGTAGGTATACACACCGTTCTTTCTTACGGAGTGAAATGTGAGCTTATTCCTCAGCTTAATATAAATGAATTTGCGGGGTATTTCAAGAAATACAGACCGAACTTTATGGCAGGAGTACCTACACTTTTTGAAGCAATGATGCGTAACGAAGATATGAAAAAGGCAGATCTTTCCTGCCTTAAAGGACTTTTCAGCGGTGGGGATTCACTTTCTATAGAACTTAAGAAAAAAGTGGATACATTTATCCGTGAAAGAGGTGCCAATATCCAGGTGAGAGAAGGCTACGGTACAACAGAATGTGTTACTGCAAGCTGTCTTACACCTAAGGACTATTACAGAGAAGGAAGCATCGGTATTCCTTTCCCTGATACCTTTTATAAGATTGTCATTCCAAGCACTCACGATGAAGCACCTGCGGGACAATTGGGAGAGATTTGTCTTACAGGTCCTACACTTATGAAAGAGTATATAAATAATCCAAAAGAAACTATGCAGACTCTCCAGCTTCATGAAGATGGCAAGGTATACCTACATACAGGGGATCTTGGATATATGGATGAGGATGGCTTTATATACTTTGTACAGCGACTAAAACGTATGATTATCACAAGCGGATACAATGTATATCCATCACAGATAGAAAATGTAATTGACTCGCACGAAGCGGTTCTCTTTTCTACAGTTATAGGTGTAAAGGATGATTACAGAATGCAGAGAGTAAAGGCGTTTATTGTTCTCAAGCCTGACTTTTCTCCATCTGATGAAATCAAAGAATCTATCAAGGCACACTGTGAGAAGAGTATTGCCAAGTATGCTCTGCCAAGGGAATACGAGTTCCGTGATTCTTTGCCAAAGACACTTGTTGGTAAGGTAGCATACCGTGAACTGGAAAAAGAAGAAGAAGAAAAGCAGAAGACTCTCCAGAATGTTTAATATGAAATTTTCAGGGAATGTAAAAAAACTCCAGATCGCAAAAAGGCATAGATTATACATAAATCAAAAACCTGAATTCACAATAAAACTTACAAATTACTCATTATGTGGGAAATATTACATTTTTATGTAATATTTCCTCTTTTTTTGTGCCTTTTTGCTACGAATAAACTTCGCCTCTCGGTGTATCGCATACACCTTCGGGTAACCCGAAACCAAAGGTTTCGGCTCAGTTTCTTCGTTCTGAAGTCTTTTTCCTATCCCCTTAATTCAACAACAGGGGCTGTAAAAAATTGTTTTACATTCCCTTACTTTTTTGTAATAATCAAAAAGAACCCTCATATAATTGTACAAAGATTATACACGGAGGGATTTAGAGTTGAATAATATTTATAAAGATATTTCGCTGAGAACCGATGGAGATATTTATATCGGAGTAGTGGGGCCTGTAAGGACGGGCAAGAGCACCTTTATCAAACGGTTTATGGAGCTTATGATTATTCCCAATATTGACAATGCTTACAAAAAGGAACGTGCCAGAGATGAGCTTCCTGTAAGCGGTGCAGGTAGGATGATTATGACTACCGAACCTAAGTTTATTCCAAATGAAGCAATCAGGGTGACACTTTCTGACAATGCGGATATGAACGTAAGACTCATTGACTGTGTGGGATACATTGTGGACGATGCTACAGGTCACATGGATGAAGATATCCCCAGAATGGTAAAGACCCCCTGGATGGAAGAGGAAATCCCCTTTTGTGATGCAGCAGAATTAGGTACCAGAAAGGTCATAAGAGAACATTCCACAATTGGACTTGTTGTGACATGTGACGGAAGCATTACCGGTATTGACAGAGAAAAATACATTCAGGCGGAAGAAAGAGTAATAAATGAACTGAAAGAAATCAATAAACCATTTGTGATAGTAATGAACTCACTTAACCCTCAGTCAGAATACACACGGAATCTTGCATCGGAGCTTGAAGCAAAGCATAATGTACCTGTCATATGTATTGACTGTGATAATCTCGCAAATGATGATATTACAAACATATTTGAGACACTTCTTATGGAGTTTCCCCTTTGTCGTATAGATATAAACATACCTTCATGGATCGAGGTGCTGGATGGAGAGCATAGTCTTAAAAATAAGCTTTATTCAGGGATACTTTCATCTGTAAAGGATGTGACGAACATTCGTGAGGCAAAGGCTCTTAAGAGTGTATTTGATGACTTTGACAATGTGGAAAGGGTAGAAATATCCCGTATTGATTTGTCAAAGGGAAGCATTCTTTTTGATATACATACTGAAGAGAAGCTTTTTTATCACATACTGAAGGAGCAGTCCGGACTGGAGATTTCGGGCAAACAGGATATAATTTCTGCTATGTGCGAAATGGCACAGATGAAAAAGCAGTTTGACAAGGTAAAGGATGCATGGATAGAAGCAGAGGATACAGGGTATTCTATCGTTTGTCCTACTATGGAGGATATGAGTCTGGAAGAGCCTGAGATTGTGAAACAGGGAAATAAATTCGGTGTGAAGCTTCGTGCCTCAGCACCTTCATATCACATTATAAAAGCAAATGTAGAGACAGAAATTGCACCTGTAGTCGGATCAGAAAAGCAATCAGAGGAGCTTGTGCATTATCTTCTCAAAGAGTTTGATGAATCACCCGAAAAAATATGGGAGTCTCATATCTTCGGCAAAACTCTTCACGATCTTGTAAACGAAGGACTTCATACCAAGCTTCAGAAGATGCCTGTAGATGCTCAGCTTAAGCTTTCTGAAACATTGGAGAAGATAATCAATGAGGGCTCGGGAGGACTTATCTGTATTATATTATAAGTCAGTATAAAATAGAAACTATACCAAACAGGCGGTTGCCTATGGTATAGTTTTTATTTTTTTAAAAATAATGGACAAATTACCATTATTAGTTGTATTATATATGTAGTAGTACGAAAGGAGAGATATTATGAAGAAACTATTGTGTTTGGCGTTGAGTATTGTTCTTATATTTTCATCACTTTCTGTTTTTGCTGTAAGTGATAATGACAATGAAGAACTTAAAAAGGTACTTCTCATTGTGAAATCCAGGATTTCTGTATCAGAGGAGTTCACAGAGTTCAATATGTCCATAAGAGGGAATAATTCTGAAACTCAGCAAAAAAGATACGAATACCACTGGGAGACAAAAGAAGGAGATAAAGGTCTCTCTGTTACAGCGGATAAATCAGGACATATAATTTCCTATTCTTTTTATGACAGAAATAGTAATGATACAAAGAGTGATTTGTCTGTAAAATATGATACTTGCAAAAAAGTGGCAGAGGAGTTTATTAAGACAGCTCTTCCTGAGTGCTTTGAAGATCCCAATGACAGTTATGTTTTGGAAGATACCCTTTCAAAGACAGGTACACTTTCGGGAAACACAGTATCCTTTGACTTTTCATATAAGAGAATTAAGGACGGATATCCCGTAAACGGAAACACCGCTTCTGTAAGTATTTTTCTTGCAGGATCGACTCCTGTAATATCAGGTATGAATTCATCATGGGAGTATGAAAGTGTTTTTCATAAGGCAGAAAAGCTCCTTGACAACCCGATTGATGCTTATCTGAAGGAGTTTCCTGTAGAACTGGTTTACAAAAACAAGTATGTTCCCTACAAATATGCTATGGATGAAAATAATGATACACCCATCCTTGTTTATCGTTTCAAGGATAACCAGACAGGCTACATACTTGCAGACTCAGGTGAGAAGTTTACACCGAAAAAAGTGAATATGCTTTTTAATTCTGCAATGAAAGAAGAGGCTTCTCAGGACTCAGTTGCAGGAGGGGCTTTTAGAGCAGAGCTTACTCCCGAAGAAATTGCAAGGATAGATGAAATATCCCAGCTTCTCAGTGCAGAAGATGCCGAAAAGCTTCTTAGGGACAATAAGCATCTTAGTATTGACGATTTGTACACAAGAAACAGCAGTTCTTTGTACATTAAGAAACGTGAAAGCGATGATTATACAAGGACAGTTACTCTCAGCTATTCTACTGATAAAAAGAGCGGAGATATATATGCTTCTCTTGATGCAAGAAGTGGCGAGATAATGTCATATTCAAGAAGTGCATATGATCCTGATGTATGGAATAAGGAATATATCGCCACAGAGGAAGAAAAGGCTGTAGCTTATGAAAAGCTTGAAGCATTCCTTAAGGATACTGCAAAAGCATATATTGATGAATACAATATCAAAAATGACAACTCTTATAATTCTTCTGTTTCAAGAACATACGAAAGATATATTGACGGCGTACGTTACATAAACAATACCATAAATTTAAGTTATGATCTTAAAGAGAAATATATCAGCGGATATAATATTTCCTATACAAAGAAATTCACAGATCTTCCATTGGTAAAGGATGCTATGGGTATGGATAAGGCAGAGGATATTATATTTGATCTTTATCCAATTACTCTTTTCTATATGAGAGGAGAAGACGGATACTATCTGTGCTATGGAAATGAAGCCAACAGAAGTGCAGAAATATATGCAATAAGCGGAGAAAAAGTATCTGTCAATGAAAGAACAGTAAATCTCACATCTTACACAGATGGAGATAATCACTGGGTAAAGGATTTGGCAGAAAAGCTTTTGAATGTGGGGATTGGATTTGAAAATGGCATATTAAATCCTGACGAAAAATGCTCACAGATAGACTTCTTAAGAATTATGATGTGTGCTGTAAACAAATCTACCTACTATCTTACATATACCGATGAGGATCTTTATTCCCGTCTTGAAGACAGAAGCTATATACTCTCTGATGAAAAGAACCCTTCTGGAAATGTAAAGAGAGAGGATGCTTTTGTATATACAGTACGAATGATGAATCACGAGGAGATTGCAAAGCTTAAGGACATATTCAAGACAGATTTTGCAGACAACAGTGATATAGATGAGGATAAGATAGGTTATGCTGCAATTCTCAAAGGATTTGAGCTTATATCAGGCGATGGTACATATTTAAGACCAAAGGAAGATATCACAAGAGCAGAAGTAATTAGTATGGCATATAACTGTATTATAAAAAGATAAAAAACACACAAAAGTAATAAGAGGATGTAAAAAATGACTTTTTTACATCCTCTATTGATTTGTTTAATGATTTGTATTATAATTTTTTTGGTAAATATATACATTTAAGAGAAGGATTGCATATGAAAAAAGCAATAGTTATAGGATGTCCGGGCTCAGGAAAGACTACATTTTCTCTCAAGCTGAGTAAGCATACAGGACTTTCCCTCATTCACCTTGATGCCATATGGCATCTCCCTGACAAAACCCATATACCAAGAGAAGAATTCGATAAGCGCCTTGAAGAATTTGATCTTATGGATAGTTGGATAATAGACGGAAACTATTCAAGGACAGTTGAGAGAAGAATACAGATGAGTGACACAGTGTTTATCTTTGATTTGCCGGTGGAGATATGTATTGATGGCGCCATATCGCGAATTGGTAAAGAAAGATATGATATGCCTTGGATAGAAAAAGAGATTGATCCTGAGTTTCTTAAATTCATTGAGGAATTTCCTCACACGACTTTACAAAAAATTTATGATCTTATGGATAAGTACAAGGATCAAAAGAATTTTGTGGTTTTTAAGTCGAGACAAGAGGCTGATCAATATATAAAAGATTTAGAAAAAACACTCTGAGGTGATAAAATGTATAAATACGAAACACATATGCACACATTTCCTGTAAGTAAATGTGCAAAGGCAACAGTTGAAGAATCCTTAAGGTATTACAAGACTCTTGGATATGATGGAGTTTTTATCACAAATCACTTTCTTGACGGAAACATTAATATTGACAAAAGTTTGCCTTATGAAGAGAAGATTGAATTTTATTTTTCAGATTATGAAAAGGCACTTAAGACAGGCAGTGAAATCGGGATCAAAGTGTTTCTCGGTGTGGAATTAAGCTATAAGGGCACAGACTTTATTGTGTATGGTCTTGACAAAGAATGGTTCCTTAAGAATCCTCAGATAATGGATATGAAAAAAAGCGAAGAACTTAAATTCTTTATAGAAAATGGTGCACTTGTTATTCAGGCACACCCTTACAGAGAAGCAGGATATATTGACCATGTCAGACTGTTTCCCCGGTGTGTCCACGGGGTAGAAGTGATAAATGCCTGTCAGGATGACTTTGTAAATAATATGGCAAATATATATGCAGAAAGCTATGGACTTATAAAATTTGCAGGCTCGGACAATCATCAGGGATCTGATAAGAAAAACCTTGCAGGAGTGTGTTTTGACACACCGTTAAATGATGAAAAGGATTTTGTAAATCGCGTATTAAATAATGAGATGAAATTATTTACCATAGACGAGGATGGAAAAGAAACTATTGTTTGATTGTGAGGCAGTGCTATGAAAAGTTGCATATCAGATAACAAAAATAAATTTAAATATACAAATTTTATTCAGAATGTATTTGACTTTGTGGAAGAACTTCAGCTTACAAGAGATGACCTGTGGCACAGATTTGCTCATCAGTTTGACCATGATGCAGACTTCGACGCAGGCTGGCGTGGGGAATACTGGGGTAAGATGATGAGAGGGGCATGCTTTGTATACTCTTATACTCACAACCCAAAGCTGTATGAGTCACTTTCCCGTACAATAGATGACATTATCACATGTCAGGATGATCTTGGAAGAGTATCCTCCTATGACATATCCCACGAATTTGACGGATGGGATATATGGGGGAGAAAGTATGTGCTCTTAGGTATGGAATACTTCCTTGAAATATGCACCGACGATAAGCAGAAGGAGAGAATTATATCTTCAATGTGCAGACAGCTTGACTATATTATTTGTAAGATTGGCGATGCAAAGGAAGGTAAGCTTCCTATCACATCCGCTACACGTCACTGGAGAGGGCTTAACTCTTCATCTATACTTGAACCTGTAGTGAAGCTCTATAATATCACGGGAAATAAGGCTTATTTTGACTTTGCAGGATATATTGCAGATATTGGTGGTACAGATGTGGAAAATATATTTAATCTTGCTTATGAAGATAAATTATATCCATATCAGTATCCAGTAACCAAAGCCTATGAGATGATCTCCTGTTTTGAGGGACTTATGGAGCTTTATAAGGTCACAAAGGAAGAAAAGTATCTTACATCGATTACAAACTTTGCTGATAAGATTTTAGAACGGGATTTTACAGTTATAGGCACTTCGGGGTGTACTCACGAGCTTTTTGACTGCTCCACATTCCGTCAGGCAAATACCACAAACGGTGATACAATGCAGGAAACCTGTGTTACAGTTACCCTTATGAAATTCTTATACAATCTCACTTGTCTTACAAGTAATCCGAAGTATGCAGATGCTTTTGAAATTTCATTCTACAATGCGTACCTTGGTTCTCTTAATACAGAAAGGGTAATTGAGCCTTCTATAAAAGAAAAGTATCCTGATCTTATCATAGAGCCACTTCCTTTTGACAGCTACAGTCCTCTTACCAGAGGAACAAGAGGAAATGGAGTAGGGGGATTTAGGATAATGAAGGACAACCATTATTATGGTTGCTGTGCATGTATCGGAAGTCTTGGTGTGGGACTAGTACCTAAGATGCATCTTTTGGCAGATGATGATGGATTCTTTATGAATATGTACATAGACGGGGAAGTAGTATCTTATACAAAGAATAATACCCCGGTGACCTTCATAACCGAAACTGAATATCCGAAAAAAGCTGATATAAAAATCAGGATTCTTACTGAAAGAGAAGTGTCCTTTGATTTAAGTTTAAGGATCCCTTACTGGAGCAAGAATACCATACTTAAGGTGAATGGTAAATCCATTGAAGTGATAAAAGGATATACAAAAATCTCCCGTATATGGAAATCAGGAGATGTGATAGAACTTATTCTTGATTTAAGATGCAAAGCCATATATCCCGTAGAATATCAGGATATGATTCTTATGAATAAGGTGGTATGGGGCAAAAACTATATGGTATCAACATATGATACTCAGGATATAAATGCAAAAAGACATATTGCTCTCCAATATGGTCCCATAATGCTTTCTCAGGACAGTCGTCTTGGATTTGATATGTCAATGCCGGCAGGGGTTAAGGTGAATGATGATGGGTATGTGGATATAAATGTTCTCGAACAAAGCAAAGCACCATATACCAATATCCTCCAAGCAGAAGTACCTCTCATAAACGGCGACTATATGCTTACTACCGATTATTCTTCAGCAGGCAAACTCTGGAATAAGGATAGCGAAATTTCTGTGTGGATGCTTAACAGTTAGAGGATGTTGTTATCAGCTGCTACTATTTCTGTCAGGTTTTTTTCCGAAGGAGATATTCCAAAGTGATTTCTGTATGCACGATAAAATGAAGAATAATCATTGAAACCGTATTTTTCATATAATTTAGTTGGGTTCTTGCCTGAGAGTATTTCTCTTTGGGCAAGGACCAATTTTTTTGATACTATATATTTTTTGGGGCTTATATTAATTGTTTTCATAAACAGGCGATGGAGGTGACTTTTTGCGACAAAGAGGGCATTTGCCACTTCTTCCACACTCACTATATCAAGTAGGTTTTCGTCAATATAAGCTATTGCATTTGATACTATTTCATTTGTAACGGTATAATTGGCATAAGTTTTATTTGTATCAAGCTCCAGAAGAACATTTATCAGTATTTCCTGACACAGATTGATTAGCAAAAGATTTAGCTGTGTTTCAGGAAGCTGTTTTTCATAGTAATCCATTTTTTCAAATGCATCCATAATAATGTGGTTATGTCCCACGTTTATTACGTCGATTTTCGGTGGTATTTTTTTAAAAATATCAAAGGGGAGGGTTTTTTCATCAAAAAGTATGTTGTATCTTTCGTAATCAGAGCCTATGTTAGGGATTACACCATGCATTTCTGATGGTCGGGTTATTATCAGATCATCTTTTCTCAGACGATAGTTTTTTCCCTGTACAGAGTATGTTACTTTTCCTTTTTTGAACAGTATAAGTTCACACACTGCATGGGTGTGTGGACGAAATTCCTCAGAATGTACATTTAACATCAGTCTGTGATTAAAAAATATGCTTTTTTCTGGTGAATAAATCGGAAATGTAGGCTTCATATATTTTCTCCCGTTGATATTGTTACCTCATTATATCAGCTTATTGCACATTTTGCAATATATTTTGAAAATTATTGCAATTTACTATTTTATTAAGCTGATATATACTAAATTCATAAGCTTAAACTTTAAGGAGGTTAATTTATGGAAAAGTTAAACATTGCAATTATCGGTCAGGGGAGAAGTGGAAGAAATATTCACGGCGCTTTTTACAGAGGAAAGGAAAATGATTTTATAAATGTTAAACTTGTGGTTGAACTTGATAAAGACCGCCGTGAAAGAGCACTAAAAGAATATCCCGGTTGTGAAGTTATGTCAGACTGGAAGGAACTCATTGGAAGAGATGATATCCAATTGGTAGTAAATGCTTCATTTTCAAATATGCATTACGATATTACAAAAGAACTTCTTTTGGCAGGGTTCAACGTGCTTGTGGAGAAGCCTTTTGCCAGAACATATTTTGAATGTTCTGACCTTATGAAAATAGCAAAAGAAAAGAATGTTACTCTTGCAGTATTTCAGCAGACATTTCTTGCTCCTGAGTTTCTTTTTTCAAAAGAAATTGCTGACAGCGGAAAGATCGGTGAAATAAAGCAGGTAAGTATCCGCTATAACTCATTGGCTCGTCGTTGGGACTGGCAGACACTTCAGGAAAAGCTTGGCGGAAGCCTTTACAATACAGGCCCACACCCTGTAGGTATGGCTTTAGGATTTTTGGACTATTCAGATGATTTCAGAGTGGAATTTGCCCGTCTTGCCACATGTCTTACAAGTGGTGATGCAGATGACTATGATAAGCTCATCCTATCCGCACCGGGTAAGCCTGTTATTGATATAGAAATATCTTCAATAGACGCTTATTGCGATTATGTTGTGAAGCTTCAGGGTACAAAGGGGACATACAAGGCAACCAGAGAAGGATACAAGATTAAATATATCCTTGATGGAGAAAACCCGAAAAAGCCTGTTATCAAAGAGCCACTTAAAAATGAAGAGGGACTTCCTGCATACTGCAGTGAAAAACTTATCACTCACGAAGAAGAAGGCGAATTTACAGGCGGTGTATTTGATTCTGCAGTAAGACATTTCTATGAAATGCTTTATAATAATATCGTGTACGGAACACCACTTAAGGTAAAAACGGAAAATATTGCAAAAATCATTCAGGTAATAGAAACGGCACACGCAATCAATCCGCTTCCAAAGAGATTTTAGTTTGTAAGGAGAAAAGCTATGTATAAAGTTTGTATATTAGGTTGTGAAAACACTCACGCAGACGCTTTTATGAAAGTGGTTATCACAGATAAATTTGCAGAGGATATAGAGTTTGTAGGTGTGTACAGCGACGAAGAAGCCGCTATGCAGAAACTTAACGAAAAATACGGTGTATATATGATGAAGTCATATGACGAAATGGTGGGAAAAGTAGATGGTATCATAGTTACCGCCCGTCACGGAGATAATCACTACAAATATGCAAAGCCATATATGGAATCAGGCATACCGATGTTTATAGATAAGCCAATCACCTGCTCAGAAAAGGATGCTTTGATGCTTAAATCAGACCTTATCAAATACAATATCAAAGTATGTGGTGGGTCATCAGTTCCTCTGTCAGAAAACATAACAGAGATAAAGAAAGATATAGTAAGCGGAGAGTTTGGTGCTATTCGCGGCGGATATGTTGTGATGCCTGTAAGTCTTACCAATTCTTATGGCGGATTTTTCTTCTATTCACAGCATCTTGCTCAGGTGGTATGTGAGCTTTTCGGATATTATCCTGAGTCAGTCAGGGTCACAAAGACAGAAACAGTCCTTAGCTGTATTATAAGATACAAGGACTTCGATGTTTGTGTACAGTATCCTGATAAGTCAGACCTTTATCACGCAAATGTTGTGCTTGAAAAGAAGGTCACAGGCGGAAGAATATCACTCTCAGGATGCTACGAGAAGGAATTTGAAGAGTTTTATAATATATTAAAGGGTGGCAGGCAGAAGGTTACTTATGATGAATTTATTGCACCTGTATTTTTGATCAATGCTATCAATCGTTCCATAGAATCAGGCAAGGAAGAGAATGTCAAAAAAATAACCGAATAAATAAAGGAGAATAATACATTGAAAGAATTTATAAAAGACAAACTCAAAGTAAAAGTAATGGACAACCGTACTGAAATGGGAGAGGTTGCCGCAAAGGATATACACGATTGTATTGTTGGACTCCTTGGCGAAAAAGAAGAAATCAATATGATTTTTGCCGCAGCACCGTCGCAGAATGATGTGATAGAATCTCTCATTTCATATGACGATATTGACTGGAATAGAATCAATGCATTTCATATGGACGAATACATCGGACTTGATGAGGAGTATTCTTCTGCCGGCTTCGGGAAGTTTCTTTATGACAGAATTTTCGGCAAAGTACCTTTCAAAAGTGTAAATTACCTTGATGGAAAAAATCCCGACAGCAACAAAGAGTGCGAAAGATATTCACAGCTTCTCAAAAACAATCCTACAGATATAGTTGTTATGGGGATAGGAGAGAATGGTCATATCGCATTCAATGATCCATGGGTTGCAGATTTCAACGACGAAAAAATGGTAAAAACAGTTCTTCTCGATGATGTATGTCGTCAGCAACAGGTAAATGATGGTTGCTTTCCACACATTGACAATGTACCCAAAGAGGCTATCACACTTACTTGTCCTACACTGATGAAGGCTACATACAAGTTCTGTATTGTCCCTGCACCTACAAAGGCAAATGCAGTAAAGAATACAATTAACGGCGAAATTAACGAAGATTGTCCTGCTACAATCTTAAGAGTGTCAGACAATGCAATTCTTTATCTTGATGACAAGAGTTCGGAGTTGATATGATGGTTGGAATAAGATCAGACAAAATAATTACCGTGAAGGGAATTTTTGACGGATATATTTATTTTGACGAAGATAAGATTGTATCTGTTACAAAAGACCGTATGAAATCAGACGGTGAGTATGATCTTACGGGAAAATATGTTTCTCCGGGATTTATAGACATTCACACACACGGAGGGGCAGGTTTTGATTTCATCAATGGCTATGATGATGTGGTAGGTGGGAGTAATTTTCACTTGTCTTATGGTACTACATCAATCCTTCCCACAATATCTGCAGCACCATTTGAAAAAATGGCAAAGGCTATTGAAGAGATTGACCGTGTAAAGAGGGATGGCTCAGCAAAGGCGAATATAATCGGTGCACATCTTGAAGGACCATATCTTTCAAAGGAGCAGTGCGGTGCTCAGTGTACAGATTTTATTACCAATCCAAAAAAAGAAGAATATGAAGAACTTATAAATAAATATCCCCATGCCATAGCCCGCTGGAGTTACGCTCCTGAGAATGATCCAAAGGGTGAGTTCGCATCATTTTTGAACAAAAATGGTATTATTGCATCTGCAGGTCATACCAATGCCATATATGATGATATTAAAGTAGCACTCGATAATGGCATGAAGCTTATCACACATCTTTTTTCATGTACATCTACCATAACAAGGGACAAAGGTTTCAGAAGACTGGGTGTTATTGAGTCGGCATTTCTTGAAGATGAAATCTTTGTAGAAATTATCGCAGACGGAAAGCACCTTCCTCCCGACCTTATAAAACTTATCTTAAAAATCAAGGGTACAGACAAGGTAGCCCTTATAACTGACAGTCTTTCTGTTGCGGGTACAGAGCAAAAAGAAGGAAAGATGGTTGATACAGAATATGTAATCGAGGACGGCGTGTGCAAACTTAAA
>SVJM01000054.1 GCA_015068975.1 Oscillospiraceae bacterium | reverse complement strand
ATCCGTAGCATCATAATGATGCTTAAGTTCTTAATGAAGTTTTTTAGCTCATTACTAAACTTTACTGACTTAAAAGCATATATGCTTTAAACTCAAATTCTCAATTTAACGAGAACCTCTCTTTGCTGTTCAATTTTCAAAGACCAATGTTTGCTGTCTTACGCAGCGAACTTTGATAGTTTAACATTTAATTCAATTTTTGTCAATACTTTTTTTGAATTTTTTTTAAAAAATTTTAAGTCTGTTAATTATTACTAACAAAGCATTAAAAATAAGTTATTTTTTGAGCACATACAACAAAATATAGAAATAATGAAGGATACTTCCTCCCAAAACAAACAGGTGCCATACCGGATGCATATATTTGACGTTTTTCATTTTGTAGAAGATTACACCTATTGTATAGGACACCCCTCCAAGGGTGAGAAAATACATTCCCTTTCCCGGTGTAAGGTCTATGACGGTTTTGATATCAAATATAATCGCCCATCCCATAATGAGATAAAGGACAACAGACATCTTTTTCCATCTGTGCATATCAACGGCATTTAGTATTATACCGATAACTGTCATAGTGGTAATAACACCGAAAAGCGTCCATCCCTTAGCCCCGCCGATAAGTGACAATGCAATAGGAATATATGTTCCGCAAATCAGTATAAAGATAGAGCAATGATCAAGAACCTGAAAAACTCTTTTTGCTTTGTTATGAGCGAGAGCATGATACATTGTAGAGTTAAGATACAATATTATAAGACTTGCCCCATACAAAGAGGCTCCTACTATGTCCTTTGTTCCGCCATAGATATTTGCATATATAATTAACGCTATACATCCCACTACTGACAAAATTGCTCCTATGCCATGGGTGACAGAATTAAATATTTCTTCTCCAAGTGATTGATTGTTTACCAGTTGTTTATTCATATTATCGCCTCCGTATCACATAGTATAGCATACCAGTTCATCTATGTCAAGTAACATATTATGTAGAATTTTAATACACAAACAAATGTACACTGTATAAACCTGCAAATTACACATATATAATGAAGAAAAAAATATCTGTAATTTTTTCAAAAAAAATTGTTGACAAGACACATAACTTGTGATATTATAATTAAGCAGTGTTTATGGGCGGTTAGCTCAGCTGGGAGAGCATCTGCCTTACAAGCAGAGGGTCATAGGTTCGAGCCCTATACCGCCCACCATAAATTTGCTGGTGTAGCTCAATTGGCAGAGCAGCTGATTTGTAATCAGCAGGTTGTAGGTTCAAGTCCTATCACCAGCTCCATTTTTTTGTAAAACTTTATACGGGGAGGTTCCCGAGTGGCCAAAGGGGACAGACTGTAAATCTGCTGCTTATTGCTTCGGTGGTTCGAATCCACCCCTCCCCACCAGAAAAAGCGACATTATTCATTCGAATAATGTCGCTTTTTCAACGATATAAATTCCTGAGGTCATTTGCGATATACCTTCGGTACGATATATCCTGACGGATGCGATATGTTGCCTTGCGGCAACGAGAAAAAGGAATTTATATCATATCGCAACGAAACGAAGTGAAGTTATATCGAATTTGAGAAGCGAATATATCGCACGAGCGTGAGCGAGTATATCGCCAATAAAACAAAAATACCCCTATATTTCTTCTTCCACAAAAAAACGATAGACTCATTTTTTTTGAATCTATCGTTTTTATTTTACATTCTTTCAAATATCCAGAGAGTATTGACACTTCCTGCTTCTTCTGAAAGAAGATGAACAGATATTCTGAATCTTTCTCCGGTTATTCTTTCATACTCTGTGCACAATATCTTGCTTTCTGCAAGCTGTCTCTTCATTACGTCATACTCAAGAAAATGAAGCAGCGGTCTGTGATAATCGGATTTAACCACATCATGAATATACTTAGAGAACACTTCCGAAAATCTGGCATCAGGTGTCTGATACTTCTTGAAATTGGAAGGAATAAGTATAGGACGAGGTGAGTCCGATTTAAGATTTACACTATAAATCCCCACATATCTTGCGCTCAGTATACCAAGCAACGCATCAAGCTCCTGTATACCTGTGACTATATGCTCTACATTCCGTTCCTTTTCTTCGATAATAGTCTGTGTACCCTTTTTCTGATAGTACTCGGCCTTCTTCTCATACATTCTCTTCTCTGCTTCCTTCACGGCGATTTCCACATCGAAGTTCACACTTTCAAAGTCGATACCAACAGATATATGATAGTCTTTTTCTTCTGATTTTGTAATTACATTTTGTACCTTTGCATTGATTTCATCTACGGAAATATTCTCTGCAAATACAAGGAACTCATCTCCGCCCATACGGTAGATACTGCAGCCTTCAAACTCTTCCTTGAGACTATTTGCAATATACAAGAGCATATTATCTCCGGCAGCATGACCAAAGCGGTTGTTTATAACATGAAGTTCGTTTACATCTATGTATATACATGAGAATTTTTCAGGATGTCTGTTCTCATATTTCTTCACATCTTTTTTGTAAGCCATTCTGTTTGAAAGTCCGGTAAGTGAATCTGTGACTGCTACCTTTTCTGTCTGTCCCAGATATTTTTTGTTGTGCATAGCAATAGTGAAACAAACTGCAACTTCATTCAGAAGTTCTTTTACCTTTTTGTTCTTTTTACAGTTATTTACTACCAACAAAGAAACACCTTTATTTATGCCAAGGACAGCTGCAAAGCATATATTTTCTATATTATGTGCTTTGCAGAAATCATAAAACTCTTTATCCTTTTCTTCCATTTCCTTGTCAAGTTCTATACGCATAACACCAACAGACATTTTTTCATCTGTAAGGGCCGTTGAAATATACTTTATGAGACGATTGTCAAAGAATTCCTTATCCTTTCCTTCAAGACGATTTTCTCTTTCATCATAAGCCATATAATTATAACTTAACCCATCGGTATCCACATATGTGCTTGATCTTGACTTGGCATATCTGGCTATAATTTCAAGTGCAGTATGGATACTGTCATCCTGCTGATTGATCTCCAGCAAAAGCTTACGGATTCTGGATGCAGATGAATTAATCTTCGCCTGACGGGATTCCATACGTATCATAATGATAAGATATATGGCCATAAGTGCCACAACAAATAAAAGCATTATAAGCATTCTGTTCATTATCTTATGTGCCTCAGCAAAGACACTGTCCTCAGGCATAGCAAGCATAATATGCCAGTCACCTACATTTACAGGGGCATGGTGTATATAAAGCTTTTCACCTGAAAGTTTGGATATAAACGAACTGAAGCCATTATCTCCCGCAAGCACCTCATCCCTGAAGCCCTCATATGTATATCCGTCTACAAATTTTCTGCTGGAAAGTGCAGTGATATTTTTTACATCATTATTTCTGGTATCGACAATAAAATCCCCATCTGCTCTGTCAAGAACATAAAGCTGGTATTCTCCAGAAGCTTCATCAGGAGTAAATCTCTCTGCCATTGTAGAAAGATTAGCAACACCATATAAAACGCTGACCACATTTCCCTCATACACAACAGGGACTGCTGCTCTGATAATATTTTTTGAAGATGTGGTAAGATCCGATTCTTTACCGCTTACATAAACTCCCTTGCCTGCTTCAGCATCAAAGTCCAGAACACCTTCCATATCTATGGTTCCTGCTTTGCTCACAAGAGTATTGTCAGGCATAAGAAATCCTATATAGTCTATAAGACCTATTGGCTTAAAGGACTTAAGGATGATACTGTAATCCTCACCATTTTTGTAAAGTTTGGCTGCAAAGTTTGCAATAGTGGTGAGATTTTCTATATCAGATGTAACCTGAATTTCAATATCCGACTTAATCTCCTTGGTGTGTATATGAAGTGACTCATAGCCGTCATTTTGTGCATTGGAATAGATGAATGCCATTGTGGTCAGAAATACACAGGCAATCAATATAGCCACAAGAATGGTATATGTAATTCTGTATCTGTTGTTCACAGATTTCAATCGCTTTTTCATTTCATTACTTCTTTCAAAAATATAGTTATAGGAATTATACACCAATATTTACAATAAATCAAGGGTTTAAACGATTTTATTATAAATTATGTATTATACAGTGGGTATATTATTCAAATTGAGAATTGTAAAGACTTGAATAAAAGCCTCCGTTTTTCATAAGAGTATCATGATTTCCTGCTTCTATAATGTGACCGTCTTTTAATACAAGTATACAATCGGCATTCTGAATAGTAGAAAGTCTGTGGGCAATTATAAATGATGTTTTGCCTTTTCTCAGTCTGTTCATAGCATCCTGGATACGGATTTCTGTACGGGAATCAACATTTGAAGTTGCCTCATCAAGGATAAGCATATCCGAATCAGAAACAAATGCTCTTGCAATTGTGATAAGCTGTCTCTGACCTTTTGAAATATTTATCCCGTCATCAGTTATAACTGTATCATATCCATCTGTAAGTCCTTCTATATATGAATGAATATGTGCAGCTTTTGCCGCATTTATTACCTCTTCACGGGTTGCACCTTCTCTTCCGTAGGCTATGTTGTCAAATATAGTTCCGTTGAAAAGCCAGGTATCCTGAAGCACCATGGTATACGCCTTTCTTAAGTGATCCCTCTTTATCCTTTGAGTATCAGATCCATCAAGAGTGATACTTCCTGATATTGTATCATAAAACCTCATAAGAAGGCTTATGATTGTAGTTTTGCCTGCACCGGTAGGTCCCACAATAGCAATGGTCTTTCCCGGCTCTGCAATAAGGCTTATACCGTGAAGGATGATTTTGTCTTTTGTATATCCGAATTCAACATCCTTAAATTCCACTTTGCCATCTATATCTCCAAGAGCTTTTGCATCATCAGAGTCCGCCTTTTCACTTTCTTCATCCATAATACGAAAAACTCTGTCTGCCGCAGACATTGCTGACTGAAATTCACTTAATATATTTGCAAACTCATTTATAGGTCCTGCAAATTTTCTGGAATATTGTACAAACTGTGCTACTCCACCAAGTGTAATAAAAAACAATGTACCCGCCTTTGCCACTCCTGAAACGGAATACATATAAAGTATACCGCCAAGCATCATTACAAGAGAAATAGAAAGATTGTTTATGAAGTTTACTCCAGGTCCCATTGCAGCTCCGTAATAGTCGGCATTATAATATGCCTGCATAGCATCTTCGTTTCTTTCGTTAAATCTTTCTGATATAACCTTTTCTTTGGAATATGCTCTGATGGTTCTCATTCCTGTAAGCATCTCCTCAGCATAGCCATTCAGCTCACCAAGCTTTCTTGACCTCAAGGAAAACATAGGTCTTACGTGCTTTGAACGATAACGTGTGAATATGATTGCTCCGGGTACAGTTATCACAAATACCGCAATCAATGGTTTAGAAATATTCCACATAAATACAAGTGAACCTATGACAGTATATAGACTTGTCATTATCTGAACAAGGTCATGGGAAAGGGTTGAATTGATAGTATCAATGTCATATGATATCCTGCTTATTATGTCCCCTGTAGGATGCATATCAAAGTAGCCTACAGGAAATGTGGTAAGCTTTTCAAAGAGCTGTTTTCTCATTGTGTATACGATTTTTTGGCTCAAATGTATCATAATCACTGCGAGAATATAGGAAAGAATCGCAGAACCCAGATAACATACAAGCATTTTTGATACATTTGCTCCTACCAGCGAAAAGTCCACTCCGCCTTTTCTTGCAATGGCATCAATTGCTTCTCCTGAATAATATGGTCCTAAAAGTGAAAGCTGATTTGACAGAAGTGTAAATACAATTGCCGGGATAAAAAGATACCAGCATCTCGCAACATATCCGCACAGTCGTATAAAGGTGCCTTTTTTTGATTTGTTTTCTTTATTATTCAACAAAAGCACCTCCCATCTGGGAATCACTGATTTCTTTGTATTCAGTGCAATTATCCATAAGATGATTATGATCTCCCATACCAATGATTTTTCCTTCATCTATTACGATTATAAGATCAGATTCTTTTACAGAGCTTACCCTCTGGGCAACGGTAATAACTGTAGTATCACCAAGATTATCCCTGAGTGCCTTTCTCAATGCAGCATCTGTCTTATAATCAAGTGCTGAGGAACTGTCATCAAGGACAAGGATAGAAGGATTTTTGAGTATTGCTCTTGTAATAAGTATTCTCTGCTTCTGACCGCCTGAAATATTGGTACCCTGCTGTGAAAGAACTCTCTCATACCCTTCGGGGAAATCACAGATGAAATCATCTGCCTGGGCTATCACAGCTGCCTTTTTTATTTCTTCTATACTTGCTTCACGTCCGAATTTTATATTCTCTTCTATTGTATCCCCGTACAAAAAGTCATACTGCATACTCACGCCAAACATTTGGCAGAGTCTTTCTTTCTCAATGGTACGTACATCTTCACCGTTGATGTATATACTCCCTTTGTCCACATCATAAAACCTCATAAGAAGGTATATAAGTGTAGACTTACCTGCACCGGTGGCACCGATTATACCGAGGCTCTCGCCTTTTTTTAGTTCAAAGTTTATATTGGCAAGGTCACTTCTTTTGCCAAGATAAGAAAATGACACATCCTGAAATTTGACAAAGGCATCAGTGGTGATATCAGGGTAATCTGCCTTGCTCATGACCTTGATATCATCCTCACACAAAAGCACCTCTTCAATTCTCTTGGCAGAGGCTGCAGCCTTTGTGTACATCATAAACATTCTTGTGACAAAGACCATTGCCATAGATATCTGTGTGAAGTACTGCATAAAAGCAATAAGTGTTTCCGGATCTGATGAGTGATTAAACACTCTGTTTGCACCTATTGCAACTACAAACACTGTTCCTATATTCATAAACAAAGTCATAACAGGATTTACCAGTCCCATGGTTATACCTGCACTTTTTTCATCAGTTACAAGTTTTTTGTTTACTTTGTCATATCTTCTGTGCTCATAATCCGACTTTGACAAGGCTTTGATCACACGTATTCCCTGTACATCTTCTCTTACAACTCTTACCATATCATCCACAGATTTCTGCACCTTTGTATACAAAGGCACACCCTTCTTGGATATAAAAAGTATAGTCAGGAAGATAAGAGGAAGCATACATATCATAACAAGCGAAAGTGTAGCATCCATCATAAGAGTAATACACACACCACCTACCAGAAGAATTGGTGATCTTACCCCCATTCTCTGTACCATACCGATGAACCCGTGAACATGATATGTATCAGTGGTAATACGGGATTCAAGTGATGGAATAGTAAATTCATCAGTCTTTTTGGCACTTAATGTAAGAGTCTTATAAAACAAATCACGTCTTAAATTCCTTGCAAATTGTCTGGATACATTTGCTGCCATTCTGTTGGCGATGATATTAAGTATACATGCAAGCAAAGAAAAGCCTATCATGGCACTTCCCCACAAGACTATGTTTGAAATACTTTCTCCTATTACATTTTTTAGAATATGGCTTAGTATCAGAGGAAGCATAAGCTCAGAAAGTGTACCAAGAGTCTTTATAACAAAACCCATTACCATCCTCATATAAAAGCCGTTAAGATATTTAAGAACTGTTTTCATATAGCTTTCTCCATATTTTTTTACACTATAATTTAATTTTACCATTTTGTCAAATATCTGTCAATCAATTATATTTTATACTTTAATCTATTGACAAACCATGGAAATTACACTATAATAGTATTGTATACTAAGTGACGCGGTCTTTTGCACCGCTACAAAATATATGAGGTGATTAAAAATGGCAAAAAAGCTTGAGTACTACAAAGTAACCCCTATCGAAAGAATAAAGGATGTATTTGAAATTGCAGTAAAAGAAGCAGGAAGCAAAACTGCATTTATGTTCAGAAAAAACAAACAGGACTGCGAAGTAAGTTACAATGAGTTTTATGATGACATAAAATATCTCGGAACATCTCTTTGCGAAATGGGATTTGAAAAGATGCACATCGCAAATATAGGTGCAAATTCATATGACTGGATAAATGTATATATGTCTGTGGTACTAGGAGAAGGTGTATATGTACCTGTTGACAAAGAACTACCTCTTCAGGATATCATAAACATCATAAATGACAGTGACTCAGAAGTATTTTTCTATACTTCAAGATATGAAAAAGACTTTATGGAAAACGCTGATCAGATGCCAAATATCAAATACTTCATTGGTATCGACAGAGAAGAAGATGAAGGTAAATTCCTTTCTTACAAAAAGTTCAAGGAAATGGGCAAAAAGCTCTATCTGGAAGGTGACAGACGATATGACGCACTGGAAAGCGACCTTGACAAACTGAAAGTATTGGTATATACATCAGGTACTACCGGCAACGCAAAGGGTGTTATGCTTTCTGAAAGAAACATAGTTTCTAACTGCTATTACGGATTACAGGTTGCTACAATTATTTCAAGATGTCTTTCTGTTCTTCCAATGCATCACACCTACGAAGGTGTTATAGCCCTTATGGCATCTCTGCATGTCCATACAACAATATGTATTTGTTCAAGCCTTAAGGCAATTGTGAAAGATCTTCCTTACTATAAACCTGACTATATCTTCCTTGTACCTGCATTTCTTGAACTTTTCTACAAAAAAATCTGGTCAAACATTGAAAAACAGGGAAAAACAGGTCTTATCAAAACAATGCTTAAAGTCACAAAAGCATTAAGAAAAGTCGGAATTGACTTAAGGAGAGTTGTATTCAAACAGATACACGAGGTATTTGGCGGAAATCTTAGAGAAATCGTATGCGGTGGTGCTCCTATCAGACCTGAAATCGCACAGTTTTTCACTGATATCGGAATAGATGTTATTAATGGTTATGGTATTACAGAATGTTCTCCCTTGGTAAGTGTTAACCGCCCCGACTTTATGAATGACCCGACAACAGTAGGTTTTGTTCTTCCGAACCTTGAAATTAAATTTGAAAACGTACTTGAAGACGGTCAGGGCGAAATATGTGTTAAGGGTGGTTCTGTAATGCTTGGTTACTACAAACAGCCTGAGCTTACTGCAGAAGTACTTAAAGATGGATGGTTCAACACAGGTGACTATGGTATGTTTAATGACAAAAATCAGCTTATGATCACCGGAAGAAAGAAAAATCTCATCGTATTAAGAAACGGAAAGAACATCTTCCCTGAAGAGCTTGAAGATATAATACTTTCTATTCCATATGTAATGGAAGCTATTGTATATTCCATCAAGGACGATGACGGTCTTGAAGATGCTTTGGGTTGTCAGGTGTTCTTAAGTGAAGAAACTGTAAAAGAAATGAATATCGAAAATCCAAAGGAACAGATTACAAAAGATATTGCAGAGAAATTTGCAGAGCTTCCTGCATATAAGCATATATCTGAAGTAATTGTTCGTGACCATGAGTTTGTAAAGACAACAACTAATAAGATTAAGAGAAATTGCATTGACCAATAATTTTTGAGGTGTAAAAATCATCTGTAACGCAAAGTGAAGGTAATTATTTAAGGGTATATTTAGGAAGGAAACCGAATTTCTCGGTTTCCTTTTTTCTTATTTCACTTTGCTTTGAACAAACATTCACCTTCGCTGTATCACATACAGCTTTGGTTCTGTTTGTCCAATACAAATGATTTTTCCTACCTCAAACTCTTCTAGTTAATCACCTGTAACGCAAAGTGAAAGATAATTATTAATGATATATTTAGGAAGGGAATGTAAAAAAACTCCAGACTGCGAAAAGGCATAGAATAAGCCAAAGTAAAAATCCTAAAAGTATAACAAAACTTACAAATTACTCATTATGTAGGAAATATTACATTTTTGTGTAATATTTCCTCTTTTTTTGTGCCTTTTAAACGGACAGGCGAGGACACCTGTCCCTACATCGAATAAACTTCGCCTCTCGGTGTATCGCATACACCTTCGGGTAACCCGAAACCAAAGGTT
>SVJM01000053.1 GCA_015068975.1 Oscillospiraceae bacterium | reverse complement strand
GTAAATGCATGTAATAAAGCAGGTTTCACTCCAAATATTGTAATCAAAACCAACGATATCGGTTGTTATAGAAAATGTATTGAGGAAGGGGTGGGTTTAGCACTTACTCGACTTTATCAAAATGCGGAATCCGACAATCCAAAAACAGTGATTTTGGATATTGTTGATTTTAATGAAAGACAAACTATTTATGTATATCATAAAAAACATAATAACTGCAACTATATCAATAGTTTTTTAAACACTCTGAAGAATTGAACAAAAACCGCCTCACAGAATAATCTGTAAGGCGGTTTAATCATTATATTAAGTTTTCAATGAAATATTATTTCATTTCTTTGATCTTAGCCTGTGCTGCTGCAAGACGAGCGATTGGAACTCTGAATGGTGAACATGATACGTAGTCAAGTCCGATATTGTGACAGAATTCTACTGATACAGGGTCACCACCGTGTTCGCCACAGATACCAACGTGGAGCTTAGGCTGAACAGGTTTACCAAGCTTGATAGCCATTTCCATAAGCTTACCAACACCAGTCTGGTCGAGTTTTGCAAATGGATCGTTTTCAAAGATCTTTGTATCATAGTAAGCTGAAAGGAACTTACCAGCATCGTCACGTGAGAAACCGTAAGCCATCTGTGTAAGGTCGTTTGTACCGAAACAGAAGAAGTCAGCTTCTTTTGCGATTTCGTCAGCTGTGATAGCTGCTCTTGGGATTTCTATCATAGTACCTACTTCGTAGTGGAGGTCACTGCCTGCTGCTTTGATTTCTGCATCTGCAGTTTCTACTACAAAGTTCTTAACATACTTAAGTTCTTTTACATCGCCGATAAGAGGAATCATGATTTCAGGAACGATGTTCCAGTCAGGATGAGCCTTCTTAACATTGATAGCTGCACGGATAACAGCCTTTGTCTGCATCTTTGCAATTTCAGGATATGTAACTGCAAGACGGCAACCACGGTGACCCATCATTGGGTTGAATTCGTGGAGAGATGTGATAATAGCCTTAACATCTTCAACTGTTTTGCCAAGAGAATCTGCAAGAAGCTTAATGTCTGCTTCTTCAGTTGGAACGAACTCATGAAGTGGTGGATCGAGGAATCTGATTGTAACAGGATTTCCTTCCAATGCTTCATAGAGTGCTTCGAAGTCTCCCTGCTGATATGGAAGGATCTTTTCGAGAGCTGCTTCTCTTGCTTCAGCTGTATCTGAACAGATCATTTCTCTGAATGCAGCGATTCTTTCTGCTTCAAAGAACATATGCTCTGTACGGCAAAGACCGATACCTTCAGCACCCAGTTCTCTTGCCTTCTTAGCATCTGCAGGTGTATCTGCATTTGTTCTGATTTTGAGTGTTCTGAATTCGTCAGCCCATTCCATGATTGTCTTGAATTCGCCAACGATTTCTGCATCAACTGTAGGAATGATTCCGTCGTAGATGTTACCTGTTGAACCGTCGATTGAAATGTAATCGCCTTCAACATAAGTTTTACCTGCCAATGTGAACTTCTTGTTATCTTCGTCCATATTGATATCGCCACAACCTGATACACAGCATGTACCCATACCACGAGCAACAACGGCAGCGTGTGATGTCATACCGCCTCTCACTGTGAGGATACCCTGAGCAGCCTTCATACCTGTAATATCTTCAGGTGATGTTTCAAGACGAACAAGAACAACCTTTTCGCCTTTTTCTGCCCATGCAACAGCATCTTCTGCTGTGAATACTGCTCTACCGCAAGCAGCACCAGGAGAAGCGCCGAGGCCTTTGCCTACAGGTGCATTTTCTTTAAGTGCTTTTGCGTCGAACTGTGGATGCAAAAGTGTGTCAAGGTTTCTTGGGTCGATCATAGCAACTGCCTGCTTTTTGTCGATCATACCTTCTGCAACCAAATCACAAGCTATCTTAAGAGCAGCCTTAGCTGTTCTCTTACCGTTTCTTGTCTGGAGCATATAGAGCTTACCCTGCTGGATAGTAAATTCCATATCCTGCATATCTCTGTAGTGGTCTTCAAGGATAGCACAAACTTCGTTGAACTTCTTGAATGCTTCAGGGAACTTGCCTGCCATTTCTGCGATAGGCATTGGTGTTCTTACACCGGCAACAACGTCTTCACCCTGTGCATTTACAAGGAATTCACCCATAAGACCCTTTTCGCCTGTAGCAGGGTCACGTGTAAATGCAACACCTGTACCGCAATCGTCACCCATGTTACCGAATGCCATCATCTGTACGTTAACGGCTGTACCCCATGAGTAAGGAATATCATTATCTCTTCTGTATACGTTAGCTCTTGGGTTGTCCCATGATCTGAATACAGCTTCAACCGCACCCATAAGCTGTTCCTTTGGATCGTCAGGGAAGTCCTTGCCGATTTTAGCTTTGTATTCAGCCTTGAACTGTCCTGCAAGTGTCTTTAAGTCATCTGCAGTAAGCTCAACGTCCTGAGTAACGCCCTTTTCTTCTTTCATTTTGTCGATAAGTTCTTCAAAGTATTTCTTACCAACTTCCATAACTACGTCAGAATACATCTGAATAAATCTTCTGTAGCAGTCCCAAGCCCATCTTGCATTGTTTGACTTAACAGCAATTGTTTCTACAACTGTTTCGTTAAGACCAAGGTTGAGGATAGTATCCATCATACCCGGCATAGATGCTCTTGCACCTGATCTTACGGATACGAGAAGTGGGTTTTCTTTGTCACCGAACTTCATACCGCAAATTTCTTCCATCTTTGTGATGTATTCCATTATTTCTGCCTGGATGTCATCGTTAATCTTTCTTCCGTCCTCATAGTACTGAGTACATGCTTCTGTAGTAACTGTGAAACCCTGTGGTACAGGCATACCCAACTTTGTCATTTCTGCAAGGTTGGCACCTTTACCGCCGAGAAGGTTTCTCATACTAGCGTCGCCTTCTGAGAACAAATAAACAAATTTTTTTGCCATTAGTTTTGACCTCCTGTTTTTTATCTTTTTCATTATTATGTACAACATAATATTTTACAATAAATCCTATATAAATTCCAGTATTTTCTTTGGAATTATGTCCGTTTGTGTGTTTTTTGTTAAAATTGCACAAACAAAAACGAAAAAACAAAGCATTTTTATCAACTTTCAAGAATCTTTTTTAGATATTCCAGACTTTTGAAACAATATTCCACCTTATTTGAGAGATATTTCTCAGTAATTTGTTCTACTTTTTTCACAACTGTCATATCTATATTAGAGATAGAAAATACTTTTTTTACTTCTGCTTCGCTCATTATGGCAAGAAGCTTTCTCTCCACTTCGGATATGGGAATGTCCGATTCATACTTGCAGTCTGCACAAACCACCCCGCCACGTGAGAGTGAAAAATAGCAAAGCTCCTTCTGACATGAGCATTTGGCACAGGAATGAAATGATGGTGCGAATCCAAGATGACTGCAGGTGCGCATTTCAAAAAATGCTTTAAGTCGTCTGAGCTCTGTGATAATATCTCCGTCTTTTGCCTTGTTTTCGGCATTTTCCATAAAGTATAATGTATTTAAAACAAATCTGAAATAATCATTGTCTCCCACAACATACTCACTGACGGTCTTTGCCACTTCGCATACATATGTAGCGAAACTCACCTTCTCAAGGCTGTTTCGCAGATTATAAAAATTGTTTATGATATTGGCTGATGATACAAGGTAAAGTCCGTTGCGGTTTTTTAGTTCAAGCTCAGAATAGCACATATTCTTTAATGCCGCAAAATCCTTATGCTTCATACTTCTGATACCTTTGCTCATAGCGGTGATCTTTTCCATATTATCCAGAAGCACCGTAAAAAGGCAATCATTGTCATTAAGTTTTATTACCTGAACTATCAGTCCCTTTGCCTTCATTACTTCCATAAGGCTTTTCTCCCTTGTCTGATATATCCTGTTTGTTCTTGGCATAATTAAGATAATCTGTTACACTGCCGGATAAGACAAATGCATTCCAGAGGTTTTCTTCGTTCATCTTACACACTCCCCAAATAATATTTACACTATTATCTTTTCATTTTCGGGAGTATGATATGTTGCCAATTAATTACATATTGGGTTTGTTGTCAAGTCCGAATTCCTTCATAAGGAAATTGGAATTACGCCAGTCCTTCTTAACCTTCACCCAAAGCTCTAAAAACACCTTCTGATCAAGCATTCTTTCGCAGTCGCATCGTGCTCTTTCGCCGATTTTTTTGAGAGTCCTTCCACCTGCGCCGATGATAATACCTTTGTGAGAGTCTTTTTCACAATAAATATTTGCACTGATCGAGGTGACATTTTCCTTCTCTTTCATTTTGACAATCTCTACAGCGATGCCATGAGGTACTTCCTTATCAAGATAAAGAAGAGTCTTTTCTCTGATAATCTCTGCCACAATCTGCTTCTCCGGTTGATCGGTGACCATTTCTTCAGGGTAATACATAGGTCCTTCAGGCAGAAGCTCCTTAATAGCAGATTTAAGAAGATCAATGCCGTCCCCTGTCTTGGCGCTTAAAGGAATAATCTTTTCAAAATCCCTTATCTTTGAATATTTATCAATAACAGGAAGAAGCTCATCCTTCTTAACTGTATCAATTTTGTTTATTACAAGAATTGCAGGAAGGTTTGCGCCCTTATTGATTACTTCTTCCTCTGAATTTCTTATTTCTGTATCCGGTTCTACAACACATATAAGGAAATCTGCTTCGGAGATTGTTTCATTGACAGCCTTGATCATATTTTCTCCAAGCTTGTTTTTTGGCTTATGAAATCCGGGTGTATCAAGAAAAACTGCCTGACATTCTTCATCTGTCATAATTCCCAGTATCTTTCCCCTTGTGGTCTGTGGTTTAGGCGATATAATGGCTATTTTCTGCCCGATAAGAGCATTTAAAAGTGTGGTCTTACCTACATTCGGAACACCCACTATACCAACATAACCTGATTTATATCCATTCATATACTTTTCCTCTTTCGTAAATTATCTTGTAAGTGACAGAAGTTCAAGTACTGCTTCTTCCTTTTGTCTCATAATCTCACGGTCACTTTCTTCCTCGTGGTCATAGCCAAGAAGATGAAGTACACTGTGACAGGTAAGAAAGCCTACTTCTCTCTCGTATGAATGTCCGAACTCTTCACTTTGCTCCTGTGCTCTCTCAAGACTTATCACAATATCCCCTATCTGAAGGTATCCGTCATAATAGTCCTCTTCGCTTACAAGAAGCTCGCCATCTTCTGTCATAAGATAAGGAAAGCTCAGTACATCTGTGGCAGAGTCGATATTCCTCTGATCGTTATTTATCTCTCTGATAGATTCATTGTCTGTAAGAAGGATATTTACTTCGCAGTTTTCTTCTATATTTTCATACTCAAGAGCTTTTTTTACAACTGAATGAAGAAGGCTCTCCAAATCCTTATTTACTTTCTTGATTTCCTGTTCGTTTTCTATATTAATCTTTAACTCCATCAAGATCTTTTCTCCTTTGAGTTTTTCTGCAATTTTCTCTGTTCGTACTTATCATACGCCTTAATAATCTTCTGTACAAGCTGATGACGGACAACATCACGCTCTGTAAGATAACAGAAGCTTATATCATCCACATCCTTCAATACTCTCTCCACATCCTTAAGACCTGATCTCTTTCCGTCGGGAAGGTCTATCTGTGTGATATCGCCTGTTACAATTACCTTGGAATTAAAACCAATTCTTGTAAGAAACATTTTCATCTGTTCAGGTGTGGTATTCTGTGCTTCATCAAGGATAATGAAGCTGTCGTCTATTGTACGTCCTCTCATATAAGCCAGAGGAGCGATTTCTATAGCACCCTTTTCGAAATACTTCTGGTAATTTTCCATACCGAACATTTCATAAAGTGCATCATACAAAGGTCTTAAGTAAGGGTCTACCTTGCTCTGAAGATCACCCGGAAGAAATCCCAGCTTTTCTCCTGCCTCTACTGCAGGTCGTGTAAGGATGATTCTTGAAACTTCTTTATTTTTAAATGCCTTTGCAGCCATTGCCACAGCAAGGTAAGTCTTACCTGTACCTGCAGGACCGATACCAAAGGTGATGGTATTGTTTTTTATATTTTCTATATAATTTTTCTGACCCACAGTTTTGCTCTTGACAGGCTTACCGCGACTGGTGATACATATGCAGTCGCTTCCGTAAAGGGATGCAATATCCACACCGTCACGGACTGTAGATATTGTATAATTTACAATCTGATCCGTAAGTCCTTCCTCCGAGCTTAATGTATCATAAAGGCTCTCTATTGCTTTTTTTGTAAGAAGTACGTCTGACTGCTCACCGGAAATCTTGATCATATTGTCACGGTTTACTATCTGCACATTAAATTCTGACTGAAGCTTGCGGATATTTTTGTCAAAGCTTCCGAATATTTCCATTACTTTTTCTTTGTTTTCCAAAACTACTGTTTCTTCCAAGTAATTACCCTCCGTTAATAAAAACTTTTTCTCCGATTTGTTCTACACATTCACATACTACCTTCACTGAAACACTATCATTATCTGATGTGTGGGTCGATGTGATATTTATAATCTCTGAAGTATCGTTGAGGCTTTTCCTGATTTGCTGTTCCAGTTCTTCTGCCTTAAGCTTAATAGCTGTATCAGGAGTGAGTCTTTGTGTATACTCTTCCTTTTCTTCATACACTGTTCTTCTGTAAGTAAAAGGCATATCAAACAATCCAAAAAAGGAAGGTGTATTCTGATACTTGATTTCGTCATAATATGTGTATGGTACATCATTATCCATATATAATAATACATCAAACCAGGGTAGTTTTACAACCTTTTTTGTAATTTTTTTACCTGTTTTTTTATATTTTTTGATATTTAAGGGCTGCGTGCCGCTTTTTTCTCTCCATGTCCTTGCAAAAACCTCACCTCTTGCATTGGTGATACGGGATTTGCCTTCTCCAAGATCAACTACTCCGCTGATGAGAAGATCCCCCTTTTTTACCACATCGCCCACCTTAACCATAGCCTCCCCATCCCTTGCAATTATGTCTGTTATAAGTCCGTCAAAGGATGCTACTATATTTGAAGGGGTGGTTTTGTCTACAATTTCAGGTGGGTCTACCCTTTCTCTTACTTCTACCCTTGCTTTGGTCCCATCAAGATACACCCACATCCATGATAGTTTTTTTATCTTAAGAAGCATTTTATTCTGCAGTTCTTCCTCATCCAGAAAGTATCTGAAAGAGCCTTTGAAGAAACCTGACTCCTTAAGTGCACTGATAATCTCTTTGTCAGATACTGCATCGTTACCTTCTATCTCTATGCTCCACACAAAGCTTGTAAGAAATACAAACATCAGTACAGCCACTATACATCCTGTTACTATACCCTTTCTGTATCTTAGTTTATATACAAAAAATGGAAAGCCTGATTTGGAAGATATTTTTAGCTTAGTATGAGTCTCGTATGCATATTTCTTTGCACATTTAAATCCTTTTATGCTCATACAAAGCGAGTATGTTTTTTCGTTTATATTCTTTACATCCCAGATATAAATATTACCTTGTGCACAAAGATTCAGAAACTTTTCTACAAAGGCACCACTGACAGTAAGCTTTACATAGCCTTTTAATTTTTTGAGAATGGTTATCAAAATCACACCTCATATTCTTTCAAAGTCCACTGTTTTTATTTTGCCCATTATATTTATGCTCTCACGAGTAAGACTTTCT
This sequence comes from Oscillospiraceae bacterium, assembly GCA_015068975.1. Taxonomy (GTDB): domain Bacteria; phylum Bacillota; class Clostridia; order UMGS1810; family UMGS1810; genus SIG435. The sequence goes on along the minus strand of SVJM01000053.1, from coordinate 2,389 downwards.
ATAAAAAGCTCTTCACCTGAAATTTTTATAAAAAATTCTTTGGTATTTATAAGGATTTCCTCAGGAAAATAATTTACTATTCCATTGTGGTTTTCTATCATAAGCTCATTGTCTGATATCATACTCAAAAACGGACCTTCACAGGTGGAAAGCTTTGAGTTCTCCACCAATGTCATATAGCGTTTTTTCCACCCCAGATTCATCTTTGTCCCCCTTATTTCATAGTCTAATTAAATATATGATGTAATATATATTTTATGATATGAGGTGATGTGATGAAAAAATATTTGTGGGTATTTCTTATATCCTCTATGGCAGGTACAGTGGCATATTCCAAAGATATAATCGAAGCAATAAAAGCTTCTCTTGATTTGTGCCTTAACACTCTTGTGCCATCACTTTTTCCATTTCTTGTATTCTCAAAGATGATGATACTGTCAGGCTCGGCTGAATATATGGGAAAGATAATCCACCCTGTTACGGGAAGACTTTTTAACCTTTCGGAAAATGGTTCTTTTTTATTCGTTATCGGTATATTATGCGGTTATCCCATAGGAGCAAAATGTATATCCGATATGCTCAAAAATAAAAAAATTTCTTACAGTGAAGCAGAAAGACTCATTCTTTTCTGCAACAATTCAGGGCCTCTTTTTGTGATAGGTGCTATAGGATGTGGGATGTATTCGGATATAAAAACAGGAGTAATAATATATCTGGCACATATTTTGTCGGCATTTGTGATAGGTCTTGTCACGAGAAATAACCAATGTCCACAATCCCTTATAAGTCATCATCCTATAAAACCTTACTTCACTCAATCGGTAGAAGACAGTATGATAGCTGTCATAAACATATCGGGATATGTGCTGTTTTTTTCTGCAGTATGCACCATAATAAACTGTATAATGCCATCAGGCTTAAGAATATTGAAGGTGGCAATCTGCTCGTTGCTGGAAATCACAGGCGGAATAAAGGTCATCTCATCTGCATACTCTATCCCACCGCAACTTAAAATACTTATCACAGCATTTCTTGTAGGCTTTGGCGGAATATGTGTCCTCTTTCAGACAAAAAGTGCCATATCTGATTCGGGGATAAAAATTCTACCTTATCTCTGTTCGAAATTATGTCAGGGGGCACTTTCGGTATTTTTTGCTTATATGATAATAAGTGTATATCCATTAAGAAGCTGTGCACATATAAGCAGTTCAAATATGTCTGTATCAACTTATATGCTGATAATCTCTCTGGTGCTTATTATCATATATATCTTCAAATTACAAAAAAGAAGTAATAAAACATATCATTATTGAATATAAATAACATATGGAGGGTGTGTCATGATAAAAACCTTTAACTTAAAAACCTTAAAATCACTGATTATTGCACTTTTGGTAACTCTTATACCTGCAGGACTTTCAGCTCTTATCACAATGAACTCAATGGGGCGGTACAATGAACTCACAAAGCCATTTTTTGCACCGCCGTCAAATGTGTTCGGAATCGTATGGGCTATTCTTTATCCGTTGATCGGCATCGGACTTTTCCTCATAACAAAGGACGGATTGGATATGCCGGGAGTATGGAAGGCTGTGAAGAAGTATTTGTATCTTATTGCACTTCTTTTTATATGGCCGATTCTGTACTTCAATTTTGAGCTTGATGTAATTTCTTTGATTGTAATTATTGCCGCATTTATATTATCGATAATGGTAGGCAAGGAATTCTATGAACAAAACAAAATCGCAGGGATAATTTTGTGGTTGCTTTCAGCCTGGCTGGGTTTTGCAACTGTATTGAGTATTTCCATACTTATTCTCAATTGAATAATGAAAAAGAAAAAGCAGATAATGTAAAACATCATCTGCTTTTTTGGTATGAGTAAATCTATAAGCCGGGTTCTGTATTAGACAGCCATCTATATACTCTATTTAAGACAACATAACCATCACCTGTCATTTAGTCATCAACAGAATAGTACCAAAAATGTACGTCCCTAAGTGGTCTTCTCTGCATCATCTGAAGATTTTTGCATAGAATTATTATTGACAACACCATTATTTTGTGGTATGTTGTTATCGGAGGTTGACTCAGTGGTTGGCGCGAAGCTAAATTTAGCCGTATCGTTGTTCTGAGTCAATCTCTCTTTTTTTCTAAATTCCAAGACAAGGGGACGTTTCTCTTGTCTCTTATGAAGACAACACAACCATCACCCGTCATTTAGTCATCAAAAGAATAGTGCCAAAAATGTACGTCCCCAAGTTGTAGGTTTGTCAATGATGTGTTACAAAATTAATTAAAAATTTCACCATCTTCAAGGAAAGCCTTGATATAATCAATCGGAGCTTTCCAATTAAGAGGGCGCATAGGAAACTTGTTGTAGTTATAG
>SVJM01000052.1 GCA_015068975.1 Oscillospiraceae bacterium | reverse complement strand
CCATCTGAAGTCTACTTTTACATCTTCTTCAATCATTTTGTCAATACTTGGTTTGTATGTAAAGTATCTTTCCGATATACTTCCGTCTGTGTTTACCAGTCCGGTGTCATTTGCAAGACAAACGGTAGAGAAGGGTTCAATAGGATTGCCTTCCTTATCGGCTTTTGGCATATTACATTCTATATAGAAATTTCTCCAGTAGTTTGTTGCATAATATTCGTCTCTTACTGTGTAAGGTGCACATAAGAATAATGCAGTTCGGATTTTTTCTCCCGGTTTTAAATATGTAGAAAAATTATTTACAGCTTTTGCAGTATATTCTGTAGTATTGTTTACTGATTTGAAATCTGCTTCCCATGTACCGCCCCAGCCGATTGCAAACATACATCCTTTGTTGCCGTATTCAATATTGAAGTAGGGGAAGTATATATGTGTGGCTCTTCCTGTGTCGGATACAAAGCTGACTTCTTCTTTTGAAAGATAATATTCATAAGGGGTATATTTGTTTTGATGATCACCCAATATACCTTTAAGAACCGGATTTTCACCTTCAAGCACTATCTTTGAGTAGTAATCGGAAATAATGTGAGTATTTTTGTCTGTTTTGTTTTCGAAATATACTGTCCATTCTGTTGCGCCGTGTGAATAGTAGTGGGTGAGAATCAAAGATATGTTTAATTCATTACATAAAAGGTATTCGTACACTGTATCTTCTCTTGATTCATTTGTTGTTGTTTCTTTATCTATAAGTACAAAATCCTCTCCACCTAATCCGTGATATTCAGTGTTGTCGTATGTGAAATAAAAAGGGATTTTTGAAGGATTTTCTTTAAGATAATAATAATTTTTGTCAGCATCAGCGTTTTTGTAATTAACTTTCATAAAAATCATCTTTCCTTTTCTGAAATAATGTGATATTATTATTTTACAACAAAAAAGTTTGTATTTATAGAGGAAAATATGCAAAAAGTATTAATTTTTAATCAAAGTGGTGATATATATGTCAGATAAAGTAGACAAACAAAACTTAGTATATGACAAAATTACTTTAATGAACAATCTTTCATACTATGTATCATATTCAAGAAGATATACATATCCCGATGATCCGAATCTTGATGCAATACATATACACGATAATTATGAAATTTATTATCATATTTCGGGAAAGGCGTCATTTTTTGTAAACAATGCGGTATATTCTCTTAAGCCCGGAGATATGATCATCACATCTCCCGGCGATGTACATGTGTATATTCCGGATGATAAGACTGATGCCGAGCACTTTTGTCTGTGGTTTGACAAAGGGTGCGGAAGAGAACTTCTTCCTTTCCTTAGTAAGGATGATTATTGCGGAAAGGTAAGTTTTGATAACGATGATATTGAAATACTCAAAACTATATTTTCTGAATTATATAATAACAGAGAAGATACAACAAATCTCAGGAAGCTATCAGGTATACTGAGGATATGTCTGATGATAGATGAAAAGGCAATAGCAGAAAAAAATGATAGTTCAGTAATTCCTCCAAATATAAAGGAAATTGTGGAATACATTGATCGGAATAAAACAGATATTTGTAATATGAGTGAAGTGGCGGAAATATTTAATATCAGCATATCCACTCTTAACAGATGGTTCAAAAAGCACGTTGGATTGTCTCCTCAGGAGCTTTTGAATGCAAAAAGAATATCTTATGCAAAAAAGCTTCTTGACGAAGGTAAATCTGTTACAGAATGTTCTATATGGGCAGGCTTTTCGGATTGCTCGTATTTTATATCTGTTTTCAAAAAAAGATTTGGAATAACACCTTATCAGTACAAAAAGAAAAAGATAGGAGCCAAAAAGTAAAAAGATGACTAACTACAAAATAACAGTATCCTATGACGGCACAAGATACAACGGATGGCAAAGACAAGGCAATACCAATAACACAATTCAGGAAAAATTAGAAAATGTGATATCGATTATGTGCAACAAAAAAATTGAGGTTTTTTCATCGGGAAGAACTGATGCAGGGGTTCACGCATTAAACCAGACTGCAAACTTCAAATGCGATACAGATATGAATACAGACGAGATAAAAAAATATATTAATCATTATCTTCCTGAGGATATACTGATTAAGGATATAGAAATTGCGGATGAAAGGTTTCATTCAAGGCTTAATGCAAAGAATAAAACATACGAATACAGAATTGCATATGAAAAGCCTGACGTGTTCATAAGAAAATATGTATACTATACAGGAGTAAAGCCTGATGTGGAGATTATGAGAGAAGCAGCTTCAAAGCTTATCGGTAAACACGATTTCATAGGCTTTTCTTCTCTTGGTAAATCAAAGAAGTCCACTGTAAGAACAATTAACTCTATTGATATCTATGATAATTGTGGAGTAATTTCTATTGTTATAAACGGAAATGGATTTCTGTATAATATGGTAAGAATTATATCAGGTACCCTTTATGAAATAGGAATCGGTAAGCTTGATATCCAAATAATTGACAGAGTATTTGAAGAAAACAAAAGACAGCTATCGGGTATAACACTTCCTGCAAAAGGCTTAAGACTTGTGGATGTAAAATTCGAATAAAATTCGTTTGAAAATTCATTGACTTTTGATGTTGAATATGTATAATGAGCTTATCTATTCAAATATGAGGTGATTAATTATGGCAAATATCACAATTGACACAAACAAAATTGTGTCAAAAATTAAGCCTTTGCACGGAGTGGGACAACCGCCTGTGGGAGGACTTGCAGACAAGTATTTTCAGAATTTTCATTATCTTACAGAAGCAGGAAGTCCGTATTCAAGGCTTCATGATGTAGCAGGCGCTTTTGGTGGTAACAGATTTGTGGATATAAGTAATATTTTTCGTGATTTTGATGCTGATGTAAATGATCCTTCATCCTATGATTTTACATTTACAGATGCTTTGATAAAAGCACTTGTAGAGGCAGATGTAGAGCCTTATTACAGACTTGGTGAAACAATCGAAAATCAGGCATTTTTTAAGTCATACCGCATTGATCCACCTAAGGACTATGAGAAATGGGCATCAATTTGTGAGCATATTGTCGCACATTATATTGATGGTTGGGCAGATGGATACCATTATAATATTACATACTGGGAAATATGGGGAGAGCCGGATGATGGGCTTAGAATTTCTCAACTCTGGAACGGGACAGCAGAGGACTACTATCGTTTGTATGAAGTGACATCCAAAAAGCTTAAATCAAGGTTTGGAGATAGAATCAAAGTAGGCGGTTATGGTGCAATTGGATTTTATAAACAGATTGCACTAAAAGACGGCAATACTCCTACAAAGTTTCATGAATATTATGAAGAATTTTTCTATGGATTTATGAAGTATGTAAAGGAAACAGATTCTCCTATAGATTTCTATTCGTGGCATTCTTATTCAAGTACAGAAAATGTACTCTGTGAAACAAAATGGCTTACAAAAGAGATGGAAAAACTTGATATGACACATATTGAAGTTCATCTTAATGAATGGAATCCATTTGCTGATGAAAGAGGAACAGAACATCATAGTGCAGAGTGTATGGCTATGATGCTTTGTATGCAGAACGAAAAGATTGATGTAATGAATCTGTATGATGCAAGAATTGCTGGTGGAAATCATATGGCATTATTTGATCCATATACACAGAAGCCGCATCATGCATATTATTCACTAGTTGCCTTCGATCATCTGTATAAGTTGCAAAACCAAGCTGAACTTAAGTGCGATACGGAAGGGATTTATTCTCTATGTGCAACAAATGGTAATAAAAACGTTATTGTTATATCAAATATATCAGGTCAGAAACATGAGCTTAATATTGAGGGTGTTAATCTTGATGATGCAAGATTTTCTGTTATTGATCAGAAAAGGTTGCTTTCCTGGTCGCCAAAGGTTGATGTTATCGAAAACAATCAGGTAGTTATGATTGAATTTTAATTAAAACAGACTGCAAAATTTTTAATTTGCAGTCTGTTTTTTGTTAAATATACCCGTAATTGACAAAAATAATATAAAATTGGTCCAAATTTATGTAGAAATTATGCCGGATATATGGTACTCTTAATATAGAAAAGAGGCTGATGCTATATGAAGTGTATTATAAACGGAAAAATTGTACTTAAGGATAAGGTCCTTGAAGGATACAGTGTAGTTTTTGATGATAAAATTCAGGACGTTGTCAAAACAGAAGAACTTAAGCCTAAGTACTATGATATAATAGATGCAAAAGGTGGAATAGTTGCTCCAGGTCTTATAGATATGCATATCCACGGGTATCTTGGAGAGGATGCATCGGATGGGAGCGTTGACGGAATCAGAAGGATTGCAGATGGAATTATAAAAAATGGTGTTACCTCATGGTGTCCTACCACAATGACAGTGTCTAAAGAAGATATTGAGGCAGCATTTGATGCTGTACGTGAAGTAAAAAATTCAAAAGAATTTTATGGTTCAAAAATAGTTGGTGTAAACAGTGAAGGACCATTTATCAATCCGTCAAAGAAGGGGGCACAGGCTGAGGAACATATACTTAAGCCTGACGGCGACTTTATTATAAAACATTCTGATATAGTGAAGCTTTTTACAGTTGCTCCTGAGATGGATGGCGCAAAAGAATGTATAAAAAAGGTAAAAAATCACGGAAATGTCCTTATCTCAATGGGACATACCAATGCGACATATGAAGAAGCTGTAAAAGGAATAGAATGGGGTATAGGAAGCACTACCCATTTATTCAATGCTATGTCACCTTTATCACACAGAAGTCCCGGTGTGTGTGGTGCAGCTCTGTCAAAAGATGTATATACTGAACTAATCGCTGATACATTTCATGTGGACAAGGGACTTTTTAACATGGTAGCCAAGGCAAAGGGAGATAAGCTTATACTTATCACAGATTGTATAAGAGCCGGTGGGATGGCTGATGGTGAATATACCTTGGGTGGACAACCTTTAAGAAAAGAGGGTATCAAGTGCCTTATGCCTGACGGAACTATTGCAGGTAGTGTGCTTACACTTAATATGGCTGTGAAAAATCTCTATGAAAATTCTGCACTTGCCCTTAATGATGTATTTAATTGTGCATCCCTTAACCCTGCAAAAGCATTGGGAATTGATGATAAATATGGTTCAATTGAAGAAGGGAAATGTGCAGATATTGTTGTATTTAATAATGACTTCGAAGTTGATCTTACAATTACCGATGGTGAAATAAGATATAAAGGAGAATGAAAAAATGGCCTGTATGCTTGATAAAGATTTTATGCCTATGATAAATGTAATAAATGATTTCAAAATGTCTGTTTCAAAAGAGAAATCACAAAGGCTTATAATAAGAATTGAGAGAAACAAAGGGTTTGTATCCGGTTTTGAACTTGATGTGTATAAGGACAATACAGGATATGACGAAGAAAACTACGATGTAATTGAAAGACTTATAAAGTCTATTCTTTGGGTAAAAGGCGGATACAAGATATATATTTTCGGAAGTGAAATTATATATAACAGGATAAAAGCTGATTATTCCTTTGGTGGTAAGAGAGATTTCGACAGAGGATTTATGTCAAGAGTATATGAATCAGATTTTCAGGTAATCTATGTAGATGCGGAATCGGATTTACCTGAAATAAATGATGTATCTTCACCTGTGGGAAGACATCTTGACGGATGTAGAATCGGCTTTGATGCAGGCGGAAGCGACAGAAAGGTATCTGCCGTTATAGACGGAGAAACAGTTTTTTCTGAAGAAGTTGTATGGCATCCAAAGCTTAATTCTGATCCTAAATATCACTATGATGGAATTGTATCTGCTTTTAAGTCTGCGGCAGCTCATATGCCAAGGGTAGATGCTATAGGTGTTTCATCTGCCGGAGTGTATATAGATAACAAAATAATGGTGGCATCACTGTTTCTAAAAGTAAATGATGATGATTTCGAAAAGCACGTAAAACATATGTATCTTGAAGCGGCAAAGGAAATAGGGGATATCCCTGTAGAGGTTGCAAATGACGGAGACGTTACTGCATTGGCAGGTGCTATGAGTCTTGAAGACAACAATGTGCTTGGAGTTGCTATGGGTACAAGTGAAGCTGTGGGATATGTTGATTCAAAGGGAAACATCACAGGATGGCTTAATGAACTTGCCTTTGTACCTGTGGATTTCAACAAGGATTCTATGGTTGATGAATGGAGCGGGGATTATGGTTGCGGTGTGAAGTATTTCTCTCAGGATGCGGTTATAAAACTGGCACCAAAAGCAGGTATAGAACTTGATGAAACACTTACACCTGCTGAGAAGCTTAAGGTTGTACAAAAGCTTATGGAAGATGGTGACCAAAGAGCCAAAGCTATCTATGAAACAATTGGTGTATATTTTGGTTATTCTATAGCATTTTATGCAATGTTTTATGATATAAAGCATGTGCTTATTATGGGTAGAGTTACAAGCGGAAAGGGCGGAGAGATTCTTCTCGAAAATGCAAAAGAGGTACTTCTGGATAAGTTCCCTGAGCTTTATAGAAAAATATCCCTTAACATCCCTGATGAAAAGGCAAGAAGAGTAGGTCAGTCGGTTGCCGCAGCAAGTCTTCCAGAAATTAAATAAAAAACAAATTTTTTTGCTAATACAAAAGGTGTAACCCGTTTTTTCAGGTTACACCTTTTGTTATCATTGATCTTAATCTATTGTAATTTCGAGTACATTATCATATCCTTTGTGGAATGCAACCATATCTGTATATGTCTTTCCATTAATTGTTACTGTAACATCGTAATCACCGTAGAAGCCTCTTACTGTTGCTTTACCTGATGCATCTGTAGTAGCCTTTGCATTTTTTGTCCACCATTTGTTATACACAAGGTCGATATACTGAAGTCCTGCAGGTTTTATATTCCAGTCTTTGTCAAAGAAGGGAGAATATGCGGCGTAGTTTGAACCGTCCCACATACCCCAGTAAAGGAAACCTTCCATACTTTCTCTTGCAAATGCGGTAATGAGTGCATCTCTTGTAAAGTTTGCCTGATGTGCAAGATCGGGGATTGAGCAGGAAAACTCTGTGACTTTAAGTTCTTTTCCGTATGTATCAAGTTTGTCATACATAGCCATAATTTGTGACGGTGTTTCCTGATGATTGTCATAGTGTGACTGTATGCCTATACCGTCAAAATCTGCTCCTGTAGCTACAAGTTTGTCAAGAGTAGGATAGTAACCCTCAAATAACTGCATATAGTCATTGTAGTAAAGTTTAATACCGGGATTGGCTTCTCTTGCCCATGCGAATTGATCTTTCCATGTTTCTGCACCGTATACTGATTCAAATACATTATGAACTACGATTTCATTAAGTACATCCCAGTCAACAAGTTCTCCTTTGAAAGCGGCACTGATTTCATCGATATGTTTTTTGCACAATTCATCATATTTTGTCTTATTCGCTCCGCTTGTGATACTTTCTTCAAACATATATTCTGGTGTCATATATGTCTTTCCGTTGGACCCGAATTTTCTTTCCCAAAACATACTGTGACCTCTTAAATATTTGATACCAACTGCTTTCGCTTCGTCAATCTGCCTTCTTGCATCCTGAGGTTTTTCTTCGTAAGGAGCCCACTTAAGACTGTGTTCAACTACGGCGCTGTTAAAGAGTGAGCTTAAGTTTTTCATATAGTTTTCGTTTCCGTGCATTGCAGACTTGATAAGATTTCCAAACTGAAATTCATGCTCAAACATATCAAGCTCTACCTGTGCATCTGGGATAACATTTCCGTTTTTATCTTTAACTATAACCGTAAAGTCGCCTTTTCTGATTTCTTCGATTTTTTTGTTTGCTTCTTCTCTCCAAGGAGCATCAGGGTTAAATTCATCAGAATACTTTTCTGTTTTAGGAAGGATGCTCATATTATAATCAGGACCGAGGTTTATTATTTCTATTCCGCCAAGCTCCACGACTTGCTTTGCAAATCCGCCTCTGATACCTATGCTTGTTGCATCGTCAACACCTGTAAAAGGAAGATAAATTACTGTCCATTCTTTTCCAGCAGTTGCATATTTGAATAATGCTTTGGTATATGATACAGGGTGTTCAATCTGAACCTGGATTTTACCCATGCCATCCTCGGCATCTGTGCTGATTGTTCTCATTCTGAATGCAAGAAGCATTATATCCTTGCCATTTACACCGTCCCCGGGATTTTTTTCAGGAGTTGCTTTTGTTCTTGAAATAAACTTTGAGCTTTTTTCAGGAACTTCGGTACAAGTGATTCTCAAAGCTTTTTTAAATGGCTGTCCATCTACATTAACAACTTCGCTTGTGCCGAATTCAGGACCTGTAGTTGTTATTGTTTCAAGGAACTTATCTTCTGTACATACTACTTCTCCCGATGATTTGACAGTGTTATAAGCTGATTCCTGTTCTTCTTGTGTCATACCTTCAAAATGGATAATATCGGTTAATGCATTTGATTTTGTAAATTCTGTAGGAATTGGTCTGTGGTATGTGGAAATAAGCTTTGCAAGTTTATTGTCCGTTGAAGTTGTTATGATAACTGTCTTTGTAGCATCATCCCAGCCCACATTACATCCCAATGATTCTGAAATAAATCTTACAGGAACCATTGTTCTGTCAGATACAATTTTTGCAGGAACATCAAGAGTTGCATCGTTGCCGTTTACTTTTGCAACTGTGTTTCCGATAGTAAGCTCTACGGATACATCGCCTTTTGTGCCTTTTACTGTCTTGGTGGAGTCATCCCACTCAATTGTAGCACCAAGGCTTTCAAAGATTGCTCTCATAGGAACGAGAGTTCTTCCGTTTTCGATAACAGGCATTACATCATAAGTCTGATTTGTGCCGTCGATTGTAACTTTGATATCTGATGCAAATACATTCACTACAGACATTATACTCATAGTCATAATTACTACAAGAAGCATTGAAATAAGTTTTTTCATCTTTTTTCTCCTTTTTTGTTTTTTGTTTTATTTCCAAGTACTATTCCTGCACTTATGAGTATGAATGCAAGAAGGTACTGAATTTTAAATATGTTTTCACCCAGAAGAATTGCACTGAATACACATGCAAAGAGAGGTTCTGTAAATTTGATTATAAACAATGTAGATACGCTTGTTACTCTCAAAAGATATCCGTAAAGAACGTATGCAATTATTGATGCAGTGCAAATATACACAAAAACAAGAATAGATTTAAGTGTGATTTCAAGCATATCTGCACCCATAATTAATGCTGCAATAACAAGAATAATTCCGCCTGTAAGCTGCGAAATGGCTGTGTTCCAGAAAGGTGATGTATCTCTTACTGATATTTGAGTGATTACACTGGATATAACAGAGCATACAGATGCAAGCATAATCAATGTGGTGCCAAGGGTAAAACTTATTTGTGCCGATTCATAGTTTATTGCAATTATTCCTGAAAAGCCTACAATCGCACCGATTATTTTGTAAAAACTGAATTTCTCGGATTTTATAAACAAAAATGCAAGACAAGCATAAAGTAGCGGTGCGAGTTGCTTGATCAGTGCAGTTTTTGAACTGTCGGTCATACCAATACCTATGTAAGTAAAGGTATAATGGAGTATTATGCCAAATAGTCCTCCAATAAGAATCAATGAAATGGCTTTTCCTTTGTTTTCCCCGAGTTTTTCTTTTCTGACGGAAGACAACACTATAAGGACAATACCACATATTAAAAACCTACAGCCTGCAAACATTATGATATCGGGTATTGATGAAGAATCAATATTGAAAGCATCATAACCGATTTTGATAAACGGAAACAGAGATCCCCACAAAGCCATTACAAGAAGTGCAAGTAGTATAGTTTTTAAGTTTGTTTTAGTTTCCATATTACACCAGACTTTCTGCTTGACGGATAAATCCGTCTTGTTCACTTTTTTCTATATTGTTCCATAATACATTCCAACCACATACTCTTATCTGCAAATCTTTGTATTTTTGAGGATTTTTTTGGGCATCTTTTAAAGTATCTGCATCAAAAACATTGATGTGAAGTGCATGAGTAGTACCGTTCATAAATGTCTTTAATGTTGCGTACATTGCTTCCAGTCCATCATTTCCCCTCACTGCAGAAGGTAATAATCCCAGATCAAGACAAGCATCACCTGCAAACTGCGTTGCATCTATTTTCAGTGCAGAACGGATCGCCGCAGTTGAGCCTTCTCTGTTTTGTCCCATGGTTGATGAGATGTTTTTTGATAATTCAT
>SVJM01000051.1 GCA_015068975.1 Oscillospiraceae bacterium | reverse complement strand
AAGTTTTAGGCAGTGATGATTACGCAGAGGCCACACCCGTTCCCATTCCGAACACGGCAGTTAAGCTCTGTAGTGCCCAAAATACTTGGCTGGTGACGGCCCGGGAAGATAGGAAGTTGCTGCCACATCAAAAGAAACCATCTGATTTATTTCAGGTGGTTTTTTGTTGCAAAAAAATTTTAAGTATTTCTTGCCTTTTGACACCACAAATTATATAATAAATATGATAATTGATGTAGATATTAATTTTTGTAAATCTATAATTATAAAAAATACAAAAGGAGAAAATTCTATGAAAAAATTATACAAATCAGCTACAGACAAAAAGATTGCAGGTGTATGCGGAGGTATTGCAGAATATTTAAACATTGATTCTACTATAGTGCGTCTGATATGGGTATTTTTTGCTATATTCGTTGGTGCAGGACTCCTTGCATATATTATTGCAGCTCTTGTTATGCCTAAAGAGTATTAAAGGATGTATATTATAATGTGCGAAAACTAAAGAGTTTTTGAATATTCTAAAGGAGACAGCTATGTTTGAAAAGTTAAAGAAATTTTGTGACAGTTTTCTGGATGCGGGACTTCCGGGGTTTGACCTTATAATATATAAAGACGGAGAATGTGTCCTGAGATATATGAATGGATACAGCGATCTTGAAAACAAAGTGAAAATAAACGGAAAAGAAAGATACAATATCTATTCCTGCTCAAAACCTATCACTTGTACAGCTGCAATGCAGCTTTGGGAAAAGGGATTATTTTCTCTTGATGATAAGCTATCAGATTATATGCCTGAGTTTAAAGAAATGACAGTTCAGACAGAAGACGGCATCAAAAAAGCGGAAAATCCAATACTTATAAAGCATCTTTTCGAAATGACAGCAGGATTTTCTTATGATATTAACTCTCCTGAGCTGAAAAAGGCAAGGGAAGAAACCAACGGCAGATGCCCCACACGTGAAACAATGAAATATCTTAGTAAAGAGCCTTTGTGTTTTGAACCGGGCGAAAGCTGGAAATACAGTCTTTGTCATGATGTACTTGCTGCATTTGTTGAGGTGGTATCCGGTGAAAAATTTGCAGATTACGTGAAGAAAAACATCTTCGATGTGTGTGGTATGAGTGACTCTACATTTTTGATTCCTGAATCACAAAGAGATGAACTTGCGTGTCAATATAAATTCATAGAAGGAAAACCTGTGAACATAGGCAAGATGAATGGTTTTGTTCTTGGTGCGGAATATGCATCAGGTGGTGCAGGGGCTGTATCAACAGTGGATGATTATATGAAGTTTCTTGAAGCGCTTCGTACATATAAACTTTTAAAGCCTGAAACTCTTAAGCTTATGACTACAGACAGAATGAATGATGCTCAAAGAAAGGCTTACGCTTCTGCAACAAATCACGGCTATGGTCTTGGTGTAAGATGTGAAAGAGGCGATAACGACAAAGTAATCGATTTTGGCTGGGGCGGTGCTGCAGGTGCTTATCTCTCTATCGACATGAAAAACAACATATCCATATATTTAGGTTCTCAGCTTCTTTGTTCTCCTGTACAGGGACTTCGTTCATATATTTACAGACTGGTCAGATGCGAAATTATCGACCCGAGTGAATTTGATGAAGTAAAAGAGCTTCTTAAATGTATGCAGAACTATGAACTGACTTATTGATGATATTTAGGTGATAAAATGAAAAAGTTACTGACAGTATCGGGGATATTGATGCTTATATATGGATTAAGTCTTGTAATATTTACAAACTTTACCCTTGGCACTGTGCTTACACTTATGCTCGGTATGGGACTTAGCGTAAGTGGAATATACTATGATAAGATAAAAATACATACTCAATCGGGATTTCTTAAGTATATAAAAATTGTCATATGCACTTTGTTTATTGCTGAAATAATATTTGTAGCCTTTCTTGTGGGGTATGGAATGACGGATACTGCAGATTACAAAGAAGATGCTGTGGTGGTGCTTGGTGCAGGTATAAGAGGGGATAAGGTATCTTATGCTCTTAAATACAGACTTGATAAGGCGATAGAATACCACCATAATAATCCTGATGCTATTATAGTAGTATCAGGTGGACAAGGTGCTCAGGAGAGTGTGACAGAAGCATATGCTATGGAAAAGTACCTTACCCAAAATGGTGTAGACAAAAAATGTATCATCAAGGAAGAAAAATCCACTTCCACAAATGAGAATATGAGGTTTAGCAAGGCGATTCTTGACGAAATATTCCATAAAGATTACAGAATAGTTGTAATAACAAATAATTTTCATATATATCGAGGTGTAAGAATAGCACATAATGAGGGGTTTGTAAATGTATCTCGTATGGGATGCAGGACAACAGTTTATGATTCAATTCCTTCATATCTTCGTGAGACTCTTGCAGTGCTCAAACTATGGGTAATAGGATAGGTGCAAAATGTATTACAAAAATGACATCTTACAATTAAATATCATAGATATGAGCCTTGAAGGGAAGGGTATCGCCAAAACCGAGGACGGATATACACTTTTTGTAGATGGTGGAGTTGTAGGCGATGAGGTAAAAGCAATAATCACCAAGACAAACAAAACCTATGGCTTCGCAAAGGTAACAGAAATCATAAAAGAATCCTCCTTCAGAGTTGAGCCTGAGTGCAATGTGTGTGATGTGTGCGGCGGATGTACACTGTCGGAAATAAGCTATGAAAAACAGCTTGAAATCAAGAGTAATATAGTAAAGAACAACCTTTCAAAGATAGGCGGACTTGACCAAAATGACTATACTCTCGAAGAAATCATCCCCTCACCAATGATTGAGGGCTACAGAAACAAAGCCCAGTACCCCGTTGCATTTAAAGGTGGAAGAGCAATTGCAGGCTTTTTTGAGAGAAAGAGCCACAATGTGACAGAATGTAAAAGCTGTGTGATACAATCAGACAAAATAAATAAGGTAATAAACCTTTGTGTGAAGTTCTTAAATGAATTTAAAGTAAGTATATATAACGAAAAAAGTCACAAAGGGATCGTGCGAAGCATATATGTAAGAGAAGGTTATGAATCTTTGATGGTGTGTATTGTTACCAACAGTGAAAAGCCTTTGAAAAATACAGATAAGTTAATAGAAATGCTTAAAGAAGAAAATGTCACATCCATTATACAGAATATTAACACCAAAAAGACAAATGTGGTCCTTGGGGATAGAAATATTGTATTATGGGGTGAAGAATATATCAGGGAAAAAATAGGAGAGCTTATTTTCGAAGTATCGCCCCTTTCATTTTATCAGGTGAACTCTTCTCAGGTGCAAAATCTCTATGACAAAGCAAAGGAATATGCAGATATCAGTGATGAGAATACAGTGTTTGATTTGTACTGCGGAGTAGGAACAATAGGGCTGTATATGGCGGATAAGGCAAAGAAGCTTATCGGTGTGGAGATAGTAAAAGACGCAAGGGACAACGCAGAGAGAAATGCAAAGAACAATGGCATTGCCAATGCAGAGTTTTATGCAGGGGACTGTGGAAAAGTAGTACGAGAACTTGTAAACAAGGGAGAAAAAGCAGATATCGTAATCGTAGACCCGCCAAGGAAGGGTTGCTCAGAGGAAGTAATAGAGCTTTTATCCGAAATAAACCCTAAAAAAATCGTATATATATCATGTAACAGTGCTACCCTTGCAAGAGATGTGGCGAGCCTTAAGGAAAAAGGGTATAGGATGGATAAGTGTACGCCTGTGGATATGTTTCCGGAAACATGTCATTGTGAAGCTGTTGCACTGCTTCACAATGACAACTAAGTTTGCCTTATGGCAAGTGAAGTTTAAACGGGACAAAATAATTCGTACTTATGACACCCCCTATACGGGATAGAAAGGATGAAATACAATATGCAATTAACAGGACAGATATTCGGATGGATAACAACATTATTGACATTTATATCCTTTCAATGTAAAGAGCATAAAAAACTGGTTGTTGTCAATACACTTGCAACGGCAAGCTTATGTATGAGCTATATGTTTTTGGGTGCATGGTCAGGGATGTTAATGAATCTTGTAGCGATTGTAAGAAATATTGCAATTTACAAAAGGGACTGTAAATTTTTCTCACATTCATTCTGGCCTTACCTTTTTGCGAGCCTTATGGGAATACTGGGAGTTTTATCGTGGCAGGGACCTATGTCCTTGCTTGTTATTGCGGCGTTAATTATCGGCACTCTGTTTCTGTATTCTCCCAAGGTGCAGAATTTAAGAAAAGTTACTGTTCTCACAGCAATTATGGTGATAATATACAATGTGTATTTTAAGGTCTGGGGTGGAGTAGTTAACGAGCTGATAGCAATGGCTTCGGCAGTGATAGGGATTTACAGATATAGAAAGACAAGATAAGGAAGTTATTGAATTTATAAAGGAGACTCTTTATGTCAACAATAGTAATATATAAAAGTAAATACGGTGCTACAAAGCTTTATGCAGAGTGGATAGGAGAAGCGCTTGGGTGTGAAGTGAAAGATGCATCAAAGGTAAAAGTCAGTGATCTGAAAAATTACGACAGGATAGTATATGGCGGTGGCCTTTATGCGGAAGTTATAAACGGAGTGACCCTTATTACAAAAAATCAGGAGATACTTAAAGATAAAAAAATAGCAGTCTTTACCACAGCCATAACACCTCTTGATTTAAGAGAATACTATGACAAAATGGTAATAGAAAAGAACTTCAAATCCGGTTTAAGTGACAACATAAAAGTATTTAACTTTCTTGGTAAGATGATCATAGATGAATTATCTCTTGTGCACAAAACAGCACTTAAAACTCTTAAAAAGATTATGACAGCAAAAGAGAATCCATCGGATATGGAAAAGCTGCTTATAAAGCTTTGTGATGCAAATGTGGATTTGTGTGACAGAGCTTCAATCTCACCTTTGGTAGAGTATATAAAGGAATAAAGGAACAATGGCTATGTCAAAGAAAAATGAAAAAAACACAAAAGGAAAAATAATCAAAGCTGCATGGGAGCTTTTTTATGATGTGGGTTACGAAAACACAACTGTAGAAGAAATCATAGAGAAATCCGGTACTTCAAAGGGTTCATTTTATCATTATTTCGAAGGAAAGGATGCACTTTTGGGATCACTTTCTTACATATTCGATGAGGAATATGCCCGTCTTCAGGATTCATTCCCCGAAAATATGTCATCCTTTGATAAGCTTATGTATCTCAACAAAGAGCTTTTTTCAGTGATAGAGGACAGGATAGACATTGACCTTCTTACAAGGCTTTATTCCACACAGCTTGTAACCAAAGGAGAAAAGCATCTTCTGGATAACAAAAGGCTATATTACAAGCTTCTTAAGAGCATTGTGATAGAAGGGCAAAAAAACAGGGAATTCACAGACGAAATGAGCGCAGGGGAGATTGTAAAGCTCTATGCAATGTGCGAAAGAGCCCTTATATATGACTGGTGCTTATGTAATGGGGAATATTCTCTTATGTCATATGCCAAAAGGACAATGCCTGTATTTTTGTCTGCAATTCGTATATAATATAGTCTTTTTAAAATTTAAGGCAAATAAGCCAATAAATCAAAAAATATAGAGAACTTAGTACAGAATATAGTCTATACTTAGTTCTCTATTGCTTTTTGTATAAATATGTGATACAATAGCCAATGTGCGAAATAACAATACATAAAAGGAGAAAAATAATATGGATATTTTTGCATTTGTATTATACTTTGTAGCAATGATTGCTATAGGTGTATTCTTTTTCTTTAAATCAAAAAATGTTACAGAAAAGGACTATTTCCTTGGCGGACGTCAGATGGGACCTTGGGTAACTGCTATGAGTGCTCAGGCATCTGATATGAGTGCATGGCTTCTTATGGGACTTCCCGGAAGTATCCTTGCATTTGGTTTCGGTCAGGCATGGATAGGTATCGGTCTTGCTATCGGTACTGCTGCAAACTGGATCCTTGTAGCAAAGAGACTTCGTAAGTTTTCTAAGGCTTCTGGAGATGCTATCACTCTTCCACAGTATCTTTCAAACAGATTCTTGTCAAAGAGCCATACAGTAAGTATTATCTGTGCGGTAGTATTTCTTGTATGCTTCACAATCTATGTGGCATCTGCATTTGTAGCAGGCTCTGACGTATTTACAACACTTGTTCCTTCACTTTCTAAGTCAACAGCTATGCTTATCTTCGCTGCAATCGTGGTAGTATACACATTCCTCGGTGGATTCAATGCAGTGTGCTGGACAGACTTCTTCCAGGGTCTTCTTATGCTTGCGGCCCTTCTTATCGTTCCTATCGTTGTAGGATTTACAAGAACACTTGAGCCAAGCGCACTTACTACAGTATATTCCGGTCCTGATGGCGAAGAATTCAAATTTGTTGCAAACTTCTTCAACGCTTCATGGCAGGATGTTCTTTCGGGTCTTGGCTGGGGTCTCGGCTACTTCGGTATGCCTCACATCATCGTAAGATTTATGGCTATCGAAAAGCCTTCTATGGTAAAGAAAAGTGCAACTGTTGCTATCATCTGGGTAATTCTCTCACTTGGTGCGGCAATAATGATTGCATATCTTGGCAGAATGTTTGTATATTCAAATGGTACAGACCTTTCAGAGGTGCTTCTCGCTCAGGGAAAACAGTCTTTGATATTTGTAGAACTTGCACGTGATGTGTTCCCTGCCTTTATTGCAGGTCTTCTCCTTGCGGCAATTATTGCTGCATCTATGTCTACTGCTGATTCACAGCTTTTGGTTGCTGCATCATCATTTGCATCAGATCTTTATAAGCCAATCATCAGAAAGAATGCTTCAAACAAAGAAATGCTCTGGGTAAGCCGTGTAATTGTACTTGTTATTGCAGTTGTTGCATACTTTATCGCAAGTAGTAAGGGAGAAGCGGCTCAGGCAATTATGGATCTTGTATCAAATGCATGGGGTATCTTCGGTGCTGCATTTGGTCCGGTAGTGCTTCTTTCACTTTTCTGGAAGAGATTTACATACAAAGGTGCTGTAGCAGGTATTCTTGTGGGTGCCATTGTGGATATGGTATGGCTCTGGGCTCCTTTGTGCGCAGGTGCTACACTTACAGCGGCTACAGGCATATACGAAATCATCCCGGGATTTATCCTTGGCGGTATCGCATCAGTAGTTGTTACACTTATTGACAAGGCACCAAGTGCTGAAGTAGAAGCAATATACGAAAGAGCAACTGACAATTCTATAGACGACTAATAAAAACAAACCATAAGGGGATGCAAAGAAATCTGCATCTCCTTTTTTGTTGCACAAAACTTGATTAATATGTTTAATTATGATAGAATTATATGAATACAACTTATTAAAATGCACTCCGGAATAAAAAATGAGCTTCAAAGGAAGGATTTTTATGGAAAAAACAAATGTAATGAGACTTCTTGACGGAAAGAAGATAAAATATACACCCCACCAGTATGACAATACAATTACCGATGGAGAAACAATCGCATCAATCCTCAATCAGGATGCAAAAAGGGTATTCAAGACTCTTGTCACAAGATCAAACACAAATACTTATTATGTATTTGTAGTGCCTGTGTGCGAAAGCCTTAATCTTAAGAAAGCAGCTAAGGCAGTAGGTGTTAAGTCGATAGAAATGATTAAACAAAAGGAGCTTCTGCCTCTTACAGGCTATATCCACGGGGGATGCTCGCCTATCGGTATGAAAAAAGCTTTTAAGACTGTATTTCATAATACATTTACAGATTTTGAAACAGTTATGTTTTCTGCAGGGAAGGTAGGATATCAGGTGGAGATAAATCCACAGGATGCCATAAGCTATATTGGTGCAGAAACTGCAGACCTTACAGATGAAAAGGAGATATAATATGAAAAGATTTTGTGAAATAATGGTGATAGTATATATCATACTTTTTATACCGGTAAGTATTGTAAGCTCTACCTTTGATTTGTACGGTAGCATCGGCGCGGAGTATGTAAACAAGTTTATTGTATCTACTGTAAGCTTTTTTGTGAAGATTATGCCTCTTGTGGTGTTTTCTGCGGCGGGCTTCGGCTATGCAATGAACAAAACAGAAAAGTACAATATATCTATATATATCCTTATGATACCTGTTGTAATCTTTGTATACATATGGCTGGGTATTATGTTTGCATAAATTAATGTGACTATCATAAAATAAACAGAGGTGTCAAAATGTCAAAGAATGGAAACGATGCATTTGCAAAAGGTGCTCTTATACTTGTAATAGCCAATGTACTTGTAAAAATCATTGGTGCAGTGTTCAAAATCCCCCTTGCCAGACTTCTGGGTGAAGAGGGGATGGGGCTGTTTTCTGCATCATATACAATGTATAGCTTTATGTTTATTATAGCTACTGCAGGGCTTCCTGTTGCTATTTCAAAGCTGGTAAGCGAAGCAAAAGAAACAGACAGAGGAAATCAGGCAAAGAAAATACTTAAGATAAGTATGCTTATTCTTGGAGTAATAGGTATATTTGGCAGCTCGGCACTGTATTTCGGTGCGGATTTCTTCGCACAAAAGATTGGTGCGGTAAGAGCGGCATATGGTATAAGGGCAATTGCACCTGCTATGCTCTTTGTATCTCTTATGAGTGCTTACAGAGGATATTTTCAGGGCAGACAAAATATGCTTCCTACAGCAATATCAGAGGTAATAGAAGCACTTGGCAAGCTTCTTATAGGCTATGCCCTTGCAGCATACTTTATGAATACAATAGAAGACGAAGTATCAAGACTTGACCTTGGTGCTGCAGGAGCAGTACTTGGTGTGGCAATCGGTGCGGCACTGGCATTTGTATTTCTTTTTGGATATTATACAAAGAACAAAAAGAAGATTTACGCAGATGCTTTGTCGGACAAAGCAGATTCGTCAAAATCTATTGCAAAAAATATCATAAAAATTGCAATCCCTGTAACAATCGGCGCAAGTGTGTTTTCTCTTACCAGTCTTATAGATATGGCTATGATTATGAGAAGACTTCAGGTAGCAGGCTTCAGCGAGGCAATGGCACTTCAGAAATATGGCTCTTATACAGGATTTGCAATCCCTATGTTTAATCTTCCGCCAACACTTATATCATCTATAAGCATAAGTGTTGTACCGGCAATTGCAGCGGCATTTGCTGCTAAGAGAAATGAAGAGGCAGAAGACACAATCAGAATAGCACTTAAAATAACCACACTTTTTGCACTTCCATGTGCAGTGGGTATGTCGGTACTTGCAGAGCCTATACTGGGTGTTGTGTACAGCAATACAGGTGCTACAGATACACTTTCTATACTGGGATATGCAATTATTTTTGTATCATTGGTAATGGTATCAAATGCTATCCTTCAGGCAATGGGCAAGGTATATGTACCTGTGTGGCATATGATAATAGGCGGTGTGGCGAAGGTGATCATAAATTATTTTTTAGTGGCAATACCTTCCGTAAATATCACAGGTGCACCTATTGGTACCAATGTGTGCTATATAATAATACTTGTACTAAATATTATTTCTATCAAAAAGTACTCATCGGTGAAGCTTAAGGTGTCAGAATTTGTATTTAAGCCACTGGTGTGTGTGGTCACAATGGGAGCAGTTGTAATAGTGCTCTATGGATTATTGTCCTCTTTTGGTATGGTAATATCCACGATTTTGTCAATAGGCGTAGGAGCAGTGGTGTATTTTGTAATGGTAGTACTTACAAAATCCATAAGCTATCAGGATGTGCTTATGCTTCCTAAGGGAGAAAAACTAGCAGAGCTTATGCTCAGAAAAAATCTTATAAACAAATAGGAGAAAAATATGAGAATAGACAAATATCTTAAGGTGTCCCGTCTTATCAAGAGAAGAACTGTTGCTCAGGAGGCTTGTACCAATGGGAAGATACTTCTCAACTCCAAGGTGGCAAAGCCCGGTGCAGATGTAAAGGTGGGGGACAAAATAGAAATGACCTTTGGGGAAAGGGTAATAAAAGTGAAAGTAATAAAAATTGCCGAACATGCGCTTAAGGCAGATGCATCAGATATGTACGAAATAGAAATGTAAAAATTCCCCGGATTGTAAAAAGGCACGAAACTAGAAAGAAAAAATCTTAAGACTTTTTAATTATCCATATTATTAATCAAGGTAGGAAATATTGCAAATTTTTGCAATATTTCCTTTTTTATGTGCCTTTTAAACGGACAGGCGAGGACTGTATAGTATGGTATGATTGTTTACACTTTGTTCGGTATGATTGTTTACACTTTTTATGATATAATTTAGGCAAATAAAATACAAAAGGATGTGTTTTA
>SVJM01000008.1 GCA_015068975.1 Oscillospiraceae bacterium | reverse complement strand
CGCCCTCTTAATTGGAAAGCTCCGATTGATTATATCAAGGCTTTCCTTGAAGATGGTGAAATTTTTAATTAATTTTGTAACACATCATTGACAAACCTACATTTTATTTAATAATTACACTATCAGGCCCTAGCTTCTGAGAAAGCTTAAAAATCAGATTGTCATCAATCTCCGCTCCGCTGCCCTCAGCAGTCATCACAGCTTTCTTTGTATCTTCGAAATAAAATACCACCTTATTTTTGCCGGGATGATAAGAAAGAATTTTTTGTATATCATCCAATTGACCCTTATCCTTAAGCTTTAAGTATAGCTTTTTGTCACTGTCAGCAAATTTTTCCATATTGACAATATTCTTTACAACAAGCTGAATGTTATCATTGTAATCATATGATACATTACCTTCTACAGCATAACATTCAAACTCCCTGATATTTGCTTTTTCTCTCAGGTAATCTCCCTCAAACATAACAGCATTTATCTGTGAAGTATAATCCTCCAATGTCATATTGAGCATACGTTTACCTTTTTGGGTGACTTTTTCCGAGGATGATTCAAGAAGCGCAAATATACGCACTTTCGAATTATCTTTTGGCTGAGAGCTTATAATGCTTTCTATTGTTTTAGGATTGTGTTTTTCTAAAACAGATTTATACTTATTAAGCGGATGTCCCGAAAGGAACATACCTGTATACTCTTTTTCAAGCATAAGCTTTTCTGATTGAGAATAATCCTCCATTACCTCATATGACTTATAAACATTATTATGAGGTATATCCATCCCCATAGATGCAAACATAGAAACCTGCCCCATGGATTTTTCTCTTGCACTTTTCTGGGCACGGTCAAATATCTCTTCATAGGTCAGAGCCAGTGCCCTTCTGTTTGGATGGATACTGTCAAACACACCGCAAAGCACCAATGCTTCAAGACATTTTTTGTTGACATTATCACACATTCTTTCACAGAAATCATCAAAAGAAGCAAAAGGACCGTTATTATCCCTTTCTTCTTTCAGCTTATATCCAAATACATTTCCCACATTCTTTATCACTGAAAGACCAAACCTTATATTGTCATTTTCAGGGGTAAAATCATTTGCACTTTTGTTGATATCAGGTGGAAGCACCTTTGATGAATCCTTCAGATATGAGCGTATATATTTCTTTGATTTCTCGGCACTGCCCTGAGTATTCTTAAGAAGTGAAGCCAGATACATCATAGGATAATAATATTTCAGGTATGCAGTCTGATAAGCAAGTCTTGAGTATGCTGCAGCATGTGATTTGTTGAATGCATATGAAGCAAACTCCTCAAGCTCTGAAAAAATCTCATTTGCAAGACCTTCTTCCACACCCATACGTATACATCCGGGGATAAGTACATTGCCCTTTTCGTCTGTCTTTCCGTATACAAAGGTCTGTCTTTCTTCTCTCATTACATCGGCTTTTTTCTTAGCCATTGCTTTTCTTACCCCATCGGCTCTTGACATTGAATACCCTGCAAGAGTACGGCATATTTCCATTGCCTGCTCCTGATATACTATTGAACCATAGGTGGGCTTAAGTATAGGCTCTAACAAGGGATGCTTATAGGTAATAACTTTTTTGTTTCTGTTTGAAAGATACAGTGGTATCTGTGTCCTTGCGGTTCCGGGTCTGAAAAGTGACAGTCCTGCTACCACATCTTCGAAGCACTCAGGCTTCATATCCTTCAAAAGTCCCTTCATACCATCACTTTCAAGCTGAAAAACTCCGTCAGTGTCCCCTTTTGCAATCATATCATACACTGCCTTGTCTTCATAATCAATATAAGAAATATCCACATCCACATTGTGATATTCTTTTATAAGATCAACTGCATCTCTTATAATGGTTAAGTTTCTCAAGCCAAGAAAATCCATCTTCACAAGTCCGGTAAGCTCAAGAATATTCATAGGATACTGTGTAAGTATTGTATCATCCTGACTGACAACAGGTACATAATCAGAGATTTTTTTGTCACTGATAACAACGCCTGCGGCATGAGTAGTAATATTTCTCGGAAAGCCTTCGATTTTTATGGCAGTATCCATAAGAAGCTTTACTTCAGAGGAAGTATCATACTTTTCTTTAAGCTCAGGACTTTGTTCAAGCGCCTGCCTGAGTGTAACACCAAGGGTCTTTGGAATAAGCTTTGCCACACTGTCACAAAGACTGTAAGGCACGTCCATAACACGTCCCACATCTCTTACAGCTCCTCTTGCTGCCATTGTATCAAATGCTACAATCTGCGACACACTTTCCTTGCCGTATTTTTTGCTTACATAATCAATGACTTCCTGCCTTCTTATATAACAGAAGTCAACGTCAATATCAGGCATATTTACCCTCTCAGGATTTAAAAACCTCTCGAAAATAAGATTGTGTTTTATAGGATCGATTTCTGTAATTCCTATAAGATAAGAAACAATACTTCCTGCTGCCGAGCCTCTTCCGGGGCCCACAGGGATATCCATGGATTTTGCATATCTTATATAATCCCACACAATGAGGAAATAGTCAGAAAATCCCATCTTGAATATAACATCAAGCTCGTAGTCAAGCCTTTTTGTGATCTCATTGTCACACATAGGATATTTGACCATCAAAGAATCATAGCAAAGTTTTTTGAGCATATCATCAGAAGAAATCCCGTCAGGTGTATCAAATTTTGGCAAATGAATCTGAGAAAAATCAAACTCAAGATTGCACATATCCGCAATTTTTTGCGTGTTATCAATAGCCTCAGGACAAAATGACAAAGCATGTCTCATCTCATCCTCACTTTTGAGATAAAACTCATCTCGGCTCATCTTCATTCTGTCTGTATCATTAAGCTTCTTGCCTGTCTGAATACACATGAGAACATCCTGCATAAATGCCTCTTCTTTTTTCACATAATGCACATCATTTGTGGCAACCAAAGGGATATTAAGCTCCTGAGATAGTTTCACAAGTCCGGAATGAGTCTTTATTTCTTCTTCCAGACCGTGATTTTGTATTTCAAGATAAAAATCATCGCCAAAAATTTCTTTATATTTAAGAGCGTATTTTTTTGCTTTTTCATAATTATCCTGGTACAAAGCATTATTTACATTTCCTTTAAGGCAACCTGACAGACATATAAGGCCTTCTGAGTATTTCTTAAGAAGCTCAAAGTCCGCCCTTGGCTTGTAATAATAGCCTTCAGTAAATGCATATGAGCATATTTTCACAAGATTGTGATATCCTTTTATATTCTTGCAAAGAAGAATAAGATGGCCATATGACGAATCCACTATATGATTTTTGTCAAATCGTGAATTGGGCGCCATATATACTTCGCAACCGATTATAGGCTTGATATTTTTCTTTTTTGCAGCAATATAAAAATCGACCACGCCATACATAACGCCGTGGTCAGTTATGGCAAGAGAATCCATATTAAGCTCTCTCGCCCTGTCTAATGCATCTTCAATTTTTGCAGCACCATCAAGTAAACTATACTGTGAGTGCAGATGCAAATGAGTAAACATTACTCTTCTCCTTCCAGACTGTTTGCTATATCTACAAGTCTTTTTAACCTGTGATTTACACCGGAACGTGTAAGCTTAGGTGTAAACATATCGCCAAGATCCTTGAGACTTGCCTCTCTGTGCTCAAGCCTTAACTCGGCAATTTCTTTTAAAACAGGACTAAGACCATCCCATTTGCTGCTTTTTTTCAGCTTCTGGATACACAAAATATGCTCTATAGAAGCCTTGTGAGTCTTGTCCATATTTGCAGTTTCGCAATTGATTA
Organism: Oscillospiraceae bacterium; assembly: GCA_015068975.1. Classification (GTDB taxonomy): domain Bacteria; phylum Bacillota; class Clostridia; order UMGS1810; family UMGS1810; genus SIG435. The sequence goes on along the minus strand of SVJM01000008.1, from coordinate 63,344 downwards.
TACGATTGTTTTTGTTTCTCATATCCTTCATTATACGTATGTTGTGGAAGTCCATCAGCGTGTCAAAAACTCCCGTCATACTAAGAATATCAGCTATTTCATCACTGTTTTTAAAGTACACCACATAATTTTTCTTCCTGAGGATAACCTTTGGATTGAGTCCAAGCTCCTTCATAAGATTTTCAAAACCATCACTTACTCTTTTGTGGTAAGTATAAAACTCCATATGGTATTTCTTTTCAGGATGCATAATGGATCCTGATGCAAGAAAAGCACCTCTGACAAAGGATTTTTTACAACAGGGCTTATCTATAATACTGTTTTCAATGAAAAAATCCACCTCGCCGTTTTCGTCTATTTTAAGACCGAATGTATCAAAAAGCTTTTGGATATATTTTGGGTTTGAAACAATAACACTGTATACGGAATACCTTGAATGCTTCTGATGAAAAACCTGATTTTCAGATTTTATCCTGAAAAGAAAATAGAGATGCTCGGCAATTCTGTCTGCCAGTATTTCATTTTCTGTATTAAATACAAGCTTTACTTCTTCATCCTCTGTTTTTATCTTTGCAAGAAAGGTAATTATTCCGTATAGCTCGGCAATCTTGCAGCATTTACGCTTAATACCCACACCAAGCATATCCATTTTTGCATCTGAAGAATATGACATATCTATCTTTCCTTTTTGCTTTTTATCTTAATGGAATAGCACAAATCCATAACTGCTTCTGCAAGGTTGTCATAGTCATGTCTGATATATCCCTTTGACACATCAAGCACCTTACATGAAAACAGTTCAATCCCACCCTTTGTAAACTCAGGAGCATCAACCACCACAGGATGAGAATTGTTGATTCTGTACTTCAACTTCATATTATCAGGAATAGGCTCATCATTTACAATGCAATAATCGATGATATCGCACCCTGCATGACTGTTGATGGCTCTTACATGATCATATGCTGTATAATCATCCGTTTCACCCTTCTGGGTCATAATATTACACACATAAAGTTTTTTTGCTTTTGCATTTTTTAATGCTTCACTGACTCCGTCAACAAGTATATTGGGAATAATACTTGTATACAGACTTCCGGGGCCAAGGACTATAAGGTCTGCTTCGTTTATGCTCTTTATCACATCCTCAGCAGGCTCAACCTTCTTGGGAATAAGAAACAGCTCGCTTATCTTCTGTCTGTTTTTTGCTGCAGACACAGGAATTGTGGATTCTCCAAGAACCACACTTCCGTCGCTGAGCCTTGCACCAAGGTTTACATTTCTGTTTGTAACAGGAAGTACTCTACCCTTAACAGCCAGTACCTGGCAGGTCTTCTTGACTGCCTCAGTAAAATTCTCGTCAGACAGCTTATACATTGCAGCAAGGATAAGATTGCCCATACTCTGTCCGTTGAGCCTTCCTGAGTCAAATCTGTAATTCAAGAGACTGTCCATGACCATTTCCATATCTGCCAATGCAAGCATACAGTTTCTCACATCGCCCGGTGCCACCATATTCATATCAGTTCTGAGCATCCCGCTTCCGCCACCGTCATCAGCAACAGTGATAATCGCGGTAATCTTGTTTGTATATTTCTTTATACCACGAAGCATTGTGGAAATTCCTGTACCACCGCCAATAGCAACGATTTTTAATCTGCGGAGTTTATTCATAAGCTCCTTATTTTCTAAATCTATCATATATAAATCCTCCAAAAAGAGAAAACAAATCTATAAGTAATTTAACCCATACAAATTCTGATTATTTGAGTCTGCTCACATCTCTGTGAGAAATCTTCACTGAAAATCCCATATCAATAATGGTCTTGTATACATGGTTTGCAATAGTAACAGATCTATGCTTGCCACCTGTACATCCAATTGCTATTACAAGCTGTGACTTTCCTTCTTCAACATAAAGAGGAAGCGTAAACTTGATAAGATCATCAAGCTTCTTTTTGAACTCCGCTGTCTGCTCACAATTATTCACAAAATCCTGCACTTCCTGATCAAGCCCGGTCATATGCTTAAGCTCAGGAATATAGTAAGGATTTGGCAAAAATCTCACATCAAACACAAGGTCGGCATCAAGAGGAATACCATATTTAAATCCGAATGACAATACATTGATAAATATATTTGTTTCGTCTTCTCTGTCGTTAAAAACAGAATTAAGATATGCCCTTAAGCTCTTGGTAGGCATAGTAGATGTATCTACAATATAGTCTGCCTTTTTCTTGATATCACTGAGGATCTTTCGTTCCTTTTTGATACCGTCTATTACCCTGCCGTCATCAGCAAGAGGATGATTTCTTCTGGATTCCTTATATCTTTTGAGGATAACTTCATCACTTGCATCAAGAAAAACGATTTCACAACTTTCACCCTGATCCTTCAGAGTATCAAGTGCATCAAGGGCATCGGTAAAAAGCTCCCTTGTTCTTGTATCGATTACAAAAGCAATCTTGTCAAATTTTCCTTCTGAACGGTTACACAAATCCGCAAATTTAGAAAAGAGGCTGGGTGGCATATTGTCGATACAATAATACCCCATATCTTCCATAAAGTTCACAGCCTGGCTTTTGCCTGAGCCTGACATTCCCGTTATGATTACAAATTTCATAATATCTCCTCCTCTTTTTATCTGATAATCTTTACCTCTTCCGAAAGCTCCACTCCAAACTTATCGTGCACAGTCTTCTTAACATCTTCGATAAGATTTACAACATCACTAAATGTTGCATTATCCTTGTTTATTACAAATCCGCTGTGCTTTTCAGATACCTGAGCACCGCCTACGGTATAGCCTTTAAGTCCGCTGTCCTGAATAAGCTTACCTGCAAAATATCCCTCAGGACGTTTAAATGTACTTCCCGCACTTGGATACTCAAGAGGTTGCTTTTCTTTTCTTCTCATATTAAGCTCACGCATTTGTTCTTTTATCAATGCTTTGTCACCATATTTAAATTTCATTGATGCGCCTAATACGATCATATCGTCTCTTATTGCACTGTGACGGTAAGAAAAATCCAACTCCTCATTTGTAAGAGTGGATATATTTCCTTCAAAATCAATACAGTCAGCATATTCCACCACATCTTTCATTTCGCCGCCATATGCACCTGCATTCATTTTGACAGCTCCGCCTAATGTACCCGGAATACCAGATGCAAATTCAAATCCTGAAAGGGAATTTTCCAGACATACATTTGCGATTTTTGACAAATGTGCACCTGAAAAGGCATATACTGTATCCCCCTCTGAACTGACTGAAGAAAAGTTTGCGTCAAGCTTAATGACAATACCTTTTATCCCCTTGTCAGAAACCAGAAGATTTGATCCGTTTCCAAGTACAAAAACATTTACACTGTGTTTCTTTGCAACACATATTACATTTTTTATTTCTTCAACACTTTCCGGAAACACCATAACCTCTGCGCTGCCACCAATTTTGAAGGTAGTATGCTCCTTCATAGGTTCTTCTGTCTTTACTCTTTTTTCATCATCAGAAAGAGCCTCTATAAGTTCCCGGATCAATGGATTACCCACAAAAATTCACCTCATAAATATTATTTACCAAGAAAAGCCGCACCTATAATTCCTGCATCATTACCAAGAGTTGCAAGTCTTAATTCTGCCTTCTTTACAGTAGATGGTCCGAAAGAATATTCTTCTACATATTCTCTTACAGGATTGATAAGGCCTTCGCCTTCTTTGCTTACACCGCCACCGATAACAACCACCTGAGGCTGGATGGCGTTTACAATATTGATAATGCCTTCAGCAACTGCCTGCACATAGTTTTTTACAACCATATCACCGATTTTGTCTCCTGCTCTTTGAGCAATAAATGCAGTCTTGCCGCTTCCTTTACCACCGTTTTCTTCTACAAGCTTTGCCACATATGAATCAGGATATTCTCTTGCAGCCTTTTCTGTTTCCCTGATTATAGCAGTTGCAGAGGCATATGCCTCCCAGCATCCTCTCTTTCCGCAGGTACATGGTTCTCCATTCATTACAAGACCCATGTGACCGATTTCTCCTGCCATGCCGTTAAAACCTGTAAAAATCTTTTTATTCATAATAATTCCGCCACCTACACCTGTTCCAAGTGTAACAGCAACGAAATCTTCGATAGAATCATCATTGAGCGCGAAGTATTCACCGAGAGCCGCACAGTTTGCATCATTACCAACATATACAGGCTTATCAAAATACTTCTTCATTTCCTCTGCCAATGGTACATAATCAAATTCAAGATTTCCTGAAAAGATTACTACACCATTTTTATCATCAATAGCACCGGGGCTTCCGATACCGATAGAATGAATTTCATCATCACTTATATTAAGCTTAGCCTTCAGAGAATTGATAACCTGGCTCATATCCTTTACGATTTCTTTGTATCCGTCCTTTACTCTTGTAGGGCAACTATCTTTTTCTATGATTGTCCCTTTTTCATCTACAACACCAATCTTAATGCCTGTTCCACCTAAATCAACACCAATATAATACATAACTTTATCCTCCTATAGTATAATACTTATTATTTATTCTTCTGTATCACCACTGTTCATCAGTCTGTCGTTAAGAGCCTGAGCTGCATTATAACCCATTCTTTTCTGACGATTGTTCATGGCAGCAACCTCAATAATCACTGCAAGATTTCTTCCCGGCTTAACAGGTACTGTAAGAGACGGCACCTTAAGTCCGAGAATCTCTGTATACTCAGTTTTGAGTCCCAGTCTGTCATACTGTTTTTTAGGCTGCCAGTTTTCAAGATTTATTACAAGGTCTATTTTTTCTGAATCCTTGACAGCACCCACACCGAAGATGTTTTTTACATCTACGATACCTATACCGCGTATTTCAATAAAGTGCTTGATAATCTCAGGTGCAGTACCAACAAGAGTAATATCTGACACCTTCCTGATTTCAACTGCATCATCTGCAATAAGTCTGTGTCCTCTCTTCACAAGCTCCACAGCTGCCTCACTCTTACCTACACCACTGTCTGCAAGAAGAAGGATACCTTCACCATATACTTCCACCAGAACACCATGTCTTGTTTCTCTTGGTGCAAGCTGCACATTAAGAAATGCAATCAGTGAGCTTACAAACCTTGATGTAGAAAGATGTGTTTTTAAAACAGGGGTATTATACTTGTTTGCAACTTCAAGTATTACAGGATTCGGCTCAATATCCCTTGAGATAATCATAGCCGGAATCTGATTTTTGAAAAGCATTTCCATAGCATTTCTCACATCATCATCTGACATGGTAGACAAATAAGCAGTTTCAACATTTCCTATAATCTGTATTCTATGACTGTCAAAATAATCAAAAAAACCTGTCAAAGGAAGTCCTGTACGGTTTACTTCATTACTTGACACCATTACTTTATCAATATCTTTAGTTTCGTTCAACTGAGTAAGATGAAACTCATCGATAATCTTATTCAGTGACACCTTAAATTCTGACAGAGCCATTAAATCCCCTCCTTAAATTATGGTATTTTTAGTTGTACATACTGATACATAATATATTATATAATAAAATTATAAATATTTAAAGTGTTTTTTTGATATTTTTTGAATCTTTGTCAAAATTTTCTTTTTTAGAGTTAAATATCAGTCGTTTCAGGGGTTTTTTTCAAAATAATTCAGTTTTTTTAAAAAAACACTTGCAAAATGTAAAAACTTCTGTTAGAATATATAATTGTTTATGAAAAGTGATAATTTTTAGGAGGTGTATATATATGGCAAAATGCGAAATCTGCGGAAAGGGTACTACTTTTGGTATCAAAGTTTCTCATTCACACATCAGATCAAACAGAGCGTGGAAGGCAAACATCAGAACCGTAAGAGCAATTGTGGACGGCACACCAAAGAAAGTTAAGGTTTGCTCACGTTGTCTCCGTTCAAATAAGGTAGTTCGTGCTATCTAATCTAATCCGTTAATAATTTTACTTAGAATAAGGGAACTGTGATTTGCAGTTCCTTTATTTATTTTGTGCAAAAAGCCCTGCATCGATTAACAGTCCGATGACTATAATCAATACAGGGCTTATATAACAATCTATAATATTATCAGATCTTCAGAAGGTACTCGCAGGATTCCTTAGCCATTTCAAGCTGATCTCCTACTCCTTCGTCTTCGTATATGTACTCAAGAGTACCCTTAAGTGATGCAATATCTATTATTCTTCTGAAATCAATTACACCTTTTCCTGCTCTTGCATCTTCTTTTGTATCAGAAGATTCCATCTGCTTTAAGTGAATTGTAGGCATTCTGTGAGCGTACTTTTCCACGTATTCATAAGGATTAACATCTGCTCTCAACACATGAAACACATCAAGCTGTGCCTTAACAAAATCGGCATCAGTGTTTTCAAAAATATAATCAAGAGCACGTTTCCCCCCATTTACAGTCAGCCAAAGCTCCGGAGCATGATTGTGGTAACTGAACACAAATCCGTTTTCTGTCACCTTTCTTCCGATGGTATTCAGATCATTGATGGTTTTGTTTATCTGAGAAAGCTTATTTACAGGCGCGGATGGACAGGTAATGTACTTGCACCCGAGATATCCCATATATTCCATTTCTTTATCAAGATCATTTATAAGGATATTGTGTTTTGAATGAGAACCAACAGCCTCAAGACCTGCATTATCAAGATATCTTTTCATATCTTCCTTCTTTACATCGCCTACTCCGGCAAATTCCACACCTGTAAAGCCCATTTTTGCCAACTCATCAAGTACTCTCTCAAATCCAAGTTCTTCAATTGCACCTCGTACAGAATAAAGCTGAATAGCTATTTTTTTCATTTCAAAATCCCCCTAAGAAACTACATATCATATGAACTCTTGTTAAGTGTAAGCTTAAGAGCTTCTTCACCAAGATACTTCTTTACATCCATATCAAGATACTTACACAAATCAACCATCTCTGCAACAGTATTGATATTTACATTTATACCATTTTTGAGTCGGTCTTTAAATGCGATAACTTCTTTTTCGCCATGTGTATATATTCTTTCGCAGCCTTCTGCCTTAGGAGACTCTCTGAGTTCCTGTAATAGTGTGGAAAGGTGTTCCTTGATGTCATCTGCATTGCCGAATACAGCAGGATTAATAGCAACAAAGCCGTGACATGTACCACCCTTACCGTTTAAATGTGTATGATTGGATGTAAGTCCCATAGAAAGAATGGAGGTAAATATTTCACAGAACATTCCGTAGCCATATCCCTTGTGACTTCCAAGCTGCTCTGTTTCGCCACCAAGAGGCATAATTCCGCCACCTGCTTTTGCAACGATGTTTTTGAGCACATCACTTGCATCTGATGAACCCTTACCATCCTTGTTAAGAGCCCAGCCTTCAGGAAGAGGCTTGTCCATTTTGTTGTATACTTCAAGCTTTCCTCTTGTAACAACTGTTGTAGATGCATCAAAGAAAAAGTCATATGGCTTGGCAGGCATTGCTATTGCAATAGGATTACTTCCAAGCATTGCCTTCTTACCGAAGGTAGGTACCATAATAGCCTCAGAATTTGTCATTGACATACCGATAAGACCTTCTTTGCACGCCATCTTTGCATAATAACCTGCGATACCATAGTGGTTGGAATTTCTCACGGTAACAATTGCCATACCTGTGGTTTTTGCTTTTTCTATAGCAATTTCCATAGCCTTATGCCCCAGAAGCTGTCCCATACCATCATTACCTTCTATAACTGCTGATACAGGTGTTTCAAATACTATTTCAGGCTTTGCATCAACCTTTATAAGACCTTTTTCTATTCCCTTGTGATAACGTACAAGTCTCTGCATACCATGAGATTCTATACCATACAGATCACTTGTGAGAAGTACATCCACAATGATGTCGCTCTGTGCATCATCAAAGCCAAACTTCAAAAATGCATCTTTACAAAATTTCTTTAATGTTTCATATGAATAATTTATACTCTTTGCCATGTTAAAAAACTCCTTTATTGTTAGTTACAGAATAATTTTATCATAATTGTTCTATAAATTCAATTGTTTTTTGTACTAAAATGAAATATACTCCGTAATCCGATGGATTACAGAGTATGTAAACACTATATTCTGAAAAAAGCTTTCAGGATTTTTCCCCAGAATTTCGAGGTCTTTACCACAACAATCTTCATTATTCCAACTCCTTATACCCTTTATTTACAGAGTAAGCAAACAATGACACCAACTGCAACAAGTGCCAATATTGCTATCAAAAAAGCCGGCATAACAGATGTGAGTATAATCCCCAGAAGAAATGCACTTACAACGTACAAAAGCACCTTGAACCTTAAACAACCAAACATCTGAAACACCTCTCTTGGTGTATTATATGCGTTTCTTCAGATTGTGTGATTTAATAATCAGATCCTCTAATGCCTGCCACTGTTCTTTTTTTCCGGATATAATGTCGAAATCCGTCTTTTGACACAGAATAATCATCTCATTTATATATTCAGTCGAAAAAGCCTTTGCACGCTTTATCACTTTGTCCACAAAAAAAGGATTTACAGATAAAGCTTTTGAAAGATCATTTTTTGACATTTTGCCATCAAGTATTTTAGCTTTTTTTATCCTGGTAAGCTCTGTCATAATAATGGCAAGGATTCTCTTTACAGGCTCCTTAAGCGTCTTCAGATCTGCAAGATGTCTGAATGTGGCATTCATCTGCGAATTAAACATACAGTCAAGCATATCAAAGACTTTTCCTTCTATACTTTTGACAATACACTTTTCAATATCTTCCTTTGTGACGGTTTTCTCAAGCACCTTATAGCCTTTCAGCTTGTCAATTTCATTCTTAAGAAAATACATCCCGTTGTCGCCATTCTCCACAAGATAAAGGGCATCATCCGGTGATATGGTGTATCCGTCTTTTTCAAAAGAACGTACCACCCAGCTCTGAAGCACATTTATCTTCTGAAACTTATTCTCTACCACAATTCCCACCTTGGCAGATGTCTTGTATATCCCCATAGTCTTTGTAGGATTTGATTCATTGATAATTAATGTAGCATAAGAAGGAAGATCAGAGATAATCTCTTTGACACGGTCTCTCACATCCTCCTTTACACTCTTTGAGCAAAGACCACAATCCTTTATATACACCACTTTTTTAGGATTCATAATAGGAGGAGAATTGAGAAAATTCTCAAAGGCATCCAAATCAAAATCAATGGAAAAAGAAAGATAATTAAAAATCTTCATTCCTTCAGGAACAAGTGCTTTTACTATTTCTTCGCTATAATAATCATTAAGGTATTCTTCTTCCCCTAAGAAGAAATACAAAGACCTGAACTGTCCTGATTTAATATCTGCTTTTACTCTGTCCGTACCAATCACTCCTTCCCACAATATCATAAAAATCAACATATATATTTTAGTTTAAGTGAATGTTTTTGTCAAATGATTTATTTATCAGTTTTTGCATTTATCTTTCCATTGTCTAATTTTACTGTTATTGCACCATCAAAATCTGTTCTAAGCACATGGCTTCCCACTTCATAAAGGTCTTTGACAACCTGATTATGAGGATGAGAATACATATTATTCTCTCCTACGCTTATTACAGACAATACAGGGCTTACCTTCATAAGAAAGCTTTTTTCGTTGGAATCAGAAGCCCCGTGATGACCCACCTTAAGTATATCTGCATCACAATCAATTATGCTTAAAGATTCCTCCTGAGAGTTATCCCCTGCAAAAAGCGTCTTGATCCCTTCCGACTCATACATAACCATAAGTGAATTGGTATTTGCGTCTTCTCCCCTATACCTTTTGGGTGCCACGATTCTCAGACTACTTTCTTTTCCTGATTTAAACCTGTCACCATATAAAGCATATACCACCTTAGTACCATTCTTTTCGGCTTTATCGATAATAATATTGTGAAGCTCTGCGTCTTCTTCACTTACAGGTGGCGGTGCAACAAGATTATCAATTCTGAACCTGTCAAGTAAAGAAATAAATCCCTGACAATGGTCACTGTCATAATGTGTTATAAATGCATAATCCAGTCTGTATACACCTTTCCTCTTAAGATACGCTCCTACTACCCTGATTCCAAAATCAGAATCAGTATCTTTGCTACCACCGGAATCAATCAGAATATTCACTCCTCTGTCACGGATAAGTGCACTGTCTCCCTGTCCCACATTTATAAAATCAATATATGTACCGGAAGGGATGAAGAAATTTAAAAATAATATTGTTATCAAAGTAAAACCATAGTATTTTAAAGCAATTTTTAAACTTATATTGTATCTTCGTCTTAAAAAAACAAAAAGAACAAATGAAAAAACACTAATTAATATTACTATATTAAACAGCCAATCAGAAATCACTAATTCAGAAAACGGCATCCCAGATACAACGCTGCATATTTTGAGTATATATTTTGCTAAATAATACGGGATAATACTTATAATATCAACCAATATTCCCGTGCCGCAAAAGGCAAATGTCACAACAACAGATATCATATAAAATGGAATAACAGGCACTACGAGAATATTTGACAAAAGCGAATAAGTGTTTATGGTGTTTTTCATTGCTATAATACAAGGGATCACCAGATACTGAGCACTTAAAGCAACAGATATAAGCGACTTAAGATAATTGTTTTTTATCCCGATATACCTTTGAAGAAAATCCTCTGTCCTCTCTTCAAAAAGAATAATTGAAACAGTTGCCGCAAATGACAGTATAAATGACATATCAAATATGGCAAAGGGATTAAAAAGCACTATGATACCTGCAGCACACAAGACAGAATTAAGTGAATAACTCCCTCTTCCCAGAAAGTACCCAATATTTGCAAAGATCACCATAATAGCCGCTCTTATGACAGAGTATGATCCCCCGGTAAATATTACCATAAATACACAAAGAATGATGTTTATAGCCGAAGCAAGATAGCTTCTCTTTTTGCTGCGAGAAAAGAGAATATATACAAGCATCACAAATATGTTCATATGCATTCCCGAAACAGCTACAACATGGGATAATCCTGCAACCTCAATATCAATAAAAGCACTGTCAGAAAGATACTTCTTGTCACCTGTAAGAAGTGCAACAGAAAATCCCCCTTCGTCACCACTGATAAGCGTAAACAGGGTATTCTTTGTAAAATCACTCAGATTGTATATAGTTCTGATTATGGGATTTGCGTCATTTCCAACAAAGGATATATCATCGCTGTGGGCATATACCAAGCCTGATACACCGCGAGCCTTAAGGTATGTATCATAGCTCATATCACCCGTGTTTAGCCCTTTCTTTGGCTGAGTAACCTTCATATCATCTATACAAAGTATATCGCCGTATTTAACTCTATTGTGCTTCTCACCTGAAACAGTCACACTGAGTTTTGTGATATGGTTTCCATCTAGCAATGCATCTGCATAAAATATCCCCCTGTCATCCTGATAAGAAGGATTGTTACAGACTTTCAAAACTATACTTTCACTTTGGCTGTTTACGTATTGAATATTCCGCTCAGATAAATTATCTCTGTGATAATAAACAAATGTTCCCGTAACCAGAAAAACACTCATAAATATCCATACATAAGACTTATTATTATAAAGTGCAAAACCGCAAACTGCAATGCATATCAAAATAAGCGGAATAAGTATTCTTTCATCGCAGAATACATCTGCAAGAATGATACCCCACACATATCCGAAAAGGGACATAAAAAATATTTTTCGCAATAGTTTATACTCCTTGCATATTTCTGAATTTTATTATATACTGTAATATAGTCTGAATTATTTAACTTACTTAAATTCGACAAAATAATTATAGCATATAGGATATAATATTTGCAATAAGAAAGGAGGATATAATGAGCATTTATACTATTTCGGATCTTCACCTGGCATTTGGTGTGGATAAGCCCATGGATATTTTTGGCTATGGCTGGGAAAACTATATGGAAAGAACAGAAACAAACTGGATAAACACAGTTAATGATCAGGATACTGTGATCATCGGCGGAGATATTTCATGGGGCACTTACCTTGATGATATAAAGCCGGATTTTGATTTCATCGAATCACTCCCGGGCAAAAAAATCCTCTTAAAAGGCAATCACGACTACTGGTGGGAAAGTCTCACAAAGCTAAAAAGATTCACTGATGAAATGGGATATAAAACAATTGAGTTTCTCCACAATACATCTATACTTGCACAAGACACTGCAATATGCGGAACTCGTGGCTGGATTGATCCAAGCACAGACAACTTCAAAAAAGATGACGAAAAGATATATTTAAGAGAACTTGGAAGAATGGAATTATCTTTGAAGGAAGGAATTAAATACAATCCCAAAAAGATAATTGCCGTACTCCACTACCCTCCGGTAACAAAAGACAAAACTATCAATCAGGACTATCTTGAACTATTTAAAAAGTATTCTGTATCCACCTGCATTTACGGGCATCTTCACTCTAATTCACACAAAAATGCATTTGAAGGACAAGTTGATAATATAGAGTTTAAGTTGGTTTCTGCTGATTATGTACATTTTACACCACAAAAACTCACATAAACCAGTGTAAAATACAGGTATTTTTAGTTAAAATTGCAGAAATTTGATATTTTTTAAAAAAATAGTAGCAAATTCCAATATTATTTGGTATAATATATCGTCAGTAAATATGTCTGAATAAATCAGATAATAAATACAGAAGGGATAAGGAAAAGAATGAAAGTAACAAAAAAGAAAATGAAAGAAAATGTTATCAGACTTACAATCACAGTTGATAACGAAGCATTTCAGGAAGGTGTAAACAAGGCTTACAAAGAAACTGCAAAGAAGATCAATATTCCAGGTTTCAGAAAAGGTAAAGCACCAAGAAAAATCATCGAACAGTATTATGGCGAAGGTGTATTCTACGAAGATGCAATCAACATCATCTGCCCTAAGGCTTATGAAGAAGCTTTGGAAAAAACAAAAATCGAGCCTGTTGACAGACCTGAAATTGATATTGAAAAAATCGGTAACGGTGAAAACTTCGTATTTACAGCTACAGTAACTGTAAAGCCTGAAGTTGAACTTGGCGAATATGAAGGCGTTGAAGTAGAAAAGGTTACATACAAGACTTTAGCTGCTGATGTAAATGCTGAAATCAAAAAAACTCAGGAACAGAATGCAAGAATCATCACTGTTGAAGACAGAAAAGTTAAAAAAGGTGACCTTACAGTAATCGACTTCGAAGGCTTCTGTGACGGTGTTGCATTCCCGGGAGGAAAAGGCGAAGACTACAATCTTGAAATCGGTTCAGGTGCATTCATCCCCGGATTTGAAGATCAGCTCGTAGGCTGTGAGCTTAATAAAGAAAAAGAAATCAATGTGAAATTCCCTGAAGAATATCATGCAGAAGACTTAAAGGGCAAGGATGCTATGTTTAAAGTAACTGTTAAAGAAATCAAAGAAAAACAGCTCCCTGAACTTGATGACGATTTTGCAAAAGATGTAAGTGAATTTGAAACATTTGAAGAATACAAAAAAGATGTTAAGGCAAAACTTACAAAGGCTAATAACGAAAAAGCTAAAATGGAACAGGAAGACAAAGTAGTAGAAAAGGTTTGTGAGCTTTGTAAAGTGAACATTCCTGAATGTATGATCAATACTCAGCTTGACAACATTGCAAGAGACTTTAACTACAGACTTGCTGCACAGGGCTTGAACCTTGAACAGTACCTTAACATGACAGGTTCTACACTTGAATCCTTCAAAGAACAGTTTAAGGATCAGGCTGAAAGCCAGGTAAAAACATCATTGGTTCTCGAAGCAATCGCTGCTAAAGAAAACATCGAAGCAAAAGACAAAGATGTAGAAGAACAGATGACAAAAATGGCTGAACAGTACAACATGGAACTTGACAAAGTAAAAACTCTCTTTACAGATGCTGATCTTGATTCTCTCAAAGCAGAAATCAAAGCAAAGAAAGTAATCGAATTACTTGTAAAGAAAGCAAATATAAAATAATCAACTATCTACAAAAAATATAGATTAGGAGGAACACACTATGAGCTTAGTACCTATGGTAGTAGAACAAACAAGCAGAGGAGAAAGATCGTACGATATTTACTCAAGACTCTTAAAAGACAGAATCATTTTTCTTTCAGATGAAGTAAATGATGTTACTGCAAGCCTTGTTGTCGCACAGCTTCTGTTTCTTGAAGCTGAAGACCCTACAAAAGACATTCATCTATATATCAACAGTCCCGGTGGCTCCATAACTGCAGGAATGGCAATATATGACACAATGCAGTATATTAAGTGTGATGTTTCTACTATTTGTATCGGCATGGCTGCATCAATGGGTGCGTTCTTGCTTTGCGCAGGTGCAAAGGGTAAGCGTTATGCCCTTCCAAACAGTGAAGTAATGATACACCAACCACTTGGCGGAATGCAGGGACAGGCAACTGACATCAAAATTCACGCTGACAGAATTCTCAAGATGAAAAGTACTCTTAACAGAATCTTAAGCGAGAGATGCGGTAAGCCTATCGAAGTTATCGAACATGATACAGAAAGAGATAACTTCCTTACTGCCGAAGAAGCAAAGGCTTACGGCCTTGTTGATGAAGTAATTACCAACAGAGACTAATCTAACTGTATCAGAGAGGTGGACATATGGCAACAATAGATGATAAAACTAAAATCAAATGTTCATTCTGCGGAAAGTCCGAAGATGAAGTACCTCGTCTTATTGCAGGACCAGGAGTATTCATTTGCAGTGACTGTATAGAAATGTGTATGGAAATCATTTCTGACGATTATGAAGAATACGAACCAAAGTCACTGGACAGCCTTCCTAAGCCAAAGGATATTATGGCTGTACTGGATGAATATGTAATCGGTCAGAACCAGGCAAAAAAAGCTCTTTCTGTTGCGGTGTACAATCACTACAAAAGAATAGATTCCGAGAAGGCTGAGAATGATATAGAACTGCAAAAAAGTAATATTCTTCTTCTGGGCCCTACCGGATCAGGAAAGACACTTATTGCACAGACACTTGCAAAAATCATCGACGTTCCTTTTGCAATTGCTGATGCAACCTCTCTTACAGAAGCCGGATATGTGGGTGAAGATGTGGAAAACATACTCTTAAAGCTTATCCAGGCGGCAGATTATAATATTGAAAAAGCCGAAAGAGGCATTATCTATATCGACGAAATAGACAAAATAGCAAGAAAGTCCGAAAACCCCTCAATAACACGTGATGTAAGCGGCGAAGGTGTTCAGCAGGCTCTCTTGAAAATACTTGAAGGAACTACTGCTTCTGTACCGCCTCAGGGTGGAAGAAAGCATCCTCATCAGGAGCTTATCCAGATCGATACAACAAATATTCTTTTCATTTGCGGTGGAGCATTTGACGGAATCGACAAAATCATTGAAGCCAGAACAGGAAAAAAATCTCTTGGCTTTGGCGCAGACATCCAGACAAAGGAAGAAAAGGATGTGGGTGCACTATTAAAAGAAATTTTGCCACAGGATCTTTTGAAATTTGGCCTTATCCCTGAATTTATAGGCAGACTACCCGTAGTGGCAACACTTGACTCACTTGATGAGGAAGCTCTTGTAAGCATTTTGACTAAACCAAAAAATGCTCTTGTAAAACAATACAAGAGACTTCTTGAAATGGATGGAGTCACACTTGAATTTGAAAAAGATGCACTCTCTCAAATGGCAAAAAAAGCCATTAAGCTTAAAACAGGCGCAAGAGGTTTAAGATCCATAATGGAAGATACAATGATGGATGTTATGTTTGACTGTCCTTCTGATTCCACTATAGAAAAGTGTATTATCAATGAGGACTGTGTCTTAAACGGCACTTCACCTGAGATAATCAAGCAAAACAATAAAGCAAAAATCGATCAGAGTATACTTGACGAAGAATCTGTTTCGTAGATTATTTGAAAAAATTTCCCGTTTAAAGTTTGTGAAATTGCATAAACTTTAAACGGGCTTTTTTTATTATCCTAAATAAAAGGGAGAATATTATGTTTAACTCTATAGCGCTGATTCTTGTAATCGTCGGTGCAATCAATTGGGGCTCAATAGGACTTTTTGGTCTGGATCTTGTAGGGTCTCTTTTTGGTGGACAGCTGGCTTTATTATCCAGAATCATATTTTCGGTTGTAGGTGTTGCAGGTTTGTGGTGTATAAGCTTTTTGTTCAGAGAAAATGCCACAGACTCCAAACATCATCACCAATATTAAAAAAATTGACTTCGTAAATTAAATGTTCGCTTCGCTTACCTTTTCATAAGGTAAATGAGGAGTGTCATAAGGACATTTTATAAACAAAGAAAAACCGTTCAAAGTGTATTCTTATACATTTTGAACGGTTTTGTTATATGTTTGCTACGCAAACTCGATATATTTGTCTTACGACAAATTCGATATAATTTCTTTCAGAAATTGCGATATGATATGAATTCAAAAAAGCGTCGCTTTAGCGACATATCGCGCCGCAAGGCATATCGAGTGTGAAACACATATCGGGAATGCCGTAGGAATTCATATCACTGCCGAGTGTCCTTAAGGGCACTCGGCATATCTGAGCCATTATTTTTTTATAGATCTTCAAGCTGTTTTTCAATTTCGTTAATCTGGTCTTTGAGATTAGTAATACTCTCAAGATACTGTGACAGCTTTTCGCTGTAATCCTCGAAGGTATCACCGCATCTTTCCAGATAAACAAGTTTACCGATTTCTGTATAAAGCTTTGAAACATCATTGTTAAGCTTGGATAATCTTGCTTTGAGCTTTACCTTATCCACAGTTTCCATGGTAAACACCTGAACCTTTTGCGCACCTTCTTTTGCTTTTTCTGCAAATTCTTCCCAAAAAGACATAATACATACCTCCTAATAAAATATATCAACAAAAAATTTGTATCAATGAACCAAACAGCACTCCTATTATATATACTATCCCCACAATCATAAGATTGTTCTTAAAATCTTTGTTTGTTTTAAAGAGTACCACCATACCCACACCTGCTCCTGTGGACAGTCCACCAATAAGTGCACCAAATGACAGAAAGCCTTCTGCATACAGTTCTGTAAGAACACATGATGCAGCACAATTTGGTATAAGCCCTACCAAAGCGCTGAGAAATGGCTGAAGAAATCTCTTTGTGTAAAGAAACTCTGAAATAGTCTCTTCCCCTATCATATAAATAGAATAGCCAACAATTATATTTGTAATAAATACAATCAGAAATATCCTTATCATATGTTTTACAGTAGCGATAAACGGACCATCATCACAGCTTTCGCAATTTCCGTGAATGTGACCATGCTCGTGGGTGTGATTATGACAAAGATTCTCGTTTATTATTTCTGACTTATATACTAAATCAACACATAATCCCGAAACACATGCAATCACAAACTTATATAAAAGCACATATAATATGTCCCCTATCCTTTCGGGATAACTTAGAAGTATAGGAACAGCTTCGTCAGATGTGGCAACAAAAACCGCTATTAATGTTCCCAGTGTAATAGTTCTTTTTGCATAAAGATTGGCTGCTACCACACTGAAGCCACACTGAGGCACACATCCGAACAATCCTCCAAACAAAGGGCCTGTCCTTTTTGACTTCATCATAAAATGATTGAATGTATTATTGTTTTTGTGCTCAAAATACTCTATTAAATAATAAACTATAAACAATATGGGCAAAAGCTTGACTGAATCTAAAAATGCGTGCTCAATAATGTGTAACAAGTGATGCAAGAATATTCCTCCAATTTCAGTATATATTTATTATACATCCAAATATAAGAAAAGTCAAACTATACCGTTGACGATTGGTACATTTTGAGGTATAATGGTATAAATAATGCTGGTGTAGCACAGTTGGTAGTGCATTTGATTCGTAATCAAAAGGTCACGTGTTCAAGTCACGCCACCAGCTCCACAAAAAGAGCGTAATCAGATCTTTTATCCTGATTACGCTTTTTGATTATTATTGGATTTTATAATCTCCTTTTACCATCACATAACTGTCTGTGTTAAATAAAAGTCCCCTTCCGTCATTTACAGGAATAACAAGAAGATGATTTGCAGGGGCAATGGTATTACCCGGAAGATCAAGACCTGCGGTAACATCAGCTATTCCGCCTCTTTCACTGGCAATAACAGTCACACTTCCAGTCCTTACAATCACTTCACATCCGTCACCGCCAATAAGTTTCTGGCCTTTTTGAATACTTACTACCTTGAAGGTATCACTGTACTCCATCCCTTCAGGAGAAACATGTGATGGAGGTGCTACAACTGCTGTACCTGCACCTTCTGAAGCTACATAATCTTTAATCTGTGGCCACAAAACCTCTGTCACATATGAAAGTGACACAACAGGATCATCCGCAGATCCCGGAGCTGCCAGAACCACAAATGCAAGCGCGCCTAAAAGAAGCGCTAATACCAACACCAAAGAAACTGTTTTTTTCATTAGTAACCCACCTTTTTTGCATAAATTTTGTCATTAGAATTGTCACATATCAACATCTTCGGGAAAACCGAAGCTGATTTTCATAGCAATATCCACATCTGTCATAACATCATCATTGAGTCGACCAATTTTTTCTCTCAGACGTTTTTTGTCCACAGTGCGGATCTGTTCAAGAAGTATCACAGAATCCTTACTCAGACCGTATTCCAATCCAGGTATCTCTATATGAGTGGGAAGCTTTGCCTTGTTTATCTGTGATGTAATTGCGGCTACTATCACAGTAGGACTGTATCGGTTGCCCACATCATTCTGAACGATAAGTACAGGCCTTACACCACCCTGCTCACTTCCTATCACCGGACTTAAATCTGCGTAAAAAATATCTCCTCTTTTTACAACCAAAATTATTCACACTCCGAAAGTTTAGCCTCGTAGTTATATAATTGTTCACAATCGGTAAGATAACACTCATCTGCAAGTCGAAGATTAATATCTGCCATTTCAAGATATCCCTTCTTCATCTTATCATACAAAGAGGCCTTTTTTTGTTCTCTGATATAAAGCTTCATGGCTGATCTGATAAACTCACTGCGATTCATATTGTTGTTTTTTGCAATTGTGTCCGCCTCTTTTAAGAGGGTATCCGACAAGCTGACGAGTATTTTTCTCTGTTGTGCCATTTAGCCAAGCCTCCATTCCTATATACATTTATGTTTTTGTATATAATGATTATACAATCAATTATTAAAACTGTCAAATGAAGTTTTTGGTAAAGAGGTCGGCGATATGTATGCAAACCACAACAGATTTGCAAACAATTATCCACGGTATGAATATTGTTCCCTCTTTTTTGATATTTTATAATCACTAAAATTCAAATAATTCATCACTTATTTGTGTATCAGTATCAAAGGAAGTAAAGCTTATCTCACATACAATATCTGAATCCGAATCATATATATGTATTTTGTAAGGATCAAGAGTATGTGTATCAATCCACATTTTCATAGATGATACTGCACCATCAGAGCAATCGGTCTCAAGAATTACATATTCTGAATCACTGTCAAAAGCCGATGTTTCCTTTAAGTAATAGCTTTCAAAAAAACAGTCAGGAAATATGTATCTGTACCCCTCATCGGTATCTGAAATCCTGACTGCTTTATCCCTTTGTAAGTATTTCAAAAAAACTCCGTCTTCCCTTACACACACCTTCAGATCATCATCTGTATAGTGTATAAGATGTGATGTATCTCCATTGAAATACTCTATAAATGAATATTTGTTTTTTGTTTTATTTGTATAATAAGTGATATTTCCCTCTGCTTTGTAAGAGGCTAAGCTATAGTATCTTTTATTTATCCTTTCATATATGGAATATTCGTTGTCAGAACATCCTGACAGCATAAATACAACCACCATAAAAAGACAACAAAATTTCTTTTTCAACAAATCACAACCGATATTATAAATATTTGAGAACAGATGATATATTTTCTATTATATCGGTTGGAGTAAGAGAATATTCCCCTGTTTTTTCTTTTGCTATGTCCGCAGACAGCGAATGTACAAATACACCAAGCATGGATGCCTTTTTTGTATCCTTGAACTGTCCCATAAATGAATTGACAATTCCTGATAACACATCTCCCGTCCCACCGGTAGCCATTCCGGGATTTCCAAGTATATTTTCGTAAATTTCCCCGTCAGGAAATGCAATAAGAGTTCTGTGCGATTTAAGAATCACAACCACATTGTATTCTGATGCAAACTCAAGGGCATATTTATGCGGTTGAGATTTGAGAATGTCAATATCCACCCCTGTAAGCCTTGAAAATTCCATCATATGAGGTGTAATGATAATTTCTGAATTATGACGTTTGAGTGCATCAAGATTTGACGAGAGGGCATTTATGCCGTCTGCATCAATAACCATGGGAACTGTTGAATTTTTGACAACATATCTTACAATAGAATTCACATCTCTGCCACGTCCCATTCCCGGACCTATAAGGCATGAATCTGATACAGATATTCTCTCAAGTATCTTTTCTTTGTTATCTCTTGAAATTATTCCATCATTATCACTTAAAGGAAGTGTCATCACTTCTTTTAATACAGTTTCAAATACTGTATTTAAGCTTTCTGCACACATAAGTGTGATAAGTCCTGAGCCGGATTTAAGCATAGCCTGAGCTGACATAATGGGTGCTCCTGTAAGGCCCTTTGAACCGCCTATAATAAGAGACTTTCCGTAATCGCCCTTGTGAGAGTCGGAATCTCTTTTTGTAAGGATCCCCTTAATACTGTCATAGGTAAGGATACCGGATTGATTGCATCTTACCTTTTCGATACATTTTTCAAAGAGTAATTTGTCATTATCAACCTTAAGATATACAACTGCAATTGCAAATCCGCCATCATGTGATACAGACAAATCACTGCAGCTTACTCCCATACTATCACAAAAATCTTTTATTTCATCATTAAGTCTTATATATGGCTTACCCGTTTCTGTCTTAAGGATTTCAATACTCTTTAGGGGGAATCTGCTTATTCCTGTGCCAATAGCCTTAAAAAAAGCTTCTTTTGAGGCAAAGGCTCCTGCAATTGTTTCAGGATTGAAATTTCTGTTTTCAAAATAATTTATTTCCTCAGAGGTAAAAACCTTATTAAGAAAGGAATCATTCTTAGAAAGCTCTTCAAATCTCTTTATCTCGCATATATCGGTACCAATCATAGTACACACCTCAAAACATTATCTAATAAATTTTTTCATTCCTTCTACCATTTTGGTTGGAGGATTAAAAATTACCTTGTGAGTTTCACCATTATCATCATAGATGATATAATATGCCGAAGAATCTATATTTCCGTATATCTCATAATCTTTATACTTGTTTTTATCAGATTTATATGAACAAAGGTCAAGAGAATCCATTTCTTTTATTTCTCTCACATCAATGCTCAGAACGTCTTCTCTTCTTCTCTTGGCAATAATTCTGTCTATGTCAAAATATGTGTTGGTAAGAGCATACTCATACTCAACATTCTGTCTTGTAACAATTACATATCCGAAATAAACATCAGCAATCAGTGCTACAAACAAAATCTGCTGTAGAAACGGATTGTAAAGATATGATATCATACTTGCAAGAAACAAAAGTATTGCAAGAACAAATGACCCTATACCAAAAAGTATCACTTTAATATACTCTTTGGATGTATATTTTCTTTTGATTAAATATTCCAAAAAAACGTCCATTATTTTACCCTTCCTCTCAAATCAGTAAGTACATTTGTAAAATTTGCAGGAATATCTGCAAAAAATTCCACATATTCCTTTGTAACAGGATGCACAAATCCAATCTCTGCCGCATGAAGCACCTGTCCTCTGAGAGCAAATTCATTGCTCTTAGGCCCATATACCTCATCGCCAAGTATTGGATGTCCCATATATTTCATATGCACTCTTATCTGATGGGTTCTTCCTGTCTCAAGCACACATTTGATATAAGTATATTCGTGAAACCTCTCAATAACTTCAAAATGTGTAACCGCATCTTTTGAATTTTTGTTTGTGACAGTCATCTTCTTTCTCTCAGTATGATGTCTGCCGATAGGTGCATCAATCTTTCCTCTGTCAGATCTCAACACTCCGTGACATATAGCTCTGTAGCTTCTCTTGACAGTTTTTTCTTTTATTTGTTCTGACAAAGAAAGATGTGCAAGGTTAGTCTTTGCTACAAGCAGAAGTCCCGATGTATCCTTATCAATTCTGTGGACAATTCCAGGTCTTATCACTCCATTGATACCACTTAAATTTTCACCGCAGTGATGCATAAGTGCATTTACAAGAGTACCTGAATAATTGCCTGCAGCAGGATGTACCACCATCCCCTGAGGCTTATTTACCACAAGAAGATGATCGTCCTCATATACAATATCAAGAGGTATATCCTCCGCAATTATCTCCGCACTTTCAGGCTCAGGTATATTCACTGTAATCTCATCGCCAATGCTTAAAGTGTGATTTACTTTTACAGTATTATTATTAACCAATATCTCACCCGAGTTTATAAGATTCTGTATCATTGAACGGGTAATACCCTCAAGCTTGATATATTTATCTATTCGTATTTTATTTTCATCACAGATAATTGTTATTTTATTCTCCATCATCTGTCTCCTCATCCTTCTCTTTGTCAAAAAAGAGTATGGCAATACACAAAAGCACTGCTCCCACACATACGCATATGTCTGCCACATTAAACACAGGGAAGTCAATAAAGTCCACCTTTATCATATCAATTACAGATCCGTCACGAAATATTCTGTCTATCATATTTCCTATTCCGCCGGAGGCAACAAGCATTATTGCTGTTTTATATATAGCATTTTTTGGCGGATTTTTGTAAAAGTACATAAATCCCACACCAAAAATAACCACAGTAATAAGCACCAAAAAAAATGTCTTGCCTGCAAAAATCCCCCATGCAGCACCTGTATTTCTTACAAATGAAAGGGACAAAACCCCTTCAATCAAAGTGACACCCTTGTGTGTAAGATATTCTAAAGAAAGTATTTTTGTCAGCTGATCTAAAAAGACCAGTATTGCAAACATAATAACATACAACATAAAATATAATACCTCTGTATTCAAATCAAGCGGACAAAAACTTGTCCGCTGTGATATATTATGATAATTTTTCTATACCTTTTTTGATTCTTTCTATACTTTCTTCCTTACCGAGAAGATCAGCAATTTCAATAGCACCACCCGGGGTAAATGACTTACCGCTTAATGCTACTCTTACAGGCCAGAGAATAAGACCATTCTTTACACCAAGCTTTTCAATAAGTTCAAAAAGTGTGTTGTGAATTGACTCTTCATTCCATTCATTCAAAGCTTCAAGGACAGGTAATGCTGCTTTGAGGCTTTCAAGAGAGTTTTCCGGATTGGTTTTCATCTTTTTGTGATTATAAAGATCTATATCGTAGTCAGGAAGCTCATCAATAAAGTCAAGCTGCTCTACAATGTCAATAAACTTTTCTGTTCTGTCATGCATAAGTATTGCAAGTTTCTTATAGTCAACCTCTTTTTTGATTGCTTTTTCAAACCAAGGCTTAGCAAGTTCTTCAAACTCTTCCATAGAAAGTTTTCTGATATATTCGCCATTGATCCAGGCAAGCTTCTTTTCGTCAAACACTGCAGGTGACTTGGAAATACCTGAAATAGAGAAGTGTTCAATAAGCTCATCCATTGTGAATATTTCCTGCTCTCCACCGGGGCTCCAGCCAAGAAGTGCAATATAGTTGATAATAGCATCCTTAAGATAACCCTTGTTTGTGAAATCCTCGTATGACGCGTCTCCTTCTCTCTTGGAAAGCTTCTTGCCTGATTCCTTGATAATCGGAGAAACGTGTACATATGTGGGAATTTCCCAACCAAATGAATTGTACAAAAGATTATACTTAGGTGTACTTGAAAGATATTCATTACCTCTGATAACGTGTGTGATCTTCATAAGATGGTCATCCACAACATTTGCAAAGTTGTATGTTGGGAGTCCGTCTGATTTAAGAAGCACATTTTCGTCCAATGAGGAATTTTCTACAGTAATAGATCCGAATACAGCATCCTCAAATGTAGTTGTACCTCTTGGGTCGATTTTTTGTCTGATAACATATGGTTCGCCTGCATCAAGCTTTGCCTGAATTTCTTCTTTTGAAAGATTTCTGCAGTGACCGTCATATTTAGGAACAAGGCCCTTCTTTGCCTGTTCTTCTTTCATTTCTTCCAGTCTTTCTTTACCACAGAAGCAGTAATAAGCACCGCCAAGCTCAACAAGTTTCTCAGCGTATTCTTTGTATATGCCCATTCTTTCACTCTGGATATATGGACCGTAATCACCGCCCACATCAGGACCTTCGTCGTGTTTAAGTCCTGTTTCCTTCATTGTACGATATATAAGATCAACTGCACCCTCTACATATCTCTCCTGGTCTGTATCTTCTATACGAAGGATATAATCACCACCAAGATTTTTTGTAAGGAGATATGCATACAAAGCGGTTCTTAAGTTACCGATATGCATATAGCCTGTAGGGCTGGGTGCAAATCTTGTTCTTGCTTTTGACATTTCAAATCAGTTCCTTTCAAAATATTAGTTAAGCTTGTCCTTAATTTCGTCCATAGCCATTTTTACAACATCGTCTGCATTTACTTCTGTGATTTCATCAGAGCATCTTAATTTGTATTCTACGATACCCTCTTTTGCCTTTTTACCAACAGTGATTCTGATTGGAATACCGATAAGGTCAGCATCGTTAAACTTAACCCCTGCTCTTTCGTTTCTGTCGTCATATATAACTTCTACGCCGTTTTCCAAAAACTTATTGTAGAGCTCTTCGCTTAATTTAACAGCATCTTCGTCTTTCATATTTGCACATACGATATTTACATGATATGGCGCAACGTTCATAGGCCAGATGATACCCTTTTCGTCACTGTGTTCTTCGACAATTGCAGCCACACATCTTGACACACCGATACCATAGCAACCCATAATAGGCACCTGAGCCTTGCCATTTTCGTCAAGGAAGGTACAATCAAGAGCCTTGGAGTACTTTGTACCAAGCTTGAATATATGTCCTACTTCTATACCCTTGCAGATATCTATAGGTTTTCCGCAAACAGGACATTTATCGCCTTTTTCGATATTTCTGAAATCACCAATGTGTGAAGGTGTAAAGTCTCTTTCTATATTAACATTTGTATAATGATAATCAGACTCATTTGCACCAACTACAAAGTTCTGCATATTTGCAACTTCATTATCACAGATAACATCAATTTTAAGTCCTACAGGACCTGCAAAGCCAACCCTTGCATTTGTCACTTCACATACATCTGATGCAGGTGCAAGCTCTACTTCTGTAACGCCAAGATAGTTTGCAAGTTTAACTTCGTTTACTTCTCTGTCTCCTCTTACCATAACAGCAACAAGCTTGTCTTCTGCCTTATAGATAAGAGTCTTTGCAAATTTATCTGCTGTTGTATTAAGAAATGCTACAAGCTCTTCAATTGTGCCTGCATTTGGTGTATGAACCTTAGTAAGTTCCTTCATTTCTTCCTTTGATAGGTTTTCCTCAGGAACACATACAGCTTTTTCAATATTTGCACAATAGTTACATGCATCACAGAATGCTATTGAATCTTCACCGATTTCAGATTTTACCATAAATTCCTGAGAACCGCTGCCACCCATAGCACCTGAATCTGCATCTACAATCATATAATCCATATCAAGTCTGTCAAATGCACTTCTGTATGCTTTATACATCTTCTGATATGATTCATCAAGACCCTTTTCGTCCTTATCAAAGCTGTAAGCATCCTTCATTATAAACTCTCTGCTTCGGATAACACCGAAACGAGGTCTTGCTTCGTCACGGTACTTAGTCTGGATCTGATAGAGAGTTACAGGAAGCTGCTTATATGACTTGATAGTAGCCTTAACAGTTTCTGTAAAGATTTCTTCGTGTGTAGGTCCCAGACAAAAATCTCTGTTAGATCTGTCTTTTAAGCGGAACATACTCTGACCGAAAACGTCCCATCTTCCTGAAGCCTGATAGCTCTCCGCAGGAAGAAGTGCACTCATAAGTACTTCTATAGCATCCTGCTTGTCCATTTCTTCTCTGATAATATTTTCTACTTTTTTCAGTGAACGAAGTCCCATAGGCAAATAAGAATACACACCTGAAGCGAGCTTTCTCATAATGCCTGCACGGAGCATCAGCTGATGACTTACAATCTCTGCTTCTGCAGGAACTTCTCTTAATGTTGGCATTAAATATTTAGATAATCTCATATGATTTCTCCTTAATCTTACTAAAAATTCCAATATATTTTAGCATATTTCTATTAAACTTGCAACTGTTTTTCACTAAAATTCATCAATTTCCTTCTTGATTGCATCAAAAAGCTCTGATTCGGGAATCTTTTTTATAATTTCGCCTTTTTTAAAGAGCAATCCATCACCTTTTCCGCCTGCAACACCGATATCTGCTTCTCTTGCTTCTCCCGGTCCGTTTACTGCACAGCCCATAACAGCAACTTTGACTTTTTTGTGCACAGACTTAAGGTAGTCCTCCACCTTATTTGCAAGGGAAATCATATCATAATTACATCTGGCACATGTGGGACATGACACAAATTCAGGAGCATCCTCCATAAGATTGAGAGCCTTAAGGAGCTCACGGGCAATCTCCACCTCTCTTACAGGGTCATCTGTAAGTGATACTCTGATGGTATCTCCTATACCGTCTGCAAGAAGCGAGCCAATACCAATGGCAGATTTGATTGTACCGCCAAGAAATGTACCCGCCTCAGTAACTCCAAGATGCAGAGGGTAATCAAAGGTCTTACTTGCAAGTCTGTATGCATCAATAGTATTTTTTACATTGGATGCCTTAAGGGATATGACAATATTATCAAAGTCAAATCTGTTGAGTATCTCCACATGTCCCTTTGCGCTCTCAACCATGGCCTCAGGAGAAGGATGACCGTATTTTTTTAGAATTTCCTTTTCCAGTGATCCTCCGTTGACTCCTATTCTGATTGGAATACCAAGAGAATCCGCCATTTTTGCCACTTCTTTTACTCTTGATTCTTCACCGATATTTCCGGGATTGATTCTTATTTTGTCAACACCGTTTTCCATACATTTGAGAGCCAGTTTATAGTCAAAGTGGATATCAGCAACAAGAGGAATGTGAATTCTTGGTTTGATTTTTGCTATGGCATCGGCACTCTTTTCATCAGGAATTGCCACACGTATAATATCGCAGCCTGCCTCTTCCAATGCAATAATCTGCTCAATGCATTTGTCATAGTCTGCAGTTTTTACATTAGTCATTGACTGTATAAGTATTCTTTCGCCGCCACCCATAAAGAGGTTTCCAACCTTTATTCTTTTTGTCATTCTGATATCTCCTTTTCTTATGAAATAATATCATTTCTTTGTAAGAAATTTATCGAAAGTATCTTTAAATGCATCAGATAAACTCTTTTTTTCTATATCGGAGGCAGATATAATATCCGACGAGCCCAAAAGCTTACCATCCTGATAAAACTCTGCCTTACCTATTATATCGCCTTTTGACAAAGGTGCAATAATATCTTTATTGATAATGATTTTTTCTTCTATTTCTTTGCTTTCTGACTTTTTGGATAAATATCCAAAGCCTGTATTATAAAGCATTTCTGCTTTGTTTTCCTTACCCTTTTTTACATCACAAAAGCCGAGAGAATCCCCCGTTTTTCTAAATGTTGTCACCTTATATGTATTAAATCCGAAATTAAGCATCTTTGATGCGTCAGAGAATCTGTCTTTTGATGTGGGTGCTGCCATAACAACAGCGATAAGATGCATTCCGTCTCTTTTTGCCGTGGCACTTATACAGTTTTTGGCAATGGAAGTAGATCCTGTCTTAAGACCTGTGGCACCTTCATAAAACCTTATAAGCTTATTTGTATTTGACAGTGTAAATTCACCATCTCTTAAGCTATCCATCCATATGGTAGTAAACTTGAATATATCCTCATACTTCATAAGCTCTCTGCTCATCAAAGCTATATCATACGCCGATGAATAATGCCCATCTGCATCAAGTCCATTACAAGTGATAAAATGGGTATTTTTCATCCCAAGCTCTTTTGCCCGATTGTTCATTTTGTCAACAAAGGCTTCTACAGTACCTGATATATGCTCTGCCATAGCAACTGTAGCATCATTTCCACTTGCAACGGCAATACCTTTGAGCATATCTCTCACACTGAGACTCTCTCCCTCATCAAGAAATATAGTGGATCCGCCCATACTTTTCGCTCTTTCGCTTCCTGTAACCATATCATCGTAGGTAAGTCTTTTTTGTGCAATTTCTTCCATGATAAGAAGCATAGACATAATCTTGGTGACACTTGCAGGAGGAAGCTTTTCGTGAGGATTATGAGAATAAAGAACCTCTCCCGTTTCATAATCCATAAGTATAGCTGATCTTGCAGAAAGCTTAAGGTCAACATCATTTGCATATACCTTCACAGAAAATATAAGTGAAAAAACAATTACCAAGCTAAGGAATCTTTTCAGCATAATATTCCACCTTTCTATCTAAACATTATGCTGACTGCTTATCCCCTTATTACCTTTTATCTTTAAAAAAACTTTTAAGAATTTTTGAGCATTTTTCCTCTTCTATACCTATATATACTTCAGGTGTATGATTAAACACTCCATCCTTTAAAAGCTTGTATACACTTTCTGCACAGCCTGCATTTTTGTCAAGGCATCCGATATACACTCTCTTTATCCTGGAATTTATTATAGCACCTGCACACATAGGACAAGGCTCAAGAGTAACATACAACGAACAATCGGTAAGATACTTCTCACCTATCCTCTCAATTGCCTTATTTATTGCAAGAATTTCTGCATGATGTGTAGCATTGTGATTTTTTTCGCACAGATTATGCGCTTTAGAAATAATTTCATTGTCCTTTACTATCACACAGCCTACAGGCACTTCTCCTTCGAGAAAGGCTTTTTCTGCCTGTAGGATCGCATCATTCATAAAAGATATATATTTCAAAAAAAGCCTCTCCTTTCTCAAGTTTTATTAACCCTTTGAAATTTAAAAATTACTTTTTGATGATGATTCTTTAAAAATTTTAATATTTTTAAAATATTCATCATTTTTCTCCTTATAGGACTTTATGACACAAATAGTATAAACTATCTCTTTGATCTCATATTAACAATTATCAGTATCAAAACTGCTATTATAATAACCAGTATCAATATGGCTGCAATTAATAAAATCTGATTTGCCATAGCATTCTTCGCAGTCTTGGCATCATCCTGAGAATTTGCATCCGGCTTTTGCTGAGCCAATGTTTCTTTAGTTTCTTCTTTAGTTTCTTCTTTGATCTCGTCCTTGACTTCTTCTTTTACTTCTTCTTTGATTTCTTTCTTAATATCTTCTATGGGCTGTTCAATTGGCACATTTATATCAGGAGGTGTTGCACTTGTCTGCTTCAACGCTACCCAACCCTGATAACCGTTGTATGAGGTAAATCCCCAATTGCCGGAAGTGTATGAAATGTAAAGACGAACACCATCAGGAATACGACCATCCATAGCCTTATCATAATTTGTTCCCGGACCATGACGGAGGTTCAGTCCACCATCAGGTGTGGCAACATACACATAATAATCTGCAGGGTCCATATCATATGTTACAGCATCAGCAAATGCGGGCAATACATTTACTATAATAAGTACCAATACCAACCCTAATACAATAAAATTCTTTTTCATAATCTATCTATCCTTTCATAATAAGATCTCAATTAATTCTCCGACTATAAACGATGTAAGATTTAACACAAAAGAAACCACATATGGATTCTTTTCTCCGAAAGTCTTAAACTTCAAAAAAGCAAACCCTTCGACTAAAAATACCATCATCTCCAATGCAAAAAGTCCTATATACTGCCATTTTGTTAAAAAAAGCCTTAAACACATTGAGCTGAGCACAACAGCGGGATTAGTTATTATATTGATCAATATAACTGTAATAATATCTCTTGGATGTCTTGATCCCAAAATGATACCAAGAGATACTTCTGATATAAACACTATAAGAAGATTTATCAGAAGAATATGTACAATCCACATTTTACATTCACTCCATTAGTTATTTTGCTTTTTCAAAAGTAAAAAACCGCAAACAAGCAAAAGCATGGACAAGAAGCTTCCGCCAATAAGTAAAGGTATACCAAACCAATCCTTTGCACCAAATACAACAGGAACAAACCCTATTGCCAGTGCAAAGGTAGTAAGCCCGAATGCAAAGCCATATTTCTTATTGCTGACACCTGCAATGGCGGTAAGCGTCAATGGCATAGTCATATTAAAGCACAACACTGCTATAATTCCCCATATCCAATAATCAAAGGAAAATGCAAAACCAAGAAGGGAAATCCCAAGAGAAATCACCGCAGTCTTTATATATCCGAATCTATCTCCAAGATATCCGCCGATGGCTTTTCCTGATACAACTGCCAAAACAGATAATAGTGACAAAACGGGAACAGCTTTCCATGAAAAGTCCATTACCATCCCCAAAAGCGACCGTATAACTATGGTCAGCATAAAACAGCTTACAGCAAGAAGTATAATAAAATCCGGTTTGTCAAAGGTTAGTCTGTCTGATATATCATTATCCTCTGTATCTTTGTCAAAGAATAATAACAAACAGCCGGCAACAACCATTACAACAGGGCAAAGCCATATGACGAATTTGCCTGACACATTATATGCCAACCATACACCAAATGCACCACTGCTCACAAAGAGTCCGGACATTGCTGCCTTTGGCATACTTATTTTGAGTATCTCTGCACCGGCACCTATATGAAACACACCATTTGCTAAAGATGCTAATATACAACCAATCCAGGGATATATAAATGCAACAGGATATGCTATTGCAGAAAGTGCACAACCAATAGCAACAAGCAATCGGTTTCGCCTGAGTATGTCAGCTATCATTCCAATGGGAAGCTGCCCTGCAAAAGCTATTAGATTATATGTGATGATAACTTCTCCCCGATTTACAATCCCTATTTCGGGGCCAA
Organism: Oscillospiraceae bacterium; assembly: GCA_015068975.1. Lineage (GTDB taxonomy): Bacteria > Bacillota > Clostridia > UMGS1810 > UMGS1810 > SIG435. The sequence continues at coordinate 32,117 of SVJM01000008.1, read as the reverse complement.
TCAAGAGACCGCAAACAAGAAATACAGTTGTAAAATCTACCAGAAGATGTAAAATCGTATACACAACTCCTGTTTTTATATTATTGTTCATCTGACTGCCTCTCTTCGAAAATAAGTTGTATTAACACTCTAAATATATTATTTTACTGCATAACCCTTCTGTCTTACTGCTTCCTTAAGGATTTCTGTATCTATTTCCTTTGAAAGAGTGATAACTGCAGTTCCTTCCTTGTGGCTTGTAACTGCCTCAACTACACCATCAATTGCTTCAAGTGTGTCTTTTACATTCTTTTCACAGTGTGGGCACATCATACCCTCAATATTCAATACGATTTCCATAGTTTCATTCTCCTTTTGTTTTTTGTTTATTTTGATTAAATTAAGTCTTAATGCATTTGATACTACACAAAAGCTTGAAAGACTCATTGCAAGAGCTCCAAGCATAGGATTGAGAGTAATACCAAAGGGTATCAGAAGACCCATTGCCACAGGAATTCCGATGGAATTATAAAAGAACGCCCAAAACAGATTTTCTTTTATATTCTTAATAACCTTGCGGCTTATAAATATTGCATTTGCCACATCCTTTGGTGTGCTTTTTGTAAGTATTACATCAGCAGAATCAATTGCAACATCAGTACCTGTACCGATTGCAATACCTATATCTGCAGTTGTAAGAGCAGGTGCATCATTTATACCATCACCTACCATAATTACCTTTCCCTCTGTTTTAAGCTCCTTTATAATATTTTCTTTTTCTGAAGGAAGTACATTTGAATATACCTTGTCTATACCGATTTTGTCTGCAATAAAGGATGCACTGTTATGGTTATCGCCTGTAATCATTACAACCTTCAACCCTTCATCCTTCAGCATTTTTAAAGCATTTGAAGTATCATCCTTGACCGTATCAGAAACTGCTATTATACCTAAAAATTCATTGTCATAGGCAAACATCAGAGGAGTCTTGCCATGTAGTGAAAGTTCGTTATATACCTTCATAACGATGTCATCAGGACTGACTATTTTTTCTATAAGATCCAGTTTGCCGCCGACAATCTCTTTTCCTTCAATTCTTCCTCTTAAGCCTTTGCCCGAAAGGATCTCAAAGTCTTCTACCATATAACCTTCCTGATTACTTTTTTCCCATTCTTTCACTATAGGCTTGGACAAAGGATGCTCACTTAATTTCTCCAGTGAATAAGCGTATTTTAAAAGAAGCTCTGTATCATTGTCGCCAAAAGGTACAATATCTGTAATTTCGGGAGTTCCTTTGGTAAGAGTACCTGTTTTGTCAAAGGCTACAATCTGCGCTTTGCCTGTCATCTCAAGAGATGTGGCATTCTTGAATAATATCCCGTTCTTTGCACCTATACCGCTGCCTACCATTATTGCTGCCGGTGTGGCAAGTCCCAATGCACAGGGACAACTTATTACAAGGACAGAAATGGCTCTCTGCAAAGAAAAACCGATATTCCCATCAAGTATCTGCCATACAATAAAAGTAAGAACAGAAATCAAAATTACAATGGGTACAAATACCCCTGACACCCTGTCTGCAATCTTGGCAATAGGTGCTTTTTGTGCGGCTGCATCGGAAACTATCTGTATTATCTTAGAAAGTGTTGTATCTTCGCCAACATCAGTGGCACGACACTCTATATATCCGTATTTATTTATACAGCCTGCGGAAACTTTATCATTTATCTTTTTGTCAACAGGGATGCTTTCTCCTGTAAGAAATGATTCATCTACAGATGTTTCACCGTAAATTACCACACCATCACAAGGTATAGATTCACCCGGGCGGACAATAAATATATCCCCTACTTTAAGCTCATCTGCTCTGATTGTCTTCTCTCCCTCAGCAGTCTTAAGGGTTGCAACCTTTGGAGAAAGATTCATAAGAGCATTGATGGCGTTTGTGGTCTTGCCCTTTGAATGTGATTCAAGAGTCTTTCCCACTGTAATAAGTGTAAGAATCATTGCAGCAGATTCAAAGTACAATTCATGCATATAATGATGAGCATTATTAAAATCCCAAGTCATCAGAAAAAGTGCGTACAATGAATACACAAAAGCTGCTGAAGATCCCAGTGCCACAAGTGTATCCATATTTGGTGACTTATTAAAAAGACTTTTAAAACCGGAAACAAAAAACCTCTGATTAATTACCATTACAATAGCTGACAGTACAAGCTGTAATATTCCCTGAGCAATAAAATTCTCTTCAAAAAATGCAGGAACAGGAAATCCCCACATACTGTGCCCCATAGAAAAGTACATAAGCACAATAAGGATACACAAGGAAGAAATAAGTCTTGAAATAAGTGTGTGTTCTTCTGATTCAGCATTTTTGACAGCTTTTTGGGATGCTTTATTTGTGTTTTGTGAAGGAGCGGCATCATAGCCGGCTTTTTTTACTGACAGAATCACATCATCTACCAGATAATCCCCCTCAAGTATCATTGAATTAGTAAGGAGATTTACTGATACTTCTGTGACACCATCTATATCCTTAACAGCTTTCTCCACTCTTGCTACACAAGCGGCACAGCTCATCCCTTTTATATCAAATTTTTGCATTTAATCACCCCTTAATGTAATCCCCCTTATAATATATTAATATCCTTTAACAATAACAGATACACCTTCAGGGATAGCAGTTATAGTGATATTATCTTTATTAAGTATTTCTCTTGCCATATCCATTGCTTCATCTATTGAGTGAGCAGGTATCATATTCATATCCTTCACTGTTTTGTCAGGCATTTGAGATACATATATTACTTTCGCTCTCATAAGGATTCTCAAGAGTATCTGCACCATCCACTGATCAGGCTCTGTCTCGTGTCTGCCTTTGGATAATATATTTTTCATACCTTGATTTATATCATCTATTTCATTTAGCTGTCTGTAGAAATGATCTCCTCCGATGCCATCATTTGAGCGGGCAAGCATTATGATAACTCCGCCTTCCTTTACACAGGATTCGGCAGCAGTCATACCCTTTACTGCCTGATACATATTCTGATCAAGTGGGTATCCGCCATTGGTGGTGATGACTATATCAGAATATTTCGCCTTTACACCACAAAGCTCTGAGAGAAAGTCTGTGCCCTTTTTGTGTGCTTCAATTGCATCACCTGCTACAGCATATATCACTTCTTTTTCTGCATTTAATACCACATTTACCACATATACAAGCTTAGCTGTTTTACAAGCCCATATCATATCCTCATGGATAGGATTCCCACAGAGTATTCCGGTACGGGAATTTTTGTTTGCGATAAATTCCGAACAGTGATTTGCAAGGACTGTCTTTCTTGAGCATATGCCCGGGAGGACACTCTTTCTGCCACCTGAAAATCCTGCAAAAAAGTGTGGCTCGATAAAACCTTCTGCCAAAAGCAAATCTGCATCATATGCAATAGAGTTTATCTCACATTCTCCACCTGATGGAAGAGTTCCTATATTTACAAGCTTTTCTTTTTCGTCACAGTCGTGCACGTAGATCTTTTCGCTATTTACAATATCTTCGCCAAACTTTGATACAAGCTCTTCTCTTGTGGTGCCCCTGTGACATCCTGTAGCAATAAGGATAGTAATATCCGCATTGGGATTTCCTTCTCTTATTTCCTTAAGCATATAAGGGATAATTACCTTACTTGGTACAGGTCTTGTGTGATCACTTGCGATAATTACAACTTTATCCTTCCCCTTTGAAAGTTCACTTAGTTTCGGTGAAGAGGTGGGATTTTCCATAGCTTTTATCACAAGGTCTTCTTCACTGCATCCGGGATTATACTCTTCTACAGAAGAAACCAGTACATTTATAAGCTCATTTTCATCAAATGAATAATTTATTTTGTCTTTTCCGTATGGAAATTCTACGTTTATCATTGATAATCTCCTATCATTAATTAAAATACATATATCACATTACCAACGACTTTTACCATTTGCATACAGCTACATTTCCCTGCATCTTAACTTCTGTTCCGTAAGGACGGGATATCTTGTCAAGTCTGTCTATGAAGCTTAAATCAGAAGCAATATATGGTAATCCTTCATGAGATTTAAGACCATTCATAGAAAGCTCTACAGGTAATAACTCAAGATATGTAAGATCGCCATTTTCATCTGTTTCCCAATAAGGAATAACTGTTTCATTCATCTTCTTATCAATCATAAGACCTCTTGTGAAATCTGCTGAACGGAGCCTTAGAAGATCATGAACTGTATCATCTGAATTAAGCCCCTGTTTCTTGAAGAAATCCTCAGGTGCAAAGTCAATATTATAAAGCTGAAGAATGAAATCACCTATTGAGTAGAATATAGGTCTCTTTTTGTAAATCTCGATAGGTCTTAATAGATGCGGTCCGTGACCTACAACGGCATTTGCACCATTATCAATGCAAAAATGTGCAAATTCTTCGATAAAATCTGCAGGAGTTTCTTTTTCTGTTCCTGAGATTTCATGTGAATGAAGTGTAATGATGATATAATCTGCCTGAAGCTTGGCTTCATATATGGATTTCTTTATTCTCTCAAGGTCTTCCTTGTTACATTCGGTAACTATCTTTGTTTCTTCTCCCACCTTGAATACAAGGTTGTCCATTTCATATGTACCTTCTGCCAAAGGTTTAAGATATCCTTCTTTTCTGATAATATCGTTATATACATTGATACCTATACTATCACCAAGATTCTTTACAGCATCAAACTGCTCTTTAGTCACATATATAGTCTGATTGAATCTCAAACCGTTTATTCCCGGTCTTCCTATTACTCTTCTTGACTGTTCACCTGCCATCATAGCTGGATTGAATGTGGAGTTAACAGAAATAAGGGCAACTCTTCCTGATTTGGTATCAAGATAGCAAGGTGCACTTGCTTCTCCAAGATTTCTTCCTACTCCACATTGAGGGATATCGTATTCGTCAATATAATCCTTGGTTTTGAGAAGTCCCTCATATGAAAAGTCCATAGCGTGGTTATTGTTGAAGCTTGTCATATTAAATCCGTATTTCAGACAATCTCCGAACATCTCAGGATTGGTCCTTACATATGTACCACCTGAAAACTGCGATGCAAAGCACTCTCCTTCATAGTTTAAGGTAGACTCAAAATTAAATATTCTTGCATCACCCTTCATGATATAATCTCTTATATCATCAAAGCCTTCATAGCCTTCATAGATTCTTCTCTGAATTATTGCGTCACCGCAAGCTGTAAATTTCATATTTAATCCCTCCATTAAAAAAATATTTAATTATGTTTTAATAAGTAGTCATAGGGCAAATTATATATCTGAAATATGTAAGTGAAATTTCAGATAACCATCACCATAGTACCAACCCCGATAAGTATGCAACCTATCAACGATTTAGTTGTAAACTGCTCATGCAAAAATACAAATGCAAGAATCAACGTAATCACTACACTTAATTTATCAACAGGTACAACCTTCGATGCATCCCCTATTTGCAATGCCTTATAATAACACAGCCATGAAGCACCGGTTGCCAATCCTGACAAAATAAGAAATATCCAACTCTTTTTGCCGATTTCTGCAATGCCACTCTGTGAATTGGTCAGAAAGACCATTCCCCATGCCATAATAACCACCACAACAGTCCTGATTGCCGTGGCAAGATTTGAATTTACTCCATCTATACCTATCTTTGCAAGTATAGATGTAAGTGCTGCAAATATAGCAGACAAAAGTGCAAGTATAAACCACATATTATATCACCTCTTAAGATTCATTTGTATCTTTCGATAATATCGGGTGTATTTTATCTGAAATTCGGATAAAGAAAAATGAATTGAATTGCATTAAAATGTACCACAAGGTGCAATTCATAAGCCAACGGCTTAATTCATGAAATCTTTTATTTCAATTCACGTCGCAAGACAATTCATTGCACCGCTTACACCTGTGCCCCTGCGCCTTCACCGCCGAAAAATTCACTGAACAAGCCTGAATTTGAAACAGGTTCATTTTTAACATACAAATGTGATGTATCTCCCATTTGCTTACATTTGAAAACAAATTCTCCTTTTACCCTTTCTTCTGTAATAAACTCTGTAACAGAAGATGTGGGCATAAACATTGTCTGCCACAACAAAACCGGAGAAATACCTGTAAAGTGTGATGCAATGACCATTCCCAAGCCGAAGTGACAAAACAGTGCTATTGTGTCATTGTTGTTTTCGCCTTTGTAAATGATATTTTCTCTTTTTGCACCGTGGCTTTCAAGAAGCTTATCAAGGTTTTGTGTAACATACTCATATTTCTCAAGCATATCTGCACTTGTATATAATTCACTTTTATGCCATGTATTGATATTAAATATATCAGTTTCCTTCTGCCAGTCACGTGGCATCATATTCCATGGGATTCTTCTGTTATCATCTACCAGGATTTTTCCGTTAAACTCAGTAAGCCAATCACATATTACTACTTCTTTGCCGATTTTTTCTGCAGTTGGGTTTGCAGTGAGAAGTGCCCTGTTGAGAGGCGATGAATAAATATGTGTTATATCACTATGCTCAAGTCTCTCTGAAAGATATTCAGCTTCCACAAAGCCTTTCTCTGTCAGGGTGTTGTTTGGATAATCAGGCTCTGCATGTCTTATAAGTAGTATCTTCACATGTTTCATCCTTTCGGTTTTTTCACAAAATTTGATACAAATTCAAAATAATTATAATTTATCAGTTTATTATAACACTTATTCCTTTTTTAGTCAAACAAAAAAAGTGCTTATTTATCTAAAAAACAAGCACTTTTTTGCATCTTTACATTAGCATATTTGTCTGATCTTTTACACATAAAAAAGTCTGATCCTCACAAAGAGAATCAGACTTAATAATTATATATTAATCAGCAAGATTATCAAAATATCCCTGAACAAGAACAACCGGTGTACCCTTGTCACCAGATCCGCTTGTAAGGTCACAAAGTGAACCGATAAGGTCTGTAAGCTGACGTGGTGTTGTACCCTGAGATGCCATATCACCTACAAGGTTATCTTTCTTTGATTTGATTCTGTCAGAAATTGCTTCTATAAGCTTGTCACCGGTAAGATCCTTAAAATCATTGTCTGCAAGATATTTAAGCTTGATTTCGTTTGGTGTACCACGAAGTCCGTCTGTAAATGCAGGAGATACAACCGGATCTGCAAGCTCCCAGATTTTACCCTGAGGATCTTTGAATGCACCGTCTCCGTATACCATAACTTCTACATGCTTTCCCGTAGCATCAAACACCTTCTTCTGAACATCAAGTACAAGCTGTTTGCACTCTCTTGGGAAAAGCTTGATTTTGTCTTCTGTGGACTTATTGGAGCCAAGAAGCCCATACATTTCATTATATCCACTGCCATTAATAGGAGCATTCATTATTTCATCAAGACCGAATACAAGCTTTGCACCGTTGGCTTTCAGAAGCTTCTTTGTTCTGTGTCTTGTGTGGATATCACAGGCAATTACACAATCAGCATAATCAAGAATTGCCTTTGCATGATTTGCAAATACAAATTCAACCTCCGCACCCATCTCACGAACAAGATTTGCATAGTATTCTACATAATCAATACCTGTAAACTCGTGCTTATGATAGCCAAAAGCATTACGATACTGTTCAAGGCTGAGAACATCAGAATATGGATTGATTCCTGCTTCTTCCACCATTTCTTCAGTGATAAGCTTATTACCCACTTCGTCAGAAGGATAGCTAAGCATAATTACAACTTTTTTTGCACCCTTGGCAATACCACGGAGACAAATAGCAAAACGGTTACGTGAAAGGATTGGGAAAACAATACCTACTGTTTCTCCACCAAGCTTATTTTTAACATCTTCTGCAATATTATCAACAGTAACATAGTTGCCCTGAGAACGTGCAACGATTGATTCTGTCATAGAAATTACGTCTCTGTCACGAAGCTCAAAACCCTCACACTCAGCTGCTTCAAGCACACTGTTTGCAACTATTGTTGCAAGGTCGTCTCCTTCTTTGATTATAGGACAACGGATACCTCTTGAAATGGTACCAACTCTTCTTTCTTTTTTCATTATTAAAACACCTCCATAAGGACTTGACTTCTTAATACAATATAATTATAATACAATTGTTAACATTAGTAAAGCAGATAATTCTTATTACATTGATAAGGAGAACTTATATGAAAACAAAATTTGACTACTACCGCATTTTTTACGTAACAGCAAAACATTCATCCTTTTCAGCTGCTGCCAGGGAGCTTTACATTTCACAGTCAGCTATATCCCAGTGCATACACCAATTAGAAGAGGATCTTGATTATAAGCTTTTTGTAAGAACACGTCGCGGTGTTTCGTTGACAATGGAAGGGCAACTACTTTTTCAGAAGGTAGAAAGTGCCATACAGGCTATTGAGCAGGGGGAAGAATTACTTGCCAGGTTTCATCATCTGGACAGTGGCTCTCTTACCATTGCAGCAAGTGACACTATTACAAGTCATTTTCTTTTGCCTTACCTTGAAAAGTTTCACTCTGAATACCCAAACATCAGAATAGAAGTTGCAAACTCTTATTCACAAAAAATGCTGTCTCTTGTAAAAGAAGGCAAAAGTGAACTTGCCTTTGTAAATATGCCTGCAAGTGACGAGGAGCTTATCATCGAGCCATGCTTTGATGTTCACGATATTTTTGTATGCGGACCAAATCACAAGGTAAAAGACAGCTACACATGGAAAGATATCGTAAAGGAGCCTCTAATTCTCCTTGAAGAAAACTCCTCTTCACGTCAGTATATTGACAGTCAGTTTTTGAAAAAGGGTATCTCCTTAAAACCTCAGATTGAAATTGCTGCTCACGACTTGCTGTTGAGATTTGCATCAATTCATCTTGGTATTTCCTGTGTAATAAAGGAATTTTCAAAAGGAAGTCTGGACAAGGGACATGTTATCCCTGTAAATCTTAAACCACCTTTGCCACCAAGAAGCATTGGCTATGCATACTTAAAAAGCACCCCACTCTCCCCTGCGGCACAGACTTTTTTGAAATTAATCAGTCAAGATAATTATACCCAAAAAAATAAATAAAATCATATATAAAATAAATCTCTCAAAAAGCTTGACTTAAGCTGCTTAAGAGATTTATTTTTTTGGATACATGTATCATATAAATCTTTTTTCAAATCCGTCTTTATGAAGTTCATATACACAATTGAAGCCAACATTTCTAAGTATATATTCCATTTCTTCAAAATAAAAATTTAATGTTTCAATACTATGACTGTCTGAAGAAAGCATTATCTTACTATTTTTTGACTTAAGAATATAAAGCATATTTTCACTTAAGTATGGTGTTTTTCTTAAGCCTCTTGAGATTGCACCTGAATTCATTTCAAAAATAACGTCTGCTTCTGCAGCTTTTGATATGTATTTTTCTGCAAGTTTTAAGTATTCAGTATTATTTGAAAAAAGCTGAGTATCAATTTCATCATATTTTGTTATAAGATCAAAATGGCCTACTATGTCAGGATTTCTTTTGAGTATATAATCTACGAATGTGCTATAGTAATTTTCTGCAAGTTTAATGGGGTCATTATCAGATACTTCCAGACATTTTTTGAAAGTGTCGGCTCCTGAATCAATAGGATAATACTCCCCGTCAACACGTATATAGTGTGAGCTTCCTATAATGTAATCAAAATCATCTCTTTTTACACAAGCAAAAGCATCCTCTTCAGCTCCACAGAAAATTTCAATTTTGTCACCATATTTTTCTTTTAGTCCGGATATTTCTTTGATATATTCATCAGTATCCTTCATACAGTATTCTGTGTCAAATGGTGTATATCCATGTCCTGAAAAACCTATTGCTGAAAGCCCTATTTCCATTGCACGAAGAATAACCTCCTCAGGGGTATTCTTACCATCGCAAAAAGTTGTATGAGTATGATAATTTGTAAGCATTCTTATCCCTCATTTTCCTTGTTATAAAAGTCTCTTTTAATCATTTGTTACTATTTAAGAAAAGCAGCACTTTGTTTATCTGCCATTGCTATCATTTTCATACCTTCATCAATAACAACATCGGGATTTGCAAAAACCACCTGGTTACCATTTTTAAAAGCCATTATGTTTATGTTGTATTTTTTTCTTAAATCAAGTTCTCGCAGTGTTTTGCCTGTCCACTCAGATTTTATATCTATTTCCAAAATTGATATATTATCAGTAATATCAGCTATATCTATAAATCCGGAACTAAGGATATTTTTTGCAAGACGTGTTCCTGACTCGGTCTCAGGCAAAATAACCTCGTCTGCTCCGATTTTTTTCATAATCTTGCACTGTGCTTCGTCAGAGCACTTTACAATAACCTTAGAAACACCAGCTTCTTTGCAAAGCATAGTTGCCATAATACTTGCCTCAAAGCTTTTTGCCATTGAAATAACCACAACATCTATGTCTGATATACCAAGTTGTTCTATAACTCCCGGCTCAGTTATATCCGCACATTTCAAAACAGGGATTTCGTCCACAAGTTCATCTACGATTTTTATATCCTGATCTACAGCCAAAACCTCTGCCCCATTATTCAACAACTCTTTTACAACTGCCCTTCCATATCTGCCAAGTCCAAAAACTGCATAGCTTTTTTTCATATAAAAACCTCCTTATCCAACACTTATTTCTTCAACGGGATTTTCAATCAGATTTTCTTTGCCTTTATTTACACTAAAGGCAAAAGCCAGAGAAATAGGCCCTACTCTTCCAAGATACATAGTTAATGTAATTATAATTTTGCCCATTGTATTTAATGTGCTTGTAAAATTTCTGCTCAATCCAACTGTAGCTGTAGCACTGACTGTTTCATATAAGATATCAAGAAACTCTCCGCCGTTAAAAACTATAAGCAGAATAGTTGCTCCTAAAACAGTCAATAATGAAACTATAAAGACGGCAACAGAACGCTTCAGGATTTCTGTTGGAATTCGTCTGTTAAACACATCTACTGTTCTTTTGTTTTTTATAACTGAGGCGGTACTTGCAATCAAAACAAAAAACGTAACCGTCTTTATACCGCCGGCTGTTCCCCCGGGTGAACCACCGATAAACATAAGTAGCATTGATATAAATGCAGAAGCATCAGTGATACATTCCTGAGCTATTGATGCAAAACCTGCAGTTCTTAAAGTAACCGATTGAAACAAGGATACCATAATCTTTTCAATAAATGTATATCCTCCTATAGTATCAGGATTGTTATATTCAAAAACAAAAATAAGCACTGTACCAAAAAGTATCAGAAAACCGGTAACGGAAAGTGCGATTTTACTGTGCAAGGATAAAAACTTTAAACCCCTTCGTTTTTTGTTTCCTGCCAGTCTGATCAAATCAAATACCACAACAAATCCGATACCACCTGAAATAATAAGCATAATAGTTGTAATATTGACTACAGGATCCAGTACATATTCATACAAGCTATTCTCAGAAATTATATCTATACCTGCATTGCAAAAAGCAGATACAGAAGTGAAAATCGACACCCATATTCCTTTAATACCAAATTCAGGAACAAAAACAGTCATATATAATAATGCTCCTGCCAGTTCTATTATAAAGGTCAGCAATATTACTTTTTTTACAAACTTAACTATTCCGCCAAGGGAGTTCAGATTAAATGAATCGCTGATAATGATTTTGTCATTTATATCAATTTTATTCTGAAAAATCGTTACAAAACCTGCAATAACTGTTATAACTCCCAATCCACCAATTTGGATAAGAAGAAGTATTACAACCTGTCCAAAAACACTCCATGTTGATACTGTAGGCAAGGTAACAAGACCTGTAACACAAGTAGCTGTTGTAGCAGTAAAAAGTGCATCAACATAAGAAACACTCTTTCCCGTTGCAGAGCTTATAGGCAGACTTAAAAGAAGGCTTCCGAATATAATCACAAACAAAAAAGCCCACATAATTATTTGTATTGATGATAAATTTTTTATAAATCTTCCCATTTCATTTCTCCCTCCCTTATATATTTTTTGACACAATCAGACTTTTGTCAAGTCAGGCGAACAGTGAATAATAAGAACCATCACCCAACACGAAATCATAGATTTCTGTTGGGTACCCGAGAACCTTGTTACTCCGTAATAAGAACCATCACCCAACACGAAATCACAGATTTCTGTTGGGTACCCGAGAACCTTGATACTCGAAAGCTCGTATTAGGACCTACTAATTTTTCCTTGATTTTTCGCTAATTCTTTCCTAAACAAAATTCATTAGAACCCGCGAGAATACTGGATTTTCTCGCATCCGATAGTGTATGTAAATATCAAAATCGGCAAACTAATGTTTTAAATTTTATAGACTTGACACGAGCACATTATGACCATTCTCTTATATTGTACTTTCTTATACATTGACAACTTTAATCTCAGTTGCATCAACAAATTTCTTATCCTTACCTATATTGGTAACAAACACATCTTTATTCTCATCTACATAGAAATATCCTTCTTTATCATTCTGCAAGGAAAGATAATCACGCTTGGATGTTACGGGGTGCGTCTTAAACTTATCAACAAAACGAACACCAATAAAGTGTTCCATACCTCCAACATCAATAGCACAAAGTTCTTTTGTGATTTCTACAATTCTATCAACGGCATCACTGTTAAGAACAACCACCATTGCGGGATATTCTTCTCCGTCAATGTCAAATTTGATTACTTCTGCTTCAGCAACATCGGGATGCTTTAATGCTTGTTCTTCAACATCGTACATAGCATAGGTTTTGCCTTCATTAGTGAAACAGTCTGTTTCTCTACCAAAAATACGATACTTGCCATTGCCATATCGCACAGCGACGTCACCCGTATTGATCCAACCATCCTCTGTAAAAAGATTTTTGTCCTTTTCTTCTTCAAAATAACCAAGTGTAGCACACGGCGATTTCTTTTCAAGAATACCTCTAGCATTATCAGGTAGTATTTCTCTTGTATTTGGATCAACAATACGATACTCAACACCGGGTACCGGAGTAACAGTTACATCGTCACCTATAGATTCTTTATCCGATATACCGGACATACTGCCTGTTTCAGTCATACCATAACCATTAAGTATATACTGAATACCTAAGCGGTCGCCCGTTTTTCTGAATTTCTCCATTGCAGCGGGCATAATTGCTTCACCACCAATAAAGATGTACTTCAAGTGATTGAGTGCATTATCCTCCAAACCGGATTCTTCTAACGTTGCAACGTGGCTAGGTGCAACGAGAGCAATTTTAGCTTTAGTTTCAAGTAAATCCTTTGCAAAAGCAAAACGGTCATATTTCGGTTTATATATCAAAGTCATACCATCCATAAGACCTGCGTGTACACCATGTACCGCACCTGTCGCATAGAACAGAGGGATAAATACAGTCTGCCTATCACCAGGTTTGAAATCAAACCATAGTTCATCGTAAATGCGAGCCATTTTTGTAAAACCATCAGCAGAGATTTTAACACACTTAGGGAATTGACTTGTGGTTGCACCAGTCAAGAAATAAGCGGCAAGCTTGTTTTCTTCATACGGGAAATCATAGTTTTCTTTAATCTTTGCACCAAGCTTGGCAAAATCCTTTAGACGCATCATTTCTAATCCTTGCGGTAAGCCTTTATGAGCCTTTGCATACACATCCAAATAATTCTTACTGCTAATTAAACCCTTTTTAGTTGCAATAAGTTTCACAATAGGATTCATATAATCGCTAACGCTTGTCACAATCAAATTCTTAACGCCGGCTCTTTGAAACTTTGCTACTAAATCATCATTTAGGAAACTATCGAACATCACAACAGTTTTGCTATTTAATCGTTTAGTATATTGCTCGGTGTAGGCATGAAGGAAACCGGGACCGGTCATATTGATAACCTTATTCGCATCCAATGCACCATAAAAAGCATTAACAGATGCAATGGTAGAAGGCGCAGAAATAGTGATGGTATCTTCGTTCAAACCATCAATGGCAATGAATGCCTTTTTATATTCTTCGAACATTTTAAATGTTTGTGCATATGTAAACTTGCTGCCGAAATATTCTCCAGCAATAACTTTCATATTATCTTTATTGCGAATTTTTAAGTCTTCGACAATTCTTCTTTTGGGATTCTCGATGGCCGGATAACCCGTCATTTTCTTTTCTGTTGGCATAGTTTTTACTCCTCTTTTTATTCAATATCGCAAGATGGATCAATGAATTTTTCTCCATCTTTTAATCCTTTTCTTAGAATATCGGGTTTAGGATTTGATAAATATTCGTTTATACATGAATCTAAATGTGTAAATGCTTTTCTATAACATTTCTTTTGACGTTGTGGATTTATAGCAAATCCAAAGACTATAAAAGATAACGAAATTATTGAGTGAAATAAAATCACAGGTGTATTACTTGCAATATCTTTGATATTGGATAAATATATAACAATAACATTTGATATAAACGGAATAATTACAAATAGATATTCTGTTATAGTCCAAAGAATTGTTGATTTATACCACACATAAAATCGATGATATGTCCTTGAAAGTTCTGTATCGTTTTCCAATTTTTCTTTAATGAAATGCTTATCATTAGAAAAGCATACGAAGGATAGTATCCATCCTGCAATTAGCGGAAGCGTTGTGGCTGACAAAGTGAAAATTAAGTGAATAATAATGTCTTTCATTTTCTTTATCCTTTCAATCTCTTATTAAACAAAAATGCGTTTTATGCTGTGGTCAGATAATGATTTTATCACTCCATAATCCTATCTTCGTCAGTAATCTCTCGGACAACCTTACACGGAACACCGCAAGCAAGAACATTAGCAGGAATATCCTTTGTTACAACACTACCCGCACCGATTATAGAGTTATCGCCGATCGTAACACCGGGACAAATAGTTACATTGGTATAAATTAAAACATTATTCCCAATATGTACGGGCAATGCTTTTTCAAAATTGCCACGACTGCCCGAAATCAAGCTGCCGGGAACCTTTCGTGGCTTTCTTTCATCTGCGTTTATAGGATGCTGAATAGTTACTATCGAAACATTCGGTCCAATAAAAACATTATCGCCAATATGTATTTCTGCATAATCTTGTAAGCACAAATTCCAATTTGCAAAAAAATTCTTACCGATATGAATGTTTTTTCCACAAACAACCTTAAAGGGCGTGAATATGTTATAAGGATTTCCGTCAACAGAACCAACCAACTTCTTAAAAATGCGCTCTTTTCGACCTTGTGCCCACAGAGGTGCTTTGTTAAGTTTTCGCTGGAGCCACTCAGCCCGTGCTAATGTGAAGAAAAAAGATTTATCAGCAGGATTAAAAAGTTTACCTAATACCATTTTTTCATATTCGGTTTGTTGTTTTTGTTTCATTGTATCTCTACCCCCCATATCCTTTCAATTTCTTATTTATCCCAATTTTCATGCATATATTGTTTAAAATCGTATTTTTTGTGTTCTTATCTTAGAACGAGCAGCGGAGCAAATATATGGGCATCTTTAGTCATGATTTTCACATTATCAACAAAACTCCACGCATCCGCTGGTAATGGATGCTCCTTGTCTTTATACACGGTCAGCTCATCATCCCACATAGCGACTGATTTATTGTAACTAATTTCAATCAAAGCACTATCAAACTCTTTATTGTTATTAAAAAGCAAATATATTTTAGCCTTATAACCATCATTGGTTTTACTCTCATCATACTGCAACAATATAGTATCTCGGAAATCGACATTATTTAAATCATTAACAGAAATAATTTCACTATTGTTTTTATACAGAACTAATTGCTCTATCGTAGGCAGTTGAAGCATTACCATTTCCTCACCTGATTGATGAGCCTTGTTGCGCGGATTCATAGGATGTTCTGATAAAACTTCCATCCAATCCATTTCAAATACGAGGGTATAATTTTCATAATACAATCTTGAACATTCGCAATCATGAAAATCAATATACTTAAGATTGTTTTCGCTAATTACACTAAATTTCTCATTCAATCACATCACCTCATTTTGACAATTTTCGACATATCTATATTGCGACACATAAGGTTTAGATGCAAATCAAGTTTAATGAATTGACAACGACCTTGTCATGAATTGGCTCTGCCATGAATTCTCGCTCCGCTCCATGAATTGAATTGCCTAAAATGCACCGAAGGTGCAATTCATGAGTCGTAGACTCAATTCATGAAATCATAGATTTCAATTCATGCCGTCAGGCAATTCATTGCATTGCTTTGCAATGCAATAGTTCGTGTCAAGTCAGGATCTACAATTAATTTAATCAAAAAGCCCGCAGGAAAGATACCTTTCGCCCGAATCAGGCAAAAGGACAACTACTGTTTTGTCTTTGTATTCATCTCTTTTCATAATCTCTGTTGCGGCAAAGAGTGCTCCTCCTGATGATACTCCTATAAGGACTCCTTCGTTTTTTGCAAGGAAATTTGCCATGTGGTATGCATCTTCGTCCTTAACTGTAATCACTTCATCCACAAGTGATTCATCATATATATAAGGTTTGAATCCTGCACCGATCCCCTGTATCTTATGAGAGCCTGCTTCCCCTTTTGTAAAATATGGTGATGAATAAGGCTCGTATCCGATGATCTTAACGGATGGATTCTTCTCTTTAAGATACTTTGCTACACCTGTGATTGTACCGCCTGTACCGATGCCCGCTACAAATACGTCTATCTTACCATCTGTATCTTCCCATATTTCAGGTCCTGTAGTCTGATAGTGGATATCAGGATTAGCCTTGTTTACAAACTGCCCTGCAATGATACTTCCCGGGATAGATTTCTGTATCTCTTCTGCCTTTTCTATTGCGCCCTTCATACCAAGCTTACCTTCAGTAAGAATGATCTGGGCACCATAAGCCTTGAGAAGATTTCTTCTCTCCACACTCATAGTATCAGGCATAGTAAGTATAACTCTGTAGCCTCTGGATGCGCCATATGATGCGAGACCTATCCCCGTATTTCCGCTTGTAGGCTCAATTATGGTATCTCCTTTTTTCAAAACACCATTTCTCTCTGCATCAAGTATCATATTAAGACCAACTCTGTCCTTTACACTGCCTGCAGGGTTGAAGCATTCAAGCTTAGCAATAAGTTTACCTGAAATATTGTATTCATTTTTAAGCTTACCAAACTCTACAAGTGGAGTTTTGCCAACGAGATCGCATATGGAATTATAAATTTTCATTTTATCACCTATAGACTAAAATTAAACACATATTTCTTTATTATAAGTATCTTTTAAAAGAAGTATTCTGCCAAAATAGCAGAATACAATTATTTTATACCATTTTTTCCTGTTTTACCTTGTGGTCAATTACATGTCTTGAAGCAAGTTCTCTGTGGATGTCCTCAAGGGATATTCCCATTTCTATCATAAGCACCATTGTATGATAGCAAAGGTCTGCTATCTCATAGATAGTTTCTTTTTTGTCATTTGATTTGGCACCGATGATTACCTCGGTACACTCCTCTCCCACCTTTTTAAGAATCTTATCAAGACCTTTTTCGAAAAGGTATGTGGTGTAAGAGCCTTCTTTTTTGTCAATCTTTCTGCCACGAATGAGCTCCATAAGACCTTCATATGAGAAGTCCTTGAGGTCTTCGTTCTGATATATTCTGTTTTCGAAGCAAGAAAATGTACCCTTGTGACAGGCAGGACCTTCAGGCTCAACCTCTACTACAAGTGCATCATTGTCACAATCAGCTGTGATAGATACAATGTGCTGATAGTTACCGCTTGTTTCACCCTTAAGCCACAATTCCTGTCTAGAACGGCTATAGAAACAGGTAAGGTTTTTTTCTATAGATATTTTGAGACTTTCCTCATTCATATATGCAAGAGTAAGGACTTTTTTTGATATTGCATCCACTACAATTGCAGGAATAAGACCTTTTTCGTCAAATTTAAGTTCATTTATATTTATCATTGTTATACCCTCCATTTACATTCTTACATTAATCCCTTTGCTTTTCAGTTCTTTTTTAAGATCAGGTATCGCCACTTCTCCAAAGTGGAATATTGATGCGGCAAGTCCTGCATCAACGCCAGGCACTTGGTCAAAAAGTGTGACAAAATCATTGACACAACCTGCACCGCCGGATGCAATAACAGGTACGTTTACAGCATTACACACTGCTTTTAGCATTTCTATATCAAAGCCGCCCTTTACTCCATCTGTATCAATGGAATTAACAACGATTTCTCCTGCACCATTGTCTACACAACGCTTAATCCAGCTGATTGCTTCCATACCTGTGTCTTCTCTTCCGCCTTTTGCGAATACACGGAATTCTCCGTCAACTCGTTTAATATCGGCACTTAAGACCACACACTGATCACCATATCGCTTCGCTGCCTGATATATAAGGTCAGGATTTCTGATAGCCCCTGAATTTACACTTACCTTATCTGCACCGCATTTTAACACTCTGTCAAAATCATCAAGAGTATTAATGCCACCACCTACTGTAAGAGGAATAAATACATTTCTTGCAGTTTCGCAAAGAATGTCTGTAAATATATTTCTCTCTTCGCATGATGCGGTTATATCATAGAACACCAGCTCATCAGCAAGATTTTCACTATAAAACTTCGCAAGTTCAACAGGGCTTGATACATCATTAAGCCCCTCAAAATTAACGCCCTTTACCACCCTTGCATTCCTTACATCAAGGCAAGGGATAATTCTCTTTGTTATCATTTCGCCACCTCGATTGCTTCTTTTATTGAGATAGCCTTTGTATAGTAGGCTTTTCCCACTATTGTACCATATATATCCATTTTTCTAAGCCCTTTTATATCATCAAGAGTAGATACACCGCCTGATGCAATTATGTCTATGTGATATTTTTCACTGAGTTCTTTATAAAGAGGAAGATTTGTTCCCTTCATTGCACCATCCTTTGAAATATCTGTGCAGATAATGGTTTTAACACCTATATTCTGCATTTTTTCTACAAATTCGAATGCAGAATACTGACTCTTCTCTGTCCATCCCTTAATGGCAACATATCCGTCTTTTATATCAATTCCCACAGCAATCATATCACCGTATTTGGCTATAGCTTCTTTTAAAAATTCTTCATTTTCCACAGCAGCAGTACCCAGTATCACACGATTTACACCGATAGAAGCATATTTGTCAATGACTTCCATACTTCTGATTCCACCGCCTACCTCTACAAAAAGATCAACACTGTCTACAATCCTTTTGATTGTATCAATATTTGGAGTTTCACCGCTTTTTGCTCCTTCAAGGTCAACGATATGGATGTGCTTTGCACCATTTGACTTAAAGTCTTCTGCTATTTCCCATGGCTTATCAGAATAAACTGTCATATTATTATAATCGCCTTTATAAAGCCTTACAGCTTTTTTGTCGTACAAATCTATAGCAGGAAAAATTTCCATAATCAAACTATCCTTTCAAAAACTTATGTTGTATATTATAATTCACAGAATGCCTTAAGTATCTTAAGTCCTGTATCTCCGCTTTTTTCCGGATGGAACTGGCACCCGTATACATTGCCACTCTCAACTGAGGCTGTAAGCTCTGCTCCGTATTCACTTACTGCACTTACACTGTCATCGCAGTTCGCTCCATAGAAGGAATGAACAAAATAAACAAAATCTCCGTCATTTAAGTATTTGAATATCTTTGAATCCTTCTTGAACTTAAGAGCGTTCCAACCGATATGAGGGATTTTTAACCCCTTTGGGATAACATCAGAAATAGGTCTCACTTCACCTTTGATTAACCCAAGACCTTCATGCTCACCATACTCATATCCTTTGTCAAAAAGGAGCTGCATACCAAGGCATATACCCATAATAGGCTTACCTGTTTTACTTAATTCCTTTACAAATTCGAAGAGTCCGCTCTCCTTAAGCTTGTCTGCAGCATCACCAAAAGCTCCGACTCCAGGAAGGATTACTCTGTCTGCCTTAAGGAGTTCATCCTTATCCCCTGTAACAATGGCTTTTTCGCCTATTTTTTCAAAGGAGCTCTTAAGGGAAAAGAGATTTCCCACACCATAATCAATAATCGCTATCATCACAGTACCCCCTTTGTGGAAGGTATTTCATTTTTTGCAAGGGGATCTTCATTTATTGCCTGTCTGATACTTCTTGCAACAGACTTAAACGCACCCTCGATAATGTGATGAGAATTATCTCCGTCTATCATCTTGATATGGAGAGTACACTCAGCATTTCTTACAAAGCCCAAGAAAAATTCCTCTACAAGCTCTGTATCAAAGTCACCCACCTTTTCTGTGGGGATATCCATATCATAACGAAGATGTCCTCTTCCTGACAGATCAACTGCAGTAAGAATAAGTGCCTCATCCATAGGGAGTATCATATGACCGTATCGGTTGATACCCTTTTTGTCTCCAACTGCTTCCTTTAAGGCAAGTCCCAGACAAATGCCGATATCCTCTACTGTGTGATGATAATCCACCTCTGTGTCACCATTGCACACAACACTTAATCCACACTTGGAATGTGATGCAAAAAGTGTGAGCATATGATCAAGGAAACCACAGCCTGTATCAATGTTTACTTCGCTTTTGTCATCAAGATTAAGTGTAAGAGAGATTTTTGTCTCTTTTGTATCTCTTTTTATTTCAGCTTTTCTCATAATATCATACCTTCTAAATTATATTTTTCAAAACAGTGATCATCTGTTTCATATCTTCCATAGTACCTATTGTTATACGATTGTAATCCATTATCCTGTCTTTGTCAAAGTGACGGACAAGGATACCTGCTTCTCTTAATTTACCGTATACATATTCTCCGCTTTTTTCACAGTGCTTTGCAAAAATGAAATTTGTCTTTGAATCAAGAACACTGAAACCAAGGTCTTTAAGCTCATTTACAGTGTATTCTCTTGTGTTTATGATTTCTCTGATATTTTTCTTTGTGTATTCCTCGTCACAAAGCACACCGTAGCCTGCAAACATCGTCATCATATTGATATTGTAAGGATTGGTAGAATACTTGATAGTATTCAGGTCGTTAATAATGCTATCACAAGCCACACCAAAACCAAGTCTTGCACCTGCAAATGAACGGGATTTGGAAAATGTCTGTGTGACTAAAAGGTTGTCATATTTATCTATAAGACAAACTGCACTCTCTCCTCCAAAATCCACATACGCTTCGTCTATTATCACTATATTATCAGGATTGGACTTAACAATCCTTTCTATATCAGAAAGCGGCATACACATACCTGTAGGCGCATTTGGATTAGCTATTACAATATTTTTGTTTATGCCTATATAATCCTCAGGATCAATGGAGAAATCATCCTTTAAGGGAATTTCTTCATAAGGGATATTGTTAAGCTCTGCAAACACAGGATAAAAGCCATATGTGATATCAGGAAATACAATAGGATGATCCTTGTCACAAAAAGCCATAAATGCAAAATTCAGTATTTCGTCTGAGCCATTTGTACATAGCACCTGAGAGGATTTCACACCGAGTATCTCTGATAGTTTTTCGTGCAATATCTTACATTCAGGATCGGAATAGAGATTTAATTTATTCATAGCCTTCTTACCTTCTTCAAAGGCCTTCTCGGAAGGCGGATAAGGTGACTCGTTTGTATTAAGTTTTATAAGGTTATCTATCTTTGGCTGTTCTCCCGGTGTATATGGAGTAAGTCCATTGTATTTGGTAGAAAAAAACCTGCTCATATGTATGATAACTCCTTTTGTAAATGGATTTTTATTTCTCCTCCAGCCTTATTACAGCACTTTTCGCGTGAGCTGTAAGCCCCTCTTTGGTGGCAAAGTATTCCACGTCGTATGCAATATCCTTCAACGCATCCTTTGTGTAGTATGTATACTGTGTTTTCTTCACGAAATCGTCAACTGACAAGGGACTTGAAAATCTTGCAGTACCGCTTGTAGGAAGTGTATGATTTGGTCCTGCCATATAGTCACCAAGTGCCTCAGGACAATTTCTTCCCATAAAGATGCTTCCTGCGTGACGGATTTTGTCAAGATAATCAAATGGATTGTCCACACAAAGCTCAAGGTGTTCCGGAGCAATTTCGTTTGAAATATCTATTGCAGTATCAAGATTTTCACACACAATTATCTTACCATTATTATCTATAGATGCTCTTGCAATATCGCATCTTAAAAGCTCTGGAATCTGATTTTCTATTTCTTCAGAAACCTTCAATGCAAAATCGTAACAATCAGTAACCAATACTGCACTTGCCATTCTGTCGTGCTCTGCCTGAGAAAGAAGATCTGCAGCGGCGTACTTTGGATTTGTCTTGCCGTCTGCCACAATAAGAATTTCACTTGGGCCTGCAATCATATCAATAGAAACCTGACCGAATACCTGTTTCTTTGCTTCTGCCACGAACTTATTTCCAGGTCCTACTATTTTGTCCACCTTAGGTACAGACTCAGTACCATATGCAAGAGCAGCGATTGCCTGAGCACCGCCTGTTTTGATAATAGTATCCACGCCTGCAATATATGCTGCTGCAAGTATTACCGGATTGATTTTGCCATCACTCATAGGTGGTGTAACCATAACAACTTCTCTTACTCCTGCAATCTTTGCAGGAATAGAATCCATAAGTACAGTAGAAGGATATGCCGCAGTACCACCCGGTACATACAGACCTGCCCTGTCAACAGGGATAATCTTCTGTCCTGTGACTACGCCATTTTGTTCATTCATTATAAAGCTGTTTCTTACCTGCTTCTGATGA
This sequence comes from Oscillospiraceae bacterium, assembly GCA_015068975.1. Taxonomy (GTDB): domain Bacteria; phylum Bacillota; class Clostridia; order UMGS1810; family UMGS1810; genus SIG435. The sequence goes on along the minus strand of SVJM01000008.1, from coordinate 9,284 downwards.
AACATACGGATATTTTCTGCAGCTCTTTTAAGTATTCTTATGAATTCTTCGTCAACAGACTTAACTGCTTCTTCTATTTCTTCTTTTGAAACAATGAGATTGTCTATCTTTGCTTTGTCAAATTTCTCTGCGTATTTAATAAGAGCTTTGTCTCCATTTTCTTTTACATCACTGATAATGGCTGATACAATTTCTTCTACATTGTCTGTATCAACTGCCCTTTCAAAAATCTCCTGATTGTCAATCTCACCATATTTAAGTATCTTTATCATTGTTAGTTTTCTCCTTCAGAAACTTGCTTTGTAAGGTCATCTGTAAGCCTTCTTATTTCCTGTTCCTTAAACTTATAATTTGCCTTATTTGCTATAAGACGTGCGCTTATAGGTACAATAGTATCAAATACCTCAAGGTTGTTTTCTTTAAGTGTTGCACCTGTCTCTACGATATCCACTATAACATCAGAAAGATCAAGTATGGGTGCTATCTCTATAGATCCGTTAAGATGAATTATATCTATATCTCTGCCCTTTTTTGAATAAAAATTCTTGGCAATATTCTGAAATTTGGTTGCTACCTTAAGGGTTGATCTGGTATCGTCTCTGAAATCTTTTTTTGCTGCAACTGCCATTCTGCATTTGCCTATCTGAAGGTCAAGAAGCTCATATATATCAGGCTCATATTCGAGAAGGATATCCTTGCCGCAGACACCTATATCTGCCGCACCTCTCTCTACATATATAGCCACATCTGATGGCTTCACCCAGAAATATCTTACGCACTTTTCTTCGTTTTCGAAGATAAGCTTTCTGTTGTTTTCTTTGATAGAAGGACATTCAAAACCTGCTTTTTCAAACATATCATAGACCTTTTGTCCAAGTCTTCCCTTGGGAAGTGCCACATTAAGCATTGTTTTCAATGATTTCAACCCCTCTCTCATTTTGTCTTAACAACTGTTTATATTTCAGCCCTGATGTAACTTCTTTAAGACATATCACACTCTTTCCGCCTGATGTAAGCATCTTTACAGCATCATTAAGAGCATCAATGTCTGATTTTTCATCATAAAGGATAACGGTATCCACATCATATTCTTCCACTTCTTCATTAAATCGCTCAAGTAAATCAAGATAAAGGGCAAAACCAATAGCTTTGGAATTTTTTTTCATCTTTTTCATAAGGTTATCATACTGACCGCCTGAAAGAATCCATGTGGAAATACCCTTGATAAATCCCTTGAACGCAAATCCGTTATAATAATTGGCATCGGATACAACAGAAAAGTCTATTCTCAGATTATCCTTGTATCCTGCCTTGGAAAGAAGATTTACGATAGTTTCGAGTTGTGTGATAGAATCGGATTCACCGACTATATCCCTGATTTCTCTCATTACTTCATCCACATCTCCAAAAAGAGAAACAAGCTTTTTAAGCTTATTGCAGAATGAAGAATCAATTGAATAGTTTTTGCAGATAAGATCTATTCCGTGGGTATTTTTTTCTCCGATACATTTGATGATTTCTTTTCTCGGTTTGGAATCTATCTCTGCTTTATCAAATAATTCATAAAGTATGTCCATATCAGATATATCAAGCACATACTCTTCGCTTATACCCTTGAGGCTTTCTAAAGCAAGCATAATTACTTCATATATACAATATGTGTCCACATCTCCTATACATTCAAGACCTACCTGCATAAGCTCTCTGAAGGATTCTGTGCCTTTGCTTACTCTATATACATTTTCGTCATAAAAAACCTTGGTAACACCCTTCATATTATCATCGCAGTTTTTGATAATAGAGAGAGTAACGTCAGGCTTAAGTGCCATAAGCTTACCATCTGTATCGGTAAATGTGATTACATTTTCTGATACAAGGTAGTTTTTGTTTCTTACATACAAATCGTATTCTTCAAACTTACTCATCTTAAACTGTGAGTAGCCGTACTTTTTGTATAATGAACGCATTTTAAAAATAGCGATTTCGTCATTTTTGAGAACTGAATAATTGATGCTCATTACTTTTCCTCCGTAGTGTTGATCTTGTCAAGTACATTTCTGTATCCACCACTACCATATACAAGACATCTGTTTACCCTGCTGATAGTAGCTGTACTTGCTCCTGTCTTTTCGCATATTTCATTATAGCTCTTGCCCTTATCAAGCATCATAGCAACTTCTATTCGCTGACAGATATCCTGAAGCTCTTTTACTGTAAAGATATCCTCAAAAAAGTTTTTGCATTCATCATTGGTTTCAAGACTTAGTACAGCTTTGTAGAAGTTTTCTGTTTTATTAAAGTCAAATTTTTTCATAGAAATACCGCCTTTCACTTTAGCACTTTACTATGTTAACACAATAAAACAAGAAAGTCAACCTCATTTTGGTATAATAAAGTTCTTTATATGTAGATGAGGTAAACTTTCTTTTCATTTTCCAATATTATATTTACTTCAAATCCTCGTAATTTATCTTAAGATCTCTGAAATAATATTCTCTGTCTGCCTGCCCTATTTCTCTCATTACTCTGCAAGGATTACCAACTGCTACTACATTTGAAGGTACATCCTTTGTAACAACACTTCCCGCGCCAATAACAGAATTATCTCCTATCTTCACTCCGGGACAAATAATCGCACCTGCTCCTATCCAGCAGTTTGTACCTATATGAACAGGCATATTAAACTGGTAGCCCTTTTCTCTTAATTCAGGTAATACAGGATGTCCTGCTGTGGCGACAGTCACATTGGGACCAAACAAAGTATAATCCCCCACATAAATATGTGTATCATCCACAAGAGTAAGGTTGAAATTTGCATAGACATTCTTACCGAAGTGCACATGCCTACCTCCCCAGTTTGAATAAAAGGGAGGTTCTATGTAACAATTCTCTCCAATTTCTGCAAACATAGATTGGAGTAATTTCATTCGCTTATCCAGTTCCGATGGTCTTGTCATATTGAAATCATAAAGCTTATCAAGGCACTTAAGCTGTTCTTTCATTATGCTTTCATCAGAAGGATCGTATACCTTGCCTGAATGTAGCTTTTCGTAATTATCCATATCATTCACCTATCTTTTTTTAACAGTACAAATATTTTCCATATCATACTGGCGGACATAATCATTTGGGTTTATATCCATATTAAGATACTCAAGCATAATAAGAGCCGCTGCTCTGGCATCGCTTCCTGCATTATGATGATCAAGGTCAAACCCCAAAAGATAACACATAGTATCAAGCTTATGATTTGGGAAATCAGGCATAAGCTTTTTTCCCATTGTGCATGTGCAGGCGTAGCCTACTTTTGCTTCCCAGCATATGCCATAAGTCTTAAGGCACTTACCCAGTACACTCATATCAAACTGTGCATTGTGTGCCATAAGAAGCCCTGATGAAAAAAGAGGTTCAATTTCTTCCCACAATTCTCCGAATGTCATCTTATCCTCTACCATCTCAGGAGTTATGCCTGTAAGCTCGATATTAAACATATCAAACTCACACTCGGGATTTACAAGGTAGTATCTCTCTTCAATTATCTCATTATCTTCTATAACAGAAATACCTATTGCACTCATTCTGTTGTTAAAGTGATTTGGTGTTTCCACATCAAATACAATAAATCTGTTCATTTTTATCTTCCGTTTCTATACTATTATAAATTTCAGCATCAAAATCCGATCAGTGTGCTGCCACATAAGCCTCCATTTGCTCAAAAGTCTCACCCATATACACATACTCGGATGTTACCGAATCTCCTACAAGTACAAGAGAGTTTTTAAACTCATCATTTGATCTTATACGAAGTGTTGCTTCTTCCTTTGTTGTAGGTCCGCCAAGCTCCGGATACAGATAAACTATATCAGCAACAATCGTACCATCCTCTTCTATATGCAGAGTTTTTACATTGCCATCAGTTATCCAGTAATGTCCGGGATAATCAAAGAGATATATTTTTTTGTCATAAAATCCTACCACTTCCCAGCAGTCTTCCATAGCACTTGCACCCCAATATCCGTTTACCTTTTCAAAAAATTCATCTACAGTGATATCACTTGTAATTATTTCTTCTTTTTCGCCATCATTGTATACAGCATTATCTTTACTCTCTTCACAAGCTGACAAACTGAATATCATTAAAACCGTCAATAACAATAAAAATAACTTTTTCATTAAACATATCTCCTTTATCTATCCAGAAGATGATTATCCCTGAATACTTTCTCCAAAGCCTCAGCCATAGAAGCAAATCCAAAGTCTGTAGGATGACAATTATCAACCGTCCCCTCATTCTTGCAAAGAGAAGTTAACTCTTCGTTGCTTATGTAATACACATTTTTGTCCCCGTTATTAACAGCGTTTCTGTATGTAGCTTCTATAATACTTCGATTAATCTTCTCACTGTCTGTAAGATAATACTTTGGTCTTGGCATCATTATAACAGGAACCGACGGGTGATTATATCTAATGGCTTTAAACATCTTTTCGTGAGTATTTTTAAGATGCTCACTTGTGGGTGCATTGTTATCATAATCAAAGACAAAAACCGACATATCAAGATTCATAATATAATCAATCATTTCATCTTCAGCTTTTGCACTTCCGGAAAAACCAAGGTTGATATAATCCATATTTAGATTTCTTGATAATATTGCCTGATAACAAGTCCCCGGTCTTGATGCACATCCTCCCTGAGTAATGGATGAGCCATAGAACACTACAGGCTTTTCATTTTTATATTCCGCCGCCTCTTCTATAATGCAACCATCCTTTAGTCCTATATAGAGCTTAAGTACATCTGAATACAAAGGAAAGTTAATTGTGATTTCTTTTGTTTTGGCATGCTCTCCGTTTATACCATTAAAGTCAATGACCTTTTCCAGTATATCATTGGTATTGAATGGCGGAACAAAGGTGTTTATATAAATGTTGTCTGCATAAAGGTCAAACCCCATGGAGCCTGTAAAGGGAAAATGAGCCATCTTTGCATTTTTGTCAATTTTTGCATGAATAGCAACATATGGACTGTCGGTAACAAATCTCACTCTGCCACCCGCAGTATTGGAATGAAGACTGTATACTCCTTCGCTTACAGATTTTGCCACATTTTCAGGCATTCTTCTGTATCTGTCGCCTTCTCTGTATACTCCGTATATCTTAAATGGGACATCATCAGCATCGTAAAACTTTATATCCTCTTTTTCAATCTTTGTTTCTACTTTAAAATTTGCATCTATTTTTGAAATATCAAACATTGTTTTTCTCCTTATTATCTAATCACAGAAATATAATCTCAAGGATAATCGCCTCGATAAATGCAGCAACGATTAGCAATGGAATAATATACGTAAAAAAGGTACCAATACTCCCTTTGAGATGATATAAAATTGATTTATCCTTGGAGCCACCGGTTATCTTTGAGCACATAAATATACAAAGCCTTGTTCCAAGTGCAACAGAAAGGATAACTGCAGGAATTTCAAACACTCCGTGAGGAAGTATATACTTCACAAAATAAAGAAGTACATTTTCATTGGATACAATATCTACCATACCCATAACAAATCCCACAACAGATGTTTGCAGGCGTTAACTGGATCAACAAGCTTATGCCTCCTGTTGTTATCGGACCAACTGTTGCACTTATTGGTCTTTCACTTGCCGGTGCTGCAATAAATGATCTTCAGGTTGGTAAAGTATTAGTAGAAGGTGTATCCGTTGCTTCACCATATGCTTGTATCTTCTGTGGATTTGTAACACTTTTTACAGTTGCAATCTGTTCAGTATACGGCAAAAATATGACAAAGCTCATACCTTTCATCATCGGTATCGTTGCAGGTTATCTTGTAGCAACCATTTTCACATTGATCGGTACTTATACAGACAATCAGGCTTTGATGATCATAGATTTTTCTGCATTCAAAAATATGCAGTGGTACCCTGATTTCACATTTGTAAAAGCTTTTGAAGGAATCAAGGAAATTGATGCTTCATATATCGCAACAGTTGCTGTAGCATATATTCCTGTAGCATTTGTTGTATTTGCAGAGCATATCGCTGACCACAAGAACTTAAGTTCAATTATCGGCACAGAACTTCTTGAAGAACCAGGTCTTCACAGAACACTACTCGGTGACGGTATCGGCTCTATCGCAGGTGCATTCTTCGGTGGATGTCCAAACACAACATACGGTGAATCAGTTGGTTGTGTAGCTATCACAGGTAACGCTTCTGTAGTAACTATCCTTACTACTGCAATCATTGCTATCATAGCATCATTTGTTGCTCCATTTGTAACATTCCTTGCTACAATTCCAAACTGTGTAATGGGCGGTGTTTGTATTTCACTTTACGGATTCATCGCTGTTTCAGGTCTTAAGATGATTCAGAAGGTTGACCTTGGTCAGAACAAAAATCTCTTTGTTGTTGCTGTAATCCTTATCACAGGTATCGGCGGACTTACACTTACATTTGGCAAAATCACAATCACATCTATCGCATGTGCATTGATATTTGGTATTATCACAAATCTTATCACATCTAAAGCAAAAGAGGAGTAATATTATGAGTAAAGTTGTAACATTTGATCATCCACTTATTCAGCACAAGACTACAATACTTCGTCAGACATCCACTACAAACAAGGAATTCCGCGAGCTTGTAGAAGAAATTACAATGCTTATGTGCTACGAATCACTCCGCGATCTTCCATTGACAGATGTTGAAATAGAAACACCTATCAAAAAAACTACTCAGAAAATGATCACAGGCAAGGATATTGCAATTGTACCTATTCTCAGAGCAGGTCTTGGTATGGTCAGCGGTATGCTGTCACTTGTCCCTACTGCTAAGGTTGGTCACATAGGAATGTACAGAGATGAAGAAACTATGCAGCCTTGTGAATATTACTGCAAGCTTCCTGCTGATATTGATCAGAGACTTGTAGTGGTTGTAGACCCTATGCTTGCTACAGGTGGCTCTGCAATAGATGCTATAGGTCAGATCAAATCATATGGCGCTACACACATTAAATTCTTGTGTCTTATCGCTGCACCGGAAGGTATTACAGCCCTTTCGAAGGCTCATCCTGATGTGGAAATCTACTGTGCAAACGTAGATGAAGGGCTTAACGACAAATGCTATATCGTACCCGGTCTTGGTGATGCAGGCGACAGAATCTTCGGTACAAAATAAAACTAAATTAAATCAGCCAAAAATACCATTGAGGACAAGCCTCAATGGTATTTTTTTGTAACGAAAAATGCAGACAGTCAAAATAACTGTCTGCAAATAAATCATTGTGAATTAAATTGTATTATTTCCACTCGATAAAGTTTTCTTGTTACTAAACTTATTTGTTTAGCAATTCGTTGGCTTTATTGCCTATTTTGCACTAAATCTCCGTATTATTTTTCTTTGCCTGAATTTTTAGTATCAAAACAGTATCACGCCGAGTATCATATTTACCACTGTTTGTTCTACATCGGTTATGTATAATGATACCATAAATGAACAAATATTTCAAGTGCTTTGTGGGAAATAGTAAATTTTACTCTTCACTAAATTCAGAGAACAGTTTGCTCATAAGAATTTGAGCGTGATACCCACCATTCTCTCCGACGCCCTCAATTATCGTATAATTTTTCTTCAAAATATCAAAAATACTTGTCATATTAAAACAAGAATGTATTTCAAAATTCATTAAATTAAAAATAAACTTATCATCTGACATCTCATATACAACGCCCTCATCAAACACTACTTTTCCTGTACCTATATCCTTCATTCCAAGTAGATCAGAAGAAAAATCTCTTTTTACAAAGTACAATTTCCATATACCATTATAAGTCGTCATGTTTTTGTTTTTAATAAATTCCAAGAAGTCAAATTTTTCATCAACACTTTCCGGTAGTGATAAAAACTTTGCATAAATTGCTTTTATTATTTCCAACTTTGTTATTTGTTGAAACCCTTTCACTATCTTAGGATTTCCATCTACATTGAAAAATTTCAAATACGCTTCGTCATACTTTCCCAAAAACGTATTGCATTCCTTACATAATGTTCTTGAGGTTCTTCCATCAGGATATAATGATTTAGAAAGTTGAGTGTCAAATATATTCTCCGAAATATCAGATATCTCTTCTCCCTTAGTAGATCTTCGTAAAATTTCATTGTGTATTTCGCCTGACATTATTGAGTCGATCATTTTGACAATGTCAAGCGAAACTATATCTTCGTTTCCAGTGCTACGTGCAGGATAGTGTTCCTCGCTCATTTCTTTATTATCAAATTCTTGACCGCATAGTTTACATACAAAATTCGTGGTTGATTCATTATCCATGAGTACATCCTCCTACAAAATTAAGGATTTTTCGCATCATTCACTCTGCTAATTATCATCAAATACTAAATCATCCAACAGCACAATTTCTTCTTCTGCAAACCATCCGTTGGTTAATGCTGTAGAACGCACCAAGGTTGGGTTCTCAGAATATGCAACAACTGCTAAACTATCCATCGCTCGTGTACAGGCAACATAAAACAACCTAGCAGTTCTTTGAATGCTGGTATCTTTTCCTTCTTTTTCATTTTTTAAATCTGTAGCAGTCTTTTCTTTAGCACCAAACAACTTTTCATAGCTAAACAAAAATCCTCTAGCTTCGGAATCATCCAAAACAACCATTACCCGAGGATACTCTAGCCCTTTAACGCCTTGATGCGTAGCAAATCTGCTTTGTTCTGAAACATATGCAGCATATCGTTCCATTTCATCAAACGGAACATCTAATGCAGCTTTCAGTGCTACAACCTTGGGATCATCTCCAGCATATGTGCTATCTATTATTTCTTCCATACGTTCGCTAAGCTCATAAAGTCCAGACGCTTTTATATTACTTAAAACTTGAATACACGAAGGATTCTTGCCACTATCCCAAAGAGCAAATAATGATCTCGTGGCGGCTTCTGCCTGTTCTAACTTTTGTTGCTGTTTATCCGGTTGCAAAGAAAGAGTTTTTTTACTTAATAAAGGTGAACTTTGGCGAACAATCTTTGCAATCTCAAATGTATTGTGTGCTTGATACGCTTTAATAAGCGGAGAAACTGTATTAGCTAAAAATGATATTTCGGGTATTTCACCTTTTCGCAAAGCACTGTCAAATTCTTTTGATTCATTTAATGGTGTGTATAAGTTGCTAAAGGAAAATCTGCTTGCCGCCATGTGATGCTCCAGAATTAAACATTCGTACCCCATATCTTTTTGCCACTCGATATTAGAGGTT